>DATCKU010000103.1:0-33664 GCA_036564245.1 Actinopolymorphaceae bacterium
CTATATGCCGCAGTGGCCTGTGCGACAAGCTCGAGGCCGGCAAGGTCAGCTGGACTCACCGAGCAGATGAGCTCGGAGACTCCTTCGGACTCCCACGCTGCGATAGCGTCCGCAATCTCGTCAGGTCCGCCGTGAATCACCCGCTCCGGATCGCGGTTCGCATCGCGAGCATCCGGACCGGCCACCTGGACTCCGACCGTGCGCGCCAACGTCGCCGGATCGCGTCCGACGGCCCGGCAGGCGTCGGTCAACGCCTGGTTGGCGTTTCGGAAGCGATCGTTTGGATGGCCGAACCAGGCGAGGTTCCAGCTGTCGGCGTACTGAGCGGTGAGTTTCAGCATCCTCGGCCGGACACCAGCGACGAGGATGGTGGGCGGCTTCCGGTCAGGCCGCGGGCGGATGGGCGCGTCGTCGACCTGGACGTAGCGTCCGTTGAGGGTCGCCCGCTCGGCCCGCAACATGGTCGTGATGATCTGCAATGCCTCGGCGAATCTTCCCACGCGGTGGTCGAACGGAAGGCCGAAAGCTCGGAACTCGGGCTCATGCCACCCCGCACCGAGTCCGAGGACCAGACGATCGCCGCTCACCTCCTGCAACGTGTCGGCCATGCGGGCGAGCACGCCGGGACTCCGAAAGGCGGTGCACAACACGAGCGCACCGATGCTGACACGTGATGTGGCTTCGGCAAGTGCGCTCATCATGGTCCAGGCTTCCCACGGCGACGCTTCCGCGTCCTCGGTCGAGCCGGCGAGCAGATGATCGTACACCCAGATCGAGTCGAGCCCACTCGCCTCGGCTGCGATGGCGAGCGCACGGATGTCGGCGTACCGATGAGGTTCGTGTCGTACGGACTCGTCCCCCAGCGGGAGGATGACACCCACTCGCATGCTCGTCTCACGCCCTCCGTCGGTAGCGGTGGAAGTTCACCGAAAGCCTAGTCACGACGAGACCCGGCTCGGGTCAGGTTGTCGCACGCGGACCACGAGGTGTGGCTGGCACGCGGTTCAGCCTCGCGCGTGCCATGCGGAGCGCGGCCGGCAACACCGCCAGCGCTCCCAGGAGCACGAGCAAGACGACAGAGGCCGGGCGTTGCACGAAGATCGCTGGACTGCCCTGCGAGATGATCATTGTCTGGCGCAGGCTTTCCTCGGCGATCGGTCCCAGCACCAGCGCGATCACCAGCGCGGCGGGGGAGAGGTCGTACCGTCGCATGAAGAATCCGAGCACGCCGCAGGCCACCATGATGCCGACCTCGACCATGCTCCCGTTGACTGTGTAGGTGCCGAACGTGCACAGCACGATGATGATGGGCGCCAGCATGCGGAACGGCACACGCGCGATGCTCGCGAACACCGGAATGCAGAACAGATTGATGACGAGCAGCATGACGTTGCCGAGGTACATACTCGCGATCAAGCCCCAGGCGAACTCCGGATTCTGCTCCATGAGCAACGGTCCAGGCTGCAGACCCCACATCAGGAACCCGCCGAGCAGGATCGCGGTCGAGGCGGAGCCAGGAATGCCGAGCGTGAGCAACGGAATCATCGCTCCCGACGATGCGGCGTTGTTGGCTGCCTCTGGTGCGACGAGTCCTGGCATCGCGCCTTTGCCGAACGCCTCAGGCTTTCGCGCCAGCGACTTCTCGACGCTGTACGAAAGCAAGGAGGCGACCGTGGCTCCGGCGCCGGGTGCCGTACCCACGGCGAAGCCGAGCAACGACCCGCGAAGCATGGGGGCCCGAGACTCGCGGAGGTCCGAACGGTTCGGCCAGAATCCTTTCTTCCATGGGCTCACCGACGTGTAGCGAGGGCTCTCCCGATGGACTCCCCGATACAAGGCGTGGAAGAGCTCACCCAGGCCGAAAAGCCCGATTGCCACGGGGATGAAGTCGATCCCGTTGATGAGCTCGGGTGATCCGAACGTGTAGCGCTGTTCTCCACCGGAGATGTCGACCCCGACCGTGGCGAGCGCGAACCCGATCAAGGCCGAGATGGCGCCGAGCACGCGGTTTCGACCGATGATGACGATCAGCGTGCAGAGTCCGGCGAGGACCAGCAGGAAGAGTTCGGGAGGTCCGAAGCGCGACGTGAGGGAGGCGAGCAGCGGCGCGGCGGCGGTGATGAGGAGCGTGCCGATCGTGCCGGCGACAAACGAGGCCACCGCTGCCATCACGAGCGCCGGACCCGCGCGACCCTGCTGAGCGAGCGGATAGCCGTCGAACGTGCTCGCGACCGTCGCCGACTCTCCTGGTGTGTTGATGAGGACCGAGGTGATCGTGCCGCCGTACATCGACCCGTAGTAGATGGCGGCGAGCATCACGATCGCCGAGGTGGGCTCGAGCGAGAAGGTGAGCGGCAGCAGGATCGCGATTCCGGCGGATGGCCCGAGGCCTGGCATCACGCCGATCACCATGCCGAGCAGCACGCCGAGGGCGAGCAGGAGGAGGTTCTGCGGGGTGGCGACGGTGGCGATTCCGGTGCCCAGCAGCTGGAGGATGTCCATGCTCACCCCGGAAGTGAGGCGTTGAGCGAGTCGAAGAGCAGCACCAAGGCGATCGGGACTGCAAGCCCGACCAGGAGGTTGGGCAGGAGTTGGCGTCGCCCAGGGTTCAGCGCGAGCAACACCGTGACGAGGAAGACGATCCCGGCGGCGAGAGCACCGACGATGAGTAGCAGGGCAACGAACCCTACGCAACACGCGATCCCGGCCACGAGTGTGCGCAGGTCGGCGGACTCAGGGTCTTCGGACACCTTGGCGTGTTCGCTCGTCCCTCGAGCGAAGAGAGCAACCACGCAGAGCACGACGCCGGCAACACCAATGAGTCGTGGGAAGAACCCGGGTCCGATCTGGCCGGAGGGGGATCGGAAGTCCATCGCGAATGCCATGACCGCGTAGCACAGGAAGAAGCCGGTCAAGACACCGAGAAAGAGGATCCGAGCCCGGCCTGCTGTGAGTCGGTCACGGTACTGGCGGCCAGGTGACGCGTCCACCTGGCGGCGGACCGCAATGTCGGGTGGTCTCATATCGCGCCACGCTCTCGAAGGATGGCCTCGAGCTCTTTGCTCGTCTGCTCTAAGAACGCACCGAATGCGTCACCCCAGCGCACGTCCTCGACGAGGTAGTTCGAGCGCAGATACGTGCGCCACTTGCGCACCCGGATGACCTTCTTCATGGTGGAGATCCACCACTGCCGTGCGACTTCCGGGACGTCCGGCGGAAGGATGAGCCCGCGCGGCATCGTCGGCAGGTTGTCGAAGCCGAGAGACTTACCGGTTGGCACGTCGGGAAGCGTGGGCAAAGGCTCCGAGCCGGTGAAGAGTAGCGCGGTCATGTCGCCGGCCTCGATCTGGCCCATGACCTCGCCGGGGTTGGACACGACGGCTTCGAGTGACTTGGAGGTCAGGGCGGTGAGGAGCTGGCCTTCGTCGTTGAACGGCACGTAGTCGATGTGGTAACCCGCCTCGGCCGCGAGCAGATCGTGGATGATGAAGTCGACGTTGACCGTGCCGATTCCTCCGACCGCAACTGCGTCCTTCGACGTGGCGTACCGAACCCAGTCGTCCCAGGTCGCGAGGCCGCTCTCGGAGTCGACCACGAGGAGTGCGGCATCGGTGGCGAAAAGCGCGACCGGCGTGAAGTCGGCGTACGTCCACCCGGTGTTAGACTCCAACGGTGTAGTGAGAAACGACCCCGACGTCGTGGAGATGACGTAGGGATTTCCGGCATGGCGGAAGACGTGGCCCCAGCCGGTCGCTCCACTGCCTCCCTCACGGTTCTGCACGATGATGTCGTGTGGATAGAGGTTCTCGCTTTCCAGGATGTCGACGATGGTGCGGGACATGATGTCGTTGCCGCCACCGGGACCGAAGGCGATCGTCCAATCCAGATCCTTCGACGGATAGTCCTCGACACTCTGGTCGGACGAATCCTCCGCGCAACTGGCGAGACCGATGGAGGGAATGAGCACTGTGGACCCGAGGAACGCCCGTCGCGACCATGTCCTGCCGGTTGACTGCCCGGTCATGTGGCCGTGCGTCATTGCAAGCACCTCCCGCTGTGTTCATCCCCGTGCTGTTGCCAGCCCGAGAGTTGTCGGCTGGTCGGTGACCAGGAACGCGGTGTGCCTGCCGAGAGGTGCCCGGATACCTGGTCAGCCGAACCGTGGCGCACGCTTTTCGAGGAAGGCCCGCACTCCTTCCGCATAGTCGGCGGTGTCGAACGAGGAGTCCCTGAGCTCGGCCGTGACATCGTCGTCCACGGTTTGACCGGCGACGACACGGTTCACGATGGTCTTCGCCGCACGGACGCTGAACTGCGCCCGGGTGGTGAGCAGCTTCGCGAATTCGTACGTCCGTCGCTCGAGCTCGGCCGAGTCGATGAGCTCATCGATCAGCCCGAGGCGAAGAGCGTCTTGTGCGCCGATCTTCTCGCCGGAATAGAGGATCCACTTCGCCCGCGAGGGTCCGGCCAGATCGACCAGTCGCTTCGTGGACTCCAGGCTGTAGACGATACCGAGCTTGGCAGGTGTGATCGCGATCGTCGTGTTCTCGTCACCGAACCGCAGATCGGCAGCGAGAGCGAGGCCCGCTCCACCGCCGATGCAGTAGCCGTGGATCATCGCGAGGGTTGGCTTGCTCAACGACTCGATGGCCCGCTCGGCCTCGGCTACCTTGCTGTTGTAATGCCGGGCTTTCTCGGCAGTGGCCCGCACCGTCTGGAACTCCTTGATGTCAGCACCCGAGGCGAACGCCTTCGTACCGGCGCCACGAATGACCACCACCTTGACGCCTGGATCTGCCTCGAGATCGGCGAAGATGCGGGGAAAGCTCTGATACATCTCGAGCGTGATGGCGTTGTGGCTGTGTGGACGGTTGAGCATCACCGTGGCAATGCCCTGCTCGCGGCGTACGATGACCGGCTCGGTGGTGTTCACGATGTCCCCTCGCGTTCCAGACGTGCGTCGTAGGCGACCTTGTTCGCAAACAGCGACGCTATCTCCTCCGAGCTGTACCCCGTTTCGGCAAGTACCTCGGCCGTGTGTTGGCCGAGCCACGGTGCTGGCATTCGTACGGCGTAGTCGAACCCGCTGAATTTTGTCGGCGGTCCGATCGTCTTCATACGCCCGATGATGGGATGGTCGAGCTCGACGATCATTCCACGCGCCTGGACATGCGGATCGGCCAGCGTTTCGTCGTACCTCAAGACCGGCCCGCCTGGCACGCCGGCACGGTCCAGTGCCTCGATCCATTCGGCGGTGGTTCGGGTGGTCGTAATCGCCTCGATCTCGCGTTCCAAGTCGTCGATGTGGTGCAACCGATCGGCAAGCGTGCTGTACCGCGGATCCTCCAGCCACTCCGGCCGATCCAGCACCTGGGTGACGAGACGCTTCCACAGCCGGTCGTTGTTGGCTCCGATCGTGACGTAGCCGTCGGCGGTCCGGTAGGCCTGGTACGGCGTGGATCGCCGGTGTCGGGTGCCCGTGGGCGCGGGTACTTCGCCACTTCCGAAGTAGGCGCCGGATTCCCACACGGTCCACGCAAGCCCGGCGTCGACCAGCGAGACGTCGATGTATTGCCCTTGGCCGGTCTCGCGCCGCAGGAGCTCGGCAGCAAGGATCGAGTAGATGGCCGTCGCGCCAGCAGCGAGGTCGTTGATGGCGATGCCCATCTTGGTCGGCTTGCCGTCGGGATGACCGGTCATCCGCAGGAAACCGACCACGCCCTGCGCCATGATGTCGAAGCCCGGACGGTCCCGATACGGCCCGTCCTGGCCGAAGCCGGAGATGGAGCAGTAGAGGATGTCGGGCCGTCGCTCGCGCACCGCGTCGTAGTCGATGCCGAGCCGCTTCGTCACTCCCGGCCGAAAGTTCTCGATGACGAGGTCCGCGGTGTCGACGAGTCGGTAGAAGACGTCACGACCTGCCGGCGCCTTGAGGTCGAGCGAGATGCTGCGCTTGCTGCGGTTGGGCATGGCGAACGGATAGCTCTCGCCGTTCACGTGCGGGCCCAGCCTTCGTGAGTCGTCGCCGGTGACCGGCTGCTCGATCTTGACCACGTCGGCGCCGAGCTCGGCGAGCACCATCGTGCAGTACGGCCCAGAGAGATGACGTGTCAGATCGAGGACCCGGAATCCGGCGAGGGGCAACATGCGCGTCCTCCTCGGAAGTGGTGCCCGGACGACATACCGACGTCGGTCGAGCCGTGTCTGACCCGGACGTCTTACGAACGCCCGAGGCGTTGTGCTCTGGCCAAGGGCTTGGCACAAATGCGATAGATCGACAAAGATGCCGCAAAGTGGGATAACATCCTGTAATTCAGGAACACTAGGCAAGGAAGGGCGTGTCGTCAATGAATCGCCGCCGGGGTGTCCAGTCGATCGACCGCGCCGTCAACATCTTGCGCTGCTTCGACGCACAGCATCCGGAGCTCGGCA
The DNA here is from genome assembly GCA_036564245.1 of Actinopolymorphaceae bacterium. Classification (GTDB taxonomy): domain Bacteria; phylum Actinomycetota; class Actinomycetes; order Propionibacteriales; family Actinopolymorphaceae; genus Thermasporomyces. The sequence continues at coordinate 6,433 of DATCKU010000103.1, forward strand.
TCAGTGAGATCGCACGAAAGACGGGGCTGTCCACCAGTACGACGCACCGTCTGCTCAGCGCCCTGTTGGACAACCGCCTGGTTCGTCAGACCCGCGACCGTCGGTACGCCCTGGGTTCCCTAGTCGTCCAGCTGGCCCGCGGGGGTGCCATGGCCACGACCGTGCACGAGGCCGCATTGCCGGTGATGCGGCGGCTGCGCGACGAGGTCGACGAGACGATCGGCCTGCACGTGCTGCTCCCCACTCACGAGCGTGCGGTCATCGACCAGGTGGAGAGCCGGCAGCCGTTGCGTCGTACGTACACGGAGTTCGGCGTTCCCATCCCGCTGCCGCTCGGCGCACCAGGCAAGGCACTGCTGGCCCACCTCCCGTACAACATTCAGGAGTCGATACTGGCCAGACCGATTCCGGCCGCCACCCCCACGACGCCGACCGATCCCGTGCTCCTGCGCAAGCAGCTGGCCGAGATCCGGGCGCACAACTTCGCGTTGTCGTACGCCGAGCGCACGGCGGGGATTCGTACGGTCGCGTCGGTCATCTTCGACGGCGCTGACCTGCCGGTGGCTGCGATCAGCGTGTCGGCTCCGGAGGTTCGGATGCCGAACGAACGCATGGAGAGCCTTGGCCCGGTCGTCGCCGCCGCGGCCTGGTCCATCTCCGAGTCGCTCGGTGCGACCCGCCAAGGTGTCGACGCGCAGCTCGCGCTTGCCAGCCCGCCGCCAGATTGACCCGCGAACGGTTGCGGCCGCCTAGTCGTCGAGGCCTCGGGCGGCGAGCCCTTCGCCGAGCGCATCGGCCTTCTTGAGCAGCCGGATGACCACCGGCACCACGAGCGCGGTCACGCTGTGCTCGAGCCCACGAGCGCGGCGAGCCTCACGTACCTCGGCGTACGTCTGAGCGACCAGTGGGATGCACCGGACGGTCAGCGCGAGGACGAGCCCCACTCTGGTGGGGTTCACGCCGAGGCGCGCGAGTGGTCGCAATCCGCGCTCGAAAACCTCGAGCATGTCCGACACCCGCGTGGTGAGCGTCACCAGGGCAGCCAGCGCCACGACGACGAGCAGTTGGCCCACGACGACGGTGGCACGTACCCATCCCGCCGTGAACCACTGAAATGCGAGCAGAGGAAGGGCGAACCACAGGACCGGCCTGATCTGGGTGAGGGCGACCCGCCACGGGATCCTGGCGAGGATCGTCAGGACGACAGTCGATACGGCCGCACCCGCGACGGCGAGCGGACTCGCAAGGGTCAACACCACGACGCCGGCCACCGCGAGCCCGGTGAGTTTCACGACCGCCGGCAGGCGATGCAGGGACGAATCGCCCGGTCGGTAGAGGCCGAGGCTCCCGCTGGCGTCGTTCGTGCTCATCCCACGGTTGCTCACCGCTTCACCCCAGCAGTTTGCGGTACGCGGGAATCGCCTCGGCAGGCGTTCCGTCGGCCACGATCCTGCCTTCGTCCAGCACGAGCACCCGGTCGAACCCGTCCAGCTGCTCCAGATGATGGGTGACGAGGATGACCCGCTGCGGCAGATCGTGCAGCAGCTTGGTGACCATACGAGTGTTGCGAAGGTCGAGCAACGTCGTCGGCTCGTCACACACGAGCGTGCTGGGCTCCATGACGAGGACGCCGGCAAGGGCAAGCAGCTGCAGCTGCCCACCGGACAGCAGGTGTGCCGGGTGGTCGGCATACTCCGCGAGCCCGTACGTCTCCAGCGCCGTCCACACCCGGCGGGTGACCTCTTCCCGCGGGAGTCCCAGCTTGCGTAGGCCGAACGCGACGTCCTCGGCAACCGTCGGCATCACGATCTGGGCCGCTGGATCGGTGAAGACGAAGCCAACCCGTCGGCGTACCTGCCGGCCGGCGGTGCGCGTGTCGAGGCCATCGACGATGACGCTGCCCTCGGTCGGAACGACCAGCCCGTTGAGCAACCGTGCGAACGTCGACTTGCCGGAGCCGTTTGCGCCGATGATGCCGATGCGCCGCTCGGTCAGGCGTACGTCGACTCCGCGCAACACCACGCGAGAGCCGAACCTATGGGTGACGCCACGCAGTTCGATCACGTACGGCGGTACTCAACCGAGTCGTCGTTCAGCCGATGGATGCCAACCACGCCGCCACGGTGGCGTCGCGCATGCGCGAGCTTGATGACGTTGGCCCGTAGCGCCTCGGCGCGGGCCCCGCGCTCCTCACGCGCCTTCGCCATGAGCGTACGTCCTTTCGTGCTCGTTCTCGCTGGCCAGCCATCGGGCGCGCCAGGCATCAAGGTTAGGGCAGCCCTGGCTGGTCAATCCGCCGGACCAAGACGGCGATACCCATGCCACCACCGATCGACGCGGCGGCGAGCCCGTAGGGCGATCCATCGCCGGAATTCTGTCGGACCATCTGGGTGAAGAGCCGCACCATGGTGAGCGCACCGGTGGCACCCCAGGGGTGGCCGAGCGCGAGCGCGCCTCCGTCGCGGCAGATCCGGTCGGGATCGAGTCGTAACGCGTCGGCGCAGGCCAGGACCTGAGCGGCGAACGCCTCCACGAACTCGATCGTCTCGATGTCGTCCAGACCCAGGTCGGGTTGCCGGTCGAGGATCGCGTGGACGGACGAGACAAGTCCGAGTCCTGGTCGATCGGGGTCGGTGCCGGTGCAGGCCCAGTCGACGATCTCGAGGCCGGGCCATCCGTACCGAGCTCGTACGTGCTCGGGGACGACCGCGACTGCTGCGGCGCCGTCGTTGACACCGCACGAGTTGCCGGCGGTGACCGTTCCTCCCTCGGCCTCGGGCACGAAGGCGGGGCGCAACCGGGCCAGCCTGGCCGCGGTGAGCCCGGCGCGCGGACGTTCGTCGTGGTCCACGCCGGCGACCGGCACCAGCTCCGCGGCGTAGCGCTTGGCCTGCGCCGCCGCGACCGCTCGGGCATGGCTGCGCGCGGCGTACGCATCCTGGCGCTCGCGAGTGATCCCCCTCTCACGGGCCAGCGCGTCGGCCGCCTCGCCCATGTCGGGGTCGGCGTACGGCGGGGGAGCGAAGGGGGCGCGCTCGTAGCTGCGTGGCATCTCGTGGGTGGCGTCTGGTCGCCAACTTCGAATCGGTGCGGTCGACGCGCTCTCGACACCGCCCGCGAGGTAGAACGCACCGCGGCCGGCACGGACCAGAGCGGCCGCGATCGTGATCGCCTCCAGCCCGCTGCCGCACTGCCGGTCGACCGTGAGGCCTGGAACCGCGGGATCCAGACCCGCAGCCAGCGCGGAGACCCGGGCGATGTTTCCCCCAGGACCCATGCAGTTGCCGAGGATCACGTCGGCGACCTGGGGCAGGCTGCGACAGTCGTCTCCACGATCGTGGGACCTGCGATCGCGCTCGCCGGCGTAGCCGAGGTCGCTGTCGGGTCCGGGACTGCCGGACGGCGAGGGCTTGTGGGATGGCTGGGACTCGGAGGACGGCTCGAGGCCGAGGTCGTCGAGCAGGGCGCGTAGCACGGGCGCGGCCAGCTGCTCGGCGCGTAGGTGGGCGAGCGACCGCCCGGCCGTACCGAACGGGGTACGTCGCGCCGCCACGATGACCGGTGTCAGAGGGTTCATGGCAGGGGTCGGGCGCCCAGAGTGCCGTCGCTGAACCCGGCCGCGATCCGCGCCCGAGCGATTTTGCCGGCGCCGACCCGCGGCAACCGGTCCACCGCGTACCACAGGCGTGGCCGGTGCGATGGCTGCAGCCGGCTGGCCACGAAGCGGCGCAGCCCACTCCGACGGACGGCGGTCTTGTGCTCGGGCTCGACAACGGCGGTGACGACTTCGCCCAGTCGGGCGTGTGGCGTACCGAACACCGCGGCGTCGGCGACGCCCGGCGCCTGGCGCAGCACCTGCTCCACTGCCTCCACGGCTATCGTGTGTCCGCCACAGTTGATGGTGTTACTCGATCGGCCCTCGACCACGAGCGTGCCGTCGTCGGTCAGCGTCCCGCGGTCTCCGACGGTGGCGAAGCCATCGGCGTCGCGATCGAGGCCGAGCGCGAGGAAGGGGCTGCGTACGCGGATCAGCCCGTCCCGGACCACCACGTCGACACCAGGAAAGGGGCGTAGGGTCCCGGGTGGCGCGTCGGGTCGCCGGATCCCGACGAAGGAGAGCTCCGCGGCACCGTAGTAATCGACCACGTGGATGCGCAGCGCCCGCGCCTTGGCCTCGGTGCGGCCATCCAAGTGAGCGCCGGCGCACACGACGAGCCGTAGGCGGTTGGTATCCGGCGCGATCCGAGCAGTGAGGTCGTCCAGCATGGCCGGCACGAGATGCGCCACCGTGCAGGTCCGACTCGCGTTCGCCGCGAGCGTGGGCGACCAGCGCGCCAAGGGGTGGATGGCCGCTCCCGTTGCCAGCCCGTGGAGGGCACCGTAGAGGAACAGCGTGGCCGACATCGGGCCGGGAATCAGCACGGTGTCGTGTTCCCCGATGCCGCTCAGGGCAGAGAACGTCGGGAAGCTGTACGTCCACGACTCCTGCGTACGTACGAGTGGACGCGGGTCACCTGTGCTCCCGGACGTGAAGACGACAAGGCAACCCGACACGTCGTGCTGCTCGGTCGCCTTCCGGCTGGCCTCGATCGCGGCTGTGATGGTCCTGTGCCGCATGTCGTGCGGCCAGGTGGCGTCCGTCACGATGCACGACACGCCGAGGAGATCGGCTGCCAGGAGGTCGACGAGCAACCCGACCGGCTCCGCGTCGGTGGTCACGATCGGGTCGGCCGGTGAGGCTGCGTGACATCTGCGTACCTGGTCGGCCCGCTTGCGCGCCTGATTGGCAAGATCAGCGAAACTCAGCGAGCCACACGGTCCGACGACGGCCGGACGCTCCGGCTGGGCGGCCGCTCGCCGCACGACGTCACGAGCTAGAGCCATCGCCAGGAACGGTATCGCGTGGCTGCGCCGTCTCAGGCCGAGCGGTCTCCGTGTCCTTCGACGGGTGCGGGTACCTCCCATGGCTGGCGTGCACTCGCCTCGCCTGGTCATCGTGAGGCAGGAGGGGATATCCCGCATGGACTCGGCTGGCGATGACCGTCGCGACGGCGGACTTGATCAGGTCTCCCGGCAGGAAGACGGCGGCAGCGACCGCCGCCACCGCCACGGACGTCCCGGTGCGTGCCGCCTGGACCGGGATACCGATGGCGTAGACGACCCCGATCCCGCCGACCAGGTTGGCGATGAACCCGTACGCAAGCGGGTGGCGGCGCCCACGCGCGAGGGCGAGGCCCTTCTCCGTCAGCCAGCCGATGACGAAGGCCCCGAGCGGGAAGGCGAGGAAGTATCCGGCCGACGGTCCGAAGAGGACGGGCAGTCCGCCACGGCCGCCGCCGAGCAGGGGGAGGCCCGCGAGGACGAGAAGGTCGAACGCCGCCACGGCGAGGAAGCCTCGTTTCGCGCCCAGGATGGAGCCCGCCAGCATGACACCGAGGGTTTGGGCGGTGATCGGCACGGCATTGCCGAACAGCGTGAAGGCCCCGGGGAGGCCGAGCGCGGCCATGAGCGCGGCGAACAGGGCGACGAGCGCCAGGTCACGGGCGGGGAGGTGGCGAACCCTCGGCATCGGCGACTCCTTCGTACGTTCGTGGCACCCGACAGCCGTACCGCTCCAGCGGTCGGCAACCTCGAGACGACCGCACGATTCCACCTGCCGGGGTAGCGGCGCGGTTCCATGGTGGTGCGCTGGGCATGGTGACCGGCCATGGTGCTTGGAGGCTTGCGTAGCCGTCGGCGCCTCGCGAGGGCGTCGCTGACCTCGCGAGACGAAGCCTGACGCCCCGGAAATCCGGATGCACCCGGCGGCGTGGGTTCCTACACTGCCGACCATGAAGCTCATCCGGTAGTGCCTGATCAGACATGCCAGGCGTCGGTCTGTGTCTGATCAACTCCGGAGCGAAGTCACGTGATAACAGTCAGCAACCTCGAACTCCGCGCTGGTGCGCGTCTCCTTCTGTCCACCACTTCCTTCCGGGTGTCGCCGGGCGACAAGATCGGCTTGGTCGGTCGTAACGGGGCCGGCAAGACGACGCTCACCCGGGTACTCGCGGGTGAGCAGCTACCAGCCGCCGGCGAGGTGACCCGGGTCGGCTCGGTCGGTTACCTGCCGCAGGAATCGCGAGTCGGCGATCTCGACATCACCGCACGTGACCGCGTGCTGTCGGCTCGAGGTCTGGACACCGCCGTCCAGAAGCTGCGCGCGGCCGAGCAGGCCATGGCCAGCAGCAATGGTCGGGGCCGCGACCAGGCGATGCGGGCGTACGCCCGTGCGGAGGCGGAGTTCCTGGCAAACGGCGGTTACGCGGCCGAGGCGGAGGCGGCGCAGGTCACCGCCAACCTGGGCCTGCCCGAGCGCGTGCTGACCCAACCGTTGCGCACTCTGTCCGGTGGACAGCGGCGCCGGGTCGAGCTCGCGCGGATCTTGTTCTCCGGCGCCACCACGTTGCTGCTCGACGAGCCGACGAACCACCTCGACGTCGACTCGATCGCGTGGCTGCGCGAGTTCCTCCGCTCGTTCAAGGGCGGCCTGGTACTGATCAGCCACGATGTGGGATTGCTCGAGGCGACGGTCAACCGCGTCTTCCACCTCGACGCCAACCGCGCGGAGCTGGACATCCACAACGTGGGCTGGCGGGCCTACCTCACGCAGCGTGAAGCTGACGAACGCCGGCGCAGGCGGGAGCGGGTCAACGCGCAGCGCAAGGCCCAGGCGCTGCTGGCCCAGGCCGAGCGCATGCGGGCGAAGGCGACCAAGGCGGTCGCGGCCAAGAACATGGCCCGGCGGGCCGAACGTATGCTCGCCGAGGTCGAGCCCGAACGCCCGCCGGAAAAGGTGGCCAAGCTGCGCCTGCCGGAGCCGGCGCCTTGCGGCAAGGCGCCCTTGACAGCGACCGGTTTGTCCAAGTCGTACGGGTCGCTCGAGGTCTTCACCGACGTCGATCTGGCGGTCGACCGGGGGAGCCGGGTCGTCGTGCTCGGCCTCAACGGAGCCGGAAAGACAACGCTGCTTCGGATTCTGGCCGGTTTGGAGGTTCCCGACACGGGAATCGTCGAGCACGGACACGGGCTGCGACTCGGCTACTACGCCCAGGAGCACGACACGCTGGATCTGGACCGAACCGTCCGGGAGAACATGCTCGCGGCGGCGCCGAGCCTTACGGATGGGCAAGCACGGAGTGTGCTTGGCTCATTCCTCTTTTCCGGTGACGACGTGGACAAACCGGCCTCGGTACTCTCCGGAGGCGAGAAGACACGACTTGCGCTTGCGCGGTTGGTCTGCTCGAAGGCCAATGTCTTGTTGCTGGACGAGCCGACAAATAATCTTGACCCCCTCTCCCGTTCGGAAATTCTTTCGGCTATTCGCTCCTACCAGGGGGCGATTGTCCTCGTGACACACGACGAGGGGGCGGTCGACGCACTCGAGCCGGAGCGTGTTTTGTTGCTTCCAGACGGCGTCGAAGACCTGTGGAACGCGGAATATGCCGACCTTGTCGCACTTGCCTGAAGGGTGCAATTTTGCTGGCGGGCATGACCCCCGAGTGGCCTCTTCGAAACTGGCGAGAAATAATTTGCGACACGGCCGATCTTTGATTGGTAATCAGGCATGGGTCGGCGGATCATGGGGCATTGGTATTGATCGATGCTGTACGGATCGACGACGCGGGAGCGTTGCGGCGTAAGGCCCGGCCGGAGCCGCGACGCGACCAAGTTGCCGATGTGTCTAGCAATGGGGCGGGTCGGCTTACGAACAAGCCGAACGCGACCATCAACCTTGTCAGCGGGAGGCAGGCCGTGGCCGAAACTCTGAAGAAGGGCGTTCGGGTCACCGGGCCGCAGCGGGACAAGCTCGCGGCGGACCTGAAGAAGAAGTACGACGGAGGCAAGAGCATCCGGACGATCGCACAGGAGACGGGCCGTTCCTACGGGTTCGTGCACCGGCTGCTCAGCGAGTCCGGAGTTCGGCTCCGTAGCCGGGGCGGTGCGACCCGCACCAAGAAGGTGAAGTCGTAACGTTCCGTAACGCTCTTGGTCCTGGGCGGCACTCGGCCGTCCAGGACCAAGACCCCGCCCGGTCGTGTGTGACCGACCGGGCAGCGCCCGATCGTGCCCGTGTGATGCGACCAGGCGGCGCCGGATCGCGGCGCTGCCTGGCATCGTGCGTTGGCAAGACCGGCACGGTTCGGGCCTTGGCCTGCCCGAATGGGTGGGCGCGGCTCGGGGGAGGTGTGTGCAGCGCCTCGTGGCGCTCCTCGATCCGTGCCGGGTCGCTCGCTGTGGCGCTTCGCCTGCCGTCGGTCGGATCTAGAACGTGCGCAGAGCTCCGCCGTCGATGGCGATGGTCGTACCCGTGATGTACGACGCGACCGGCGACAGGATGAACGCCGCGACCCGTCCGAACTCCAGCGGTGAGCCGTAGCGTCGCAGCGGGATCTCTGCCTCGCGGCGGCGGCGAAGCGCTTCGGGGTCTGGGCTTTGCGCGGCGAGTTCGCGCGCTCGTTCGGTGTCGAAGCTGCCAGGCAGGAGGCCGTTGACACGGACGCCGGCTGGTCCGAGTTCGTCCGCAAGTGTCTTGGCGAGGCCGGCAAGGCCCGGGCGCAGCCCGTTGGAGATCGCCAGCCCGGGAATGGGCGATCGCACCGAGCTGGAGAGCACGAACGCGATGGATCCTCCGTCGCGGCAGGCGGCGGCAACAGCACGTGCGATCCGGAGCGCTCCGAGGAACACCGTCTCGAAGGCCGCCCGCCACTGATCTTCGTCGGTGTCCATCGCGGTGCCTGGGGGCGGGCCACCGACACTGATCAGCGCGCCGTCGAGGCGCCCCCACTTGGCCATCGCGGTCGCCACCAGCCGCTCCGCAGAGGCTGGATCGGCGTTGTCGGCGGCGACGCCCACCGCCCTGGCGGTGCCGAGGCTCGACGTCGCTCGCTGTACCGAGTCCTCACCTCGGGCCGAGATCACCACATAGGCACCCTCGGCGACCAGGACTTCGGCGGTCGCTCGACCCAGACCTCGGCTTGCGCCGCTCAGCAGGAACACTCGGTCCCGTACCCCAAGATCCACGGTCCATCATCTTGCCACGGCAGTCACCGTCTGCATACGCCCAACGTGTCCGCCACGCCCAAAATGACCACATTTCGTAGGTTTGCGCTAGCCATCCATGGTATGGGCGCCTCTGAAAGGTAGGAATCTCCTCGGGGTGCCTTGCGGCCCATACGTCCGGTGCAGGGCTTCGGTACGGCTCGACACGACGCATCGAGCGCAGGCTTCGGTAGCCCTCCGCACGACACAGTGGGCTGCCGCGGCCTTCTCGGCCGACGCGAGGTACGGCAGGCGGGGACCCGAAGGCCGCGTCCGGCCAGGGGTGGAGGGCGCTAGCCGTTCACCGGTGACCCGGATCTCGTGCTCGGGCGACGTATCGGCGAGCACGACAGCCCTCTGCGCGCGTAGCTCCGAGCCAAAACCGGTTGGGGACGATCGGTCAGCGGGCCATACTGGCGGTAACGAACGCCGTCTCACCCGACGGGAGCGGACGCGATGCGGTGGCAGCAGCGAGCTAGTCGCGCCGAGCCGGGCGCCGGAGGCGCACGCCGGCGAGGCGCGGGCTTCGACGTGAGCTGAGCGCCGCCGCAAGACCCCGGTCCGGTTCGGCGAGTGACTCCTCCAGCCTGCCCGTCCCGACCATGTCTGGGGTCCTGCATCATGCGTTCGTACGAAATCCGTCGTCGCTTCCTCGACTTCTTCCGCCGGCGCGAGCATCTCGAGGTTCCCTCGTCGTCCCTGGTTCCCGACGATCCGACACTGCTGCTGACGACCGCCGGGATGGTGCAGTTCAAGCCGTACTTCCTCGGCACGGCCCAGCCGCCGCGACCACGTCTCGTGTCACTGCAGAAGTGCGTACGCACGGTCGACATCGAGAGCATCGGAGTCACCGACCGACACTCGACGTGCTTCGAGATGCTCGGCAACTTCTCCTTCGGTGACTACGACAAGACCGAGGCGGTGCCGTGGGCGTTCGCGTTCCTCACCGACGAGCTGGGCCTCGATCCCGACCGGCTGTGGGTGACCGTCTATCGGGATGACGACGAGACCGCCGCGCTCTGGCGGGATGTCGGCATCCCGGCGGATCGGGTCCAGCGGCTGGGCGTTGCCGACAACTTCTGGGACACCGGTGGACCCGGACCGTGTGGGCCGTGTTCGGAGATCTTCTACGACCGAGGTGCGGCGCACGGGCCTCCGGGCGGACCGGCCGTCGACACCGACCGGTACCTTGAGCTTTGGAACCTCGTCTTCATGAAGCACCTGCGGGGCGACGGGGCTCCTGGCGACGACGAGCTGCCGATCGTGGGAGACCTGCCACGCGCGTGCCTGGAGTCCGGACTCGGTGTCGAGCGGGTCGCTGTCGTCCTGCAAGGCGTCGTCAACGTCCATGAAGTGGACCACGTCGCGCCCGTGCTGAGGCGGCTGCGCGAGCTCGTGCCCGGCGAAGCGGCTGGTCGGGTCCGCTCGGAGCGCATCGTCGTCGACCACGTGCGGGCGGCGACCTTCCTCCTCGCCGATGGCGTACTTGCGGGGAATGACGGGCGCGGCCATGTCGTACGCCGGTTGATCCGGCGGGCGTGCCATCACGTCGCACTGCTGCGAGGCCGGTCGACCGGGCAGGTGCTGGCCGAGCTCGGGTCGACCGTCGTCGACACCCTCGGCGACGTGTGGCCTGAGCTCGTCGAACGCCGTGGCCTGGTCGAGCAGGCGCTGGCCCACGAGGAGGAGGCGTTCGGTCGTACCCTCGCCCACGGCAGCCGCCTGCTGCAGGGTGCGATCAGGCGTACCAAGGCGCAGGCGGGTTCGGCTCTCGACGGACAGACCGCCTTCACGCTCCACGACCGGCACGGCTTTCCGGTGGAGCTGACCATGGAGATTGCGCGGGAGGCGGGGCTCGACGTCGACGTCCGCACCTTCGCGGCCCTGATGGAAGAGCAGCGGCAGCAGGCGAGGCACGCGCGTGGGCAACGACGTGATCAGTCCGGCGCTGCGACGCCTTTCAGCCAGGTGCTGGCTCGCGCGATTCGCCAAAGGTTCGTGGGGTACGACCAGCTGAGCGTCGAGACCGAGATCGTCGGGTTGCTCCGCGACGGCACCGATGCGGCGGTGGCGTCGGAGGGACACCGTGTGCAGGTGGTTCTGGTCGAGACGCCGTTCTACGCCGAATCCGGTGGCCAGGTCGGTGACACCGGCCTGATCACAACCAATGCAGGTGCCAGGTTGCGCGTGCGCGACACAAGGCTCGTCGCCGGACTTCACGTTCTCGAGGCGGACGTGGTGTGTGGCGAGGTCCGGGCGAAAGAGGTCGTCGACGCGGCCGTCGACGCGGAGCGGCGCGCCGCCACCGCGCGGTCGCATAGCGCGACACACGTCCTGCATGCCGTGCTGCGCGAGCTGCTCGGCGACCACGCACGCCAGCACGGTTCACTCGTTGCGCCAGGCAGGCTCCGCTTCGACGTCACGCACTTCTGCGCGCTCGAACCCGACCAGCTGGAAGAGATCGAGGCGACTGTCAACCGGCGCTTGCTCGCCGATCCGGCAGTGCGGATCTGGGAAACGACACCCAGCGAGGCGAAGCGGGCCGGCGCCCTCGCGTTCTTCGGCGAAACCTACGGCGAGGTCGTGCGGGTCGTCGACATCGGCGACTTCTCGCGTGAGCTGTGTGGCGGCACACACGTCGGGCACGGCAGCCAGGTGGGGGCGGTGCGCCTCCTCGGTGAGACCGCGGTCGCGTCAGGGGTACGCCGAATCGAGGCTCTGACCGGGTTCGACGCGCTCCGACACACCGACCACGAGCGCCGTCTGCTTGAGGAGGTCGCTCGCCTGCTGGCGGTGACCCGGCCCGAGGACATCCCAGAGCGGCTGCGGGTCCGGTTGCGTGCTCTCGCGGAGGCCGAACGCCGGTTGCGTGAGCTGCGGGAGAGCGAGCTGTCGCGCTTGGCAGACACGCTCGCCGAGCGGCGTCGGCTGGTCGACGGTCGGTGGGTGGTCTGCGAGCGGCTGAGTGAACGGGTCATCGAATCCCGCGAAGACGCGCGCCGGTTGGTTGCGGCGATCATGCAGCGGTGCCCGCAGGATCAGCCGGGTGGTGTGGTCCTCGGGTGGACGCGTCGAGGCAAGGCGCAGTTGACGCTTTGGATCAACGAGCCACTCGGTCAGACCGGTGTGGCCGCACGAGAGCTGCTGCATCCGGCTGGTCGCGCTGTCGGAGGTGGCGCGGGCGGCTCTGGGCCGGTCGCTCACGCGGGTGGCCGGTACGTGGAGCGGTTGGACGACGCGCTGGCTCTTGCCGCGCACACCGTGCTCTCGGCGTGAGGCACCCCCTCGAGGGCGTGGTGTGCTGGCCGGTGTGCCCCTCCCATCGTCGTCGACGCCTGCCTGAGGCAGGTGGTCTGCGCAGGTGGGAGGCTGGCGGTCCGCCCCGAGGCGACTCCCACCGATGCACGCCATGCAGCCCACTGAGAGAGGCGAAAAGCCGACCGAACGTGGTCATTGCAGGTGGTGTCAGTGCGGGCGGCGCGGGGAGCTGAGCTCGATCGCGGTGTTGATGAGAGCGATGTGGCTGTACGCCTGGGGGAAGTTGCCCAGCATTCGCCCGGCCTTCGGGTCGTACTCCTCGGCGAGCAACCCGACGTCGTTGCGCAACGCGAGCAGGTGCTCGAACAGTTCACGCGCCTCGGCTTCGCGTCCGATGAGGTGCAGGTCCGTTGCCAGCCAGAAGCTGCACGCCAGGAATGTGCCCTCACCACCGGGCAGACCGTCGAGCTCGGACTCCCCGTCGGGCTCGATGTGGTACCGCCGCACCAGGCCGTCCTGGGTGAGCTCACGCTGGATCGCCTCCACGGTCCCGACGACGCGCGGATCGTCGGGAGGAAGGAAGCCGACGATCGGGATCAGCAGCTGAGCGGCGTCGAGGTCGCGTGAGCCGAAGGTCTGGGTGAAGGTGTTGCGGTCGGCGTCGTAGCCCTTGGCCAGGACCTCCGCCCGGATCTCGTCGCGGACCGCCCGCCAGCGGGCGAGGTCTCCGCGCAGGCCGAAGCGCTCGGCGGACTTGATCGCCCGGTCCATGGCCACCCATGCCATGACCTTGGAGTGGGTGAACTGGCGTCGCGGCGCACGAATCTCCCAGATCCCATGGTCCGGTTCGTGCCAGCGTTCCTCGAGGTGCTTGAGCAGCACACGCTCCAGCGGCCACGACATCTTCGACCCGGCGAGGGACGCAGTCCGGGCGAGGTAGAGCGCGTTCAGCACCTCGCCGTAGACGTCGAGCTGCACCTGGTCTACGGCCGCGTTGCCGATCCGAACCGGGCGGGAGCCTTCGTACCCTGTGAGCCAGTCGAGCTCCTGCTCGGGGAGCCGGCGTTCGCCGGCCAGGCCGTACATGATCCGCAGATTCGAAGCCGAGCCCGCGATGGCACGCAGCAGCCACATGCGCCAGGCCATGGCCTCCTCGGTGTAGCCGCTGCGCAGCAGTGCGGCGAGCGTCATCGTGGCGTCGCGCAGCCAGCAGTACCGGTAGTCCCAGTTGCGGACGCCTCCGATCTCCTCCGGCAAGGACGTGGTCGGGGCCGCGACGATGCCGCCGGTGGGCTCATAGGTCAGGGCCTTCAAGGTGAGGAGCGACCGGCGAACGGCGTCGGGCCAGTCGCCGTCGTACGACGACTCGGCGATCCACTGCTGCCAGATGGCCTCCGTCTGAGCGAGCATCACATTCGGATCAGCCGGAACCGGCGGAGGCAGGTGTGAAGGATTCCAGGTGAGTACGAAACTCACCCGTTCGCCCGGGCCGACGGTGAAGTCGGCGTACGTTGCGAAGTCCTTGCCGTACGTTGGCACGTCGGAACGCAGCCAGCAGGCGTCGGGTCCGGCGACGGCCACGACTTGGTGGTCCACCTTGCGGACCCACGGGATGACCGAGCCATAGTCCATGCGCAGCCGGAGGACGCTCCGCATGGGCACGTTGCCAGACACTCCTTCGACGATGCGCATGACATCGGGTGCCTGATCCCGCGGGGGCATGAAGTCGATGACACGCACCATGCCCTCGCGCGTGTTCCACTCCGACTCCAAGATCAACGTGTCGCCGCGATACTGGCGCCGCGAGACCTTTCCCGTGCGGCCTGCGCTTCGGGGTGCAATCGTCCAGTGGCCGTTGTCACGGGTGCCGAGGAGAGCTGCAAAACACGCGGCCGAGTCGAAGCGCGGCAGGCAGAGCCAGTCGATCGAGCCTGTGTTGCTGACCAGGCCGACCGTCTGCAGGTCCCCGATGATCGCGTAGTCCTCGATCCGTGCCGCCATCGTCTGCTGTCTCACCTCGTGATCGTCGTGGGCCTGCAGGGCAGGTTACGGAGAGCGGCGAGCCCCGGAGCAGGCAACCGTCAGGTTCAGTCTTCACCGGTTGGACCGCGATGTCGGGAGCTCGGGCGTCGACCGTGAGCTTCGTCACGGGCGAGGTAGCCCAGGCCGCCGATCGCGATCGCGGCGAAGATGAACCATTGGATGGCGTACGCGAGGTGGGGCCCTTCCGACAACTCGGGCGCTGGTACCGGGCGCGGCTGAGTGTCCGGATTCGGACCTTCCGGACGCTCCGTCACGAGCTCCACGTACCCGTCAAGGACGGGATAGGGAAGAATGGCGGCGATCTGGTCGACGGCGATCACACGCACCTGTCCGTCGCGGGGTCGCCCTTCGCCTGGATCGGCCGGCTCGGACAGGCGTACCCTCCCGACCACCTCGACCTCACCGCGCGGCGGAGGTGGTGGCGTGGCCGGTTCGCCCCCGGCAGAGGATCGTGCAATCCAGCCCCGGTTGACCAGCACCGCCGTCCGATCGCTCTGAAGCAGGGGCGTCAGGACGTTGAAACCCGGTTCGCCATCAAGCTGGCGGTAGCGGACGAGGATTTGATGGCGCGCATCGTACGTTCCCCGGACGATCACTCGGGACCACTCGTCCTGGGCGCGAGGCGGCTGGTCAACCGCCAGCACATCGGCGACCGGCCGTGCAGGAGCTGTGGCGTTGGCCGACACGAGGGCGTTGTGCGCCCGGCGCTCCTCGAGGCGGCCCAGTTGCCACCGTCCCAGCAGGACGCAGATGGTGGCCAGGATGACGACCGCGATCATGAGTCTGACCCAGCGCGGAGTCAGCAGGATCCTCCATCCGGGTGCTGGATTGCGCTGCACAGCATGACGCTAATCGACGGCGATGTCGGCCCACGCTCGCCCCATGTCGGTCGGCCCACCTAGGCTGGCGAAATGGTGGGAAGGGCGAAGGTCGGGATGGCGGCTGACGGCGTGGGCGTGACGGACCAAGTAGAAGGCCTGGTCGACCGGTACGGGCGGGTCGCGACCGATCTGCGGGTCTCGCTCACCGACAGGTGCAACCTGCGCTGCACCTACTGCATGCCTGCCGAGGGTCTGCCCTGGCTGCCGAAACCCGAGGTGCTGACCGATTCCGAGGTCGTTCGCCTGATCAGCGTGGCGGTCAGGCTGCTCGGGATACGCGAGGTGCGCTTCACCGGTGGCGAGCCATTGCTCCGGCGTGGGCTGGTCGACATCGTGCGGCGTACGGCGGAGCTCGTGCCTCGCCCCGAGATCTCGCTCACCACCAACGGCATCGGTCTCGCCCGGCTCGCCGAGCCGCTCCGCGAGGCAGGTCTGGACCGGATCAATGTGTCGTTGGACACGCTACGTCCGGACGCCTTCCGCGAGCTGGCCCGCCGAGACCGGCTCCAGGACGTGATCGCGGGTCTCGCTGCCGCCGAAGCCGCCGGTCTCTCGCCGGTCAAGGTCAATGCGGTCCTCATGCGCGGCGTCAACGATCATGAGGCACCCCAGCTGTTGCAGTGGTGCCTGGACCGCGGATACGAGCTGCGCTTCATCGAGCAGATGCCGTTGGACGCGCAACACCGCTGGGACCGCACCACCATGGTGACCGCCGACGAGATCCTGGCCTTGCTGCGACCGCACTTCGACTTGAAGCCCGACGACCCGCACCGACGGGGGAGCGCGCCAGCGGAGTCGTTCCTCGTCAACGGTGGTCCGGCCAAGGTCGGCATCATCGCGTCGGTGACCCGGCCGTTCTGTGGCGACTGCGACCGGGTGCGCCTCACCGCCGACGGGCAGGTACGCAACTGTCTTTTCGCTCGTCAGGAATCCGACCTGCGCGGCCCTCTGCGGGCTGGCGCCGACGACGAAGAGCTGGCACGTCTGTGGCGGGCGGCGGTCGCGACCAAGAAGCCAGGGCACGGGATCAACGATCCGTCGTTCCTGCAGCCGGCGCGTCCGATGTCCGCCATCGGCGGTTGAGCCGGTCGTCGGGTGCGCGTGGGCTCGTCCGGTGGCTCGCGGGGCTCCCCGCCGGGCCATTCAGGGCATGTCGAGGCCGGTCGTGAGGGGGCCGCTGCTGGTTGCCGTGCCCTAGTGCTCGTCCATCCCCTCGGGTGCGTCGGGGTGCACGCCGAACGGCTCGACCTCACGGAGGAAGCCTCGGGCGGTCAAGAACTCGGCGAGGTACGTCCGATGGTGGTCACAGGCCAGCCACGTCTTGCGGCGCTCGGGCGGATGGATCTTCGGGTTGTTCCAGCGCAGCGCCCATGCGGCGGCAGCTCGGCAGCCCTTGGCCGAGCAGATCGGCTGGTCGGCGATGTCGCTATTTGTCACGTTCATCCACAAACCGATTACTCCCTATGCACATGACTGGCTTCGGAGCGTAGTGTCGAAAGAAGCTTCGCCGACACGGCGTGTACGTATCGTGAGGGCGCCATTCTTGAACGAGACCTGCATGTTCGGTACGCGAGACGTGTGGGTAAGGGCCTGCGAGAGCCGACCAGCAGGGCGCGAACGCCATCCGGAAGAGAACCGCGGATGGCAAGAAGCGGTGCCGGGCAGCCACGGGGGAAGCCGCCCGGCACCGCATCACTTCGCACTCCGACGGGGGAAGCGGAGCGCGCAGACATGAGTTTGGCACGAAGAGACCGCCAGGTCTAGACGGCGCCCCGACTATTTTCCGATCGGGTCTTCGAATTTGCAGGTCGGTGGGAAGCCAGCTGAGGCTCGTACTCCTCGCCGGCAGGCAACTGCCTGGGCTGATCGGGCACGAACAGTGGGATCGATTCCTCATGGCGCTCGCGGCCCGCATTGGCGATGACGACAGCGATGTACGGCAGCACGAAAGCGGCTACGACGAGCAGCCACCGGACCATGCCCTGCGTGACGAACGCGCCGATGAAGCACACGGTGCGCACACCCATCGAGAGCAGGTAGCGAATCTCACGTCCGCGAATGTCCTGCTTCAGGCTTCTCGGCGCGGTTGTCACCCGATACACGGCCTTGCGTGGCTTCCAGCGCATCGGGTCACCTCCGCTCCTCCTGCCACCGTACGCCCGAACGAGGCGTGAACCGAGGGCAGTCTTTCACGCCCGGCGCACCGCCAAAGACCCCTACTCCGGTCAGACACCGGTCGCCTGCTTGAGCGCTCGGTTCGGAAGTACCGCCGTCGGCATCGGCCGGTATGTGACGGATGTCATGGCGAGACCAGGAGGCCTGACATACGCGGCCGGGCCATGCTGCCGCGAGGCTCTCGGTCATGGACGTTAGACCACAACCCGCCCGGTATGAGGGGACGCTGAGCGCATCTGCCAGCGTCGCAAGCGCCGACGCGAGCGCCGCTCCGCAGACCTTGGCACGAGCCGCCATCGAGGCACGGGCACTGGTGAAGAGCTACCAATCCCTCCGGGTGGTGGACGAGCTGAGCCTTCGGGTCGAGGCCGGCGAGGTCGTTGCCTTGCTGGGACCCAACGGTGCAGGCAAGTCGACCACCATCGACATGCTGCTCGGCCTGGTCCGGCCAGATCACGGCACGGTCAGCATCTTCGGTCGAGAGCCGGCCGCTGCCATCGCGGCTGGTCACGTGGGGGCCATGCTGCAAGCCGGTGCCCTGCCGACTGACGTCAAGGTGCGTGAGATCGTCGAGGCGTTCGCCACACTGCACAAGAAGCCGCTCGCAGTCGACGAGGTACTCGAGCGAGCAGGCGTTGCCCCGCTCGCCGATCGCTGGACCACGAAGCTCTCCGGTGGCGAGGCGCAGCGTGTGAGATTCGCGTTGGCACTCGTACCGGATCCGGACCTGCTCATCCTGGACGAACCTACGGCCGGCATGGATGTCGAGTCGCGTCGTGCGTTCTGGTCGACGATCCGCGACCTGGCGACCGACGGACGCACCATCCTGTTCGCCACGCACTATCTCGAAGAGGCGGACACGTATGCCGACCGTGTGGTTGTCATGCAGGGCGGTCGGCTGATTGCCGACGGGACCGCCGCAGCCATCAAGCAACGGGTATCCGATCGGGTCGTCTCGGCCCGCATACCCGGGCGGTCCATCGACCCGGCGCACCTGAAGACGCTTCCTGGCGTATCAGGCGTCGAGCTTTCTGGAGAACGCGTGACGCTGCGGTGCCACGATTCCGACGCGGCGTTGCGTGCTCTCGTCGGCGAATTCGCCCACGCGCATGACATCGAGGTGTCGAGTGCTGGTCTTGAGACCGCGTTCCTGTCCTTGATCGACGAACGGAGTGGCTGATCATGTTTCGCTATCTCGCGCTCGAAATCCGCCGCACATACCGCAACAAGCGGTTCCTCCTCATGACGCTTGCGCTTCCGCTCGTGCTCTTCGAGGTCAACGCCCGCCTCTACGGCGACTCGTCCGGACCGCAAGGCATCTCGGCGACGGCGTATCTCATGGTCAGCATGGCCGTGCTGGGCGGCATGACGTCGGCGATGTCGACGGGTGCGGGTATTTCCGAGGAGCGCAAAGTGGGATGGAACCGCCAACTCCGACTCACGCCGCTCCGGCCGATGTCGTACCTGCTCGCAAAGGGGGCGGTCTCCATGCTGCTTGCCGTGCCCGCCATCAGCCTGGTCTACCTCGAAGGTCTGCTGGTCGAGCACGTGTCGCTCTCGCCTCAGCAGTGGGCGGTGTCGCTGGCCGGGCTCTGGCTCGCCGTCATCCCGTTCGCGGTGCTCGGGCAGGTGATCGGATACGTGTCGGCACCGGACAGCTCGTCGGTGATCTTCTCGGCGACGTTCCTGGTGTTGTCGCTCTTCGGCGGGGTCTTCGTCCCAGTCGAGATCATGCCGTCGGCGATGGCCCAGCTCGCCGAGATCCTTCCGTCGTACTGGTTGGGGATCGTCGGGCGGAGCCCGCTCGGTACCGGCGGCTTCGACTGGTGGGCCGTCGTCGTCCTGCTCGCCTGGACCGTAGGGTTGGCCGCGGTGGTAGCCCGCAAGTATCGAGCAGACATGAGCCGTGCGTAGGGTCGTCGACATGAGCGTGGCCGGGTCGGACCAGGCGGTGGGCCTGAATGGTGGGCTCCACCGGCGGCGCTGGCGCGGCGCGGTCTTCGGCGGTCTGTGGCTGATCTTTCTCGTCTCGCCGGTGTACGAGGCACTGCAAAGCGCGCACGGACTGCTTGGGCGGATCTTGGTGGTTGGTGTGGCCACCGCCTTCGCCGCGCTCCACCTTGCGCTTCTTGCGATCGGACTGCAGCTGGAAAGACGGCGGGCCAAGGCCGGCATGCTCGTCGCGTTGTCGCTGCTCGCCGCGGCCTTCTGCGCGCTCGACCAGGCCGGACTGTTCAGCTTCGTCTACCTCGCCTCCGCTGGGGTCATGGTGCTGCCCAACGTGCTGGCGATCGGTTGGGTGGCCGCGCTCGTCGGGTTGACGGCGGCGCTACCGGTCGTGCTTCCGGGCTGGACTGCGAACTACTTCATCACGCTGGCCGTGATGCTCGGAGCCGTCGCGTCGTTCGGCTACACCCAGTTGCTTCGTCGGAACTTGGAGCTGCGTCAAGCACAAGAGGAGATCGCCCGGCTCGCTGTGGCCGACGAGAGGCTGCGGTTTGCCCGGGACCTGCACGATCTGCTGGGGCACAGCCTCACCGTCATCGCAGTGAAAGCCGAGTTGGCTGGGCGGCTCGTCCAGGTGGCACCAGAACGTGCGGGCGAGGAGATTCGTGACGTGGAACGGCTGGCGCGTGAGGCGCTTGCCGACGTTCGGGCGACGGTTGCCGGGTATCGAGCGAGAAGCCTCACGGCCGAGCTCAGCCTGGCACGCGGGACGTTGGAAGCGGCGGGTATCGAAGCCGACCTCCCTCGGTCGGTCGAAGCGGTCAGCGGGGCAAACCGTGACGTCTTCGGCTGGGTGCTTCGCGAAGCCGTCACCAACGTCGTCCGTCACAGCAATGCGAAGACCTGCCGCGTGGAGCTCACGCCGACCAGCATCGAGATCGTCGACGACGGTACGACGCGCGCACGGCCGCGGGTGGACCGACGTGATGGACGCAAGCCTGAGGCTGACTCCCCGAATGGCCACGTGACGGCCGAGGAGATCGGAAAATCCGGACAAGGCCTCGTCGGTCTCCGGGAACGGGTCGAGGCGGTCGGTGGGAGGCTCGAGGCGGGTCCGATGCCGTCTGGTGGCTTCCGGGTCTTTGCCACGATTCCCTGGCCGGACGAGCAGGAGGAGCCGGCGGGGACATCTCGCCCCCGGCCCGCGCAGGAGGCAGGCCGATGACCGACCCGATTCGTGTCCTGCTAGCCGACGACCAGCATCTGGTGCGTGGTGCGTTGGCTGCGCTCCTGTCATTGGAAGCCGACATCGAGGTCGTCGCGGAGGTAGGCCGCGGCGACGATGTGGTGCCACGCGCCCGTGAAACCAAGCCGGATGTCGCCCTCATCGACGTCGAGATGCCGGGCGCCGACGGCATCAGCGTGACTGGCACCCTCCGCAGCGCAGTGCCCAGCTGCAAGGTGCTGGTGGTGACGACGTTCGGCAGGCCGGGATACCTGCGGCGGGCGTTGGAGGCCGGGGCGAGCGGGTTCATCGTCAAGGACACGCCCGCGGAACGGCTTGCCGACAGCATTCGACGGGTGCATCAGGGACTCCGCGTGGTGGATCCGATGCTCGCCGCCGAGTCGCTGGCAACGGGAACGAGCCCACTGACCGCACGTGAGGCAGAAGTGTTGCGGGAAGCGCGGGTCGGCGGGACGATCGCCGACATCGCTCAGGCGCTGCGGCTGTCCGAAGGCACCGTACGCAACCATCTGTCGGCCGCGATCGGCAAGACCGGTGCCCGGACGAGGGCGGAGGCCGTCCGGATCGCCGAGGCGCGCGGCTGGCTGTGAGCCGACTCGAGTGGTGATTGGCCGTTTCGTCGGCCGGGCGACGCTGCGGCGAGGCCAACGAGTCACCCGAACTGGTCGTTGGTGTCCTGGCTGGCGAGCCGTAGGTGATAGGTCTTACCGAGAAACGACAGCGTCCGTTGGGTGTCGGGCGAGGTGATTGTCGGAGGGTGTATCCCCGCGCTGTGCGGGTTGGTCATGCCGACAACGCTGACTTCGCCGATCCTGGTCTGTCAAAGACATTCCGCGTGTGCTGGTGGCCTGGTCTTCAGGGCCTTTCGGTCGTACGACGTCAGCTCAGCCCGGCGTAGACCGGAAGGTCGATCCGTGACGCCGTACGCCCACCGTGGTGGAGGGACTGATCGGCGCGTGGCGACATGTCGAACCTCGGGTAGTTGGACGAGCTCACCAGGACCCGGATTCGGTGCCCCGCAGCAAAGCGGAGGGCCGTGGAGCCGACCTCGACGTCGACGGAGGCTGCCTGTCCAGGAGTCGTGTGGACCCGCCGAATCGAGTCGACGACGAGCATCGATCGCCCGTCGGGGTGCACGTCGAGGAGGCGCACCGCGACGTCGGCCACCTCGGCGCTGGAGGAGAAGACCAGGTGGGCACGGACCGGTCCGACGATCGTGAGATCGCGCTCGAGCGGGTCGCTCGTGTACGTGAGGACATCTGGCCGTTCCTCGATCGGTCGCTGGTCGAGCGGCCCAGCCGGTGGTGGCACCGGGTGCAGGGTCCGCCCGCCGTGCGTCGGCACCGGATCGCTCGGATCGTGGTGGTAGCGGTCGCACCCGGTTTCCTCGGGCGCGGACCAGCGCAGGGTCCCCTGGTCGCCGAGGTACAGCGAGGTCGTGGTGGTGGGCGGCGGCCAGTCCGGCAGGTCCAGCCAGCGGTTGCTGCCCATGACGAAGATGCGTACGCCGTTCGGCACGTCTCGCCCCGTGAGGCTGTGCGTGACGAAGCCGACTTGCTCCTCGAAGAGCCCGTTGAAGTCGCCCTGGGCAGCCACGCCGAAGTCCAGGAACCCGGTCGTCCGCTGCAGCATCGTGGCGTGCGCCCACGGGCCGATGACGAGGCGTTGCCGGCTTCGTACCCGCTCGTCGATCCCCTCACCAGTGAGAAGCTGGTAGCCGCGAATCGTGGCCTCGCAGAAGAGGTCGTGCCAGCCTGCCAGGTGGTAGCCGGCGGGCTGTTCGGGCAGGGTGGGATCGTTGCGGCTCAGGTCGCGCGCCGCGTCGAGAGGTGCCCAGAACGACTCGTCGTGAGGGTCGAGCCAGCGGACCCAGTCGGGGCTGATCCTCGTGAGGGTCGACTGCTCGATGCCGTTCGCCACGCTGGCCGGCCAGGTGTCCAGGTCGTTGATCGACGCCTTGACGATCGCGGCGTCGAGGTTGCTGCCCAGCGCCCCGATGCCGAGGGTCCAGGACGTGAAGACGCCGAGCTGCAGGGCTCCGCCCTCGTACACCACGTCGCGGATCGTCGGCCCGGCGACAGCGGGTGCGATGGCTCTGAGCGCCGGCGGGCGTGCAGCGGCGGCAAGCCACTGGGTGAAGCCGTTGTACGAGCCACCGACCATCGCGACGACGCCGTTCGACCAGGGCTGAGCGGCGCACCACGCGATGGTGTGCGCGCCATCAGACCGCTCGTCGCGGAACGGCGAGAACGTGCCGGCGGAGTCCCAGCGGCCACGCACGTCCTGGGCGACGACGGCAAAACCCAGGCGGGCGAGCCCGATGGCGTCGTGCCTGGCGCGGACCGATGCGCGTCCGTACGGCGTCCGCATCAAGATCACCGGATGGCGCTCGCCATCGTCCGGCACGATGACGTCGGTCGCAAGCGACGTGCCATCCGGCATCGCCACCGCAGTGTCCAGGCAGGCGATGCGTGGCGTTCTTCCCATGCGCACGAAGCCTACGCGCACAGCCACCGCTCGTCGCCGCATCGGACGATCACACGTCCGCAAATGACCATGTGCACTACGCCTTCACGGGGTGCAACACGCTCCGGCACGTGTTGCACCTCCGAAACCGCCTGCCCGAGGCTCGTCAGCGGCTCGAGGGGAGTGGACCGACCAGATCGGAGCCGACCTCGCTCACTGCGCGGCAACCACAGAGCGCGAGCGTCTCGGAGACCTCGGCCTGCAGCGAGAGCAGCAGATCACGGACGCCATCGGCACCGCCGGCAGCGAGCGACCATATGGCGGGACGGCCGACGAATGCCGCGGTTGCGCCGAGCGCGAGCGCGCGGACCACGTCCCGGCCGGTACGGATACCACCGTCGACGTACACCTCGCAGGCGTCGCCGACCGCCTCGCGTACCTCGGGCAACGCGACGGCGGTCGGTATCGCCCCATCGACCTGACGGGCGCCGTGGTTCGACACCCACACCGCGGCGGCACCGGCGTCGAGGCAGGCACGCGCGTCATCACCGCGCAGCACGCCCTTGACGACGACGGGGAGGTTTCCCGAGAGCTCCCGCAGCCAGGCCACGTCGTCGAACGTCACGGCCGGGCTGTGCCACGTGCCCTCGTCCTCCCGACCAGTGAGCTCGGGGATCAGACCGGACGCATCGCCGCGGCTCGGGATGCGGGCCACACGTGCCTTGCTCGCGACGTACGGCGAGTCGCCGGTCAGCACGAGTGCGCGTGCCCCGCACTCCACCGCCGCACTGATGATCTTGGCTGTGAGATCGCGATCGCGGAGCACGTACACCTGAAACCACCACGGGCCGACCACAGCAGACAACTCGTCGAAGGACGCGGTGGCGCGGGTGGACAGGACGAAGAGCGAGCGAGCCTCGGCGCAGCCTTTCGCCGTCGCGACCTCGCCGTCGGGATGGGCGAGGCGTTGGTACCCGGTGGGCGCGACCAGGACAGGTGATCCGACCGGCGTTCCCAGGACGGACGTCGCGGTGTCGATCTCCGACACGTCACGAAGGACCCGTGGGCGCAGGCCGAGGCTGCGCCATGCTCGTACGTTGGCTGCGAGCGTCTCCTCGATGCCGGATCCGGTCGCGAAGTAGTCGTAGACGCCCGGCGGCAAGGCTTCCTGCGCCTTCCGCTCGAGCTCGGTCGGATCGGTCATGGGCCACATTCTTCCGAAACGAGTCGCGTGCTCCGGCTGTGGCGATGTCGATCAACCACGCAGCATCTGGTGGTATTGCACCCGGCACCCCGGGGTAGATCCATTGCGCACTGCTAGCGTGCGGTGACAGTGGGATGAGTGCAACAGAGCAAGGAGGCGCCCATGGCTCGCTCCGTCCTCGTCACCGGTGGGAACCGTGGCATCGGGCTCGCCGTGGCACAGGCGTTCAGCGAGATCGGTGACAACGTCGCCATCACCTACCGCGGCGGCGAGCCGCCGGCCGGGTTCCTGGCCGTGAAGTGCGACGTGACCGAACCGGACACGGTCGAGCAGGCGTTCTCCGAGGTCGAGGAGAAGCAAGGACCGGTCGAAGTCCTGGTCGCCAACGCCGGCATCACCCGCGACACCCTCCTGCTGCGGATGTCAGAGGACGACTGGGCGAGCGTCATCGAGACCAACCTGACGGGCGCCTTCCGGGTCGCCAAGCGGGCTGCCAAGGGGATGCTGCGGCTGCGTCGCGGCCGGATCATCTTCGTCTCCTCGGTCGTCGGACTGCTGGGCTCGCCGGGACAGGTCAACTACGCGGCCAGCAAGTCCGGCATGGTCGGGATGGCCCGTTCCATCGCCCGTGAGCTCGGGTCGAGGGGCATTACGGCCAACGTCGTCGCGCCAGGTTTTGTGGAGACCGACATCACCGCCGACCTGTCGCCGGAGCTAAAAAAGCAGTACGTCGCGCAGACTCCGCTGGGTCGGCCCACGACGCCTGAGGAAGTGGCCAAGGTGATCCGGTGGGTGGCAAGTGACGAGGCCGGGTACATCACCGGCGCGGTGATCCCGGTCGACGGTGGACTCGGCATGGGGCACTAAGACACCGCGGCACAGCACGCATTGTCCGTGGTCCGATCGGCACTGGGAGGGCTCGATCATGGCTGACAAGGGCGGCATTCTCGAGGGCAAGCGGATCCTCGTCGCCGGCGTGACGATGGACACGTCGCTGGGGTTCGCGGTCGCGAAGGTGGCACAGGAGCAGGGCGCGCAGGTCGTGATCACGAACTTCGGCCGTGCGCTGTCGATCACCCGCCGCATCGCCAAGCGACTTCCGGTCGAGCCTGCGGTCATCGAGCTGGACGTGACCAACGACGAGCACCTCGCCGGCCTGGCGGACTCCTTGCGTACCCACTTCGACCACCTCGACGGGCTGGTGCACTCCATCGCCTTCGCACCTCAGGAAGCGCTCGGCGGCAACTTCCTCAACACGTCGTGGCCTGACGTCGCGACCGCTCTGCACGTCTCGACGTACTCGCTGAAGTCGCTCACCATGGCCGCACTGCCGTTGATGGGACCAGGGTCGTCTGTGGTGGGTCTTACGTTCGACGCGACCGTGGCCTGGCCGGCGTACGACTGGATGGGCGTGGCGAAGGCCGGCCTGGAGTCCTGCGCGCGCTACCTCGCGCGCGACCTCGGCCCGAAGGGCATCCGCGTCAACCTCGTCTCCGCGGGTCCCACGAAGACGATCGCCGCCAAGGGCATCCCCGGCTTCGAACAGGTCGAGAGCATCTGGGATCCGCGGGCTCCCCTTGGCTGGGACGCAGGGGATCACGAGGCGACCGGGAGAGCGTGCGTGGCCCTGTTGTCGGACTTCTTCCCGAAGACGACGGGCGAGATCGTCCACGTCGACGGCGGCTATCACGCCATGGGTGCCTGATTCCGCGATTCCTCCTCAATGACCAGGCGGCGCGGGCTCCTGCCAGCCACGGCAGGAGCCCGCGCCCTTCGTCGCTAGCCCGCACCCAGCGAGTGCTTCAGTGGCGGCAACTATTAACTCGATGAATACATCGGGTGTATAGTGGCACGGCATGTCCATAGGAGAAGTGCTCCTCGGAGTGCTGGTCGAAGGTCCGGCCCACGGCTACGACCTGAAGCGGGAACATGACGCGCGCTTCCCCGGCGCAAAACCTCTTGCATTTCCGCAGGTGTACGCGACCCTGAACCGGTTGGAGCGGGACGGGTTCGTGGAGGTGACCGGGACCGCCAGCGGGGGTGGCCCGGAGCGCACCGTCTACGCGATCACCCCGGCCGGGAGGGAACGGGTGCGAGAGTGGTTGAGCAAGACCGAGCCGGCCGGTCCGTATCCCGCCGACGAGTTGGTACGTAAGGCCGTCACCGCCCTGCATCTCGGCAGGGATGCTGCCGGGTTCCTGCGACGTCAGCGGCAGGTGCACATGGCGCGCATGCGTGACCTGCTGGCAGCACAGGCCGAGGCGAAAGAGCCGGCTGCGCGCATCACGATTGATCACGCAATTGCCCATCTGGACGCAGATCTGAAGTGGTTGGAGAACGCAGTCCAGTGGGTGACATCGACGAAAGAGGTACGGCGTTGAGCGAACCACTGATAGCCGCGCGACGACTGGAGAAGTCGTTCGGGCGAACCCAAGCGTTGCGCGGTGTCTCGATTTCAGTCTCGGCGGGTGAGGTTGTCGCCGTCACAGGTCCGTCAGGCAGCGGCAAGTCCACGCTCTTGCTCTGCCTGGCCGGTGTGCTCCAGCCGGACGCGGGAGAGGTGACCTTCGACGGTCGCCGTCTGAGTGAGCTGTCCGAGACCGAGCGTACGACGGTGCGCAGGCGTGAATTCGGGCTGGTCCTGCAGTTCGGTCAGCTCGTCCCGGAGCTGACGGCTGCGCAGAATGTCGCGCTGCCGCTGCTGCTTGATGGAGCCGACACGAAACCGGCACACGAGGTGGCGGTCAGCTGGCTGGAACGACTCGGCGTAGCCGAGCTCGCCACCGCCTTACCGGGTGAGCTTTCTGGAGGAGAGCTGCAGCGAGTGGCGGTGGCACGGGCGTTGGTGACTCGACCGAAGGTGATTTTCGCCGACGAGCCGACGGGCGCTCTGGACACCGTGAACGGTGCGCAGGTCTTGAGCATCTTGTT
>DATCKU010000104.1:0-41982 GCA_036564245.1 Actinopolymorphaceae bacterium
CAGCTCCTGATCGGCAGGGACCGCCGAGATGACTGCATACCCTGGTGTCCCGCCGGGATAGGTCGCCTCCACTCCGGTGGACGTCGACAACCCGACCGCAGCGACACCATCGACTTGCCGAAGCGCCCGCACCACACCGGCAGAGAGTTCCCCGGAAGACGTGGTAACCACGAGATCGGCGTTGGTGTACGGAGCGGCAACCGCCTTACCCAAGGCCGCATTCATCGGGCCTGTCGTGATGATGACGGCCGAAAGGTACGCAACGCTGAGAACGATCGCGATCCCACCGGCAACCAGCCGGCGCGCATGACCACGCAGAGATGCTGTGAGAATTCGCCGCATCGGGTCAGGCCCCCAACTTCCGGATCGCGTCGATCACCGTGTCAGACGTGGGATCGTGAAGCTCTCCCACGACTCGTCCGTCCGCAAGCAGGAGAACGCGGTCGGAGCACGACGCCGCCACGGGGTCATGAGTGACCATGATGACGGTCTGACCGAGTTCCCGGACCGAGCTGCGGAGGAATCCCAGCACCTCCGCTCCGGACTTCGAGTCGAGGTTTCCCGTCGGTTCGTCGGCGAATACCACGTCGGGTCGGGTCACAAGCGCCCGGGCGAGGGCGACCCGCTGCTGCTGTCCCCCCGACAGCTCCGCCGGTCGATGCTGCAGCCGATCTTCCAAGCCGAGCGTGCCGACCACACGGTCCAGCCAGTCACGCGGTGGACGCGTGCCGGCGAGCTCGAACGGCAGCACGATGTTCTGCTCGGCGGTGAGAGTCGGCAACAGGTTGAACGTCTGGAAGACGAAACCCACGCGCTGCCTTCGCAGCATGGTCAACTCGCGGTCGCGGAGTCGGGTGAGCTCGGTGTCGCCAAGGAAGACCCTTCCCTCGGTCGCCGTGTCCAAGCCCGCCAGGCAGTGCATCAGCGTCGACTTGCCCGAACCCGAAGGGCCCATGATCGCCGTGAACCGTCCGGCCTCCATGCTGACGGTGACACCGTCAAGTGCCCGTATCGCAGCCGTCCCGGAACCGTAGATCTTCACGAGATTCTCCGCCCGCGCGGCGTATCGCGGGCGGGTCAGCAGAGCATTCTCCATGGCCGCCGACGCTACTCATGGGGCACGCTGCCTCGCGTCCTCCGCAATGGCGTTTTCGTTCGTACGACTTGAGTCGTACGAGTCATCCTCGAGAGGGACGCACCAGACCATGCTCGTACGCGAAGACCACCGCCTGGACGCGGTCACGAAGCCCGAGCTTGCTGAGGATCCGACCGACATGGGTCTTCACCGTTGCCTCGGTGAGATACAACCGTGCGGCGATCTCGGCATTGGAGAGGCCGCGCGCGACCTCCAACAGGACTTGCGATTCGCGTTCGGTCAAGCTCTCGATACGTGGTGCCGGCGGCGTGGGCCCGTCCGGCAAGTGCACAGCGAACCGTTCGAGCAGGCGGCGGGTGGCGCTTGGTGCCACGACGGCGTCCCCTGAGTACACGGCACGGATACCTGACAAGAGGTCGCTCGGTGGCGCGTCCTTGAGCAGAAATCCCGACGCACCAGCTTTCACGGCCGCGAAGACGTACTCATCCAGGTCGAACGTCGTGAGCACCACGACCTTGGGCGCCCCCTCGCCTTGTGCCCTGATCCTGCGAGTTGCTTCCACGCCGTCCATGCGCGGCATGCGCACGTCCATCAGGACCACGTCGGCGCCGGTGACGGCAAGCCGCTCGAGCGCCTGGCTACCGTCACCGGCCTCGCCGGTGACCTCCATGTCTGGCTGCGAGTCCACGACCATCCGGAAACCTGCGCGGACGAGCTCCTGGTCGTCGACAAGGAAAACGCGAATGCAAGACATGATCGTCAGGCTCCTTCATCTGGTCGAAACGGAAGCTCGGCCACAACCTCGAAGCCGCCCCCGGTCCGCGGACCCGCAGCGACGGTGCCTCCGTAGAGCGCGAGACGCTCACGCATGCCGACAAGGCCTTGACCATTCCCGTCGGCAGGCACGGCGGTTCCTCGCCCGTTGTCGCTGATCTCCAATCGCAGCACGGGTTCCTGGTAGGTCAGCCATACGCTCACAGCGGTGCCTGGACCAGCGTGCTTGAGCGTGTTGGTCAGTGCCTCTTGAACAACCCTGTAGACCGCGAGCTCGACACCGGCAGGAAGTGGCGGCAGCGCTGCGTCCACGTGAAGCCGGACGTCCAGGCCGCTGGCGCGCATCCGGCCGAGTAGGTCAGGCAACTGACGCAGATCCGGCTGTGGAGCGAGCGTGGCGAGCTCGTCGTCGGTGCGCAGGACTCCGAGCAGGCGGCGCATCTCGGCCAGAGCCTTGCGCCCGGTCGTCCCGATGGTTTCCAAGGCCTTCCTGGCGGCGTTGGGGTCTTGAGCGGCGGCATAACTGCCGCCATCAGCCTGCGCGACGACGACGGAGAGGGAGTGCGCGACGATGTCGTGGAACTCGCGGGCGATGCGAGCGCGTTCGTCCGCCCGGGCGAGGCGGGCCTGCTGGTCGCGCTCGAGCTCCAGGCGGCGGGCACGCTCCTCCAGCTCACCGACGTAAGCGCGTCTCGTCCGCATCAGATCGCCGAGGGTCCAGGCGAACGCCACCGCGGCACCTGTGAACCCGACCAGATAGATCCAGTTGTCCGGGGTTGGTGCGCCTGACAATGCCAGCGGACTGAGCAGCGCGCCGAGGCAGCCGACTGCGAGCGCACCGAATCGCACCCAAGTATGCCTGCCGTATGCGCTGGCCGCGTACAGCGCAAACAGGAAGCCGACGTTCCCGTAGCTGAGGTTCACCTGCAGCAGCAGCTGGGCGAGGCACGTGAGTGACACAACAGTGAAAACCAGGGTTGGATCGCGCCGCCGCCAGACCAACGGCGCGATCATGCCCACGTTGATCAGAGTGTTCCCGTAGCCGATGTAGAAGACGTTGAAGATCAGGAGCACGGCCGTGAGGCTGGCGTCGAACACGTAGGGATGCCGACGCAACCACTCGTACACCTGCCGCCGTTGCACGACCTCCGAGCGTATGTGACAGGCCCCACCGACCGCGTCATACTCAGGGTGGATCCCAAGACCTGGCGTGGCGTAGACCGACGGGGAATCCGCCGTCTCGGGTCACGACCAGCCAGCCGTGGGCGATCGCGGTCGCCGCGATCCAGGAGTCGTTGATCTCCATCTTCACCCCCCGCGCCCTCAACCGTCGGCGCAGGAGTGCCCAGGCGTCTGCGACGCGCTCGTCGACCGGCACCGGGCAATTCGGCGATAGTGATCACGCTCACTGCCGACTCATCGGGAAGCTTGTCGACGGCGAGCAGACGACTCGCTCCGCCCACCTGCGTTGGGCGCCTGCAACCGGCGAGAAACCGGCCTAAAACCGGCAGTTCGCACACTTGTCCAAAGGCAGACAGGCGACACCCGACAGGAGGGACGAAATCCAGATCATGACGGCAATGATCCCCACGCCGGCCATCCAAAGCGTGGGCCTGCGCAAGTCGTACGGCGACCAGGTAGTGCTCGACGGCATCGACCTATCCGTCGCCGAGGGAACGATCTTTGCGCTGCTCGGTCCGAACGGCGCTGGCAAGACCACGATGGTCCAGATTCTCTCGACTTTGATCCGGCCGGACGGCGGTGAAGCCCGCGTCGCCGGTCACGACGTCACCGCCGATCCGGACGCGGTACGAAGACTGATCGGCGTCACCGGTCAGTTCTCCGCTGTGGACAACCTGCTGACCGGCCAGGAGAACCTCATCCTCATGGCCGATCTTCACCATCTGGGTCGGCGCCGTGGCCGGAGCCGGACGGCCGAGCTGCTCCAGCGATTCGACCTGCTCGAGGCCGCCAACAAGCCGGCGGCAGCCTATTCGGGTGGCATGCGCCGGCGGCTCGACCTGGCGATGACGCTCGTCGGGAATCCGCGGATCATCTTCCTCGATGAGCCCACCACCGGCCTCGATCCACGCAGCCGCCGCACCATGTGGCAGATCATCCGCGAGTTGGTGGCGGATGGGGTCACCATCTTCCTCACCACGCAATACCTCGACGAGGCCGACCACCTCGCCGACCGCATCGCACTGCTCGACCGCGGAAGGGTCGTAGCCGTTGGGACTCCCGACGAGCTCAAACGGATGGTCCCGGGCGGGCACATCCGCCTCCGGTTCGCCGATCCGAAACAGTTCGACGCCGCCAGCCGCATGCTCGGAGATGTCGTACGGGACGACGACACGCTCACTCTGCAGGTCGCCAGCGACGGCAGTGTGCGCTCGCTCCGATCCCTCCTCGACAGGCTCGACGATGCGGCGATCGACGTCGAGGAGCTCTCCATCCACACCCCCGACCTCGACGACGTCTTCCTCTCTCTCACCGCCGCAAAGGAGACCGTGTCATGACAGCTCCAAACCTTCGCGGCTCCTCCCCCGACCCCACACGTAGGAGCCTCCACGAGTCGCACACCAGGTCGTCGATCTCATACGCCATCAGCGATTCGCTCGCCATGCTTCGACGCAATCTAGTGCACTTACGGCGTTATCCGTCGGTGGTGGCGACACTCATAGCCCTACCCGTCATATTCCTTCTGCTGTTCGTCTATGTCTTCGGCGGCACCCTCGGCAACGGGCTGGGAGTCACGGGCGACATGCTGGACAAGGCAACCGGTGGCGCGGGCGGTGGACGCGCGGCGTACGTCAACTACGTCGTCCCAGGAATCCTCATGCTGACCGCCGCGGGACTCGCCCAGTCAACAGCGATCTCGGTCGGTATGGACATGACCGAGGGCATCATCGCCCGCTTTCGTACCATGGCGATCTCCCGCGCAGCCGTCCTGACCGGCCACGTACTCGGCAGCCTGATCCAGGCGTTGCTCGGACTGGCCGTCGTCGTGGCGGTCGCACTTCTCGTGGGCTTCCGGCCATCAGCCGGCCCGCTCGGTTGGATCGGCGCCGTCGGCATCTTCACGATGCTGGCACTCGCCCTCACCTGGGTGTCCGTGGCGTTCGGGCTTGTCGCCAAGAGCGTCGAATCCGCCAGCAACCTTCCGATGCCGCTCATGCTGTTGCCCTTCCTGGGAAGCGGATTCGTCCCAACCGAGTCGATGTCGACGGGTGTGCGTTGGTTCGCGGAGTACCAGCCTTTCACACCGATCAACGAGACGCTGCGTGGACTTTTGATGGGTACGCCGATCGGAGTCGATGCCTTCCTCGCCACCGCATGGTGTCTCGGCATCGGGCTGGCCGGCTACCTTTGGGCGAGAAGGCTTTACGACCGTGAGCGTCCTGCCATCCGGTGAGAGGTCGAGCGTGCTCGCAGCAGCGCGAGGACCTCATCCCGAAGATCTTCAACGTCGAGCTTTTTGTACGTACACACGGACTCGCGGTAGGTGGCTCGGTCAGCCTCCTCGGCTGTCCGACGCACGCGGGCGGCGGACAGCGTCGGGTGAAACTGGCGTGGGAAATGACATCGCTCGGCCAGGGCGAGCATGCGTACGGCCAACGTCTTCGCACGCTCGTCACCAACCTGCGCCGCTCGGACGAGGTCCGCCAGACCCGTTGCCAGCAGCAGAGCACCACATGTCGGTGTCACGAATGGACGGGTCACGGGCCCGGCGAGCATCGCCGACAGCTTGTCCGGAAGGTCGCGTACCAACTCCGCCACAAGGTCAATCCGGTCATGCCATGCATGTGCGATGACGCAGACTGCCTCGACATCGAGTTCCCACGTATGGCCATCCACACCGTCGGTACGCGCGATCGCCTCCGCCATGGCCTTCTGCTCATCGATGGCACGTCGCCACAGCGCGAGGCCGCCTTCGACATCACCACGGCTGAGGCATATCTCCGCCCGCACGCCGAGGTCGACCGGCCGGACCGCCGGTGCCTGCATGCCGTCCTGCGCGGCCGCCTGAAGCAGACGCTCGGCCTGGTCGACATCACCGGTCTGCAGATGGGCGAGAGCCAGGGTCCATCGAATCTGAAGGACGTCTGGCCAGTCGCCTCCCTCCAGGATCCGCAGTGCCGCACCCAGATACCGAACGGCCTCCTCACCGCGTTCGGCGTGCAAGCACAGTTCGCCTGCACGAGATTGGACAACGACACGCATCCATGGACTCGTGCAGTCGCCCAGTCGGTCGAGTGCCTGTCGTCCGGCTTCGAGAGCTCGGTCTGGATCGGCGCTACTTTCGAACACGTAGCTCATAAGCCAGTTGGCGAGGCCCGCGACGAGTGGCTCGCCGCTGTTGCACAGCGCGAGAAGCACGGCCTCCGGGCCGCCCTCACACGTATTTGCCTTCTCTCTCCTCGACACCGCATTCAGCACGATGGCAGTGGCGCCGATCAGGGTCCGCGGTGATGCAGGAGGCAGGCGCCGCAAGAGAATGAGCCAGCGCGTGGCACGCGGTCCGTGGAGCTCGAACGTGCTCATTGCGCAAAGCACAGCAGCCGTACGTGTGATCTCGACAAGCTCGGGGGCACGTCTGGCATCCGGCCGGAAGTGTGAAAGGAGCCACGCGGTCTTTTCCGCTAGCCAGATCATGCGTGTGTAGTTGCCCTCCATCGTCGAGAGCCAGGCGAGCACAGCTGTCGCCGCCGCGACCGTCCGGGCGTCCTCACAGGCGAGTCCATCTCGCAATGCCTGCACGATGTTCTCCTGCTCGTCCTGGATCCTCCGCACACACGCAAAGAAGTCCGCAGCTTCGCCACCGTGGCAGGCGAGGCCGAAGTCACGTGCCCACGAAAGGAAACGCTGGATCATGAGCGGGGTCTCGCCGGCCCTGTCTCGCTGCGCCACGCTGAATTCACGTATGGTCTCCAACATTGAGAACCGGACGCCGGTGGACGTGTCCGTCACCTTGAGCAGTGACTGGTCCACCAGGTGCTGGAGCACGTCGGTCACGTCACCAGCATCGACGTTCGTTGGCGCTCCACTTGCCCGATCCGTGAGCATGTGTCGCGCCGCATCCGCGGTGAATCCGCCTGGAAACACCGACAACGCACGCATTGCGGCCCGCGCGCCTGGCTCGAGCAAGTTCCAGCTCCACTCGACCACCGCATGCAGGGTGTGATGGCGTTCAGGAGCATCGCGGGACGCATTCCGCAACAACGCGAAGCGGTCGTCCAGCCGGCGAACGACCTCTGCCACCGACATGACGCGCACCCGAGCGGCCGCGAGCTCCACGGCAAGCGGGAGCCCGTCGAGCCGGCGACACAGCTCCGTCACGGCGTCGGCTGGCAGCTCGACACCGGGGCGGGCCGACCGTGCGCGCTGGGTGAAGAGCTCGACGCTCGTGGCCAAGTCCAGCTCGGGAAGCAAGTAGACCGCCTCGGACGAAAGGCCCAGCGGAGCGCGGCTCGTGGTAAGAATTCGTACGTCTTCGGTCATCGCCACCAGTGCCCGGACCAGCATGGCGACACCGTCGAGTACGTGCTCGCAGTTGTCCATGACCAGCAGTGAAGGACCTCGATCCAAGGCAGACACGATGCTGGCCAGTTGATCTGGAAGGGCCGTGACGTGGTTCTGCATGCCGGGTTGACTCGCCGCTGAATCGACCGGACGTGAGGGCTGGACAACCGGGCCACGCCGCGGTTCGCTGACTCCCAACGTCGACGCGACCTCAGCCACGACATCGGCATCGCTCGTGACTCCAGCAAGCGAAACAGCGTGGACGACCCGTTGCTCCGCCTGCCTGCTCACCGCATACGCCAGTCGCGTCTTGCCCAGGCCGCCCGGGCCGACGATGGACGTTACCCGGGAGCTACGCAGCAACTCCGTCACCGCTGCGATGTCGTCGGCCCGGCCGAGAAGGGGGTTTGGTTCGTACGGAACTCCGCGTCGCACCGCCGGCACTCCGGCCTGTAGCAGCTGGCGATGAAGCTCCTGCAGTGCGACCCCCGGGTCTGCGCCAAGCTCGTCGCGCAGCGAACGCCGGTAGCGCTCGTACCTCTGCAACGCGGCCGCCGGGCTGACGGTCGCAGCTTCGCAACGCAGCAGAGCTGCAAGGATCTCTTCGTCTCGCGGGTTTTCCGTGGCCAGCGGGGTCAGCGCTTCGAGGGCCTCACCATGGCGGCCCAACCCAGCCAGTGCCAGGGCCCTGGCCCGCCAGAGCAACCGGCAGGTACTCGCGCAGTCGGCACGCAGCTCGGACAACGGATCGCGAGAGCCGGAGGTTCCACTCTCCGGGGACGCGTCGGTGATCAGGATACGGTCATGACCTTCGTTGTCTCCGGAACCTCCGCTCCACAGCGCCAAACCGGCCTCCGCGCTTGCCAACGCGGCTCGATGATCGTCAGCGCGCGCATGCCGGGCACATTCGGCCGCATGAGCCGCAAGTGCCGTGGCGTCGATCTGGTCCTCTCGCAGCGCAAGGCGGTAGCCACCAGGCGTCGTCACGATGACATCTCGACCCAGCTGCTGACGCAGACGGGAGACAAGTATGTGGAGGGCCTTGGACGGATTCTGTGGTTGTACGTCCGGCCAGAGCCGGTCCACCAGGTGGGCGGTGTGGCGACCAGAACGCAGATCGCCGGCGAGCAGGGCAAGCAGCCAGCGCAGCCGGGGGCCGTTGACCACGCGACCCCGATAGGCCACCCGTCGCAGCAGGACCAAATCGCACGTCACGCGACTAAGATTAAGCGTTGCGCACACGACAAGGGCGGCCTTCCGGCGTCGGCGATGGGAGGCTGACATCGCCCCGCGTTCCTGCCGCCGTGGCAGGGTTCGAGACCCATCCCGTCGACCAGTCGCGCTGGCATGTCATGTCGTCGTACGCAAGACGAGACACGACCTCGCCGGACATCGATGATGCTGAAACGACGTCTCCGGAGGCGCACTCCTACAGGAGGCTGAGCGACCTGGTGGCCTACCTCCGATCGCTGGACTCCGTTCCTGTTGGAACCAACATCGGGTGATCGACCGTCGGGTAGGGCGGCACCCGAGAGCGCGCGTGGCAACGAGTCGCCGCCCTACCCGGACGAGGACCTTCGGCTCCAGCTCTGGCCCGCCTGATCAGCGGACGAGCTCGAGATCGCTCACCTCGTCGCCGGGCATGTCCTGCGGCTTGGGGCTCTGCCGCCGCGGCAGCTGGAACGCGATCGCCACCACGACCAGCGCGGCGATCGCAGCCACGGCGAAAGCAAGCTTCATCCCGGCGAGCTGGGCGACGCGCTCACCGACTCCGTCGTTCATCAGCTGATCGGTGCGTACAGACATCACGGTCACCGCCGCGGCGGTGCCGAACGCGGCCGCGACCTGCTGCAGCGTGCCCAGCATGGAGCTGCCGTGGGAGTACAGGTGCGTCGGCAGATCACCCAACCCGAGCGTGAAGACAGGCGTGAAGACCGCAGCGAGCGACAGCATCAGGAGCACGTGCAGCCCCAGCACCTGCCAGTACGGCATCGTCATGGACACCAGAGTGAAGCCGGCAAGAGAGATCACGATCCCGAGAGAGCCGGGGATCACCAAGACGCGTCCACCGAGCCGGTCGAAGATCCGTCCAACGGTCGGGCCGAGCAGGCCCATGGCGAGCCCGCCGGGCATCACCAGGAGCCCGGTCTGTAGTGGGGTCAGTTCGCGGAGGTTCTGCAGGAAAAGCGGCAACAGGATCGCCGAGCCGAGCAGCGTCATGAACGACACCGAGATCAGGATCAGTGCCTTGGTGTACGTGGGATGCAGCAGCGTGCGCAGGTCCATCAAGGGTGTGCCGTTGCGCTGCAGAACCAGCTGCCGCGCAACGAACGCCGCGATGATCGCCAGCGCGACGACAACGATGGCGGCGGACCGGCCGGCGCCACCCTCGGCGAACTGGGTGAGCCCGTAGACCAGACCACCGAACCCGACCGTGGCCAGCATCACGCTGAACCAGTCGATCGTGCTGTACCGAGGTTCGCCGACGTTCTCGAGGCGACGCAGACCGAGCCAGGTGACCGCACCGGCGATCGACAGCATCAGCAAGAAGAGCATCCGCCACGAGCCCAGCGCCAGTACGACACCGGAGACCGTCGGTCCCATCGCCGGGGCAACCGACATCGCCATCGTGACCTTGCCCATGACCCGACCCCGATCACCCTCGGCGACAACGGTCATCAGGGTCGTCATCAGGAGCGGCATCATCACCGCCGTACCGGCTGCCTGGACGATCCGACCAACCAGGAGCACCTCGAACACCGGCGCCGCTGCAGCCAGCGCGGTCCCTGCGAGGAACACGCCCATCGCCGTGGCGTACGCACGGCGGGTCGAGACACGCTGCAGGAGCCATCCGGTGACCGGGATCACGGCCGCCATGGCCAGCATGAACGCGGTGGACACCCACTGCGCCGTCTGTTCGCTGACCTCCAAGCCGACCATCAACCGCGGGATGGCGTTGATCATGATGGTCTCGTTGAGGATTACGACGAACGTCGCAGCCACCAGCACGAGGACCACGGCCGGAGTACGGCCTGGGGTGGCAGGGCCGACCCGCTTTGAATGGTCAGATAACTCAACCGACATGCATCCTCGCTCGAAGTAGTTATCTTTCGGGCAACCGGATCCATCGCCGACAACTGGCGTGTTCCAGTCCACCGGATCAGACCGGCATCAAGGCCACAACTCATCGGCGACGGCCCACATTCCCGAGTGGACGACTGAAATGTGCGAGCACCGACAACTGCCGGCTTTGTCTCACATGTCCAGAGCGCACCGCGTTAGCGCTTCCCTCCACGTTTGCGTGGCGACCAAATCCGTGTTCTGTCGAACCGGACGCCGACGTAAGACAGCGCCGATAACCTCCTGGCGTAGAGGTCGTGCAACAGAGCGCGGTCGTGGCGTCACAGACCGGCAACGCTACCCAGCAAACGTGGTCAAGAGCTTTTCACCGTAGTGGACGAAAGCCCGATCGCGAGCGCGCAGCTCGGGATCGGACGAGCAGACTCTTCCGTTTCGCAGTGCCGGAAAGGAAGCCGCATGATGGTTCGGGCCAGACGACAGCCTGGATTCTTTGCGCACTTCGGCATGTTCATCCTGATCTCGGCGCTGGCCGGAGTCATGGTGGCCGGAGTGGCACTTCCGTTCGCCGGCATTGCAGGTTTGACCGTCAAGTCGATGACCGACTCGTTCTATGACCTTCCCAGCAACCTCAAACAGCCACCGTTGCCTGAACGCAGCGTTCTCCTCGCCTCGAACGGAAAGGTCCTCGCGACCTTCTATGACCAGAACCGCGTCGAGGTGAAGCTCCATCAGATCGCGCCAGTCATGCAGCGAGCGATCCTGGCGATCGAGGACGCGCGGTTCTACCAACACGGACCGCTCGACGTGCAGGGTACGCTGCGCGCCTTCGTCCGCAACCAACAGGGAGGAGGCGTGTCCCAGGGTGGGTCGAGCATCACGCAGCAGTACGTCAAGCTGGTGCTCTTCGAGAACGCCAAGACTCCGGAAGAGCAGAACAAGGTCATCGAAGACTCGTACGCACGCAAGATCCAGGAGCTGCGGTACGCGATCGAGCTCGAGAAGACGATGACGAAAGACGAGATCCTGGAGAAGTACTTCAACATCGTCTACTTCGGTGATGGCGCGTACGGCATCGAATCGGCCGCGAAGTACTACTTCAGCACGACCGCGGCCAAGCTCACCCTCCCTCAGGCCGCGATGCTCGCTGGCCTGGTCCGCGATCCCAACGGGCTCGACGTGAGGCGAAACCCTAAGGCCGTGCTGGCCCGGCGCAACCTGGTGCTGACCCGGATGGCCCGGGAAGGCATGATCTCGCACAAGCAGGCCGCCGAGGCCAAGAAGACCGGGCTCGGCTTGCGCATGACTCCGTTCGCACAGGGCTGCTACTACTCGAAGTACCCGTTCTTCTGCGACTACGTGGCTGCGGTCCTGCTCGACGATCCTGCCCTGGGCAAGACCCGGGAGGAGCGGGAGCGTCTCCTCTACCGTGGGGGCCTCACAATCAAGTCAACGCTGGACCTCCAAGCACAGGAGGCGGCGCAGAAGGCGGTCTCGGACACTGTCGCTCCCGAAGACCAGGTCCACGCCGCGCTGTCGATGGTCGAACCGGGTACTGGAGCCATCAAGGCGATGGCTCAGTCGAAGCTGTACGGCGAGGGTGAAGGTCGGACGTACGTCAACGTCAACGTGCCGCAGAAGTACGGCGGAGGCATCGGCTTCTCCCCCGGGTCGACGTACAAGCCGTTCGTCTTGGCCGCCGCCATCCGCCAAGGTAGGCCGCTCACTGAGCAGTTGCCCTCGCCAGGACGTACGGCGATCAGCCGACCCGTGAAGGTCTGCCCGAACGGCAAGCCCGGTTACAACACCGACTTCTGGTCGATCGGCAACTCCACGAGCGCTGGAGCGATGAGCGACATGATCAGTGGAACCGCTCGCTCCGTGAACACCTACTACGCCAACTTGGAAGCCGAGACCGGTATCTGCGAGCCGGCCAAGATTGCGACCAGGCTCGGGGCGGTCCGCGCCGACGGGAGGCCTCTGCTGCAGATCAAGCCGTTCACCATCGGCGTCAACGAGATAGCACCGCTGTCGATGGCCGAGGCCTACGCGACGTTCGCCGCACGCGGCATCCACTGTCGAGCCGTTCCGTACACCGAGGTGCTCGACCGCAACGGCAAACCGCTCCCCGTGCGCGGTCCTGAGTGCAAGCGGGCTCTCCCCCAGGACGTCGCCGACAAGGTCAACTACGTGCTGCGTCAGGTCGTCGACGGCCCCGACCCGGGCCGGACCGGCCAGGCCATGAGCATGAAGGCGGAGGGACGTCAGGTCGCCGGGAAGACGGGTACGTCTGAGAACCGTAAGTCCGTGTGGTTCATGGGCTACACCACGAACCTCGTCGCAGCGGCTGCGGTCGCCGACGCCCACCCGATCATGCGATCCCTCATCGGTGTCAGGATCCACGGTCGGACCGTTGGCGGCGACCAGGTTTGGGGTGGCACACTCGCCGGACCCATGTGGCTCGCGGCCATGCGCGGGGCCCTTGCCGGCAAACCGAGCCCGAACTTCGTCGAGCCCGACCTGCCGAGCGACTGAGGACGGACGACTCCACACCTGTGACGCAGGTCACGACCTACCGATCGGGCCCTCTCTCGTGTGAAAGTCGGCAGGAGCGGTAAGCCCGAATCTTCCGACTTCTGACCTTGTTCCGGCCGCGAACCAGCCGCCAGACTGCCGGCATGGCAACCGACGTCGTGGTGGAAACGAGCAGTCTCACCAAGTACTACGGGCAGGCAGCGTGGCCTGGAAGGGCTCGACCTGACCGTGAGGGCCGGCGAGGTGTTCGGCTATCTCGGACCGAACGGTGCGGGCAAGACCACAACGATCAGATTGCTCCTCGATCTGATCCGACCGACCCGAGGCAGCCTGCGGGTCCTGGGTGTCGACCCGAGGAGCCGACACGGAGTGGCGGCGCGCCGCCGGATCGGTTACCTGCCGGGTGAGCTCGCGTTCGACGGCAGGGGGCGCGTCGACACCTTCTTGCGTTTCCTCGCCGACGCTCGTGGTGGTGTGGCCAAGAAGCGGATCGACGAGCTGGCCGAACGATTCTCCCTCGACACGACCCGGCAGATCCGTTCGTTGTCCAAGGGCAACAAGCAGAAAGTCGGCTTGGTGCAGGCCTTCATGCACGAGCCCGAGCTGCTCATCCTGGATGAGCCGACCAGCGGCTTGGATCCCCTCATGCAACAGGAGTTCCTCCAGCTGGTACGGGAAGCTCGCGACGCCGGCCAAACGGTCTTCATGTCCTCGCACGTACTCGCAGAGGTGCAGGAGAGTGCCGACCGCGTCGGCATCGTCCGAGACGGTCGGCTGATCGCGCTGGAACGCGTGGAATCGTTAGGGAAACGGGCGGTTCGCCATGTGCAGGTGCACTTCGATGCCCCCGTGCCGACCGCGCGACGTCTCTCGATCAGCGCCCGGGCGGTGACATGTCGATTGGACCGCGTTCAGCGCCTGACCGGATACGCGGCGACCGATCCGACTCAGCGTTTCACTCTCGAGGCAGCAGTGCTCGGCGCACGACTGCTGGACTGGCCACGCAAGGCCTTGTCGTGATCCTGAAGGCCACGACATCAACGTCTGTCGCCAATGAGGAACCAGTAGTTGACTGTCGGCCCCTGAGACGCCAGGCCGCCTCCCATCGACTCGTCACGCGTTCTCGCGGCGACGTTGGCCGCACCGGTCGTGAGGAACATCTTGGTGGCGCCGAGGCTCGCGCCTGCCACCATGAACGAACGCAACAGATCGCGCCCGACCCCTTACGTCGGTACGCCTCTTCTCCTTCCATCTGATGCAAGTACAGCATCGACGAATCGTCGGGCCAGATGAGGTGATAGCCCCAGCACCATCCCACGACATCTGAGTTCGAGACCGCGACGAACGCGAGAGTGCCTGACGCTTCTGCAAAGCGCTCGACCATGCCACCAGGCACGATCCAACTCGTCGTACCGTCCGGTCGCTCCTGTCCCACCAACAGCACCTGGTCGCCGTCCCGAATGATCGCGGTGACGAGGACCAAGCTTCTTGCATCAGTCACGCAGCCATCCCCTACTTCCATATGGCGGCTCGACGCATTCGCGTCTTCTCCGCGCTTGCCGGGCGTCGTTGACGAGCTGTCACCCCCTGGTTAGTCTCCCGGGATGCTCCGGGTGCTCATCACCGGGATGTCAGGCACCGGCAAGTCGACGCTGCTCGACAGGCTGGCCGCGCTCGGTTACAAGACCGTGGACACCGACAGCCACCCGGACCTGCAACGGTTCGTACCGTTCTCAGACGACGCCCAGCATGCCAACGAGCCGTCCGGCGGAGAGTGGCTGTGGAACGAGGAGCCCATCCAGCAGCTCCTGTCGACCGAGGATGCCGACATCCTGTTCGTGAGTGGGACGGTACGAAATCAGGGAAAGTTCTATCCCCAGTTCGACCACATCATCCTGCTCAGCGCTCCAGTGTCTGTGATCGTCGAACGGCTTGCCTCCCGAACCAACAATCCGTACGGCAAGCACCCTGACGAGCTTGCCGAGGTCTTGACCTATGTCGAGACGGTCGAGCCCTTGCTGCGTCGTGGTTGCACGTTGGAGATCGACACGAGCGTGCCGATCGACGAGGTCGTCCAGAAGGTCCTCGACGCCGTACGCACCTAATCGGCTTTCATGGGCGCTGTTGGCCGAGGCTCCCAGGGCGCACCTCGGTGGCCGACAAGCTTAGGCGGTGGTCGCGTCAACCATCGCCTCTCCGGCTCAACCGAACACCCGTGGCCGCTCGACGACCTGCACCCCGGGCGGGCCGAACCGTGTGACGGCATCCTTCATCTCAGCCAGGTTCAGCTTCTTGGTGTGGACGTCCATGCGAGGATGCCTCTTCAGATCCTCCGAGTTGGTGACCCAGTCAGGAACGTTCAAAGGGGGCGCGTCCTTACGAAGCTCGGCGCCCACCGTGGTCATGCCCGGTGCGTCGGCTCCGGCGACGTACACGTGATCGACTGCCGACCACGGCACCGTGATCCCACCCAGATTGAGGCCTTGCGCGTTGATCAGGACCACAGTACGCAGAGAGAAGTAGATCTTGTAGGCGAGACCGATGCCAGGAATGAAGAGGAGGGCGCCCGGAATCCGGATCCCGGTCGTCGTGTCCAGTACGGCGACGATCAGCAATGAGCCGGTGACGATGACGGCGATCATGCCCAGCAAGAAGAGAAACGTGAGTACTGACCAGGGTTTCGTGATCTTGAAGTACGCGCGACGTCGGGCCCGCCGAAACGCAATGACCCCAGGCACCGTGAGCAGGGTGCCGATGCAGGTGATCACGATCCCAGGAATCCGGCCAGAAGGCCCGGAGAAGCTCGTGATCATTATGCCGAAGAAGAGAGTAGCGCCCCCGAAGGCGAGTACAAGGCCGGACGGAGGCAGAGTTGCTTGCTGGGATTGCTGCGACATAGATCACATCCAAGGCACACAGAGCACGCCCGTCCAGTCGTTTCGATCTCAGCCGAAGTATGTGGACTGCGAAGACGCACCCTCAAAGGCCCGGGCTCGACCGATGGCGTGCATGCCTGGCTAGCCCCGCTCACCCAGCGCCCAGTCCCGAGCCGCCTGAGTAGGATTTCTAAGACCTCAACCGGGCCGCGGTACCCACGGCGTCGCGTCAGGTCAGCATGACGAGCGTGACCACACACGGCGACCGCCGGGCGCCAGCCCTACATCTGTAGCGGACGACGTCGCCGGCGCCGTCGTTCCTGACGTCCGATCTCGGCTGTAGACCACAGCCGAGACCTTTCCGTGTGCCTGGAGTTTGCACCCGTGCGCGACCTGGACGAGAAGCTTCACGACATCTACTCCGAAGTGCTTCGCCGCAACCCCGGCGAGCACGAGTTCCACCAGGCGGTCCGCGAGGTCCTGAGCAGCCTCGGACCGGTGGTCGCGAAACACCCGGAGTACACCGATGCGGCCATCATCCGCCGACTGTGCGAGCCGGAACGGCAAGTCATCTTCCGCGTACCGTGGGTAGACGACGCCGGCCAAGTGCAGCTCAACCGCGGCTTTCGCGTCCAGTTCAACTCCGCACTCGGCCCCTTCAAAGGCGGCCTGCGCTTCCACCCGAGCGTCAACCTCGGGATCATCAAGTTCCTCGGCTTCGAACAAACCTTCAAGAACGCCCTCACCGGGATGCCGATCGGCGGCGGGAAAGGCGGCTCCGACTTCGACCCGAAGGGACGATCGGATGCGGAGGTCATGCGGTTCTGCCAGTCGTTCATGACCGAGCTGTACCGACACATCGGTGAATATGTCGACGTTCCGGCCGGTGACATCGGCGTCGGCAGACGCGAGATCGGCTACCTCTTCGGTCAGTACAAGCGGCTGACGAACCGGTACGAGTCCGGCGTTCTCACCGGAAAGGGTCCGGCCTGGGGCGGCTCCCAGGTACGCCAGGAGGCCACCGGCTACGGGACCGTCTTCTTCGTCAACGAGATGCTCAAGGCGCGTGGAGACACGTTCGACGGAAAGCGGGTCGTCGTGTCGGGGTCAGGGAACGTTGCGATGTACGCGATCGAGAAGGTGCACCAACTCGGCGGCACCGTCGTCGCCTGCTCCGACTCCGACGGCTACGTCGTGGACGAGAAGGGCATCGACGTCGAACTGCTCAAAGAG
Source organism: Actinopolymorphaceae bacterium (assembly GCA_036564245.1). Lineage (GTDB taxonomy): Bacteria > Actinomycetota > Actinomycetes > Propionibacteriales > Actinopolymorphaceae > Thermasporomyces. The sequence continues at coordinate 17,116 of DATCKU010000104.1, forward strand.
ATCAAACAGGTGCAGCGTGGTCGGGTCAGTGACTACGCCGAGGCCCGCGGCAGCTCGGCCGAGCATGCCACAGAGGGGTCGATCTGGGACGTTCCCTGCGACATCGCCCTGCCGTCAGCCACGCAGAACGAGCTCGACGCCGCCGGAGCACTCACGCTGGTCAAGAACGGGTGTCGGGTCGTGGCAGAGGGTGCGAACATGCCCACCACACCCGACGCAATCAAGATCTTCAACGATGCCGGGGTCGCGCTCGCTCCGGGGAAGGCGGCCAACGCGGGCGGCGTCGCCACCAGTGCACTGGAGATGCAGCAGAACGCCTCCCGGGACAGCTGGAGTTTCGAGTACACCGAGCAGCGACTCGAGAAGATCATGCGATCGATCCACGATCGCTGCGCGGAGACCGCCGACGAGTACGGCAGTCCCGGTAACTACGTGGTGGGTGCGAACATCGCCGGGTTCATCCGGGTGGCGGACGCAATGCTCGCCCTCGGCGTCATCTGACAGCCTCGGTCACCGCTTGCCGTTCAACAACGCGGCGAGGACTGCTGCCTGACTGTGGTCCACATCCTTGGTCGCGGTCAGCAAGGTGAGCTTGCCGCGGGAAGCCAGATCACGCAGATGATCCACAGCCTCCCGGTGGCTCGGATCGCGGAGCTCGGCCAGGTAGCGGCGGCGGAACTCAGCGAAACGGCTGGGCTCGTGACCGTACCACTTGCGCAGCTCGTTCGACGGGGCCACGTCGCGCAGCCACTCGTCCAGGTGCGCGTCCTCCTTGCGCATCCCTCGTGGCCAGACGCGGTCGACGAGCACCCGCTTACCGTCCCGAGGAGTGGGCTCGTCATAGACCCGCCGGTAGGTGACCTTCGTGGCCATGGTGGCGGCACCTCCAGATCGATCGGTTGCCCCAGACTGGAACCGGCAGACCTGGCATTGCCCAATGGCCTCGCCTTCGACCAGCGGGCACGTCCGACCTGTCCATGCTATCGAGGACGGGTCCCACCAGGTTGGCGTTGCGAGCAGTCACCGCCGGCAGTATGACGTGGCCGGAGATGTCCGTGATGGTGACCAAGGCCGCTGCGAACATCAGCGGCCCTGGGTGCTTCGGCCTTCTCCGACCGGGTGGCGGCCGGGTCCGGACGCTTTCGAAGGCCGGAAGCGGTGAGGCCGTGCCGTCACCCAGGGGTTGTCAGGTATGACCGAATGGTGCAGGCACCTGACGTAGCACAGCACATCGACGCTCTGCGGTCAGGCTTCGCCGATCCACCCGCCGACTGTCGACCGTTGACGCGCTGGTGGTGGTTCGGACCTGACATAGATCGTGACGAGCTCGCACGTGAGCTGCGTGCCATGCGGGAAGCGGGTCTCGGCGGCGCCGAGGTCGCGGTCGTGTACCCGTTGAGCGAGTCACCGGACACCTATCTTTCCGATAGCTTTCTCGCCGATCTGCGGTTCGCGGCTGAGGAGGCCAGGCGACTCGGCTTGCGACTCGACGTGACGGTGGGCAGCGGATGGTCTTACGGCGGTCCGCACATCACCGCCGACCTCGCGGCGCGGCGCCTCCACTGGGATCGGCAGGAGATCGGCCCGGCTGCTGTCGATCTCCCCGCACCGGTTGCCTGGCCCGGTGACGAGCTGGTTGCGGCGTACGTCGGAGATGGGGCAGGCGCCGAGGCGCCCGGAGTGTGGGAACAGGTCCCGGTCGTCGACGGAGTCGTACGCGTGCCCAAAGGACACGGACCTCGGGTCCTGCTGGCCGCGGTCTCCCGGCTCACCGGCCAACAGGTGAAGCGGGCCGCCGCCGGCGCTGAAGGCTGGGTACTCGACCATTACTCCGCGGCGGCGACAGCCCGGCACATCGAGGCAGTGGGCGAGCGGCTGCTGTCGGCGGTGCCCGGCGAGCTGCTGGGGAGCGTCTTCTGCGACAGTCTCGAGGTGTACGGCGCTGACTGGACGCCTCGTCTGCTCGAGGAGTTCCGCGCTCGCCGGGGATATGGCGCCGGTCCGCTGCTGTGGATGTTGCACGTCGACAACAGGAACGTCGACCAGGCGGCCGCTCGCCGATTTCGTGCGGACTACTACCGAACGCTCACCGAATTGTGTGAGGAGAACTTCATCGCGCCGATGCGCCGATGGGCCGCTTCGCACGGTGTGGCATTTCGAATCCAGGCGTACGGTGTGCCGCCGGTCAGTGTCAGCAGCTACCGATACGCCGATGCGTTCGAAGGCGAAGGGTGGGGATGGAAGGACGTTCCTCCGACGCGCTGGGCCTCGTCGGCAGCCCAGATCTACGACCGGTCGGTCGTGTCGAGCGAGATCTGGACGTGGGTGCACTCGCCGTCGTTCCGGGCCACGCCGCTCGATCTGAAGGGTGAAGCGCACGAGCATCTGCTGTTGGGTGTCAACCAGTTCGTCGCACACGGCTGGCCGTACTCCCCACCGGATGCCGACGGGCTCGGCTGGCTCTTCTACGCCGCCGGTTCGTTGGACGACCGGAACCCATGGTGGCCCGCCGCCGTACCGCTGAACCGCTATCTGCAACGGCTGTGCTGGTTGATGCGGCAGGGTGAACGTGTCAGCGATGTCGGGTTGTACACACCACTTCGCGACGTCTACGCCCGACTCGGACCGGCTCAGCGCGCACTGGACCTCTGGCATGGCACGCGCGAGCACATCGGTTTCGATCTCGTACGGGCTGTGCGCGAAGCCGGGTTCGACTTCGTCCTGTTCGACGACGACGCGACGCAAATCCTCGCCCCCGACCGGTTCTCTGCTGTCGTCCTGCCCTTCGTCGAGGATCTGCCGGACAGCACCGTTGCATGGCTGGAATCCGTCGAACGTGCTGGAGGGTGGGTATGGGCGGTCGGCGGCACACCTCGCGTCGGAACCGCGCTCAAGTCCGTGCCCGAGCTCGTCGATGTGTTACGCGCCGAGCTGACGGCAGACATGACCTTGATCCCACCGCAGCCGTCTGTCGGCACCGTCCACCGCCGGTGCGGAGACGTCGACATCTACCTCGTCGTCAACACTGGGTCGGCCGCTACGCGATTCGAGGTCAGAACGCGCGACCCGCGCAGTCGCATCGAGCGATGGGATCCCACGTCCGGCCAGATACTCGCTCGCATGCAGGGGCACCGGCCGGTTGCGCTGCGGCTGGAACCGTACGAAGCCGCCGTGCTCGTCGGCTTCGACGATGACAGCTCTCCCCTCGTCGAAGAGCCGACCGATCTGGCCACCACCGAGATTGTTCTGGGCGAGGGGTGGAGCGTGCGTTTCGACGGCGACGACAGCGCTCCCGTACGACTCCCCCACCGCTGGGAAGACGACCCGGCACGTCGCCACTACTCCGGCAGTGCGACCTACACGATCTCGGTTCACCTAGAGGAGATTCCGGCCGAGAGCTGGCTCGACCTCGGGCCCGCCACCCCGATCACCACCGAGCTTTGCGGTGAGCCTGGGTTGCTCAGTGCCATCCGAGGACCTGCCTATCGTGTCGAGGTCCTTCCACCAGTCGGCGAAGTCGCCGAAGTCAGCGTGAACGGCGCCTACGCCGGCATCCTCTGGTGTCCGCCATACCGGCTGTCGATCGCCAAACATTTGCGCCACGGCGACAACCGCATCGAGATCAGGGTGTCGAACACGAACGCCAACGCCCTCGCCGTCGACCGCGGCGTCGCGGCGTTCACCGAGACCGCGGAGCGACACTTCGGCCGTCGGTTCACCATGCAACACATCGACCGTGCCACGGTCGACGTCAACTCCGGCTTGCTCGCTATCCCCCGCTTGGTCAACGCAGTGCCCCCAGCCGAGCGTCAGTGAAAACGACTTGCTCCATGGACGCTATGGCTGTTCGAATGGCCAGCATGCCAGGGCAGCCGGGCTCGCGCCGCCCTCGACGAGTCGTACCACCGACGTAGGGACCTGCACACGTTGAGCGTCGCGCTCTCGTCCCTCGTGATCGGCGTGGACGAGAGCGACCAGACCTGCATCGAACGTACACGTAAGCTGATGCGCTTCTTGCTTTCCAGCCTCGTCAGACCCGCACCTCGTCACAACTCGACAGTCACCTCGGTCTTCACCGAGTTCGCGATGAAGCACTGCTCATGGGCCTGCTGGTGCATCTGCTTGAGCGTTTCGGCGTCCGGCTCGTCGCCTGCGAACCCGACTTCGGGCTGCAGCACCACACGAGTGATCGCCAGTCGCCCGGCGTCGTTCTTCTCCAGGTAGCCAACCGCACGATCGTCGTAGGAGTCGACCACGAACCGCTTCTTCGCCGCGATCGCGAGGAAGGTCAGCATGTGACAGGACGCCAGCGCCGCAACAAACGCCTCCTCCGGGTCGACGTGGGCCTCGTTCCCAAGGTACGCCGGACTCGCCGTGGCCGTGATCGTCGCGCCACCGTCGAAACGCCAGACATGATCTCGGCTGTATGTCTGGTAGGTGAATTCCGCATCACCTCGGGCCCAGCTCACATCCACAACATGCTCTGACATCTAGTCCCCTTTCAACGGAGCCGTCACATTCGCACCGTGCGCGCGGCCGCGACGTGATGCATCGTACGGTGCTCTCAGTATGGGTACCCGACATCTGCAGGGCATCACCGGGCTGGAAGCGTTAGGCCACGGGGTAGGGCGCAGCACTGCCTGCCTCTTCGTCGCCTTTGGCGACGTCACCTGGACTCGTCCGACTCGTCTCCGGCATCAGAATGTCGCCGCTTCGACCAGGTGGTCGAAACGTGACGTGACCCATTCGATCGCACGCAGATTTCGTTGGTAGCCGGCAGGATCAGGTACCCAGCCGCGTAGGCACCAGTCCGCGCCGCCGACCAGAGCCGTGAGCAGTAGTGGTACGACGGCAGCGAGCTCGCGTTCGGTCAACGGATGGACCGAGTGGTAGCCGGCGACATAGTGACGAAGCACGGCGACCATGGCACCGGGATCACCACCGTTGATCTGCTTCGACAAACGGCTTGCGAGGTAATAGCTCAGGTCACGGACTCGTGGGCCCCGTGGCAGGTGATCAAGGTCGATGTATCCGCTGACTTCACCGTCGTGCACGAGGACGTTGCCCACATTGCAATCGCCGTGCGTGAGCTGGGTGGGCAGATCCGTGAGCGCGGCAAGCAGTCGGCTCCGCAGGCGATCGACCAGGGTACGCAGCTCCTCCGGTAGGTTGACGTAACTGTCGCCGAGGATGTTCGGTCCAGGATCGTCAGTGAATGACGTCACGTGCCATGGGCACTCGGAGAGCATCCGGTCAAGCCGACCGATGCCGCGGCCGATCGTGCGGGCCAACTCCGGCGACTCGCGCAGCTCAGGGTCGTTGGGGAGCAGGGGTGTGAGCGCGTACGCGTTCGGGCCGGTTGGCCGCTTCTCATGGGGTTCGGTGCCGAGGTTGTCGGCGTTGTGGGCGATCAACCCGTCATCGGTGACGACCGGCACGGCCACAGGGAGTCCGCGGGCCTGTAGGTAACACAGCACGCGATACTCCTCGACCGGGCCAACACCGGGTGGCCATTCCGGTAAGCGCTTGAGCACCCACTGCCGGCCATCTTCGCCGGTCACCCTCCAAATCGGGTGATGCACCTTCTCCATCGGTTCGAGTCGAGCCGCACCGACGACGCTCCTCCAGGCCTGCAGAGCTTCGTACTCCTCCATGGCCGGCACGCTACGCACGTCCAATCCCCGCTCGCATGACTCCATCGCTGACCGGATCCGGCCACGTCGAGGTACAGGTAGTCTTTCGTGAAATGCCCGTCTACCCGCTTACATCAGCTCGTCGTGAGCGGGCGTCGAGGTCGGATGCCACCAATCCACCGCCACCGCTGTTCCCAGCGTTCGTCACCTGAGGGCCGTCACCACGTCGCGTGCTGATTTTCAACTGAGGTCAGCGGCAGAGCGTTGCGAGCGCTGCATCGATCGGAAACAGGTCGGCCAGCGGATCACCTGGGTTCCACCACACAGCGTCAGACATCTCGTCGTTTGGACTGAACGGCTGCGGGGACTCGACGCGCCCACGGTAGATCGCGAGATGCTCACGTCGGTTGTCGGGAGCAACGGTGGTCAGTGCCACCCCGGCGAGCTCGAGGGTGTCTGCACGCTGCCCGCTCTCTTCGGCGAGCTCACGTACGGCAGCTTCGCGAGGCGACTCGCCCGGATCCAGCATGCCTCCAGGCAACTCCCACGCCCGCTTGTAGTGGTTGAAGACCATGAGGCAGCGGTGCCCACACCAGAGCACGACGAGTGAAGCGGTCAGGGGCACTGACGCATCCAGACCACCAAGCTCGTGTTCGGCAAGCCGCTCGAAACTCCAAAGCGTCGATCCGTCAGGTTGTCGCACCGGAAGCTGATACATGACAGATCAGTATTCCACCACGATCTGTGCCCAGGGTGTCCGCCGAACGGTCAGCACCTGGTGGTCTAGGCTCGGCCGCCATGGATCTCATCCAGTTGCTTCACATCGCGCTCGCACTGGTCGTCCTGGTCGCGCCTGCGGCCGGCATCGTGATCGCGATCGCCCAACGCACGAAGCATCCCGGGGGCACGGCGTTGGTGGCAATCGGGTGCGTGCTGCTGCTGACAAGCGCAGTGACGCAGCTCGCCTGGCTCCTTGTGGTGAACTTCCAGTTGGTCGAGATCGATCAGCTCAATCTCATCGGCCTCGTCGCGAACGTCGTGGACAGCCTCACCACCGCCCTGGGCATCGTTCTTCTGGTCGTAGCAGGTGTTCGTCGAGGTAGTCCGGGACCGGTCCCAGCCCCGAGCCCCGTACCGCCGCCGCCACCCCCTGTGCAACCGCAGTGGGGCCAATGGGGAGCCCCGAGGAGCTGACGGCACGACAGCGCCGCGGAGTTATGACACAGGAGAGATCGCCTTCGGTGTCTGCGTACGGTGATGTCGACGCCTTCGGGATAGAACACGAGCTTGGCCAGGTCGGCTCGCCGGAGGCTTCCAGCGCCCGGTGCGGCGCGAGCAGGTCGCGATGGAGCATCACGTCCCAAGGCCGGCGATCAGCTGGTCGCGGCGTCGGGTGAGGTAGGCGATCTCGGCGGTGTTCCCAGCTAACCCGATGGCTTTGTCGTACGCCTCTCGCGACTCCTCCGACCGGCCCAACCGTCGCAGAAGATCGGCACGCGTGGCGTGATACGCGTGGTATCCGGCTAGCTTGTCGGCGAGGCAGTCGATCGTAGCGAGGGCCACCTCAGGACCATCCAGTTCGGCGACGGCGACGGCACGGTTCAGCGCGACGACTGGAGACGGGTCCACGTGGATGAGTTGGTCATAGAGAGCGACGATCTGCGCCCAATCGGTCTCGCGTACGTCCCTGGCTGAGGTGTGGACGGCGTTGATCGCAGCCAGGAGCTGGTAGCGGCCGGGCGGCGGCCCGCCAGCGGCCACCACCGCGAGCCGCTCTCGGACCAACGCGTGTCCCTCAGCGATGAGGGTTGCGTCCCATGCGCTACGGTCCTGCTCGCCGAGGGTGACGAGCTCACCGGTAGCCGACACCCGAGCAGGACGCCGAGCCTCGGTGAGCAGCATGAGGGCCAACAAGCCTGCGACCTCACCGTCGTACGGCATCAGTTCACGCAGCAAGCGAGTCAACCTGATCGCCTCGGACGTCAGGTCGGCACGTATGGGGTCGGTTCCTGCGCCAGTGGCCAGGTAGCCCTCGTTGAAGACCAGGAACAGCACGGCGAGGACGTCGCGAACGCGCGTCGGCAGGTCCTCTGCGTCAGGCACGCGGTACGGGATCCGCGCGGCCTTGATCTTGGCTTTCGCGCGGGTGATCCGCTGCCCGATGGTGGTCTCGCGTACCAGGAACGCCCGCGCGATCTCGGGCACGGTGAGGCCGCCGACCAGTCGCAGCGTCAGCGCCAAACGGGCCTCAGGGGCCAGCGTCGGGTGACAACAGGTGAAGATCAGACGGAGCCGGTCGTCGTCTATGGCGCCATGAGGCTCAGATGGGTAGCCGAAGATCACCTGAGCCTCCCTTTGCTTGTCGTCGCGTTTGCGTTCCCGCCGGATCCGGTCGATGGCCTTGCGGTTGGCAGTGGTCGTGAGCCATGCACCAGGATTTGGAGGTACGCCGTCCTGCGGCCACCGCTCCACGGCGGCCGTGAAGGCCTCGGCGGCAGCCTCCTCGGCGATGTCGAGGTCACCGAACCTACGGGCGAGCGCGGCCACCACCCGGGCCCATTCCTCCCGGTGGGCCCGACTGACCGCGTCGTACGCATCACTCACTCGCTCTGGAATAGCCGCACCTCGACTTTTCGGGGTCGCCGGTCGCCTCTCAGCTCCTCCCCCGGCTGTCTCACCTCTTCTACGAATGCGTCGCTTTGGATCCGACAGGTCGCCGGCAGAAATTCCTTTCAGGCCGACGACGTCCAGCAAGGCGCTGCAACACATCGTAAGCCGAACGCATTCGCCGACTGGGCGCCGACTCGCCTCGGTGGATCGCGAGCCGACAGGTAAGCGACACGATCGCTTGACACGCGCTACGCAGGTCGAGGGAGTGTCAGCGACGGCGCCGACCGATCGCCGAGCTATGGGACATACGGTTCTCCCCGCCAGAACCTACTGGTCGCCTTGGCGTTCCTGGACGCCGTCGATACCAAGGTCCCGGCAGCCGACCGTGCGCGATCCGCGCCGTGCCGACCTCGCCTACCTGATCTGGGGCACCGGACACTTGTTGCCTTCACGACACACCAATCAAGGGTGGATCGCCGCGGTCGTCGACGCCTACCGGCACATGTCGAGCTGACCGACGATCAGCTCGATCGGCTCGAAGCGGTGAGTATGTCCGGCCGTTGTACCTTGCCTGCTTCAGTTACCGGCGTGCCGTCCTGAGCGGGAAGACATTCGACGAATGGAGCTTTCTCGAACCATCGGAGTACTCCAGCTCCACCGCAGCCGCGACCAGAGCCGCGTTCCGCAGGTGAATGATCGCGGCTCTGGTCGGACGCTGACCCTCCACAGGGCGGCCGACCGCCGTCCTGGCGTGACGTCGGACGTCACGTTCGAACTTTGCTGTCACCGCCGTCGTCGGTGTGCGCGGTAGGTAGTTGACTACTGAACCCGTGACGCGGTCCAGTAGACGAACAACGACTCCTTGGGGTTGTCCTCCGGCTTGGACTCCGTTCGTTTCTGCGCGATAGCGAACAGGCCGCCTGAATCAGCATCGACCTTGGCCGCGATTTGCCAGGGTTCCTCGACCTTGAGAGTCGGGCGCGCTAGCAGCTCCTTCCGGTTGACGTACCTCAGCGATATCTCCGCCGGAATACCTGCTGTCTGCGACTGCTCGTCAACCCATCGCAGGGTCAGCTTGTCATGAATGAGTGAACCGGTGATCTCGCCGCTACGCACCGGCCTGGGATCGTCGAAGGTTCCCTCTACTCCAACCAGTCCACTGATCGCCAGATTCGTCGCGCCCTTGCCAAGTTCGATTGCCGACCTGGCGAACGCCAACTCCCCGCCCGGAAGCAAACCGAGCGCTCCACCGACCGCGCTCTTGGCAAGCTGGATCTTGTTGTTCAGGCCGGCTGCATCGAACGTCGGCTGGTAGACGGCATACGCCCTGCCTTGCACCTTGCCGGCAGCATCGAGACGGAACCAGAAGTCACACTGCATCGTGTACCCCAACGAGAAGTCGGTGGTCTCACGAGACATCGTGATCCCTGAGGTGCCAGTCCACAAACCAGTATGGTCTGCAGCCTCCGGACCGTCGCGCTGTACCGACAGACCCGCAAGGGACCAGATCGCGACCGTTGCTAGCCCAACAGCGGCGATCAAGCCTGCAAGAAGCCATGGAAGCCGTGGCCTGATCCAGCGTACGTTCATCAATCCTCCCCAGTTGAGAACTTACGCTTCATGGCAGGCTAACACCTATCGCCGCGAACCCCACATGTCGCTTCGCTTGACGACACATATCAATTCACAAGGTCGTGTACACCCAGAGAATGTCCCGCGCCGTGAACAGCCGTCTTTTCTTGCCGAATTGACTGATGGCCAAGAGAAGACGTCTGTCATCGACGCTGACCGTTCTGCGGTGTGCAGCGGCGCACGCTCTCAAACGCGAACCCGTCTGAGGGGACAAGCTTGTGAGTGACGCAAATGATGCAGGCTCAACGATTCGAGCCTAATGGTCACGGCGCCTAAGCCTCGCTTTCGTCCAGGCGCATCAACTGTCCCGTGTCCCGGTACTTACTCTGCCAGTCTGACTTGCCTTAGATGCCGGCGACGGTATTGCCTCCGGAGATTGGAATGCCCTCATGACAGTCTTGGTTGCCGGTTGCCCGCCTCATCAAGGTAAGCGACTCGTACCCAATCCATATGTCAAGAACTCGGTTGGTGACCGGTCCGGTCGGACCTGGACCTGCCTCCTGAGCGGCAACCAGTCACACAAACGGCGAGTTCGCTGACCCTGGCATAGCTGGAACGTCCGGAGAGCATACAGCCACGTAGGGACACGTCGGCGAATCTCGACGTCGTCAAGAGGGTTTGCATCGGGGGTGTGGTGCACATGCACGACAGGCGGAACCGTCAGCGGGCTGGCTGGTCTGGCAAGCGACCATCACGCATGGCCGGGCTGGTCGCCGCTCTGACTGCCGTCCTGGCGACGTCGCTGTCGTTGCTCCTCGGTGTGACACCTGCCGCCGCCCAGACGGCGGGTCGGGTACTGGCCTGGGGCGGGAACGACCAAGGACAGCTTGGTATTCCAGGCAACGTGGGGTTCGCTGACGTGCCCACCCAGGCATCGCTCCCCGCCGGGGCGACTGCCACCGACGTCGCAGGCGGCGAGGCCCACAGCCTGGCCGTCACCTCGGCCGGAGTCTTCGCCTGGGGAGCCAACGGCTCCGGGCAGCTCGGGACGGGCAACAACGCGGGTAGCCGCGTTCCAGTCCCAGTGGAGATCCCGTCCGGGACCGTGATTACAGCGGTCGCCGCCGGTGGCGAGCACAGCCTGGCTCTCACGTCGACCGGACGGGTCCTCGCCTGGGGGTCAAACAGTGCCGGACAGCTCGGCAACCCAGGAGTCGGCGAGTCCAGCAACCTTCCCGTCCCGGTGCTGCTGCCGCCAGGAGCCACCGTGACCGGCATCGCGGCCGGCGGCGATCACAGCCTGGCCGTTACGTCCACAGGACAGGTGCTTGCGTGGGGTTTGAACGAGTTCGGGGAGCTAGGCAACGGCACCAGTGACAACTTCGCCACCACACCAGTTGCCGTGGATCTCCCGCCCGGCACAGCCGTCACGGCCGTAGCAGCCGGTGAAAATTTCAGCGTCGCCCGTACGGCCACCGGCTCGGTGCTCGCCTGGGGCCTGAACGACCAGGGCCAGCTCGGCAACGGGACGACCGACAACAGCGACGTTCCCACACCGGTTTCCTTGCCCTCGGGCACCACCGTCACCTCGGTTACGACCGGCGCTCTCGGGAACCACACGCTGGTGCTGACGGCGGTCGGCGACGTCTTTGCCTGGGGGTCGAACGAGGACTTCCAGTTGGGTAACGGTGATCCAAACCCGGCAACCTCGCCTCTTCAGGTGGCCCTGCCCCCGAACACCACCGCCACCGCCGTAGCCGCAGCCGGCCGGCACAGCCTCGCGCTGACATCGTCTGGTCAGCTCCTGGCGTGGGGCGACAATGGCTTTGGGCAGACAGGTAACGGTACGTCCGGTGGAGCGACCGAGAGCCCGACTCAAGTCTCGCTTCCCAGCGGGGCGACCGTGACGACCATCGCCGCGGGCGCTAACCAGAATCTGGCCGTCAGTCCGTCGACTGTCCCTGGACCGGACAGCGGTGACGGCACGACCGCGACCACTGGCCCGAGCCCGAAAACGCTCATGGGCACAGTCTTGGTCGCTGCCGCGCTGATGGCGGCCGCGGCGGTGTCACTGCGCCGTCGGACACGTCGACGCCATGGCGGCCTGGCCACCACGAGGCCATGACGTGACAGGACGTGGTAAGACCGGCTCCCGGTATGCCTGGCACCACGTCTGCAGGGTCACGGTGAGGTGGGTAGCCAACACGTTGATCGTGGCGGCTCTGCTCGCAGGCATCGGACTGATCGCAATCGACCTGGTCCGGCGACCGGCACCACCACCCATGCCCGGCAATCAGGAAATCGTCGCCGCGACGGCAAGCCCAACGGCCAAAAGCTCTGCAAGGCGGTCGGGCCGCGCGGGGCCGCATGTCGGGCGGCCGAACACCCAGGCCTCGCAGTCCGACGCTGCGCTGACACTGCCTCCGGCGACCCACAGTGCGCCAGTGCGGATCACCATCCCCACGATCAGCGTGAACGCGCCGCTGCGCCGGGTCGGCGTGGCTGACAATGGTGCGATCGCCGCGCCACCTGCCGACAAGCCATACGACGCTGGATGGTATGTCCACAGTGTCGTTCCAGGTGAACGCGGGCGCAGCGTCATCGTCGGCCATCTGGACTCCAAGTACAGCGGACCCGCGGTGTTCTATCGGCTGGGAGCGCTCCGGGTCGGAGACACCATCGACATCACCCGTCGCGACGGGATCACGACCACGTTCGAGGTCGACGGAGCAGAGCTGCACCCCCGGAACGACTTTCCAATCGCAACGGTTCTCGGTCCGAGTAACCGTGCAGAGCTACGGCTGATAACGTGCGGCGGCGATTACGACAAAGACAGCGGTTGGTCGCACAACATCATCGTCTCTGCACACCTCGTCTCCTGGCGGTCGGCAAACCATTCTTCACGACAACCGCATTCCCGCTAACATCCGGCATCGCACAACCTCAGAAAGGCGTCGGCCCGCTCAGACCGAGATGAGGATGAACGTGACGCCGATAGCAAGGAGCAGAGCCGCAATCCCACCTGCGAACGGAATCGCCCACTTGGTGAACGAGCTCTTCGCGACCCGCACCAGCGTAGGCTCGTCCGGTGCGTAGACAACGTCCACCCGGTCACCGACGGTGCGGCCGCCGGTATCGGCGTACTGCGACTTCATGGTGAACTCACGACCATCCAACGTGCGGTACCTGAGCACGGGATACCGGTAGACCCTGATCTGGGTGGAAGAGAGCGGACCGGACAAGCCTCGGTACCGGCGGCGCTCCTCGACGATGTCGACGATCTCGCCTGATACGGTGATGCCATTTCTCAGCTTGCGCTCTTGACGAGCAAGCCCAACCACGAAGTAGCCGGTGACGGCGCCGATGAACGCAAAACAGATGCCAATGATCAGCAATTTGGGGCTGCCTTCTATACCCGCCGGATCAGGCAGCTGAACGGAGCCGGCCAAAGCCAACGCGGCTACAACTACACCTGCTACAAGCAGTCCTCCAAGCGCAATGCACGCCACCACCAGTCCGATGATCGCATTCGTGCTCCAGGCCACCCGCCAACCCAGATGCTTCGCCGGCTCGGTGATCAGGCGCCGTCCCTCCTCGGAGGAGAATGTGAACGTGGCCGGATTCCCCTGCCCGTCCCGCGATGTGCTCCCAGACGTGAAAGTCCATACCCGGCCGGACGCCGACGCCTTGCTGACACCAAGCCGCGGGATCGGCCCGTGCGCGCCCTCCGACCACGTCACGGTTGTCACCACGTCGGAAATCTTCAGCTTTCGGGCGTGCTCGATGACCTGAACGCGGTGGGAGAACACTCGATCAACGCGTTGGGAGTACAGCAGCCCATGCCAGGTCGTGTCCGATAGGTCAAGCGCGATCTCGAACCCGTCCGTGGTCATATTCATCCGGTAGGGCGTTTGCTCCGTCGCCTCCCGAACGCGCCTGATCAACTCGACAGCCTCTGCTGAGGCCGGCTGGTACACGTCCGCGCTCATCTCCTCGTACTACCTCGGTCCGCTAGGTTGCCACTGTCCATCCGCTCGAAGAGGACCTGCATCCACCCGCACCTCCACGAGCACGAACTCCGTCGCACGCGCTCTCGCGCAGTACATCCCTGACCGCCATCGTCTCGCCGGACTCTGCGGTCGACGCAAGCCGAATGCCGGACGATCGTAGCCAACCCCGACGCCTTCCATGATCATTTCGAGGGCATGGGAGAGCGACAGCAGTCTGACCATTGGTCGGTTGCCGAGGCAAGCGTGTCAGCCCGCATCCACGTGGTGTAGCTGACCACACCACGCTAGGCGCGCTCACCTCGGCACATGACAAGCCCCTGCAGCTCGCCACAGACACGACGCTTCAGAACGGCTGATAACCGGTCCGGCGAGCCAACTCAGCCGTCCGGGAGCTCCGGCTCGATCAACCTGGCGAGTTTCAAGGCAGGCGGACAGTCGGTGATCTCTCCGGTACCTGCGAACTGCACAAGGACATGAGACCTGTCCCCCACGTCGATAAGAACCGAGCAGGAGAAGTCTCCGAGGGAGCGGACCGCGCGTCGCTTCCCGATCGTAACCGGAGTTCGGTCGACATCGGGATTCATCTGCCTGGTCCCGTAAGTGTCATCGACACCGATGACCACGACAGAGCTCGCAGCTGCGGTTTCCTTTTCCACATGCCATCTACAGGTCCTACTCGTGCCGACCTGTCTTGGTTCTCCGCTGCTGATGTCTGTGATGTCGACTGCGGCCGCCGCTTCCTCGGTCATCAACGAGCACGGATCCACGTCAGCGAGCGGACTCGAGGCAGGCGACGGTTGACTGGGGCTTTCTGATGGGCCATCTGGATCGTCAGGAGGTAGCGTAGGCAGCTCATCGATGGTCGGTGAGCTGCGAGTGTGCTCAGGTAGGGCACGCTTCCCACGCTCATCCGCGCACCCACCAGACACGAGTAGGACCAGGCCCAAGGCAGTAGCCAAAGCCGTCGCCCTCTGGCAAATCGGCTTGTGGTCGTAGGTCGGCACCAACATCCCTTCCGTACACGCTCCGATGACATACATCGCTCGCAGCGCAATGGCGAGCCAGAGGTTGTTGGCTCAGCTGGGAGCTGCGCGGTCGAAAGCGAAGGAGTCAGCAGTCTTTCGATCCGCCCGACAGCGCAACAACCGCGCCAACCCGAATCCCGCGGTGTGGCTGGCCACACCGCCGGAGCAGGTGGAGCAGGACAGAGTCGTCTACGCGTACGGCGTTCGTGGAAAGGATGAAGACGTCGTGTCCGCTAGAGTCACGAAGACAGGCGTTGCCGGACCGCAACGACGGCGTCGTACGTCGGCTGGCCGAACAGGACGAGCCGAGCTGTGGTGAGGTGCTCTGGTTGCGCAGAGAGCAGGACGCTCAACGCGTGTCGCGCGGCGTCGTCAACTGGCCAACCGTAGATGCCAGAGCCGATCAACGGGAACGCAATGCTGCTCGCCCCCAGCTCGTCCGCCACGGTGAGCGAGTTCGCGTAGCACGCACGCAGGAGGTCGCTCCGGTCTTCGGAGGCGCTCCAGACTGGACCCGCGGTGTGGACGACCCATCGTGCGGGTAGCTGCCCGGCCGTCGTGGCGACCGCCTCACCTCTCGGCAGCCCGTCGGGATAGCGGGAGGCACGCAACTGCCGGCACTCCGCGAGGATCGTCGGGCCACCGGCGCGATGGATCGCGCCGTCGACACCACCGCCGCCGAGCAGCGAGGGGTTCGCTGCGTTCACGATCACGTCGACCTGCTGCTTGGTGATGTCACCTTCGACGAGTTCCACGTTCATGCCGTCCTCCTCGCACTGCTGTCATCCGCAGACTGGTTCTGGCGTCATCCCGACGTGGCGCACGTACAGGCGATTCTCTCGGCTACGAGACCAGCTTGCCTATGCCGGCTCGCCCATCCCGCTGGGGCCTCCTCGCGCGCCGACATTACCCGAGGTAGTCGGGTCAGAGCGGCGCCACCAACCGCTGCGACGACGGCGGCCGCGATCATTATTGCCGTCGTGAATCCGGTTGCCTGGACCCCGAATCCACTAAGGAGCGGGCCGAAAACGAGACCTACGGCGTAGGCGAGGTTGTCGAGCGTGTACGAACCACCGAGCGTCGGCGGGCTCGACCGGAAACCCTGCTCGCTGATGAGAGTGGTAGCGGGCGCGAGCAGAAGCGTCTTGGCACTCCCCGGGCTGGCGCTACAGTCGCCGATCGGTTGGGCCGAACCGGTCGCAGACGGAGCGCTCTGATCGCGGGCGGCGAGTCGGCTTGTTCACGCTGACCGCGGGATGCAGTGCTTGCGGTTCAGCGCTGCACGTGGGCCGCTCATGCTGACTCGCGGACTACGAGACGACAGCCGAGTATGACTTTGCGGTGCGGCCCGTCGTCGGCGCCGGTAAGTCGGGCGAGCAGGAGCTGCCCGGCCATACGACCCTGGTCGTACGCGGGGTTGACGACCGTGGTGAGCCGTGGCGAGGTGAACGACGCCGCCTCGATGTCGTCGAAGCCGACGACTGCAAGATCGTCAGGAACGGCGATCCCGCGCTCGCGCGCGACGTCGAGGACACCGATCGCGATGAGGTCGTTGGCGCAGACGACGGCGCGAGGGAGCCGTCCACCGTCCAGCAGCGCGCGCATGGCGGCGGCCCCCGACTCGCGGGTGTAGTCGTCGCCCACGACGAGAGCGGGGTCGACCGCACGCCCGGCGGCAGCGAGCGCTTCTTCGTAGCCGCGGCGGCGGGAACGGCCAGGCCCCGCGTCCGATGCGGGGCCGACGTACCCAATGGGTTCGAGGCCCTTGTCGAGGAGATAACGGGTGGCCTCCGCCATGCCAGCTTCGTCGTCCACCCCAACGATGTCGCCAACCGCAAGGCTGAACTTCGGGCCGAACGCCACCACCGGAATGCCCGCCGCCGCCCGCATCAGGAGATTCTCGTCAGTCCCGAACCCGACGATCACGATGCCGTCCACGGACCTCGCCACCATCTCCTCGAGGAAGGCGCGTTCCTCGTCGCGATCGTTGTCGGTGTTGCAGACCACGCTGTGGTAGCCGCCGCTTCGAAGCACGTCCTGCAGGCCGCGTGCCAGTGTCGGGTAGAAGGGGTTGGTGATGTCGGGAATGAGCAGGGCGACAGTGTGTGTGCGGCGCATGCGCAGGCTGCGAGCAAGCTCACTCGGCTGGTAGCCCAGGGATTCGATCGCTTCGAGCACGCGCTGCTTCGTCGCCGGTGCGACCGGCCGACGGTCGCTCAGCACGTGCGACACGGTGGTGATGCTGACCCCGGCGCGCGCAGCCACGTCCGCCATCCGGACCCGCGTGGGAGCGCCCATGCTGCGACCTCTCTACATCTCTGCCGCGTACTTCTCAACGTGCGCCCTCCGCATCATGACCGACCGCCTTCCGCAGGGATGGGGCCCGGGAGTGTGGACGGCGGTGACACGTTGGGATCAGGCTGCGGCGCAAAACGTTTGGCAATTCTGCTGCCGATGATAGCCCGTGAGGTTCCCAGGAATCCCTCCCGTCTTGGTGATTTACGAGGCACTATGGGCGTTTTGCGCAAGTTGTTCCCGCGATGAGGGATGGTCAAGCCGTTGACTGAACGGAGATCCCGGCCCAAGATGCTTACCAAACGTTTTGCACAACAGAAGGCAGCGACACCGGCACAAGCCAGAAAGGCGGCCGCCGCGCCGGAGGCCGCCCGGTCGCCGAACCTTCCCGGTGACGAAGCCCACCTTGCCGTTCGAGCGGAGGACAATCGATGCCCCACGATGCCGTCGATCTCTACGACCTCGTCCTCAACGAGATCGCCCAGCGTCGCGAGACCGGACACGACGTGAGCGACATCGAGCGTCGGTTCCAGGCCTTGACCGCGAACGGCGACGTCGCGGGTCGTCGGGAGGAGCTCGGCAAGCTCGCCGACGAGCTCGACAGTCTTGACCCGCCTGTCGGCTGGCCCTACGAGGAGCCGAACGCCTGGCCCGACATTCTTGGGACCCTCACCCCGCCACCGGCGGACGTTCCTCCCGATGGCGATCGCCTGCGGGATCAGGTCCTGGGTGGCTGGTTGGGACGGGTGGCCGGCAACATGCTCGGCAAACCTGTGGAGAACGGCGACCACTGGACACCCGCACGCCTGCGGTCCTACCTGGAGCTCGCCGGTGCGTGGCCGTTGGACGACTACTTCCCCGTCCTCGACCCGATGCCAGACGGCTACGAGCTGCGGCAATGCTGGGTTGACACGACGAGGGGAAGGGTGAACGGCAGCTCGCGAGACGACGACGTCGACTACACCATCCTCGGCCTGCACCTGTTGGAGAAGTACGGCGAGGCGCTCACTTCTCGCGACGTCGCCGCGAGCTGGCTGCTGCTCCTGCCCTGGCATCAGACCTACACCGCTGAGCGCGTTGCCTACCGCAACCTCGCCCTCGGTCTCGAGCCGCCGGCGACCGCGACGCACCGCAATCCCTACCGGGAATGGATCGGTGCCCAGATCCGTGGTGATGCCTTCGGCTACGCACATCCGGGTGATCCGCTCGCGGCGGCACGGCTCGCGTACGTCGACGCGGCCGTCTCCCACGTCGGCAACGGAATCTACGGCGAGATGTGGGCCGCAGGGCTCGTCGCGGCAGCCTTCACAGCGGGCGACGCACGTGCGGCACTGGAGATGTCGCTCGGTGTCGTCCCACCGCGTTCACGGCTTGCCGAGGCCCTGCGCGACGTCCTCGACATGCACGCGCGCGGCCTCGACTGGGATGCCGCCCGTGCAGCCATCGACGAGCGCTACGGCCACTACAGCTGGGTGCACACGATCAACAACGCCGCCGTCGTGGCCGCCGGCCTGCTCTGGGGCGAGGGTGACTTCACCCGGACGATCGCCCTCACGGTGCTCGGTGGGCTGGACACCGACTCCAACGGCGGCACGGCGGGATCGGTCGCCGGCATCCTCACCGGTGCTGCACGCATCCCGCCGAACTGGACGAATCCGCTCCACGACACGATCCGGAGCGCGCTCTTCGGCTTCGACCGATCACGCATCTCCGACCTGGCGACACGTACCCTCGCCCTCGTGCGTTCGAGGAGGCAATGATGGCTCTCTCCCGACGACGTCTCCTCTCCCTCAGTGGGAGCGCCGCCGCACTCGCCGCGCTCTCGGCCTGTACCCAGGGATCGGCGACCCGACGTGACGCCAACGCGATCACGCTCTGGGCGGCGTTCCAGAGGAACGCCGACCGACAGTACTTCGAGAAGCACTTCGTCGACGCGTTCAACCAGACCCACGACTTCCAGGTCAAGCTCACGGTCAAGGACGTCGAGAGTCTCGAACGGCTGCAGCAGACTGCGATCGCATCCGGCCAGGGCCCGGACATCGTTGTGACGAGCGGACCGTCGTATGCCCTGGAGTACGTCAACGCCGACAAGCTGCTCCCGCTCGACACCTACGCCGAGCAAGGCGGTTGGGCCGAGAAGCTCCAGTCGTGGGCCTACGACGCGGGCAAGGTCGGCGACACGCTGTACTCGATCCCCAGCTCCTTCGAGACCATGATCGCGTTCGTCAACAAAGAGGTCATGGAGAAGTACGGCTGGACCCCGCCACGAACGCGGGAGGACTTCGAGGAGCTGTGCGCCGAGGCGCAGGGACACGGTCTCATGCCCGTGCTCGCGGGGAGCGCCGACTGGAAGCCCGCCACCGAATGGCACGTGTCGGTGATCCTCAACCACTACGCGGGTCCGGAGGCCGTCTACGCGGCGCTCACCGGCGAGACACCGTGGACCGATCCGGTCTTCGTCGACGCGATCACGTTGCTCAACAGCTACTTCCAGAAGGGCTGGTTCGGCGGGGGTGTCAAGGAGTACTTCACGAACCGGTTCGACACGTTGAACGCGAGGTTCGCCAAGGGCGAGATCGCCCTCGACATCGTGGGCTCCTGGGCCTTCGCCGACATGAAGAACTTCTTCGACGGCAAGACCGGTGCCGGCCCGCAGGCATGGGACTGGGCGCCGCTCCCAGCCTTCCGGGACGGCGTCCCGCAGGAGCTCTACACCTTGTCCGTCGGGGGAACCTACTCGATCAACGCCGACTCGGCGAACCCCGACAAAGCGGCGGAGTACCTCACCTGGCTGCTCTCAGACACGAAGCGGGTCGGCGAGGCGGTCGCCGCCATCGCCTTCCAGCCGTACCCGTTGCACTACAAGGAGAGCGACTTCCCGCCTGCGACCGACGAGCGGATCCGTCGGCTCTATGTCGACCTCGCGGCGGCGCGGTCGTTCGGCTACGTGACGTGGACCTTCTGGCCCCCGAAGTCGGACGTCTACATCTACCAGGAAATGGACAAGGTGCTCACCGGGAAGCTCACGCCGAAGGAGTACTGCGCCGGCCTCGACGAGGTGTTCCAGGAGGAACGCAAGGCGGGCAAGGTGCCACCGATCCCTCCCCCACAGGACGCGTGACGTATGACGGCTGCGACCACAGGGCAGACTGGGACGGCCGGTTCGTATCCGGACCGGACACCGCAGCGGCAAGGACGACAAAAGACCCGGTGGCGTGCACGGCACCGGCGTGCGCTCGTCGCGTGGTTGTTCATGCTGCCGCTTCTCCTGGTCAATGGCGTGGTGATCGCCGGTCCGGGCATCGCGAGCCTCTACTACTCGTTCACGTCCTGGACCGGTGTGGGTGACGCCGAATGGGTAGGTCTCGCCAACTACCGGAGACTGCTCTCCGACGAGAACTTTCTCTCCGCCTTCTGGCACAACATCTGGTGGACGATCTTCTTCCTGACGGTCCCCATGACGATGGGCCTGCTGGGCGCCTACCTCGTCTCACGAGTACGGCGGTTCCAGATGTTCTTCCGGCTCGCGTACTTCATTCCGTACATCATCGCCACCGTGGTGTCGGCGGCTATCTGGCAGAACATCCTGTCGCCCGAGTACGGCATCGGTGCACAGCTTGCGAAGTTCGGCATTCACGTGCTGGATGACGTGAACTTCCTCGGCGACGGGCGTCTCGCGCTGCCTTCGGTGGCGTTCGTCAACAACTGGCAGTGGTGGGGCTTCCTGCTCGTCGTGTTCCTCGCCGCGATGCAGGGTGTCAACCCGAGCCTGTACGAAGCCGCCCGACTCGACGGTGCCAACGCCTGGCAGGAGTTCCGCTACATCACGCTACCCGCGATCCGGCCCACGGTGGTGTTCCTCGCGCTGATGACGATCATCTGGTCGTTTCTCGTCTTCGACTACGTCTACATCCTCACGCGGGGTGGGCCAGCCGGTGCCACGGAGGTGCTGGGCACTCTGCTCTACACGGCGGCGTTCGGCAGCCACGAAGCCGGGTACGCAGCAGCGATCGGTGTCGTCATGGCGGCGATCAGCTTCGTCGTGGTGTGCGGCTACCTCGTGCTACGGCGTACGAGGGGGTGGGAGACGTGAGCCGCGCCATGTCCGGCCTCCGTTACCTGGTGCTCAGCCTGCTGGCCGCGTTCTCGCTCGGCCCGCTCACGGTCTTCTTCTGGAGCGCCCTGAAGACACAGGCGGAACTCGGCGACAACCCGATGGGCCTGCCGAGCTCGTGGCGGTGGTCCAACTTCGTGGAGGCATGGCATACGGCCCACATGGGTGTCGGCTTCACGAACTCCGCCATCGTCGTGGCCGGCACGGTCGTCGGCGTGTGCCTCATCGCCGGGTGCGCCGCCTACGCGATGGCCCGGTTGGACCTGCCCGGCTCGGGGCTGGTCCTGGTCTACCTCCTGGTCGGTGGGTCGCTGCCCATTCAGCTCTTCCTCATCCCGTTGTTCTACCTATGGACCAGGCTGCACCTCTACGACACGCTCGTCGGCCTGATCATCATCTACTGTGCGGTGTTCTCGCCGTTCGCGACATTGCTCCTACGGTCGTTCATGGTGTCGATCCCGCGTGACTACGAGGAGGCGGCTCGGATCGACGGTGCGCCCGAGTGGGTGCTCATCTGGCGGATCACACTGCCACTGTCGTGGCCGGGGTTCCTCACCATCGCCCTCACCACGGCCCTGGCGGCGTACAACGAGTTCCTCCTCGCGGTGACGTTCATCCAGAGCCCTGAGTACCTTCCGGTGTCAACCGGGTTCTTCGCCTTCCAACAGGGCTTCAGCCAGAACTATCCGCTGATCAGCGCGGCCGGGCTGCTGATGCTCGCCCCGATGCTCGCCGTGTTCCTCGCCCTCCAGCGACGGTTCGTCGAGGGGATCACCGCGTCCGGCCTGGGCGGTGTCTGACCCGCCGCCTGCCCTCGTCGAGTCCGGACGCTCCACAGCGTCCTCGTGGCGGGGCTGACCCCACGAGCTGTCTCGTTCCCCGTGCGGCAGGCCCTGAGAGCTTGTGTGACCGATCTAACTACGTCATGTAGTACTACTGGGTGTAGCATTTACGACATCGCGTAGTAGGGCACTGGACCGCCGCAACATGGCGGCTGACCGCACGGGAGGGCATGCGGGATGGACCCGCTCGACATCGCCCGGTGGCAGTTTGGGATCACCACCGTCTATCACTTCCTCTTCGTCCCACTCACGATCGGTCTGTCCGCGCTCGTCGCCGGCCTCGAGACCGCCTGGATCCGCACCGGCAAGGTCGAGTACCTGCGGGCCACAAAGTTCTGGGGCAAGCTTTTTCTGATCAACTTCGCGATGGGCGTCGTTACCGGGATCGTCCAGGAATTCCAGTTCGGCATGAACTGGAGCGCCTACTCCCGGTTCGTCGGTGACATCTTCGGCGCGCCACTTGCCATCGAAGGTCTGCTCGCGTTCTTCCTCGAGTCGACGTTCCTCGGCCTGTGGATCTTCGGCTGGGACAAGCTGCCGCCCAAGCTCCACGCGGCCTGCATGTGGATGGTCGCGCTGGGCACCATGCTCTCGGCGTACTTCATCCTCGCGGCGAACTCCTGGATGCAGCACCCGGTCGGCTACCGGGTCGACGAGGCGAGCGGCCGCGCCGAGCTGACCGACTTCTGGGCGGTCCTCACCAACCCGACGCAGCTCGTCACGTTCCCGCACACGATCGCCGCGTCCTACCTCACCGCGGGGCTCTTCATCGTCGGGATCAGCGCATGGCATCTCGCCCGGCGCCGGCACGTCGAGGTGTTCCGCCCGTCCCTCAAGATGGCGCTCGTCGTCACACTGGTCGCCGCACTCGGACTCGTCGTGAGCGGTGACATCCAGGCCAAGCTCATGACCGAGCAGCAGCCGATGAAGATGGCGGCGGCCGAGGCGCTGTACGAGACCGAGCAACCAGCGGCATTCTCGCTGTTCACCGTCGGCACGCTCGACGGCAGCCGAGAGGTCTTCAGCATCAGGGTGCCGAAGGTGCTGTCGTTCCTCGCCACCGGCGACTTCGACGGCAGGGTCGAAGGCATCAACGACATCCAGGCCGCCTCGGAGGCGACCTACGGACCAGGTGACTACCGGCCGATCATTCCCATCACCTACTGGACGTTCCGGCTCATGGTGGGCATCGGCTTCCTCACCGCAGGTCTCGCCCTCATCGGCTTGTGGCTCACCCGTCGAGGGCGTCTTCCATCCAATCCGTGGGTCTGGCGACTCGGCGTCCTCGCGCTTGCCCTGCCGTTCATCGCCAACTCCGTCGGTTGGATCTTCACCGAGATGGGCCGCCAACCCTGGACCGTCTACGGCGTACTCAAGACCGCGGACAGCGTCTCTCCGGGCGTCACCGCGACGTCGATGCTCATCTCCCTCATCGCGTTGACCGTTCTCTACGGCGTCCTGGCCGTCATCGAGGCAGGTCTCATGCTGCGGTACGCCAAGGCTGACCCGCCATCGCAGGACGAGGTCCTTCCCCAGCCCGGCGGATCTGACGCCGACGACGCCGAGCGGTCACTGACATTCGCCTACTAGGAGGGGTCGCCGACCATGGAGCTCACCACCGTCTGGTTCATCATCATCGCCTTCCTGTGGATCGGGTACTTCTTCCTCGAGGGGTTCGACTTCGGGGTCGGGATCCTGTTGCCAGTGCTGGGCCGGAACGACACCGAACGGCGAGTCCTCATCAACACCATCGGGCCGGTCTGGGACGGCAACGAGGTGTGGTTCATCGTTGCCGGTGGTGCGACCTTCGCGGCGTTCCCCGAGTGGTACGCCACCTTGTTCAGCGGCTTCTACCTGCCCCTGTTGGTGATTCTGCTTGCGCTCATCGTCCGCGGCGTCGCGTTCGAGTACCGCGGCAAGAAGGATGACGTGCGGTGGCGGCGCCGGTGGGACCAGGCGATCTTCTGGGGCAGTTTCGTCCCGGCCGTGCTGTGGGGCGTGGCGTTCGCGAACATCGTGCGCGGCGTGCCGCTCGACGCGACGCACGAGTACGTCGGCTCCCTCCTCGACCTGCTGAACCCCTACGCCCTCCTCGGCGGGCTTGCCACCCTCAGCCTGTTCGTCCTGCACGGCGCGGTGTTCCTCGCGCTCAAGACGACAGACGAGGTGCGTCACCGCGCCCGCAGGACCGCTGGCATGGCTGCTGTCGCCGCCATCGCGGTGGGTGGCCTCTTCCTGCTGCTCACCCAGCTGGCGTACGGCAAACCAGCCACCTGGGCAACGGTCGCCGTCGCCGCAGCCGCGCTGATCGGTGCGGCGGTCGCCAACCAGCGTGGCCGCGAGGGCTGGGCGTTCATCGGCACCGGAGTCGGCGTCGTGGCGGCGGTCGTGACGCTGTTCCTCGCGCTGTTCCCGTACGTCATGCCGTCGTCGATCGCCCTCGCCAACAGCCTCACGACGACGAACGCCGCCGCGACTCCGTACACGCTCACGATCATGACGATCGTGGCCGTCGTGTTCACCCCGCTCGTGCTGCTCTACCAAGGCTGGACGTACTGGGTGTTCCGGAAGCGGATCGGCGTCGCTCAGATCCCGGTGCAGCGTACGCCTGAGGTCACCGCCGAGCCGACAAAGGCCGCGTCATGAAGCCGCTGGACCCCCGACTGCTGCGCCACGCCCGAGCGACACGGGGCTACCTGGGCCTGTCCGTGGTGCTCGGAGCGGCGACCGCTGGGCTCATCATCGCCCAGGCGTCGTTGCTCGCCG
>DATCKU010000105.1:0-151359 GCA_036564245.1 Actinopolymorphaceae bacterium
GTGGCGCAAGGGCTTGACGCTCACAGGCAACACTCCAGACGAACTAGCCGGTTCCAGTCATTCCCACCTCGCGGGGGACCCAGAACTCGACGGTTGTTCCGGCTCCTGGCGCGCTTTCGATCCGGCACCACCCGCCCACAATCTCCGCCCGGTCACGCATCAAAGTCAATCCAAGGTGCCCCGGCTCGGCCTCGGCTTCCATTGGGTTGTAGCCAACGCCATTGTCGATGATTTCGGTCAGAATACCGGTGTCGACCTCGCTCAGTCTAACGGTGACGTTCGAGGCGCGTGAATGCAAACGCACGTTCATCAGGGCGTCTTGGGCAATTCGATAGATGAGCACGCGGGTCTGCATCGGTGGCTCACTTTCGAGCCGGTTGTCCAGCTCATAGGAAATCTTTGTCTCGTTGTGCAACTGCTCGAGATAGACCTTCAGCGCTGCGACCAGCCCTTCGTGCTCCAGCGCGGGTGGGCGAAAGTCGAAAATCATCCGGCGTAGCCGGTCGGCAGCGAGTCGGATGGTTTCCTCCACCTTTGCGAGGACTTTCAGGTCATCCGGATCGCGAAGTCGGCGGCGCAGTTGCTGCATGCGCAACGCGGCCGCGGTGATGACCTGGAGGCTGTCGTCGTGGATGCCAGCCGCGATGCGCTGTCGCTCGCGCTCGTGCGCCCCAACCAGGTCGACAAGGACGTTACGGTGTTCCACGCCGGCGGCCCGTAGCATCTCGATGCTGTGCTCCAGCGCCTGTCTGGAGCTCGCAGCCTCGGTCATGTCGCGCATCGACAGGACGGTGCGCGGGCCCTCGTCGGTGAGCATCCGCCCGACTGTCACGGCTACCGGGAAATCCGTACCGTCCCGTTTGCGGCCAATGAGCTCGATGGACTTGTCGGGTTCAACGGCGGATTTACCGTTCATTTCGTTCTCCCGTTTCGACCCTGCTGCTGAGGGTCTGCGCGGATTCGGGCCACTGTCGCGCGGGTTTGCGTCGGGCGCAGCGTGTGGTGCGTCGGGCGAACCAGGCTCTTCAGTTCGATACAAGGTAACCGGATGTTCCGGTAGCAACGTATCAACCGTACGCTCGAGCAACTCCTCTCGGGGATATCCGAAGAGGCGTTCGGCTGCAGCGTTCACCAACGTTATCCGACCGTTCCCGTCGACGACGACGAGCGCGTCCGGCAACGCCTCGAAAAGCGCCTGATATCTCGTCTCAGCGCGGTTGATGTCGGATATGTCGCGAAGGACGACGGCTACTCCGCGCTGTCCGTGAGGCATCAGGCTTGCCGACACCTGGACCGGGAACGTCGAACCATCCCTGCGGCGGCCCGTCCCGGTGAACTGCGCCTCCGGTCCGAGCTCACCCGGAGGCTCGCGGCTCAGCAAACGGTAGATCAGCTCGTCGACCGGCTCGCCGAGGCGCGACACCGGAACCAGCTTGGTGATCGGCTCGCCGATCAGGTCTGTCCGTGGATAGCCGAACATGTGCAGCACCGGTGCGTTGATCATCTCGATCGCACCGTTTGCTCCCAGCAGGATCGCGGCGGCACGGATCCGATCGAGGAGCTGCCGAAGGACGTTCGCACTCTGCAATGTGGCGGCGCTTGCCCGGCGCTCGGTCTCGAGATTGCGACGCAGGACGGCAAGGCATTCCTTGGCGAGCGGCAAGGAGATGCTGACCTGACCGCGTGCTGCACGCGCAATCGCCTCGAGGATCTCCGAGTCGGCGGCACCTTTCACGAGGTAGCCGGTCGCCCCGGCAGACAACAGCTCGACGGCGTTGCCCGGATCCTCGTAGGCCGACAGCACCAGGACGGCCGTGTTGGGTGACCGGTCCTGGATCGAGCGAATGGTCGCAGCGGTCTCGCCGTCAGGCATCCGGGCATCCAGGACCAACACCCGTGGGTGGTCTCGAGCCGCCAGTCGGATCGCGTCGTCGTGGCTTACTGCCTCGCCGGCAAGCTCGAGCCCGGGTTGGCTCGCGATGAGGTCCGCCAACGCGTCCCTCATCTCGCGGTCGTCGTCTGCGATGACGACACGTGTCGACGGCTCCGTCATCTACCCTCCGCCCGACTACGCGTCGCTGCCGAACTGGACCGCGGTTGCGGGACCGAGTTCCCTGCCCTGGCACGCTGCCCGCCCTGATCGGGGCCGGGTGCTTCGAGCCAGGGAAGGACCCGCAGCAGTGGCGCAACGAGCACCTCGAAGGAGCGTGGCTCCATCCGGTTCGACATCGCCACGGCAGCGGCGGCATCCCAGGCCGCGGCCCAGAACTCCCATGCCGTGCAGTTGTTGCGACGGGCGACGACCATCGCTTCCCGGCGGACGATGGCCGCAGCGTCAAGTGCAGCTTGACGTTCGTCCGGGTCCCTCGCCGCACCGATCGCCGCACGGGCCGACAGGCGTTCGGCGTGTGATTGCTGCTTCCAGCCGTCGACCACTCTGTCGATCTCGCTGCCGCCGAACTCACGCAGCTGGGCGATAAGCCGAATGATCCGACCCGTGTTCGGCCCCAAGGCATCGCTCATCTGCATGCTCCCCTCTCGAGGGCATGAGCTGTCCTGCGAGGCGTCCACCCCGATCGGGGAGCTACCAGCGCAGGTTCTTGGGCAGCTTGTACTTCGGCTGCTTGGGGATGTAGACGTGGCCCTCGGACTTGTCGACCTTTACCGACAGCTTCCCGACTCCGCCGCTTCGTGCTCCGATCATCTTGAACTCGACCGACTTCTGCGCGTCAGACGGAATCATGTAGCGCCCGACGGCTGCGGCGGATCCCTTGCTGTTGACTCGGAAAGCCGACACCAGCTCGCCATCGACGTAGACGTGGACGGCCTCGTTCGGTGCGAAGCCCTTGGCGTAGAAGTTCAGGACCGTTCCGGGCAGGCCGCCCCAGGTGCTCGCCCGCACCGTCGGGGTGTACGGCTGCGCCAGGAACCCGCTCTTGGCCGTCGCTCGGCTCTGCTCGCCGACGAAGATCAGGCTGTGTCGGCCGTTCATCCGGTACGGCACCTGGAACCCGACGCCGTTCAGGTGGCCCTCGCTGTCGGCTCGGGCGACGATCACCGGCATCCCGCTCGGCTCACCGAGGTAGCCCAGGACGCGTTCGTTCGGTGCGAACCCCTTACCCACGAGGTGGATGGTCTCTGTCGCCTTGGCAGCGAACGGCTTGGTGAGCACGACGGGGTACTGCCGGAGCAGTTCGAACGGCGCCATCGCCGTCGTCTTGCTCCTCATGCCCATGAGGATCACGGTGTTGTCGCCGACCGGACCGACGCCGACATCGATGGGCTCCCGCAGGAGTGTCCCGTGTTCGTCTGCCTGCAGGACCTGAGACGGCCTGCCCGTGATCTTGCCCCAGTAGACCTTGATCTTCTCGTTCGGGTAGAAGCCCTGGGCGTCGACGGTCAGGTGAGTCCCAGGCTGACCGTACAGCTTGGAGAGCTTCATCACGGCCACGCCGCTTTGTGAGATCAGGTCTGCGCGGGCGATCTTGGTCTTGCTGCCGTGCTGTGCCAGGGTCACCCGCTGCTTGCCTCCCGCGTCGGCGGCGCCGATCGGGTACTTGAACGCGATGTCGACAACCCCGTCGCGGTTGGCGCGGTCACTTCCCATGATCTTCGCCTTGCCCTTGCCGACCGACAGCATCGCGTTGACCAGGGCTCCTGGATCGAAGCCGGAGCCGTTCACGTTCACTGTCGCGCCGGGTCGAGCAAGCCCGGGGTTGAGTACCGCGATCGGCCCTTCGGCGACCGGCACCTTCCGGCCGTTGAACCGCACGATGTGGCGCGGCCGTTGATCCCGCGGTTCGTTCACGACCGTCCCCGGCCTGCCGGTGCCGGTCACGTTCACGCCGCTCCGCCCGTTGTCTCCTGTGGGCAGCAGCGATCTTCCAAGGAAGACGAGGAGGAGGACGGCGCCGACCACGATCAGGGCCCGTCTCCACGACCACTGAGGACCGCTCGAGCTACGCGGCTTGCCAGCAGGTGGCTTGCCGGCCGGGCGGCCGGTGGTCCGCTTCGTCGCCTTGGACGCCGTCGTGGTGCGACCCGAAGTGGACGCTCGACCCGATGCGGCGCCACGACCGGGCGTTGCCGTACGCGCCGCCTGTGCGCCACGTCCCGACGAGGTGCTGCGGCCTGGCGCTGCCGAGCGGCCAGCAGCGGGCGTGCCGGATGCAGCCTTGCGACCCGATGCAGCTGCACGGTCCGGCGTCGTCGGGCGACCCGATGTGGTGGGGCGCTCCGGACTGCGCGGCCGATTCGGAGCCTGCGGCCGGTTCGGCTGCTGTTGCTCGTGCGAAGTCGAGAAGTCCATGACGTCCTCCCTGCCCCTTAATCGATCCGGTAGACGGCGAGGTGGATGTTGCCTCGGTCTAACCGCCAGACGATCTGTCCGCGCTGATCGATCGCTTCGAGGATGTAATCTTCGGCGCCACTGCCGTTGTTTCGTTCCATCGCGGCCCGCATCTTGTTCGACATCACCACGTAGTCGATGTTTTGCGGGTCCTCGCGGAAGAGCTTGTTCCGCACGGCCGGGTCCGAGGCGGCCTTGTAGTGCGAATGCGCGTTCTTGTAGACCGGCTCCCGGTCGTGCAGTGCTGTCCACATGTCGTCGTCGATGACGATCCGTGCATTGGGTGGGATGTTCTCCCGGACCCACTGCTGTTGCGCCTCCTGCAACGGTGTGACCTTGAGCTCGTACAGGTCGTGCGGCTTGAGGTTTCCTTCGGTGTTGCGTACGACGAAGTAGCCGCCTGGGACGAGGAGAGCGAAGGCGACGATCATCGAGGTGAGCCCGATCCGGAAGGATCGTGGGCTGTTGTTCATGATCGTGCCGTAGAGAACCCCGGCGTTCATCGCGAACACCATGGTGAGCGGCACGATGTAGAAGTCGAGGATCACGCTGCCACGCGCGAGATAGAACACGTACCCAAGCGCCATGAGCGCGCTCACGAGATAGCCCGGCCGACCCTCGCGGTCTCGCCACCACAGCCAGAACACACAGATGACCGCGATGGCACCGACTGCCGGCAGGTACGGATCGCGAGGCAGCCAGGTGTTCTCCATCAGCTCGGCGAACAGGTTCCGCCCAGGCGGTGCTGTCCGGTTGAGCTGCCACCAGACCGTGTAGAGCAGCGACACGTGCTCACCCGGATCGCCGGCCAGGTCGAAGTTCATGTCGTCAGGCAGCAGCTCGCGTTTCAGCTGGGCGAACAGCACATACCATGTGACCGGGATGATCACGGCGAACCACCAGAACGAGTGGAGGAAGCGCCGGTTGCGACGGTCCTTGGCCAACCGGTAGATGAGGTACCCGATCGCCGGAGCGAAGAAGATGGCGTTCTCCTTCGTGATCATCGCGATGCCGAACGACATTCCTGCCAACATCGCCGGCACCAGGCGATCCCTGGCTCGCACCAGCAGGTAGACCGCGAGCAGCACCCAGAAGACCATCAAGTTGTCGAGCAGCACCTGGCGCTGGTAGTAGACGGCGAGGGGGGAGAAGTTGAACAGGAAGCAGGCCATGAAGGCGCCACCGGCACTACCGCAGAACCTGCGCACGAGTCCGAACAACATGCCGACGCTTGCGACGTGGACGATGAGCATCAGCACCCGCATCGTGTTGATCTCGTTGCCGAACGTCTGGAACTGGTTGGGAAGGACATTGGCCCACGCCGCCATCGTGAGCCAGCCGGCCGGTGCATGGTCGTAGGTGTAGGTGTACGGCGAGAGTGAGCCCTCACGCAGTACCGACCATGCCTGCTGCACGTAGATGCCTTCGTCAGTGATGTACAGCGGGTAGTTGAAGAGATTGAAGCCATGCGTGAGCGCTCCGCTGACCACTGAGATCACGAGCAGCAGATTGTTCGGGTTGCGCAGGTCGAAAGATCGCCTAAGCGCCACTCTCCACCTCCTGGCCCGAGAGATCCAGGAAGTCGTCGACTTCCGCCTGCGGCTGCCGGTGAGCACCGACATGCTGGGTCTTCTCCCAGTTGCGCTCGCCGCTCAGCTGGCGCCGTAGCGCCCGCACGGCCGCGTAGGCGAGGACGAGCTGGTACGGGATCCACGTCAAGGCCATCTTGACGACGATGGTGGGGCTTGCTCGCAAGCCGTGGGCCTCGGTGAACTCGTACAAGCCGATGACGGCCGTGATGAAGTGCGCGGTGAGGAGGAGAACCGGTACGAACGACAGCAGCGCGACCGGCACGGGCGCCTCCACGAGGAAGACCATCGCGAGCGCGAGCGGTGTGTAGAGCCCCAGGATCGCCTGGACGTAAGGGAATGACAGGGTGTAGAAGGCCAGTGCCCTTTGGTTGAAGGTGGGGAGGTCCTTCCACGTCCCTTTGGCAAGGGTTTGCATGAAGCCCTGGTTCCAACGAGTCCGCTGCCGGATGAACTGTCTCAGGGTGGGTGGGGTCTCCTCCTGCGTGACGTACCTGTCGTCGTAGATCACCCGGATGGGCTCGCCGAGCGCACTCATCCGCAGCCCGATCTCGGCATCCTCGGTGAGGTTCGTCTCGTCCCAGCCGCCGATCTGTTCCAGGAGCTCACGACTGAAGAAGACCGTGTTGCCTCCCAGCGGGATCGAGCGGTGCTTCGCGTGGTAGTGCAGGCGGCTTTTGAACCAGAAGAAGTACTCGAGAACGTTGAACGTGGAGTACCAGTTGGTCTCGTAGTTCATGAGCTGCACGCCAGCCTGGACGATTCGGACATCCTCGTTCACCATCAAGGTGTTGACCACCGCGAAGATGTCCGGATGCATCTCGTCCTCGGCGTCGAAGATGGTCACGACGTCGCCGGTGGCGTAGCGCAGAGCACAGTTCAGGCCGTGCGGCTTGTTGATCGGCTGGTCGTCGAAGACGATCAGCTCGACGTTCGTGATCCCCTCGTAGCTCAACTCATCGATCTTTCGTTCCGCCTGCTCGATGGTTCCGATGTCGTCTGCCGAGCAGACGACGAGCACCTGAAGCAGGGTCGCGGGATAGTTGCTGCGGACGACGCGATCGATCGTCGCCGCGATGACTTCCTCCTCGTGTCGTGCCGGCAGGATCGCGGTAAACGAGAGATATGGCTCGACCATCTCGTCGGGCGCCTTGGCCTGTTGTTCCGCTTCCGGCTGATCCCATGTGTAGATCATCATGTAGAGAACGTGTCCCGCCTGGATGGAGAGCAGGATCGAGATCACCACCAGGACGGCGAACACCAGCGACTCCATTGCTCTTGCGCCCCCATATCCACGTCGTACTGGCGGTGAGATTGACGGCCATGGCAGCGCCAATCCCGAAGAGGTTTCCGATGAGGTACAGCACGCCGAAGCTCGCCAGCATCCAGACGACCGCCACGTTGACCAAGAGGGCGACCAGTGCGGCGAAGTTGAACTTCACGAACCTCGCCAGCGACGGCCGTCGGGAGCTGAACGTCCAGACCTCGTTGAGCATGTAGTTGTGGACGATGGCAAGCTCCACCGCCATCGCGGACGCCACGACCAAGGGGATGCGAGCGAGTCCATGCAAGACCCACAGGCCGAGGCTGTTGACTCCGATCCCGACAGCGCCCACGACGAGGAACCGCCACACGCGGGTCTGGCGAAGCAGGCCGAGCGTCCTGCTGTACCAGTGCGGATACACCCGAGTCAGGTTGTCGCTGCTGGCGCACATAGGCGCCTTCCCCCCAAGGCCAGAGGTGGCCGTCATCGAATGAGTACGTCAACGCAATCCTCTGCGCGGAGAGGGGGCGGGAGACTCCCACACTGAGCACGGATCAGCGGTGGCGATCGGGGGAGTCGATACCCGCTACCGATTGGGGGGTCTGGCGTCCCCCAACCGATCGAGAGGAGGGCGCCGCGTCGTGGGGATGGTCTTAAGCCCCCCACTTCCGCTTCCTTCGTACTCGCTCGAAGACGGGCCTCTAGCGGACACTAAAGTTACGCCCTCGCGGGAGGGCCCTGACTCGATGTCGCCCGTTTGGACGCATCGGAGCGATTCGCACCGATTGGCCCGGCCGCAGGCGCCGCGGATCGTGCGACGTGGCAGCCGTGGCCGCCGGCGGTTTGGACTGCGCCATGCCAGGTCGGTGCCGCGCTGGGGGAGGTATCGATGGCTGTCAGCGTCCTGATTGCCGAAGACCATGCCGTCGTCCGTCAAGGTCTCATGATGTTTCTCAGGTTGGACGGCGGTCTGGAGGTGGTCGGCGAAGCCCGAAATGGCCGAGAAGCGGTGGAGCTTGCGCATCAGAAACGTCCTGACGTCATTCTGATGGATTTGCTGATGCCGGTGATGGACGGGATTAGCGCGACGGCCGCGATCCGGCGGGATCTGCCGAGCATCGAGGTGGTCGCGCTGACCAGCTTCTTGGAAGACCACCTGGTCACCGATGCGCTTCGCGCGGGTGCGATCGGCTACGTGTTGAAAGACACCGACTCGGATGGCCTGCGGCGTGCGATTCGCTCGGCTGCGTCAGGACAAGTGCACCTGTCGCCGGCTGCTGCTGCGCGTCTGGTGCGGGAGATGCGCGTACCCAGCACACCAGACCCACTGACTCGCCGGGAGGTCGAGGTGCTGATCCTGCTCGCCCGCGGCCGGTCCAACAAGGAAGTGGCGCGCGAGCTCTCGATCGGGCAGCAGACCGTCAAGACGTACGTCAGCAGCATCCTCAAGAAGCTGAACGTGTCGAGCCGGACCCAGGCAGCGTTGTACGCGGTGCAGACCGGCCTGGTGTCGACCCACGAGCTCGCCGGTCAGTAAGTCACGTCCAAGGGTGCACATCGATGAGCGGTGAACCTCGCGTGACGTCACCTGGCCCACGAGACATCGGGACCTCTCGTGGGATGGAAGGAGCGTCCCTTGAACCGCGCCTGCCACGGCAGCGCACAGCGTTCGGGGCTGCCGAGGACCGCCTGTTCCGTGCGGTTGCGGAGGTGAACGACGCGATCCGTGCCGGCGCCGACCGCGGGACGGTTCTCGGCTTGATTGCGCGGAACGTACGCCAGCTGGTTGGCGCGTCGATGTCGCTCGTGATGGAGCTGGAGACTGCCGAACAGTTCCTGATCTGCGCGGTGGACGGTGATGCCGAACGTGGGTTGTCCGGACGCCGCGTGGACGCGGTACGCACCGTGGAGGGCGATGTCGCGCGCCGGCAACGGCCGCGTGTGGTTCGGGAGTCCAGCGACGGTTCGGCCGGGCCGGTGACCAGGCTCAGCGTTCCTGTGCCGGGTCACGGACGGGCGAGCGGACTCATCCAGGTTGCCGGACCGGAAGGTCGGGTGTTCACCACGACCGACGCGCAGATCGTAGAGTTGTTCACTGCCAGTGCAGCGATGGAGATCGGACACGATCGTCTCGTGACTGCGGCCCGGGAGCGTGCCGCCTTCGAGGAGCGGCAGCGCCTGGCCAGGGAGCTGCACGACTCGGCGTCGCAGGCGCTCTACGGCATCGCACTCGGCGCCCGGACCGCACGCTACGCCTTGCGGGAAAGCGGCGAGGCGCCACTGGAACTGGTCAGGCGAGTGGACACGCCCCTTTCGTACGTGTTGTCGTTGGCTGAGTCCGGCCTGGCCGACATGCGAGCGCTGATCTTCGAGCTGCAGCCGCAGGCTCTCGCCGAGCAAGGACTGGTGACCGCGCTCCACAAGCAGCTCGCCGCACTTCGAGCTCGCCAGGAGATCACGATCGAGGCCGAGCTCGGCGACGAGCCGGCGATGTCGCTCCCGGTCAAGCAGACCTTGTACCGCGTCGCTCAAGAGGCGCTGCAGAACGTCGCACGCCACTCCAGGGCGAGTCGGCTGGCGATCCGCCTCATGCAGCGCGCGGCGACTGTCGACCTGGTGATCGAGGACAACGGGGTCGGATTCGACCCGACCGGGTCGTTTCCCGGACATCTGGGTCTGCGGTCGATGCACGACCGGATGGCCGAGGTCGGAGGCCGGCTCGAGCTTGTGAGTACTCCGGGTCAGGGCACGCGGATAAGCGCCACTGCTCCGCTCGGCGATTCCAAACCGCAATCCACGTCACAGGGTGGTCAGTAGCAGCGGCAGGTGCCGGCGCTGGACAAGGCCACGTGCACATCCGGCGAAGCAAGGATCGGCGGGCAATAGTAAACCCCCGCGACACACGGCAGCGGGTGTCGCGGGGGTTTACGACCGGGAGTTGTTACGAGGCCTGCGCGAGCTCTTCCTTTGTCGGAAGCTGCGGCGCAAGGTAGGTCTTCAAAAGATCCAGCTTCTCCTGGTTCACCGTGCGCCAGTTGTCACGCAGGACGCCACCCGTGTCACCGGAATTGGGGTTCCAGCTCCAGTAGGTGTAGCTGATTCCGTGCTCCTTCAGGAACTGGACCAGACTGCGCTGCCAGATCCCTTCCTTGGTGTTCGGGCTCACGGACCGACCACCGAATTCACCGAGCAGCAGCGGTGCACGTCCCTCGAGCGGAATGTAGGCCCACTGCTTCTTCCAGATCTTTGGCAGGTTGTTGGGGAAGTCGGCAGCGTCGAACCACTTCTGCCGCCAGACACCCGGACCGTAGTCGTGGGCGGAGTAGACGAGCTTGCTCTGGTCGGCGAGCTTCACCGGATGCTTGGCGACACCCTGGAGGTTCCCGCCCCACCAGTAGTAGTCCTTGTTGTACTGCTCGATCCCCTGGACGATGATGAGCCAGTTCGGGTTGACCTTGAGGATCTCGTTTCCGGCACGCTCGGCCGCGAGCTTCCAGTCGGTCGTGCGGTCACCGGATCCCCAGGTCGCGGATCCCTTCGGCTCGTTGTGCAGGTCGGCACCGATCACGAGCGGGTTGTCCTTGTAATGGCGAGCCAGCATGGTCCAGTCCTCGATCCAACGCTGCTCGCTCACCTCGTCGGTGTACCACAGGTCGCTCTGTCCGGCGGCCGTCGGACGGTGCCGGTCGAGGACCACCATGATGCCCCGGTCGGTTGCGCCAGTCACGATGCGATCCAAAAGCGCAAGGCCGCGAAGACCCTTGAGGTCAGGGTTCTTGTGGTAGTTGATGCCCGTCGGCTTGCTCTGCGGATCGAACAGCTGGTTCGTGTAGGGCAGGCGAAGCGTGTTGAAGCCAGCTTGCTGCATCTGGTCGAGCATGCTCTTCCAGTTGCGAGCCCAGAGACCGTGAGGGGCAAAGGTCTCCGTCTCGAAGCCGAACCAGTTCACACCGGTGAGGGTCACCGTCTGGCCCGCCGAGTCGACGATCTTGCCGCCATCGGCATGCAGTGGGAACTCAGGTTGCGTTGCCGAGTCCGGGAGCTGGGCGGCCATCTGGTTGTCCGAGCTCGAGGTGAACGATCCCGCGAGCACGGCGGCGACCACGGCCAGGACAACGGGCACCGCGACGGCGGCCAGTCGGGTGGTCATCGTGGTGTTCCGGTATCGAGTGCTAAGCCAGCTGAACATGCTCCTCCAGGACAATCGTCACGAGATCCTTGCCGTTCATGACCTTGCTGACGTGTCGATGGAATCCCCACGTGAGAATGCGCTGGACAGTCGCATCATCGTCGTAATTCGTCAGCGCGATCAGTCTGGCGCCAGATCCTGCCGTTTGAAGGCCGTGGATGACCGACACCAATGAAGCGTCCGCCGTTACCGCCTCCACATCGAACAGCACGATGTTCGGTCTGGTCGATTGAGCCAGTGCGACGGCTTCTGCTTCGTTGTGGGCGACGCCCACCAGCTCCAGCTTCGGTTCTTCGCCAATGAGGTCCACAAGTGCGTCGACCAATTGCGGGTGACTGCCGACGACGACAATGCGGCTCCTTCGAATAGTTCCTCCAGGCAATGACGTTCCGATTCAGCAACAAGCTAGTGAGCAAAGCCTCTGAGCACGCCGTACGGCCGAATGAAATTTGGTTGTGCCAACGGTGCGATGCAGGCGTCGTTCAAAGGGATGACGTGCAAAGGGACGATGCCGTCGCCGTGCATACGGACCGAACCGGCTAGACCGGGCATGTTGGACGAGCGTGCGTCGCGGGCCGTCCGTGTCGGGCGAGGCCGGTCCTGCGGACCGGCTCCACGAGATTGCCGACGTGGCACGCGAAATCGGACAAAGGCAGCGATCCGC
Organism: Actinopolymorphaceae bacterium; assembly: GCA_036564245.1. Lineage (GTDB taxonomy): Bacteria > Actinomycetota > Actinomycetes > Propionibacteriales > Actinopolymorphaceae > Thermasporomyces. The sequence goes on from DATCKU010000105.1 coordinate 12,055, forward strand.
ACGGATTCGTCTGGTAGGACTGCTTCGTGACGGCGTACCGGAAGAGCGCTGCATCGCTCGTGAGCGAGACGAGCTGGAAGAGCCGCGCATGACCTCGAGATGCGGGCGGACCAATGCAGGTCGGACGAGGCGGGAGGGCATGGGCATCACTCATGGCCGCAGGTGTGCTGGAGGACTCGCACCTCGCCGGCGAGCACCGCGTGCACCAGATGAAGCGGCGACGCTGTCGTGGTTTGTCTGCATTGACCGGACCCAGCTGCGTAGGTATGTTCCGATCGAATGATCCCTGACGTCGAAAGGTTTCACGACAGCGGTCGTGGTGAAAAGAGATGACGGATCAGGTAGTGGGCCGCAGATCTGTGCTCGGTGGGGCGTTGGCGTCGGGTGTCGTAGGTGTCGGCGGCGTGGCTGGGGCGTTCGCCACCGCAGCGCCGGCGCACGCCAAGCCCGCGAAGTCCCATCGTGGAAAGAAGCTGCGCACGGGCGCCGAGGTCGCAGCAGCGCAAGGCTGGTCGATGCTGGAAGGCACCAAGCTCGGGATATTCAGCAACCCGACGGGCATCCTGCGGGACACCCGGCACATCGTGGACGACCTGGCAACCAACGACGACCTCGAGATCGTCGGCGTGTTCGGTCCCGAGCACGGCTTCCGTGGCAGTGCTCAGGCCGGTGGATCGGAAGGGGACACGCTGGACCCGCGGACCGGCCTTCCGGTCTACGACGCCTACGGCGCCAGTCAGGAGAAGCTCGCTGAGCTTTTCACCAAGGCCGGTGTCGAGACCATGGTGTTCGACATCCAAGACGTCGGCGCGAGGTTCTACACCTACATCTGGGCGTTGTACGACTCGATGGTGGCGGCGGCACGGCTCGGCCTGCGCTATGTGGTGCTCGACCGGCCGAACCCGATCGGCGGGCGGGTCGACGGTCCGCTGATGACTCCCGGCTACACCAGTGGCGTGGGCAAGAAGGAGATCGTGCAGCAGCACGGCATGACCGTGGGGGAGCTGGCCCGCTTCTACAACGGCGAGTTCCTGCCGACCGATGCCGGACGGCCCGTGGAGTTGGAGGTCGTCCGCATGAAGGGGTGGCGACCCACGTCACGGGCTCAGGACTACGACCTGCCCTGGCCGCCACCGTCGCCGAACATGCCGACTCCGGACACCGCGCTCGTGTATGTCGGCACGTGCTACTTCGAAGGGACGAACATCTCGGAGGGGCGTGGCACCACCCGGCCGTTCGAGATGATCGGAGCGCCCTACCTCGACTACCACTGGGGCGACCGGCTCAACGAGCGCGGCCTGCCCGGTGTGGTGTTCCGGGAGGCGTACTTCACGCCGACGTTCTCCAAATACCAAGGGGAGATGTGTGCCGGCGTCCACGTCCATGTCACCGATCCGCTGGCGTTCCAACCGATCCGTACCGCGGTCGCGATGCTGGTGGAAGCCAGGCGGTACGACGAGTTCGCCTGGCGGGAGGACTCCTGGGATCCCCAGCGGCCGTTCTGGATCGACAAGCTGTCGGGATCGCCTCGGTTGCGCACCATGATCGACGCCGGAGCCGACGTCGACGACGTGGTGGGTGCGTGGTCGGAGGAGGTGGCGGAGTTCGACGAGCGTCGCCGCCGCTATCTCCTGTATCCCGGTCCCCGCGGCTAGCGCCCCCAAATGACCATGTGCACTACGCCTGCCGGAGGTGCAACACGTGCCGACGCGTGTTGCACCTCCAATTGGCCTAGGGCCTAGCCGCGCGGTGTCCACAACGGCACGACCAACTGATCACGTGCCGTACGCTGGGCGGTGATGCCGATCATTGACGTCGATGCGCTGCTGGGGGAGCTTCGCGGGTTCATGGCGCCGCAGGAGTCGGGCCGCCCGCTGTTTCCCGGCGCCGTCGTGCTTGTCGGGCAGGGTGAGACCACTCTGGTGCACGAAGCGGTCGGCTACGCGGTGAAGTACGCCGACGCCGAGGGTACGGAGTTGCCTCCCGATCAGCAGGTGCCGATGCGGCGCGACACGATCTTCGACGTGGCCAGCATCTCGAAGCTCTTCACGTCCATCGTCGTGATGCGCTTCGTCGAAGCCGGGGCGATCGAGCTCGATCAGCCCGTCGCGTCGTACGTCCCGGAGTTCGCGACCAACGGCAAGGGCGAGATCACAGTCCGTCAGCTCCTGACCCACACCTCGGGCCTCATCTGGTGGATGCGGCTTTGGGATCGGTTCCCCGATCGAGTGGCCCGCATTCGCGCCGTGCTGGAGGTGGCGCCGAAGTCACCGCCCGGCACTGCGTACGAATACTCCGACCTCAACCTGATCACGCTCGGTGTCCTGGTCGAGCGGGTGAGTGGTCGGCCGCTGGATCAGCTCGTGTCGCAAGCCATCACCGGACCGTTGGGCATGGCCGACACCGGCTACAACCCGCCGGCCGAGCAGCTGGACCGCATCGCTGCCACGGAGTACGCCTCCGATCCGCCGCGGGGGATGGTCCGCGGGAGCGTGCACGACGAGAACGCCTGGTCGCTTGGCGGGGTCGCGGGACACGCCGGGATCTTCTCGACGGCTGCGGACCTGGCCAAGCTGGCCCAGGCGATCGTCGGCAGTGGGACGTACGAAGGTCACCAGCTCCTCGCGCCGCGCTCGCTGGACCTGATGCTCACCGACCACAACGCCGGCTTCCCAGGCCACGCGCACGGGCTCGGGTTCGACCTGGATCAGCCGCACTACATGGGCATGCTCGCCTCGCCGTCCACGGCCGGGCACACGGGGTTCACCGGGACGTCCCTGGTCATCGACCTGCGATCGGGTACGTACGTCATCCTGCTCACCAACCGGGTGCATCCACGCCGGGAGTGGAGCAACATCAACGTGGCCCGCCGAGCTGTAGCCGGTCACGTCGCCCGTGCGCTCGGCGTAGGCGCTTGACGGAGCCGATCAGCCACGGTGCTCTTTTCGTTTCGAGCCCTTGCTCAGCGCGCCGTCGCTTCATAGGGTGCCGGCACCTGCCGTGGCGACCGCACACCCGCCATACGTGGTCATTTTGGGCGGGGCGTGGTCCGGGGCGGGTAGATCGGCTTGGTTACGGGTAAGTTACTTACCACTATGGCCAAGAGCTCGAAGATTCCTGAGGACGACCCGCTGGCCGAGGGTGTGGTGGTCCGCATCCGGGCGCTCGCGCCCTCGCTGTCGCCAGCGGAGCGCCGCGTCGCCGAGCTGGTCCTGGAAGATCCGTCCCGTGCCGCCTCCCGTACGATCACCGAGCTCGCCCGTGCCGCCGGCACGTCCGAGACCACGGTGATCCGCTTCTGCAAAGTCCTCGGGCTGCCGGGCTACCCGGAGCTCCGGCTGCGGCTTGCGGCGGAGTCGGCGCGCGAGTTCGCTCGCGAAGGTGACCGGGCGAGGGTCGTCGGCAGCGACATCGGACCCGACGACACGATGGAACAGATCGTCGAGAAGGTCGCGTTCGCCGACGCGCGTGCGGTGGAGGAGACCGCTCGTCACCTCGACATCGAGACCCTCGAGACCGTCGCGGAGGCGATGGCCGCCGCCAGCCGGATCGAGCTCTTCGGCGTGGGGGCAAGTGGCTTCGTCGCACTTGACCTCCAAGGGAAGCTGCACCGGATCGGGCGTCGTGCGTACGCCTGGCTCGACACCCACGCCGCACTCGCCAGTGCGGCGCTTCTGAGCAAGGGGGACGTCGCGTTCGGCATCTCCCACACGGGCGCGACGGCGGACACGATCGACGTGCTCACCGAGGCACGCTCCCGCGGGGCCACCACGGTCGCACTCACGAACTTCCCACGATCTCCGGTCGCCGGCGTCGTCGACCACGTGCTGACCACGGCCGCCCGGGAGACGACGTTCCGGTCGGGAGCGACAGCCAGCCGGATCGCGCAGCTCACCGTGGTCGACTGTCTTTTCGTGGCGGTCGCGCGCCGGCACTACCGCGAGACTCTCCGCGCGTTGGAGGCGACGTACGACGCCGTCAGCGGCCGTCGAGTCACAGGGCCCCGGGGACGTCGATGAGCCCGCAGGACGCATCCCGGTTGCCGATCGTCCAGGTCGAGTCGCCGACGGAGGACCGCAACCCGCGCACCACGAACATCGACCGTCTGCCGACCCTCGAGGTTCTCCGGCTGATCAACGACGAGGACCAGAAGGTCGCACCAGCGGTTCGAGCCGTGCTCCCGGAGCTGGCACGTGTGGTCGACCTCGCCGTGACGGCGCTGCGTCAAGGCCTGCGCGTCCACTACTTCGGTGCCGGAACCTCTGGCAGGCTTGGCGTGCTGGATGCCGCTGAGCTGCCGCCTACCTTCGCCGCGCCAGCGGACTGGTTCGAGGTTCATGTGGCTGGTGGTTCGGCGGCCCTGTCGGGAGCGCTGGAAGGTGCCGAGGACGACGAGAAGGCGGGGTACGACGAGGCCACGCGGTCTGTGCACTCAGGGGACGTGGTCATCGGTTTGGCGGCGAGCGGGCGTACGCCTTACGTGCTGGGGGCCTTGCGCGCTGCCCGCGACAAGGGTGCGGCGACTGTGCTCGTGACTGCCAACCCCGGGGCCGCTGCGGCCTCCGAGGTGGACGTCTTCATCGCGGTCGACACGGGTCCTGAGGTGGTGGCCGGCTCCACGCGTATGAAGGCGGGTACTGCCCAGAAGCTGATTCTCAATGCGTTCTCGACGGCGGTGATGGTGCGGCTCGGGCGTACCTACTCCAACCTCATGGTGGACCTCGTGGCCACGAACGCGAAGCTGCGCGGACGGATGCTGGAGATCCTCCGGGAAGCGACCGGGCTCGACGCCGAGGCCTGCCTCGAGGTCTTGACCGAGGCGGGCGGGGAGCTCAAGACCGCGCTGGTCGCCGTGCTGGGTGGCGTCACCCCGGAGCAGGCGCGCGACGCCTTGAACCGCTCTGACGGTCACGTCCACGCCGCCCTCGCCGCGCTCTCCCAACAATGACCACGTTAGGTGCGGGATTTACCGCGCTCAGTGGCCTGCATGCCATGGTCGGGTACGACTGGCCGCGGTGGCCAGCCGGACAACTCACCGTGGTTGCCAGCGTGGGCTGAAGGCGACCGCGGGGCGACGCGCCGCTTTCAGCACGCTCCGGCATCGACCCCGACGTCGCCGTGATCAGCGTGAGGTCTGGAGTCCTCGCTGACCTCGGCCGGATCTCAGGCCTTGACCGCGAACACACGGTCGATGTAGACCGCGTCGATCGAGCCCGAGCTCGGCGGTGCGACGTACAGTGTGAGCGACCCGTCGTTCTGATACGTGCCGGGCATGGGGAGCTCGTGGTACTTCCCGTCGGACAACGTGGAGACCGGGACGGGGATGCTGTCGGTGGCGGGGTAGACGCCGAGGTACAGCGCCGCCGCATCCGGCTCGGCGCTGCCAATGTCCGCCCGCGCCGATACGTAGAGCTTCCAGGCGCCCTCGGTCGGCAACTGGTTGAGCGGTAGCTGGACGCCCCAGTCCGGAACGTTGCCAGGCATCTTCACCGTGTAGGTGTTGGAGGCAGCGTCCTCCTGCATGATCGTCGTCACCGGCGCGTAGAGCTTCAGGGTCGGCTCCTGGTAGTCGATCCAGTCGGACGCCGGCAGCCCCGCTGCGGTCTCCGGCGGTGTGGCGGGCACGCCCGCGATCCGGATGATCGAGAGCAGGTCCTCCGGGGTGCCACCGGGCTCGGCGTATTGGGTGAGACCAGCCGCCTCCAGCTCGACTTCGAACCGCTTCACCCGGTTCGACAGGTCGGGATCCCACGGGATCCCTTCTGCCTCGGCCGTTCGCACGTACTCGTTGGCGCGCACCAGGATGACGTAGTCGGCACCGAGTCGGAGGGCCAGCACGTGTTTACGCAGCTTGGCGTCGTGTCGGACTGCACGCTCGGCCTTCTCGAGCAGCTCGTCTGCGCGTCGCATCGCGTCGAACGTGAGGTATCCGGCGCCGACGGTGGTGTAGCAGGGCAACGCGGTGTTCGTGGCGAGCATGGACTGCCGCAGCACCGTGAGGTACTCGTACACGAAGGGCCCAGCCTTACCGTAGTAGCCGTTCACGAACTCGCGGATCAGGGTGTCGGCGTCGAGCGTCGGGTCCCACAGCAGCCGGCTGATCACCCATGCCCGCAAATAGCTGAGCTCGGTGCCTGCGGCGTTCCATGCGCCCTCGCCGAAGTAGCCCTGGATGGTCGGGTATTGTGCGAGCGCCTTGATGCTGTCGCACATCGACCACCAGTTCGGGAAGGGCAGGATGTACGCCGAGAAGCTCGTGAGGTAGTCCCACAGCACGATGTTCTTCGCGAGGCCGGTCCACGTCTCGATGCTCGAACCGATCTCGGCGTTGGCTTCGCTGAAGAGCGACCGGCCGAAGTCGGCGTGGATCGGCGCGATGGTCAGCACGACCGCATCGCTTACCTTGAGGCCGGTCGGTGGCTTGAAGCTGAACTGGTACGCCTGAGTCTCGAGTCGGGCACCCGGGATCTGTTCCCGAACCCGGGCCGCGACGTCGTTGACCATGTCGATCAGCGGCGCGGACAGCGCACCACCGTGGGCATCGGCGAACGCCTGGCTGTCCGGGTCGGGCGTCCAGCCGCGGTCCTCCTGGAAGAACGGCGCTGACTTGTCCTCGCCCGCCGCGACGCGGTCGCGGATGATCTTCACGAGCGCCTTCGTGGCTTCCTCGCGCGTCCTCGGATCCATCATCTTGATCTGGCCGCCGTACCAGAGTGACTCGTCGGTCACCACCTGTGTGAAGGACCACTCGACCTCCTCCGGCCAGTAGCCGGACCACGTGTCGATGCCCTCGGGGCAAGGCAGGGTGAGGTACTGGTCACGGCGTCCGTTGAGCATGTTGTGCTGCCGGTACGCGGGGTCGTTCGCGTCGCCGGCGAGGAAACACCGGAACCGGAACCGTGGGACGCGGTCACCGTTGAGCTCGCTCATCCGTATGACAACGTCGCGAGAGCGTGGGATGACCGTGTGGTCGGGCGCGAACCAGCGCACGCCGAGCAGCCGATCCAGCACCCAGTACGCGCCGTAGAGCGTCCCGCGGGACGACGCGCCGGCGATGAGGACGTTGTGGCCGAGAGTGCGCAGCGCGAAGCCGTCGTCGGAGAGAGCGTCGTAGTCGATCGTGCGCTCGAGCTTGCGGGCGAGCGCGTTCTTCCTGCCCACGACGAGCAGCCGGCCGGCAGGCAGGTGTTGCCCGGACACGACCCGGAACTTCGCCCCCGTGATCCGGTGGAGGTACTGGGCGAGCTCCTTCGCGGCCTGGCGGACTACCACGTCTTCGCCGGTGCCCACGAAGACCCGGTAGCTCGTACGGCCGTTGTTGGCGAGCCGGATCCAGCCGTTCGGAGACGCCTCGGCGGGACGAGTGGCTGCCGTGGCAAGCGTCGCGCCACCGAGCGCGACGCCGGCCCGCAGCACGCTACGACGTGTGAGTGTCGAGGAGGTCGGGCTTTGGTGGTTCATGAGAACTCCGTTCGTCACCTGCGGCAACACGGGGGAGGTGGGGGCCGCTTCTGCTCGGCTAGCGGTGGGGCGGCAGGTCTTTGGAGCGCTCCAACCCGACCCAACGTAGAGTCGATCATCGGTGCTGTCAAGAAGCGTCAGCAGACCGTGACGGTGCGGTGGAGTCTCGGATCACGAGCTCGGGTACGAAGCGGAGGTGCTGGTGGACGTGGTTCGTGTCTCGGATCTCCGCGAGCAGCAGCTCGGTCGCGGCACGCCCCATCTCGTACATCGGCTGCCGCACCGACGTGATCGGCGTCGCAACCAGGCTTGCGAGCTCGATGTCGTCGTAGCCGACGATCGCAACGTCTTCCGGCACCCGCACACCACAAGACGTGAGCCCACGCATCAGCCCGACGGCCAGCAGGTCGTTGCCACAGAACACACCGGTCGGAAGGGGCTTGGTGCCGTCGCCGCGAAGCGTCTTGGCCGCCTCCTCGCCCGCGGCGATGGTGTCGGCCTGCGTGCTGACCACACGGACCGCAGGCTTGGGGGACATGCCGGTCAGCGCGTTGCGCATCCCCTTCAGGCGGTCCGCGTGCTGGCGCACCCGGCGTGGCCCGCCCACGAAGGCCAGCGACCGGTGGCCCCGGTCGAGCAGGTGCCGAGTCGCGATCATGCCCCCGCGCACGTCGTCGACGGCCACCGAGCACTCGTCGACCCCACCCTCGTAGTCGAGCAGGACGGCGGGCACGCCTTCCTCTCGCAGCTGGCGGAGGCCGTCGGTACCTGACACGGTCGGGGTCAGCAAGACACCGGATACGTGCTGGGCGAGCAGCAGGCGAAGCGATGCCTGCTGGCGCTGGTCGTCGGCGCGGGTGCTGGTGAGGGTGATGATGTACTCCAGTGGGCTGGCAGCGTCCTCGACACCGTGCGCGACTTCGGCGAAGAAGGGGTTGCCGACGTCGTGGACGACCAGGCCGATGCTGCGGTTGCGTGCGCCACCGAGCATCCGGGCGGCCTGGCTGGGCACGAAGTTCAGCTCGCGCATGGCGGCCAGGACCTTCTGCCTGGTCGCCTCAAGGACGATCTCTGGCCGATTGAGAACGTTGCTCACCGTGCCTCGGGAGACACCGGCTCGCCTTGCGACGTCCTCGATCGTCACTCCCATGTCCCACCTGCCCCCTCGTTGACCGATCGCCCTCACCATCGGCCGCCGACGACGGCCGTTGACAGGTGATCCGATCGCAGCTTATCGTCGCCGAATTATTGGAGCGCTCCAGAAAGCCTAACGCATCGCCCGTCGTGCGTCGGGAGGCACTGTGAGTCGAGCAGAGGACGCCGTGGTCGAGCGGCTGTCGAAACGGGTCATCGAGACACAGAGCTGGGGCTACGTCAGCACCGGCACCCGGTTCAAGGTCTTCCACACGCCGGGGACGCCGCGTGATGTCAGGGAGAAGATCGACGATGCGGCATTGGTGCATCGGCTCACCGGAGTAGCGCCCACCGTCGCGCTGCACATCCCCTGGGATCGTGTCGACGACTACGCCGCCCTTGCCGCGTACGCGAAGGGTCAGGGCGTCTCGATCGGGTCGATCAGCCCGAACCTGTTCCAGGACGACGATTACCGGCTCGGCTCGTTCGCCAACGTCGACGCCGCCGTGCGGAGGAAGGCCGTGACGCACGTCCTGGAGTGCGTGGACGTGTTGCGCGAGGTCGGCTCGACGCACCTGTCGCTGTGGCTCGCGGACGGCACCAACTACCCCGGGCAGGGCGACTTCAGGCGGCGCAGAGCCTTCATCGCCGATGCGCTCGAGGAGGTGTATGCGGCGCTTGACGAGGACATGGTGCTGTTGCTGGAGTACAAGCTCTTCGAGCCGGCCTTCTATCACACGGACGTCTCCGACTGGGGCCAGGCGCTGAGTTTCTGCCAGAGGCTCGGCGAGCGTGCGAAGGTGCTAGTCGACCTCGGACACCACGCCCTCGGCGTCAACATCGAGCACATCGTCGCGACGCTGCTTGCGGAAGGTCGGCTCGGCGGCTTCGACTTGAACAGCAAGAAGTACGCCGATGACGACCTGTTTGTGAGCGCGATCAACCCGTTCGAGACGTTCCTGATCGCGGCGGAGCTTGTCGCCGCAGAGGAGGACCCGGACGCGCGTGCGCGACTGCGCAGCCGGCGTCCTCTACAAGATCGACCAGTGCGCGATGATCGAGGAAAAGATCCCGGCGATGTTGCGCAGCATCACGGCGATTCAGACCGCGTTCGCGAAGGCGTTGCTGATCGACCGGGCCGCGCTCGCCGCGGCGCAGGAACGCGGTGACGTGGTGGGGGCGAACACCGTGCTCACCGACGCCTACGAGACCGACGTGCGGCCGATCCTCCGGGAGCTGCGGTCGAGGCTCGGTGTACCTGCCGATCCACTGCGGGCGTTCGTGGATTCCGGTGAGGCGGAGCGGCGTTCGCGTGAACGCGTCGGCACCCCGGCCGGTTGGTGACGGCATGCGGTCGGACGATCTCGTCGCGCTCTGTCGCAGCGCGGGCGACCCCGATCTCGGCCTGGTGCTCGCGGGCGAGGGTAACGCGTCGATCGAGACGCCGCGGGGCACTCTGCTGGTGACAGCGAGCGGTGCCAGGCTGCGGGACCTCGGTCCGGACTCGATCATCGAGATCCGGTCAGACATGCTGCTCGCCGCGTTGCAGGAAACCCGCGACGACGCTGAGTGGCTTGCGGCGCTGCAGAACAGTCGTGTCGACCCGAAAGCCGCACGGCCCACCGTCGAGGCCGGGTTGCACGCGGTCCTGCACGAGACCTGCGGCACACCGGTGCTACTGCACACCCATCCCACCGAGTTGCTAGCCGTGCTGTGCTCTGCTCACGCCGCGCGTTTCGCACAGCAGCGACTCACGCCCGACCACGTCGTGCTCTGCGGGCCTGCCGACTGCCTGGTGCCGTACGTCGATCCGGGGCGCGAGCTCGCCGTGCGTGTACAGGTTGCGGTGGATGAGTACCTCGCCACCCATGAACGCCCGCCGCGCACGGTGCTGCTCAGCAACCACGGCATGGTCGCGCTCGGCCGGTCTGTGCGGGACGCGCTCGACGTGACGCTCATGACCGTGAAGGCAGCACGGGTGACGGTGTTAGGCGGGTCGCTGGGAGGTGTGCGCGGGTTGTTGACAGCGGATGTCGCCCGGATCGACACCCGGGAGGATGAGCAGTATCGCCGGCGCGTTCTCACCGAGCGATAGCCCATAGCCACGCCTGGAGAACGATGAGCATGCCGTTGCATTGGCCACTGGACCGACCACCCCGGTGGCGGGCGCGGTGGATCGCGCCGGACGGCATCGCCGCGGTGCGCAACGCCGCCTTCGAGGCACGCGCCACGTTCACACTCGACCGTCTCGTCGACCGGGCTGTCCTCCACATCGCAGCCGAGAGTCGGTACCGGCTGTCCCTGAACGGCGTCGCTGTCGGTGTCGGGCCGGTACGCGGCACGGCGACCGTGAACTTCTTCGACAGCTACGACGTCGCCTCGCTACTCCTTCCCGGCGAGAACTGTGTCGTCGTGAGCGTGCAGTCGCCGAACTTCCCGACGTTCAAGGCCGCGCCCATCCAGCCGTGCGTGCTCATACAGCTCGACGAGGGCACCCTGCTGGCAACTGGCGAGCACTGGGAATGCCGGCCGCTGCCCGGCTGGCGGTGTGACGTCGATGAGTTCACCTTCCAGATCGGTGACATGGAGTGGTACGACCTCGGCGCCGACGCGACCGGCTGGAAGCCTGCGAGCGTTGTCGCCGTGGACGGCAAGCGGTTGCTGCCCAGGGACATCCCAGCGCTCGAGGAACGACGCCACATGCCCGCAGCGGCACCGGTGACCTTCGCTGTGCCTCCCGGTGTCGTTACGCGGGCCATCGCGGATCGGATGAACAGCGAGCCGCACGACACGGTGAAGCCGTTGCCTTTGGGCCGGTTGTGCCAGGAGTCCGGTGAGCCGGTCGTCATCCGGCCTCGCGAGGACGGCGCCGGGGTAGGTCTCGTCGTGGACTTCGGTCGCGAGGTGAACGGTGCCCTCGAGATCGACGTGACGTCGTCTGGCCGCGCCGTGCTCGACATCGGTTACGGGGAGCAGCTCACCGACGGATGCCGCCTGGCGACGGTCGCCATGGACTACCGCTTCGCCGACCGCTACGTACTTCGGCCAGGACGGCAGTCCGTGACGAACCTGTTCGGCGAACGCGGGTTCCGCATGGTGCAGCTCGTGTTCCGCGACTTCGGCGGTGACGTACGGATCCACGCCGTGCGCGGCATCGACCGGAGGTACCCGTTTGCGGAGCGCGCGCGGTTCACCTCGTCGGACCCGCTGCTTGATCGCATCTGGACGATGTGCGTCGAGACGCTGCGGGCGTGTGCGACAGACGCCTTCGTCGATTGTCCGTGGCGCGAGAATGCCTTCTACGTCAATGACATGCTCGTCGAGAACGCCGGCGTACTACAGGCATTCGGCGACCCGCGGTTATCGGCCAGGTGCCTACGCCTGGCCGTTTCGCAGGCCAGACAGGACGGTCTCGTCCCAGGTCCGGTGCCGACAGGGCTGGTGCCCGGCATGTCCGAGGCGGAGTCGGCAGACCGGCTCGTGCTGCTAGCCGCCAATGCGTTGCTGCCACTCGTTGTGGAGGACTACCTGGCCTACTCGGGCGACACCGGGCTCGTCACCGAGCTGATCGACCCGATCGCCGGAATTTTCCGCACCTTCGCCGGCTGGGCAAGCGTGGACGGGCCGATTCGCCCGCCCGCACGGCACTGGAACTTCGTGGACTGGTCGTATGAGCTCGCCGGCCGGAACTTCGACGGGCAGGAGGCCGCCGCCCTCGAGTGGTGTTGGGTGCTGGGCCTGCAGTCGGCGTCCCGGCTCGCCCGTCACGTGGGGCGGGAGAAGGACTCGCGTCGCTGGTCCGACGCAGCGCACCGACGAGCCGCGGTGACCGACCGGGTGTTCTGGGACCCGCAGCGGCGCCGCTACGCCGACCGGCCGGGCCGGGGGCCGGAGGCCAGCCGGCTCGTCCAGGCACTCGCGCTCCTCGTCCAGGGCGAGGGCCCGCGGTCCGCGGACCTCGCTGTCGCGTTGGAACACGGCGACCTGCTCGAACCCGAGCTGTACATGCAGTCGTTCGTCCTCCGGGCGCTTGCCGCGATCGGTCGGGTCGAGTCCGCGCTCGACCGCATCCGTCGATGGTGGGGACCGATCGCGAGGAGCGGGTCGCCGACGGTGTGGGAGTTCGCCGTCGTCCAGCAGGGCAAGGCGGCGATGGACGGCAGAGGCAGCCTCTGTCACGGCTTCTCCACCGCACCCGTCGGGTTCCTGCAGCGCACCGTGCTCGGCATTGCTCCGCTGGCACCTGGGTTCGCGCGGTTCAGCGTCGACCCAAGGCTCGCCGGCCTCCGAACCGCCGCCGGATCCGTCCCGACACCGGTCGGTGACATCGGCGTCGACTGGCATGCGGGGGCGTCCGGAGTCCGCGGCTACGTTGACGTGCCCAATGGGTTGGAGGGCGAGCTGCCCGATGGGCACGTGCTCGGCGCCGGACGCCACGAGGTGGAGATCCGCCGTGGCGCCTGATTCTCAACGTTCTCGGCGGCATGGAACGATGCGGCAGGAACCGGCGTGGTGCTCCCCGGCGGAACTTGTGCCAGACATCCACTCATGGGACCAACGGCATGACTAGTCCACGGCCGTTCGCCTCTGCACTGACCGACAAAAGAGCGCGTGTTCTGGTGCTCGACGAAGATTGAGAGGAGGCGGCCATGAGTGAGCGTTCGTGGGAACGGCTGGGTGCAGGGTGCGGACTCCTATCCGCTGTGCTGCTCGCGGCGGCAATATTCGTGCTTCCGCCCGCGCGTGGAACCGACATGAGCTATGCGGCGATTGCGCAGTATGCCGCGGACAACGCAACCCTCATCCGGATCTCTGGCCTGTTGGCGACCCTTGCCATGGTGTCCTTCGTGTGGTTCGTCGGGCACCTGCGGCACGTGCTGCAGCGAGCCGAGGGTGGAGCGGAGGCGTTTTCGCCCGTGGTCTTCGGCTCCGGAATAGTGCTGGCAGCATTGTCGATCATCAGCCTCGTTCCGTTCGTGGTTCTGGCTTTCGTGGCGACGAGCCCTGGCGTGCTGATGAGCGGTGAGCTGACCCGGGCGATGGTCGGGACGCGGATCTTCTCCGGGGCCTCGGTTGAGCTGCTCTTCGGGTTGTTCGTGGGGACTGCTGGTGCGGCGATGGTGCGCCGCGAGCTCGCTGGGCCCTGGCTCGGCTGGATCGGGTTGCCTGTCGCGTTGATTGGCCTGCTCGCCGGCGTCACGACGTACCTGGGGGTCGGCTTTCCGGTCTTCACGGAGATCATGGCCTACCTGGCCTTCGGTACGTTCGTGCTCTGGATCGCGGCGGCGTCGATCGTGATGCTGGTCCGGCCGGAGGTCGAGCGGGGACGGGCACCACAACCGGTCTTCGCCCACTAGAGCCGCCGCCGCATCGTCACACCCGGCTCCGGCTCACCCGATCTTGAGGGATTTCGGTGACACCACTGAAATCCCTCAAGATCATTTCTTGTTCGCCTCCACCGCTGCTCGGATGCTCTCCGATTACGGCATCGCGCTGTCTGCGACGACGAGGATCAGTGATGATTCACTACCATTACGCCCAACTACTCCAAACGTGATCCGCCGTGGCGGAGGAGGACAGAGGATGCAGAGCAGAAACCCGGTCTTTGCGCGCCGTGACGCGTTCCGGACGGGTCCTTATGCAGCGAGTGGCGCGACCCTGACTGACGAGCAGCTTCAGGCGATGTACGACATGCCGGCTCGCGAGGGCCTGGGTGTGCGCCGCGACCGCATGACGATCGACGACGTGGTCGCCCGCACGGCGATGACGCTCGGCACGCTCATCGTCGTAGCGGCCGCCACGTGGTACTTCATGGGCGACCAGCTTCGGTCCTCGGTCTTCGGCCTGCTGGTCGCCACGGCGCTCGTAGGTCTGGGGCTGGGCTTCGTCATCGGCCTCAAGCACGTCACGAACCCGGCTGTGATCTTGGCGTACGCCGCGGTCGAGGGCGTCTTCATCGGTATCGCCAGCAAGGTCCTCGCCGTCTTCGTCGGAGGCGATCCCGGGCTCGTCGCCCAAGCGGTCCTCGGGACGCTGTGCGCCGCCGCTGGCATGCTGGCGGTCTACAAGTTCCGGGTCATCCGGGTGACGCCGAAGTTCCAGCGGTTCGTCATCGGCGCCACGATGGGCTTCTTCCTGGTCGTGTTCGTGAACTTCGTGCTGAACATGTTCGGCGGCCTCGGGTACAACAACCTGGGCCCGATCGGCTTGCTCGTCGCGGTGGTTGGCGTGGCGCTCGCCTGCTTCAACCTGCTCCTCGACTTCGACTACGTCGAGCAGGGCATCGCCCACGGCGCGCCGAGCAAGGACGCGTGGTTCGCGGCGTTCGGGCTCACCGTCACCCTGGTGTGGCTCTACATCGAGATTCTGCGAATCCTCGCCATCCTCCGCGGCAGCGACTGACGCCGCGTCGGGGTGAGCTGACCTCCACACGTGACCACGGAAGGTCGGCCTTCGTGCCCGCGCCGGGCAGTACGCCTGGAGAGGTCCAGAAGGCCTACCTTCCGTGGTCTTTGTCTCTGTGGCTCAGTTGACGCGTCGTCGGGTGAGGATCTTCTCCCCGCGGTACGTGGACAGCTACCGATCGTCGACCGAGCCGGCGCAGGGACCGTACGCAGCGTGACCTGCGAGATGTAGTCGTACGCCACGCCGCTGGTGGAGAGACAACGAGTGAGTCCGGCTATGCCGCGATGTGGGACCTCGGCAGATGGGATCTACGCGGAGCCCAACATAGCCACGCCATGGCGCCGGCCATCAGGCTGTGGGTCACCCACTGACGTTCGGCCCGACCCGATCCAGTCGTACGCGAATCAAGCACCGCCGCTCCCGTCGCATGGCCGCTTGGTACTCATCCCAGTCCGGATGCTCACCCGCCACGCCGCGGTAGTACGCGATGAGGTGATCCATGGCCTCCGGGAGGGAGAGGATGTGGGCCTCGCCCTCGACCTGGAGCCACTGGCCGAAGAACTTGTCAGTGAACACACACAGGCTGGCGCGCGGGTCCCGGCGAAGGTTGCGGACCTTGTAGGCGGTTTCGCGTGTGCTGATCGTCGCGTAGCCCTCGGCGTCAAGACCGACGAGCACAGGCGAGAGCTGCGGCCACCCGTCCGCCCGGTACGTGCTCAGCACAGCGCGGTGATGATCGCGGAGAAATTCCCGTGCCTCGTCGAGGTTCATGTGACACCAGGCGGATTGAGTTGCGCTGTGAGGACTCTAGGTGAATTTCCGCTGCGCGCGTCGCAGGTCGTGCTCGTGCACGATCGCGGTGGCGTGCCCGTGGGAGATGCCGAACTCGTTCCGGAGCCAGCTCACCCGGTCTTCGAACCGGAGGAAGGCCGGACCTTCTTCTAGGGCTCTGATCCACTCTGGAAGTTCTCTGCCGGTAACCCGCGGGATCCTGGCAACGAGATTCTGATGGGTCTCTTCGGAGTGGTGCAGAGCCATGGCTGCCTCCTGAGCTCGGTTCACCGTAGGTCCATGCTCACGAGACTGCCTGACGAACGCAGCGGAAACAACCCCCTTCGTGAAACTGGCTGAATGAGGAATGTTGTGGACGGAGTACGCCCACTACGCCAAGCGGACGAATCCACGGCCGAATTTCCGCGGCTGCGAAATGGGCCGGGATTCGTGTGTCCTTTTCGCCGCCCGCACCTCGCGTGACGGCGGCGCCGGGAAATCCGACGTCGGATCCTTGCGCCGTCGTCCGGCCCTCAGGTCGTGCTGTCCGACACAAGACGCGGTGGGAAGCCACCACGGGCGATCGGTCCCCAGCGCTCGATGTCGATCTCGATCAGGCACTTGCCTTGGCGCTGCATCGCGTCGCGGTATTCGTCCCAGTCGGGATGCTCGCCGCTGATGCAGCGGTAGTACTCCACCAGTGGCTCGAGGGCCTCCGGAAGGTCCAGCACCTTGGCTACGCCGTCGACCTGGACCCAGGGATCACTCCAGCCGGGCGACATCACGCAGATGCTGACTGCCGGGTTTCGTCGTGCGTTGATCGCCTTCGCCCGCTCCGGATACGTCGAGATCACGATCCGGTTGTCCCGGTTGAGACCGCAGGTGACGGGGGAGAGCTGAGGGCGCCCGTCTCGGCGCGTGGTGGCGAGGACCCCCTGGTGGCGGGTACGCAGGAACTCGAGCAGCCCGGCTCGGTCGACTTTCTCGGCGGTAGCGATCGATGGACTCATGAGGCCACTTTAAGGGTTTCGCACACCCCGGGCGGCCTGGCTCGTGACCGACCGCACCTCGGCTTGTGTGCAAAGACCCGATACACATGCGTCGCACATGTCACCTCTGCGGCTGCCGACCGTCGAGGTAACGGGCGTGGAGCTGTCCGCATGCCGCGGAGAGCGAGCCACCGAACTGCTGACGCCGCGTGGCGTGAAGCCCGTGCTCACGCAGCACACGCAAGAAGCGGCCGACGCGAGACGGTCGAGGTGGCCGGAACCGAGGCGTGACCCCGACCGCCGAGTTGTACGCGATCACGTTGACGCAGAACAGCTCCGGCCGGGAGAGCCCTGTGACCAGTGCGGCAAGCGCGTGCGCGTGGTCGAGGCTGTCGTTGTGGCCATCGATGAGAAGGTACGCAAGATAGGCCTTGCGCCTGGTTCTCACGACGTGCTCGTCGAGGATGGCCAGATTGTTCGCCAGCGGGAAGCGGTGCTGCAGCGGGATGAGCTCTCCGCGTTCGGCGTCGTACGGCGAGTGCACCGACAACGTCACCGTCACCTGGGGGAACTCCTCGACCAGCCGCTCAAGACCTGGTGCGAAACCCACCGTTGACACGGTGATCCGGCGTGGGCTGATGCCGAAGAAGTCCTTGCTGGTCAAAAGGTGCAGCGCCGGGAACGTGTGCGGATTGGCCAACGCCTCGCCCATCCCCATGAACGCGATGCTGTCCAGCCCAGGCGTTCGGCTCTCGCGCAGGTTCCTCGCGCGAAAGTACAGCACCTGGTCGCAGATCTCGTCGGCGGTGAGGTTGCGGACCAGGCCGACCGCACCAGTGGCACAGAAGGTGCAGCCAAGCCCGCAACCGACCTGCGTCGAGATGCAGAGCGACGTGAACCCGCTGCGGTAGTGGGTGAGGACACTCTCGATCCGCGCACCAGTGCGGCTTTCGAAGAGGACCTTCTCCACCTGCTCGGCCGACTGACGGGCCACCGGCCGCAGCTCACACAGAGCCGGTCCGATCTCGCTCGCCAGTCGATCACGAAGCGCTCGCGGGAACTCGACGAGTCGTTCGACCTCGGTGATACCGCGCTCATGAATGGCGCGGAGTAACTGGGTCAGGCGGTACGAAGGCGCCCCCGCCTCGGCGAGAACGCGTTGCAGCGTGGCGTACCGAGTCCCGACAGGTGGATTCGGCGCCACCGGAACATCCGCACCATACGATCGGCCTCCTCATGACAAGGAAGGACGGAACGGACAAGGGACATCCAGTGCAGGCCGACGCCGCGCGGGAAGACGCACCCCGACGCGAGACTCACCACCTCACAGGCGGGTTCGCGATGGGTGGACCGGCAGCGTAGGCCGGTCAGGTGCGTCACATGCCGCCCATTCTCTGGCTGTGACGAACCACCGTCAAATGAGTTGTCGAGCGCGCGTACGCCATGGCTTGCTGCCCGAGTCGTTCGGAACGTACGAGAGAATCGGGCTGATGTCACAAGAGGGAGCTTCACTTCGTACGTACGGTCTTTCCGTCTACCTTCCGTCCCTGCTCTACGGCATCGGTCAGGGTGCTGTGGCGCCCATCGTCGCGATCTCGGCCCTCGACCTCGGGGCTTCTGTGGGCGTGGCGAGCTTCGTCGTGGCCCTGGCAGGCCTGGGCCAGCTCGTGGGCGACCTGCCGGCGGGAGCGCTCGCGGAACGGATCGGGGAGCGACGGGCGATGCTCGGCGCGGCATTCCTGCTGATAGCGGCGCTGGTGGCGGCGATCCTCGCGACGTCGGTCTGGGTGCTCGGGGTAGCCATCGCGACCACCGGACTCGCCGGCGCGGTATGGCACCTCGCGCGGCAGGCGTACCTCACCGAGGTCGTCCCGTTCCGGCTCCGGGCCCGCGCCATGTCCACGCTGGGCGGCGTGCACCGGATCGGTGCCTTCCTCGGGCCGTTCCTCGGCGCCGGCGCCGTGCATCTGGCCGGGACGGACGGCTCGTACGGACTGCACGTGGTCGCGGTCGCCGTCGCTGCTGTGGCCTTGCTCGGGTTGCCCGAGCCCGGTGGCCGTGACCCGCAGGCTCATGCCCAGGCCGGACCGGGCATGGTCGAGGTAGCCCGGTCGCACCTGCCCGTCCTGCGCACCCTCGGGCTGGGAACCGTCCTGGTCGGTGCGGTCCGAGCGTCCCGGCAGGCCGTGATCCCGCTGTGGGCCGCGCACATCGGTCTGGACGCCGCGACGACCAGCCTGATCTTCGGCGTGGCGGGGGCCGTCGACATGGCGCTCTTCTATCCGGCCGGAAAGGTCATGGACCGGATCGGCCGGGCCTGGGTCGCGGTGCCGTCCATGGTCGTGCTCGGCATCGCACACCTCGTGCTTCCGCTGGCCCACAGCGCACCGACGCTCTTCGGTGTGGCGATGGTCATGGGGATCGGCAACGGCATCGGGAGCGGGATCATCATGACGTTGGGTGCCGATCTCTCGCCCGCTGTCGGCCGCACGACGTTCCTGGGTGCCTGGCGGCTGTGCTCGGACCTCGGATCGAGTGGCGGACCACTCGTGATCGGTGTGATCAGCTCGGCCGTGGCCCTGGCACCAGCCGTCGTGTTGATGGGTGTGCTCGGGCTCGTGGGCGCCATGATCCTCGGGCGCTGGATACCGGTGCACGTACCCTCGCCGCGCGCGATGAGCAGTGAGCCCAGCAGAGGGTAGAGGCGCCGCACGCCGGCCGAACCAGCTGCGGCGAGTCACGTGAACTGCCACGACAGGGCGGCCTCTATCATGAGGAGATGGCAGCTCACCACGAAGGGACAGAGCCCGGGGTCCCCGCACCGTTTGCCAAGATCGGCTTGACCTACGACGACGTTCTGCTCCTGCCCGGGGCTACTGAGATCCACCCCAGCGAGATCGACACGACGAGCAAGGTCTCCCGCCGGATCAGCGTCGCGATTCCCTTGCTCTCGAGCCCGATGGACACCGTGACCGAGGCCCGCATGGCGATTGCGGTCGCGCGGCAGGGTGGCCTGGGTGTGCTCCATCGCAACCTCTCGATCGAGGACCAGGCCCAGCAGGTCGACCTCGTGAAGCGGTCGGAAGCTGGGATGGTCGCTCAGCCCATCACGATCGGCCCGGACGCCACGATCGGCGAGGCTGACGCGTTGTGCGCGCAGTACCGCATCTCCGGCGTACCAGTCGTGGGGCCCGGGCACGAGCTCCTCGGCATCGTGACCAACCGCGACATGCGGTTCGAGACCGACAAGTCCCGGCTCGTACGCGATGTCATGACCCCCATGCCACTCGTGACCGGCCACGTGGGCATCTCGGCCGACGAGGCGATGGCGCTGCTTCGCCGGCACAAGATCGAGAAGCTGCCCCTGGTCGACTCGGCTGGTCGACTGCAAGGTCTGATCACCCTCAAGGACTTCGTGAAGCGCGACCAGTTCCCGCGCGCGACCAAGGACGACTCCGGCCGGCTCCGGGTGGGCGCCGCGGTGGGCTACTTCGGCGACGCCTGGAAGCGTGCGATGACGCTCGTCGAGGCGGGCGTCGACCTGATCGTCGTCGACACTGCCCACGGCCACACCCGAGGCGTCCTCGACATGATCCGGGCCCTCAAGGCAGAGCCCGCAGCACGCGACGTCGACATCGTGGGTGGCAACGTCGCGACTCGCGAAGGTGCCCAGGCGATCATCGACGCCGGCGCCGACGGTGTGCGGGTAGGGCTGGGACCCGGGTCGATCTGCACCAGCCGGGTCGTGGCCGGCGTGGGTGCACCGCAGATCACCGCGATCTACGAGGCGGCCCAGGCGGCACGCCCAGCGGGCGTCCCAGTGATCGGCGACGGCGGACTGCAGTACTCCGGCGACATCGCCAAGGCCCTCGTGGCCGGCGCCGACACCGTGATGTTCGGTTCGTTGCTGGCCGGCTGTGAGGAGAGCCCAGGGCAGCTCGTCTTCATCAACGGCAAGCAGTACAAGTCGTACCGCGGCATGGGTTCCCTCGGCGCGATGCGCTCCCGCGGGAAGAATCAGTCGTACTCCAAGGACCGTTACTTCCAAGGCGAGGTGACCTCCGACGACGAGCTCGTGCCGGAGGGCGTCGAGGGCCAGGTGCCGTACCGCGGCTCGCTCGCGGCCGTCACCCATCAGCTGATCGGCGGGCTGCGCCAGTCGATGTTCTACGTGGGGGCGCGTACGATCCCGGAGCTGCAGGAGAAGGGTCGCTTCGTCCGGGTGACGCCGGCCGGGCTGCGGGAGAGCCACCCGCACGACCTGCAGATGATGGTCGAAGCGCCCAACTACTGGGTCCGCTAGCGCGTACGAAAGAATGCGTTGGTGACTGAGATTGAGATTGGTCGCGGCAAGCGTGGCCGCCGCGCGTACTCCTTCGACGACATCGCGATCGTGCCCAGCCGGCGTACGCGAGACCCCGAGGAGGTCTCGACGGTCTGGCAGATCGACGCGTACCAGTTCCAGATGCCGGTCGTCGCGGCGCCCATGGACTCGGTGATGTCGCCTGCCACGGCGATCGCCTTGGGCAAGCTGGGCGGACTGGGCGTGCTCAACCTCGAAGGACTGTGGACGCGGTACGACGATCCCGAGCCGCTGCTCGCCGAGATCGTCTCGCTGGATCCCGCTTCCGCCACGGAACGGATGCAGCAGATCTACGCCGAGCCGATCAAGCCCGATCTCATCACCGCGCGGATCGGTGAGATCCGGGACGCCGGCGTGACCGTGGCCGGCGCACTGTCTCCCGCGCGCACGAAGCAGCTGTGGAAGACGGTGATCGACGCCGGCGTGGACATCTTCGTGATCCGCGGGACGACGGTCTCGGCCGAGCACGTCTCGAGCCAGACCGAGCCGCTCAACCTCAAGCAGTTCATCTACGAGCTCGACGTCCCGGTCATCGTCGGCGGGTGCGCGACCTACCAGGCGGCGTTGCACCTCATGCGAACCGGTGCGGCCGGTGTGCTGGTGGGCTTCGGCGGAGGCGCCGCCCACACCACGCGTTCGGTCCTCGGCGTCGCGGTCCCCATGGCGTCGGCCGTGGCCGACGTCGCGGCCGCACGGCGTGACTACCTCGACGAGTCGGGCGGGCGGTACGTCCACGTGATCGCGGATGGCTCGGTAGGCCGCTCCGGCGACATCGCGAAGGCGATCGCATGTGGCGCGGACGCCGTGATGCTGGGCTCACCGCTCGCGCGTGCCGTCGAAGCACCTGGCAAGGGCTACCACTGGGGCATGGAGGCACACCACGGCGAGCTGCCCCGCGGGGCGCGCGTCGAGGTGGGCACCGTCGGGACCCTGGAGGAGATCCTCTTCGGACCTTCGCGGCTCTCCGACGGGACGATGAACCTCGTGGGCGCACTGCGCCGGGCGATGGCGACCACGGGATACACCGAGCTCAAGGAGTTCCAGCGGATCGAGGTCGTCGTCCAGTAGCACCGGCTCGGTTCGTGCCCACACCAGTGGGTGGTACGGCGAACGCCTGACGCGATCTGCTGAACACACACGCGGCCTCGTGCCGCGGCCTCGGGTACGCCCTGAGAGCGCGGTCGTCCCGATACCCGTCGTGGGGTGCCCGTACTTCGGCGGGCACCCCACCCGACGGTCTCGTTCAGGACGGCCTGCCGTCGGTGGGCACGGCGCGTACGAACACTTCCACGCGGACCTCTCCGCTCGGCGTCTGCACGGTGCCCGTGAGCAGGCCGGGCTGTCGCTCGTCGGCGGAGAGGTTGGAGAGCGACACACCGTTGCCGCCGACGCGTACGACGTCCGAAGCGGCGCCGGGACGCGCATCGGTCGGGGTCGTCTCGCCGATCTGCGACGGAGGCGTGTCGCTCGGGACCGGGATCTCGGCCCGGGCGTCGACCGGCTTGGCATCGACCGGTGTCGCGTCTGGCGCCGCCGGCGCTGCCGGCGCTGCCGTCGGCTCGCTCACCTCTGCGGAGGTGGCCGCAGCGGTGTCGGTCCTCGTGGCGTGTGACGCGGCCGTGTCCGCGCGCGACGAGCGTCGAGGATGAGCCCGGCGGGCCCTGCGTGCGGCCCGGCGCTCGGCGTACCCCTCCACCATCGTGTAGAGCGTCGGCACGAGGATCAGGGTCAGCAGCGTCGAGCTGACCAGACCACCGATCACCACGAGGGCCAGCGGCCTGGAGATGAAGACCCCGCCTCCGGTCAGGCCGAGCGCCATGGGGACCAGGGCGCAGATGGTCGCGAGGGCGGTCATGAGGATCGGGCGCAGCCGGCGCCGGCCGCCCTCGACCACGGCCTCGCGGACGCTCATGCCTTGAGCGCGGTACTGGTTGATCAGGTCGATCAGCACGATCGCGTTCGTCACCACGATCCCGACCAGCATCAGCAGGCCGATCAGAGCCGGCACGCCCAGGGCGGTGTCGGTGAGCAGCAGCATGCCGAGGGCACCGGTCGCAGCGAACGGCACCGACACCAGGAGGATCAGCGGCTGGATCAGGCTGCGGAACGTCGCGACCATGATCGCGAACACGATGACGATGGCCGCGAGCATGGAAAGACCCAGCTGGGTGAACGCCTCGGCCTGCTCGGCACTCACCCCGCCGAGCTCCCACGACGCGCCGGCGGGGAGGTCCAGCTTCTCCAGCTCGGCCCGCAGGTCGGCGGTGATCCGTCCGAGGTCGGCGGCGTTGGGCGTGGCGCTGACCGTGGCGCTGCGTTCACCGTCGATCCGGGTGAGCTGGGCGGGCCGGGTTGCCTCGGAGACCTGTGCCACGTCGCGCAGCTCGACGGTCGTGCCCAGCGGGGTGGGAATCTCCATCCGGCGCAACGCGGCGAGGTCGCCGGGCTCCTCCGAGGTGTACAGCATCACGTCGCGCCGGTTGCCGTCGAGCTCGACCGCGCCGACATCCTGTCCTTCGAACGCCTCCCGAACCGCCTGACCGATCTGCGCGTCCGACAGCCCCACGCGGGCTGCCTTCTCCCGATCCACGTCGACCTCGATCGTCGGGAGGTCGGAGGCGAGGTTGTTCGTGACGTCGGTGATGCCTTCCACCTTGCGCACGGCGCGCTCGACCTGGGCGGCCGCCGTCCGCAGTGCCTCGGTGGTCGGCGCGGTGACGATGACCTCGAGGCTGTTGTTGCCGAAGCCGGTCTGCTGCTCCTGCACGGTGATCGTGCCAGCATCCTTGACCTCGGCAAGCCTCTCCCGGATCGTGTCCGCCAGCTCCTGCTGGTCGAGGTCGTCCTTGGTCGCGATCCAGTACACGACCTCGTTGGAGCTGTTGCCGGAGGAGAATCCGGCGAACTCGGCCGACCCCACGGTCGTCTGGTACGACTCGATGCCGCTGATCCCGTCCAGCACCGCCTCGACCTTCCGGGCCGCCTCGTCGGTGCGCTCGAGCGAGGTCGACACCGGCATCACCTGGGTCACGTTGAGGGTGTTGTCTCCGCTGTCGTCGAGGAAGTTCGTCTTGAGCAGCGGTGTCGCGGCGAGGGTGCCGACGAAGATCAGCAGGCCGGCGAGGATGGTGGTCGCGCGATGCCGCGTCGTCCACCGGATGACCGGCACGTAAGCGCGTTGCAGGGGGTTGCGACGCTCCTTCTTGAGCGCCTCGTCACGGACCCGTGCTTCATCGCCTGGGGACACGGCCGGCGGTCGCAAGAACCAGTACGCGAGCACCGGGATGATCGTGAGCGACACCAGGAGCGACGCGAGCAGCGCGATCGTGACGGTCACGCCGAACGGCCGGAAGAGCTCGCCGACCTGGCCGCTCACGAACGCGATCGGGAGGAACACCCCGACCGTCGTGAGCGTGGACGCGGTGATCGCGCCGGCGACCTCGCGGACGCCGTTCATGATCGCGTCGTGCTTGGTCTCGCCGTAGCCGAGATGGCGCTTGATGTTCTCCAGCACGACGATCGAGTCGTCGACCACCCGGCCGATCGCGACCGTGAGCGCGCCGAGCGTGAGGATGTTGAGCGAGTAGCCACCCGCGTAGAGCCCGATCATCGCCACCAGGACCGAGAACGGGATCGACATGGCGGTGACCAGGGTCGAGCGGATGGACAACAGGAAGACCAGGATCACGAGCACCGCGAAGAAGAGCCCCGCCGTGCCTTCGCTCGTGAGCCCTTCGATCGATTCCTCGATGAACGGCGCCTGGTCGAAGACCACCGTGAGCTCAGCGTTCTCGCCGAGCTGCTCGCGCAGGTCGTCGAGCTTGTCTTGCACGGCGTGCGAAACCGTGACCGTGTTGCCGTCCGCCGTCTTGGTGACCGAGATGCCGAGCGTCTCCCGGCCGTTCGTCCGCGTGATCGAGCTCGACTCGGCCAAGGCTCGCTCGACCGTGGCGACGTCGCCCAGCTTGACCGGTTCGGGGGCGGCAGGTGCCCTCCCAGGGCGTGCGATGCCTCCCGGCGCTTGTGCCCCCGCCGCGCCAGCGGACTGCGACGCCGGCTCCCCGGCCGGTCCGCCGGGACCTGCGGACTGCGGTCCGCCCGCCGCTGTGCCTGGCGCACCAGACCGTCCCGACGCTGCCCCGCTCGGGCTACCCGCCGGCATGATCGGAAGGTCGCGGATCTCCTGGAGCGAGCTGAACGTCGACCCGACCTCGATCGTCACCGACCGGTCACCGGAGCTCAGCTGCCCACCAGGAACAGCGATTCCGTTGGCCTGCAGTGCGCCGATCACGCTCTGCGTGGTGAGACCGGCGTCACGGAGCTTGTCGTTGTCGATCCGGATCGCCACGACCTCGTCGCGGACTCCCGTGATCTCGACGTCACGCACGTCGGGCAGCTGCCGCAGCTCCGGCACCACCCGCTCTTCGAGCCGTTGGGCGAGCTCTTGCTGGCTCTCCGTCGAGCTCACCGCGAGCATGACGACCGGGAAGTCGTTGAAGTTGCCAGCCTGCACGCTGGGGTCCACGTCGTCCGGTAGCTGGCTCGACGCCCGGTCGACGGCCTGCTGGATGTCCTGGACCGCTTTGTCGATGTCGGTGCCGAAGGCGAAGCTCGCTTGCACCATCGAGAAACCGTTGCTCGAGGTGGACGTGACCTCGTCGAGACCGTCGACACCGGAGATGGCGTTCTCGATCGGCTCGGTGACCTCACGCTCGACGATTTCCGGAGATGCGCCGGGGTAGGAGGTCACGATGAAGGCACCGGGAAGCTGCAGGCTGGGAATGAGTTCCTGCTTGAGGGAGCCGGTGGAGACCACGCCGAACGCGACGATCGCGAGGGAGATCAGGGCGATCAGGCTCCGGTTGGCGAGGCTCAACCTGGCCAATTTGGACATACGGGCGGCCTTTCCGTTGTCGGTCAGTGGTGGGTCTCCGGTTCGTCTGCCGGGTCGACAATACTTCGTGTCGTACGGATTATCGCCACTAGGCGTATCTTCTCAGGTAATTTCAGGTGTCGAATCCTCCTTCCGGGGGAGTCCTGCACCTGCTGACGGGACAACCAGCACGAAGCGTGTCATGCACACCCAGGCCGACCTGGACGCGAAGTCGGCGGCCCCAGCGGTTGCCGGGCCCGTGGGGCGAGATGGACGCTGTCGCCCGCGCAGCCGCTGATCCCGACGACGTGAGGAGGCGTAGTGGCTGAGGTTGATCAGCCGGTGGTCGCCGACCGCGACACCAGCCGTGAGAGCTTGATCGAGCGCATCGAGCGTGCCGAGGCGATCGTGAGCGGCAGCCTCGTCCGGCACCGGGCGATGAGCCTGTTCACCGTCGATCTCACGATGCAGCAACTGCGGGTGCTCTTCATCCTCGCGGCGGGCAAGGAAGGCGTCTTCGCTGACTTCTGCGATCCGGCTGGTGGCCGGCCGTCAGCGAATGGGTCGCGCGAGCGCGGCACCGCCCTGTCGGCGCACGAGCTCGCCGACGCGCTGGGAGTCGGCCCCACCACCCTGACCGGCATCGTCGACCGGCTGGAGGCCCGGAACCTCGTGTGTCGGCTGGCCGACGGCAAGGATCGTCGGGTGCGTCGGATCGACCTCACGGATGCCGGACGGCGACTCGTCAACGAGATCATGGCGGCGCATCGAGAGCATCGGCGGGAGCTGCTCTCCCAACTGGAGCCGGACGTCCTGGCAGGGCTTGCCGTCGCTCTCGAGGCACTTGCGGGAGTATGCGAGCGTGCCCCACGGAACGCGGTGTCGTGAACACGTGTGGGCCTTGCCTCTCGATGCCGCCCTGGTAGGCCGGTGACGGCGGCAGGTCAGGTCTGCTGGCTCGTGGCGGCGAGGACGAATGGTGTGTCGTACGGCATGGGCGACGCCACGTCGAAGCAGTTCTGGTACAGCACGACGCAGCGACCTGTGGTCGTACGCAACGCCATCGTGGAGAAGCCGGGCACTCCGCCCTGGTGGCCGTACGCGCTCACGCCGCCTGCGAAGTCGTAGCGGACGATTCCCAACCCGCGTGAGCGATGGGCATCGATGCGTTCTGTGCAGTCGAGCATCTTGTCAAGCCACGGTCGGGAGAGCAGCCGACCGGTGAGCAGGGCGTCCAGGAACCTCGCGACGTCAAGCGGTGTCGACACGATGGCGCCTGTGCTCCACGACTCCGACGGTGTGATCGTCGTGCATTCCCGATACGGCGACGTGGGGTCCGGCCACACGTACCCCGTCGCATGGGGCCCCCGGCACCTGGGGATCGACGGTCGGGAACGACGTGTCGTGCAAGTAAAGTGGTGCGAAGATTCGCTGCCACAGCTGGGCTTCGAGGCTTTGCCGTGTGGCCTTCTCGATGATGAGACCAAGCAGGACGTAGTCGGTGTTGCAGTAACGGTACTCGGAGTCGGGCGGTCGACGGTCGTCCACGCGTAGTGCGGTTTCCACGAGCGATTCCGGCGACCAGTAGCGGTACAGGACACCGATGTCAGGGGGACTGCCGAAGAGCGCCTCGACGTACTCCGGCAGGCCCGAACGCATCCGGACCAGCATCTCGACGGTGATCTCGTCGCCTGCCGGGATGAGGTCCGGCAGCCATTTCGCCACGGGGTCGCTCAGCGCCACGATCTGCTCGTCCACAAGCTGCAGCAGCGTCGTGGCGACATAGACCTTGGTGACGCTGCCGATCCGGAACCTGTCGCCCAGTGCGATCGGTCTGGGGCAGTCGAGGTCGGCCACCCCGGCGGAGCCCGCGAACACGACACGGTCGCCTTCGCAGACGAGCCCGAACAGTCCTGGCCCGTAAGACTCGGCGGTCTGTTCGAGTGCGCTCGTGAGCCTGCGCTGCAGTTGCTCGCTCATCGATACCTGCCCTCACCCGTCGCCGCGCCGTGGAGGGACGGCGGTGCCGACTCAGCCCACGTGATCACGGACGAAAGTAGCGCATATCCGCCTCGCCTGCTCCGCGCTCGCCTGCCCGGCGACGCCCGACCGAGCGGATCTGGTCGAATCGGACACCTCAGTCGCGAGGGATCGGCCTACGCTGAACACATGACGGCGCCGACCTCCGCACAACCCACGAGCCTCGACCGTGCGCATGCGCTTCCCCCTGAGCGCATCGCCGCACTCACCGCCCGAGTCGTCGCAACCTCGGGCGAAACCATCACATCGGTCAGTCCGCTCACGGGAGAGCCATTGGCGCAGATCCCGGTCTCGAGCGACGCCGACGTGGCCGCCGCATTCGAACGCGCCCGCGCCGCGCAGGCCGAATGGGCGCGGGTACCCGTTCGCGAGCGGGCGCGCATCCTGCTCCGCCTCCATGACCTCGTGTTCCAACGCCAGGAGGCGATTCTCGACATCGTGCAGTGGGAATCGGGCAAGGCGCGACGGCATGCGTACGAAGAGGTCGCCGACGTCGCCATGAACGCCCGCTACTACGCGCGCACCGCGCCGCGTCTCCTGCGGCCGAGGCGGCGGGCCGGCCTGTTCCCGCTTCTCACCCACACCGTCGAGCTCCGCCATCCGAAAGGTGTGGTGGGCGTCATCGCACCGTGGAACTACCCGCTCACCATGGCGATCTCCGACGCTCTCCCGGCACTTGCGGCCGGCAACGCGGTCGTCACCAAGCCCGCGAGCCAGACCATCCTCTGTGCCCTGGTCGGCGCGGAGCTGCTCGCCGAGGCCGGCCTGCCGGACGGGCTGTGGCAGATCGTCGTCGGGGAGGGCTCCCGGGTGGGCAGCGCGGTCATCGAGAACGCCGACTTCGTCTGCTTCACCGGATCGACCGAGACCGGGCGTCGGGTCGCCCGACGCTGTGGCGAGCGCCTGATCGGCACCAGTCTCGAGCTCGGAGGCAAGAACCCCTTGCTCGTCCTCGACGACGCCGACCCAGACAAGGCGGCCGAAGGTGCCGTGCGCGGCTGCTTCTCCAACGCCGGCCAGCTCTGCATCTCGATCGAACGCCTCTATGTCGATGCTCGCGTCTACGACGCGTTCGTCGAGCGCTTCCTCACGCGGGTCAACCAGATGAAGGTCGCGGCGACGTTCGACTACACCGCCGACATGGGGTCGCTGACCTCGGCCGACCAGCTCGCGACGGTCACTGCCCACGTCGACGACGCCGTGAGCAAAGGTGCGAACGTGTTGGCGGGAGGCAAGCCGCGCCCCGACCTCGGTCCGTACTTCTTCGAGCCCACCGTGCTGTCCGGTGTCACGCCCGCGATGCGTTGCTATCGCGAGGAGACCTTCGGACCGGTGGTGTCGCTCTATCGCGTGGACGATGCGGACGAGGCGGTCGCCGCCGCCAACGATTCACCGTACGGGCTCAACGCCGCTGTCTACGGCCGTGACGTACGACGCGCACGGGTCGTCGCCAGCCGGATCCGGGCCGGCACGGTCAACGTCAACGACGCCTACGTCGCGGCATGGGGCAGCGTGGACGCGCCCATGGGTGGCATGGGCGACTCCGGCCTTGGCCGGCGCCACGGGGTCGACGGGCTGATGAAATACACCGAGGCCCAGACCGTCGCCGTACAGAGGGTCCCGATTGCGCCGATCGGCGGCATGTCGTACGAAACGTTCACACGCAGCGTCGGCGCCGGGCTGCGGACGCTGCGGTGGCTCGGCCGGAAGTGAGCGCTGATGAGTCGACCAGACGAGCACGATGGCGTGCAGCGTCCTGCTGCCGTGAGGTGGTGGAGGTCGCTACGGCGGTACCACGCACGTCGCGGCACCGAGGCAGGTGACGGCTCGACGTACCGCTACGACGTCGTGATCATCGGCTCGGGCTTCGGTGGAAGCGTGGCGGCACTTCGACTGACGGAGAAGGGCTACCGGGTTGCGGTCCTCGAGGCCGGCGCACGGTTCGCCGAGGCCGAGGACGAGGCAGGCAGGACGCAGAACGACCCCTGCCGTGACGTGGTTCCGCTCCCTCGAACCTCCTGGCAGGTGCGCCGGTTCCTGTTCGCGCCGAAGCTGGGCTGCTACGGGATCCAGCGGATCAGCCTGTTGCGCGACGTGCTCGTGCTTTCGGGCGCAGGGGTTGGCGGCGGGTCGCTCGTCTACGCCAACACGCTGTACGAACCGCTTGCCGAGTTCTACGCCGACCCTCAGTGGGCTCACATCACCGACTGGCGCAGCGAGCTCGCGCCGTACTACGACCAGGCCAAGCGGATGCTGGGCGTCACCACCAACCCCACGATGACGCCGTCGGACGAGGCGATGCGGGCGGTGGCGGAGGAGATGGGTGTGGCGGACACCTTCCGTCCCACGCCGGTGGGTGTGTTCTTCGGTGAGCCCGGGACGGCGCCTGGCACCGAGGTCGACGACCCGTACTTCGGTGGCGTGGGGCCACGCCGGCGTACGTGTCTGCAGTGTGGCGAGTGCATGACGGGCTGCCGCCACAATGCCAAGAACACCATGACCCGCACCTATCTCTATCTCGCCGAGCGTGCGGGTGCTGTCGTCTACCCGCTCACGACGGCGATCGCGGTGCGCCCACTTGCCAAGGGTGGCTACGCCGTCGACACCTGTCGGACCGATGCGGCCCGTGCGTCGACCACCCGGCGCCGCGACCGACGCACCTTCCACGCCGAGCAGGTGGTCTTCGCCGCCGGTGCACTGGGCACCCAGGAGCTGCTCCATCTGGCGAAGGCCGAAGGCTGGTTGCCGAATCTCTCCTCGCGGCTCGGTGAGCTCACGCGTACCAACTCCGAGTCCATCGTCGGCGCAGTGAGCAGGCGCCGCGACGTGGACTACTCACGTGGGGTCGCCATCACGTCGTCGTTCCATCCGGATCCGCATACCCACGTCGAGCCAGTGCGGTACGGCAAGGGCAGCAACGCGATGGGATTCCTGCAGACGCTGCTCACCGATGGCGGAGGGCGCTGGCCGCGCTGGGTCACGTGGCTTGCGACGGTGGCACGGCATCCGCTGCTCTTCTTGCGGATGTACGACCTCCGGCACTGGTCGGAGCGCACCATCATCGCGCTGGTCATGCAGTCGCATGACAACTCGCTCACGGTGAGCCTGAGGCGTCGCCTGTTCGGACGACCGCGCCTCACCTCACGACAGGGGCATGGTCAGCCGAACCCCACCTGGCTACCGGTTGCGAACGACGTCGTCCGGCGCTTGGCGAGGCGGATCGGAGGCGTGCCTGGTGGCACGATCGGTGAGATCGCGAACATCCCCATGACGGCTCACATCATCGGCGGTGCGGTGATCGGTGACTCGCCGCAGACCGGGGTGATCGATGCCTATCACCGGGTGTATGGCCATCCCGGGCTTCACGTCGTCGACGGCGCGGCGGTCTCGGCCAACCTGGGTGTCAATCCCTCCTTGACGATCACCGCGCAGGCCGAACGCGCGATGGCATTCTGGCCGAACCGCGGTGACCCTGACCCGCGTCCACCGCTGGGCGCGCCCTACCGCCGGATCGACCCGGTGCCGCCACACAACCCGGTCGTTCCGGTAGCCGGTGACGCGGCGAAGACGTCACCACGTGACTCGACGTCGTGACGCGCACCAGCCGCCTGCCGGAGCCCTCGACCGCTGTCGGCTCCATGCTCGACAGTGCTCGACAGTCTCCAGACCGGACGGAGGCGAAGATGTCGTTCATCAGCGTGAACAGCTCCCGATAGCCAGGGTCGCGTGATGTGACGTCGGTCGACCGGATCCGTCGGTCTGCGATGACGAGGTAGATGAAGAGCTCATCGGGCATGGAGGTCTGCCACGGGCGACCGGACGTGCGGTCGGGTTGCCCGGAAGACGGCGGGACCTTTCGAAGCGCTGTATCCAGGCGCCGTACGACGTCTCGACCGACCGTGCAGCTGACCGGGCTCTGACCGCGGCTGCGGAGGGTCGCGCGTCCGTCGGCCTGGACGGTGAGCGTGTCGTCGAAGCCGGCGATCCCGCCCGACCGCTGCCAGACGAGGGGATACGGCAGGCGGTTGGCGTGCTCTGAGCTGGTGCTGGTCGGGAGAGGAGTGGACGTCTGCGGGGTGGTCTGAGACGTGGAGCTGTCCCGACCGGTTCCACACGCGGTCACCGCGACGGCCAGAGCGACCGCCGTCCCGAGGCTTACGAGAAGTCGACGCCGGAATGAGGGTGTGTCGCTCGTCCGCCGTCGCATTACGCCTCGCCCCCCACCGAGACCGTCATGGATGTGCGACGCGCCGTTCGCCGATGTGGTTCCGCATGGGCGGTGAGACCGTACGACTCCAGGCGAGAGCGGGGGCCCGACTCCAGCAGGCGAGGAGCCGGGCCCCTACACGATCGCACGAGGCACCGCGAGGCCGCGAGCGGTTGCCTTCGTACGGACGCGGCGGGCCGGAGAGAACCGGCAAAGCTGCCCCGTCGACCCACCAACGAGCGACACCGCCGGTCGGTTACGGCCGACTCGCGTTCGTTGTGAGGAATCACCGGGCTCGCCACGCTCTGGCGCAGGACGCCAAGACCGCCGATGTCGGCAAGCCGGTACGAACCACGCGTGCGATCAGTCGTCGTCGTACCCACGAAGACCTCAGCAGCCGCCGGGGCCCGGCCGCCAACTAGACTCGGAACGGTTCAGACGCAATAGGCGCTTTCGCCGGTCCTCGAAGGATCATCGTGACCGACCACGATCTTGTTCTCGTCGTCGACTACGGCGCGCAGTACGCTCAGCTGATCGCCCGCAGGGTCCGCGAGGCCCGCGTCTACTCCGAGATCGTCCCGCACACCATGCCGGTCGAGACGATGCTCGCCCGGCGTCCCAAGGCGATCATCCTGTCCGGCGGTCCGCAGTCGGTCTACGCACCGGGCGCGCCGCAGGTCGACCGGCGGTTGTTCGACGCCGGCGTACCGACCTTCGGCATCTGCTACGGCTTCATGGCGATGGCCCAGGCCTTGGGCGGTGACGTGCAGCTCACCGGGCGGTCGGAGTTCGGGCGTACCCCGGTCACGATCGAGGCGGACGCGCGCGGGGGCCAGCTGCTCCGCGACCTGCCGCAGCGCTTCAACGTCTGGATGTCCCACGGTGACGAGGTGGTGCAGGCGCCGCCGGGATTCGTCCTGACGGCGAGCTCGGCCGGCGCGCGGGTGGCGGCGTTCGAGGACGGCGACCGCCGGCTCGCGGGTGTCCAGTGGCATCCGGAGGTGCTCCACTCCGAGCATGGTCAGCAGGTGTTGGAGAAGTTCCTCTACGACTTCGCGGGGTGCCGGCCGACCTGGACGATGGTCAACATCGTCGAGGAGACGGTCGACGCGGTGCGTGCCCAGATCGGTGACAAGCGAGCGATCTGCGCGCTGTCCGGTGGCGTCGACTCGGCCGTGGCGGCTGCTCTGGTCCACCGTGCGATCGGTGACCGGCTCACCTGTGTCTTCGTCGACGGCGGGCTGCTTCGGCAAGGCGAGGTCGAGCAGGTGGAGCGCGACTTCGTCGAGGCGACGGGGCTCAAGCTCAAGGTGATCGACGCCGCCGACCAGTTCCTCGACGCGCTGGCCGGGGTCACCGATCCGGAGCAGAAGCGCAAGATCGTCGGCCGGGAGTACATCCGGGCGTTCGAACGCGCTGCGCGAGAGGTGATGGCCGACGCGGGCTCGCACGGCGAGACGGTCGAGTTCCTCGTCCAGGGGACGCTGTATCCGGACGTCGTGGAGTCCGGCGGGGGCGAAGGCGCCGCCACCATCAAGTCGCATCACAACGTCGGAGGGCTGCCGGACGACCTGCAGTTCTCCCTGGTGGAGCCGCTGCGCGCGCTGTTCAAGGACGAGGTGCGCCAGGTCGGCGAACAGCTGGGGCTGCCGCCGAAGCTCGTGTGGCGGCATCCGTTCCCTGGCCCTGGTCTTGCGATCCGAGTCGTGGGCGAGGTGACGCGGGAGCGACTCGCCATCCTGCGCGCGGCGGACGCGATCGCACGCGAGGAGCTCACGGCCGCCGGGCTCGACCGTGAGATCTGGCAGTTCCCCGTCGTGCTGCTGGCCGACATCCGGTCGGTCGGCGTGCAGGGCGACCAGCGCACGTACGGTCATCCGATCGTGTTGCGCCCGGTGACGAGTGAGGACGCCATGACCGCCGACTGGGCTCGGTTGCCGCTCGATCTGCTCGAGCGCATCTCCACGCGCATCACGAACGAAGTACGCGAGGTCAACCGCGTCGTCCTTGACATCACCAGCAAGCCACCGGCGACCATCGAGTGGGAGTGACGTCCCTCGACGGCGCACCCTCGACGATGACCAGGCGTGGCGAATGCTCGTCCACCACGGCAAGGCCCTTGACAATGACCAGGCGTGGCGAGTAGGCGCCCACCATGGCAGGGCTCGGCACCGGGCGAGGGTACCCGGCACCTCGTGTCCTCTGGCGTGAGACGGAGGCCTGAATGGTTGAGACGAAGGCGCAGTTCGCCAAGGAGACCGGAAGCCGCGGCGACTTCGTACGCCAGAAGAACCGGTTCACCGACCGCATCACGGCGGACGGCTCGTCGCCGTGGCCGGTCGAGCCGGGCAGGTACCGGCTCGTCTGGTCGCGCGCCTGTCCGTGGGCCCACCGGGCGGTCATCGTGCGCAGGCTGCTCGGCCTCGAGGACGTGATCTCCCTCGCCACGGTCGACCCGATCCGCGACGAACGTGGTTGGCGGTTCACCCTCGATCCGGGTGGTCGGGACCCTGTGCTCGGCATCGAGTTCCTGAGCGAGGCCTACCACAAGACCGATCCTGCGTACGACGGTCGCGTGACCGTGCCGTGCCTCATCGACATTCCGAGCGGAAAGGTCGTGACGAACGACTTCCCGCAGATCACGTTGGACTTCTCCACGCAGTGGAAGGCGTTTCACCGACCTGACGCACCAGACCTGTATCCCGAGGCGCTACGCGACGAGATCGACGCCCTCGCGGCCGTGATCTACGAGGACGTCAACAACGGTGTCTACAAGTGCGGTTTCGCGACGTCGCAGGAGGCCTACGAAAGCGCCTTCGACGCGCTGTTCGCTCGCCTGGACTGGCTCGAGGAGCGCCTGAGCAGACAGCGCTACCTCGTCGGCCAGCAGCTCACCGAGGTCGACATCCGGCTCTTCACGACCTTGGTGCGTTTCGATGCCGTCTACCACAACCACTTCCGGTGCAACCGCAACAAGCTCACCGAGTTCCCGGCGCTGTGGGCGTACGCGCGTGACCTCTACCAGACGCCCGGCATCGGGGACACCGTCGACTTCGACCAGATCAAGCGGCACTACTACCTCACGCACGACAAGCTCAACCCCACCGGCATCCTGCCCAAGGGTCCGGACGTGTCAGGCTGGACGACGCCTCACGGTCGAGACGCCCTCGCGTGAGGTCTTCGGCACCGAATCCATCAGCAAGGTCGTCGAGGCGGCTCACGACGCTGCCCGCCAGCCGTCGTCACCGCGAACGAAGCGCGAGCGTGTGGCGTCGTCGAAGCGGCTCCCCGTCCACTGTCGCGTGGTGACGGTCACCTGCGTACGGTCGCCGTCGATGAGGTTGTATCCGTTGGGCTCGCCCTTGAGCCGGTCCGAGAACGCTGTGCCGGACTGTGCCACCACGAGCCCTGCGACGACCCCGCTGTACGCCAGGTGAACGTGCCCGCCAAGCAGGAGGTCAGCACAGCTCCGGAGCCGCTGCAGGGCGTATGTCGACCTGCCCAACGGTCCGCGGCGCTGACCGGCCATGGTGAGCAGGAAGGGGTGGTGGGCGACGACGACGCGCAGGGTGTCGGGAGCGGTGTCGCGGAGCACGTTCTCGACGGCGGCGATCTGCGACGCGTTGATCCGACCACGCGACCAGTCCAGGTGCATGCTCCACTGGCGGGCCGTGTTGACGCCGACGGCCACTACTCCGTCGACGCTGAGCGGGGTGGCGGTCGTCGTGTCGGTCGTCGCGATGTGCCGCGTCCACGCCAGCCAGGGCCGCAGGAACCGTGACCAGATCCGCCATCCAGGCAGGTCGTGATTTCCCGGTACGACAAGCGCGGGCGCCGGCAACTGGTCGAGGAACTCCCGCGCGGCAAGGAACTCGCGGCTACGGGCACCTTGGGTGAGGTCACCGCAGACCGCGACCATCGTGGGTCGAGCGTCACGCAGGTCGTCGAGCAGAGCCTCGGCGATCCGTGGTACCTCGCGTCCGAAGTGCAGATCGGAGATCTGCGCGATGCGCACGCTCATCGCGTCGCTGCCGGGCTCAGGACGGCGAGCGCCTTTGGTTCGATCTCGTATCGCAGCGGCATCTCCAGCTGGATGGCTTCCCCGTCGTTCATGACGCTCACCAATCCGAGCCCAGATGTGTGCACCTGTGCCTCAGCGCCGAAGTACGTACGAAGTCGGCGGTCCCGAAGCCACGAGCCGTCACGAAGCTTGGTGGCGAGCATCACGAGGTCCCAACGCGACCGGTCGCGGATCACGTAGATGCCGAGCTGGCCGGAGTCCAGGCTTGCTCGCTTCGGAAACGGCGCGGGCTCTGAGGAGAACGGATTGTTCGAGACCACGAGGGCGCGCGTGCGTACGACGTGTTCCCTGCCGTCCACGACGACATGCAGCCGGATGCGTGGGAAGCGGCGCAGGATCTCGACACCGCGGACCAGCATCTTGGCCATACGCCAGCCGGATCGGCCACGCGTGCGCTCGCGGAGTCGACCGAGGTGTGGGAGCAGGGCTATGGCAGACGCGCAGAGGAACGGCGTTCCGTTGACGCGCATGACGTCGATCGGGCGGACCTCACCGGCGAGCAGCGCGCCGAGTGCGGCCTCGGGGTCGGCCGGTAGGCCGAGATCGACGGCGAGGACGTTCATCGTTCCGAGCGGCAACACGCCGAGCGGTACGCCCTTGCCGATCAGCTGGGTGGCGACTGAGGTGATGGTGCCGTCGCCGCCGGCCGCGATCACCGCATCCGGTGCGTGGGCGATGAGGCTCTGCACGTCATCGCCCACGCGCTGCGGGTCGAATTGCACCAGCACCGGGTCGATGCCGCGTCGGGTGAACATCTCGGTGAGCTGATGCTCCACCGCCCCGTTGGAGTCCGAGGCCGTCGCAGCACCAGAGCGCGGGTTGTAGACGACCGCAAGCGTGCGCATCCTTCGAGTCTAGGGGCGCTGTGACTCGAAAAGACGCTGTGCAGATTGGCAATTGTGCAGAAAAGTGCAGACCAACCGAGGCCGCTGCTCAGAGCTCTTCTTCGGGCACGATGATCCAGGCTGCCAGGTAGATGACCAGTCCGAGGCCCCAGACGAGCGCGAGCACGACCATGCCAAGTCGTACGACGACCGGATCCAGCCCGACGTAACGGCCGATGCCACCGCAGACTCCAGCGATCATCCGGTCGTCTCTCGTGCGGACGAGCTTCTTGATGTTGCTGGGATCGCCTCCGCCTCGCCGGAGCGGTGTGGTGTCGTTCATGGATGTCATGCCTCCTTCTCCAACACGTTGCATGTGCAGACTCCTGCTGCGGTCATCGGCGCGGCCGGCGCATCGTCATGGCGATGCCCGCGGCTCCGGCCACGATGAAGACCAGGGGGAGCAGCCAGCCGAGGTCGTCAAGATTCAGCAGCGGGCTCTGAACCAGCAGCCAGGTCAGCGCGAGCGCGCAGCACAGGAGACCCAGGACCAGCGCCGCGGCGTTGCCTCTGGTGCGACCCTTGAGTTGTCTAGGACCCACGGCGCACCTCCAGGGTGCCGACGCCGATGTTCACGTCAAGCGTGAGGTGTCCGCCACCTCGCCCGTCCTTGCCGTAGTCGGTGGTTCTTTCGTGGACACCGAATCCGCCACGGGAGTCGCGCTGACGGTCGACCCATCTCGGCGCTCGCTCGGTCTCCGACTCGTTCTCCTCACGACCCTCGTGGACCTGGACGTCCCGGCTCTGCGAGCCGAGGAGCGCCATGTCTCCGACGCCTACGTTGCCAGTGACGGTGACGTCGACGTCTGGTGGGACGACGACCGTGACTTCGCCGACTCCGACGTCGACCTTCACGGACTGGTCGTCCTTGTCGGTGAACGGCACCTGCCTGAGGTCGAGCATGATGTCGGCGATGTTGTACTGGTAGCGGAGCTGGGAGAGCTCGGCGACCGAGGTGGGTCGAAGGCTCACGTCGGCGACGCTGTCCTTCCAGTGGTCCAGGGCGCTCACCGGGGCGAGGGCAAGCGCCAACAGGATCCCGACCCCACTGAGCGCTGCCGTGCGGCCGCACCACGTACCGACGATGAGGCCGAGTCCGACCACGGCCAGTGGAGTAGCGACGTAGGCCCCGATCGGGATGTGCGAGCCCGACGCGTCGACCGCGGCAAGGATGCCGACCGCGAGCAGGGCCGCTGCCATGGTGAGCGCGAAGAGCGGGAAGTTCCTGGACGGCTTGTCGCCTCCGGGCGTCGAGCCGGACATCCACTCGTCGTCGGTGTCCGGCGTCTCCGGTACGGACTCAAGACCGAGTGGATCTGGCTGGTCCCAGAACGACGGTGGAGCCGGTTCTCGGTTCCGCCACGAGCCCAGCTGTGCGGTTTCCTCCGTCGTCTCGGCATCGGTCTCGGCCGCAGGCGTGCCGGACGTGGCCTCGCCCGACGGAGCGGACTGGGCGGAATGCGGCTGCCCACTCGCGTTCTCGCTCGTGGGTGCAGCCGGCGTCGCTTCAGCCCCGCTGGGCGGTCCCTGCAGGTCGGACCGTGGCGTCGCCCCTCCCGGTGGCGAGGCACCGTCGTCGGTGCTGCGGCGGACGAGGTAGAGGAAGCCGAGGATGCTGAACGTCAGAAGCGCCGGCACCTGCCACGGCAGACCCCACATCGGAATGCTGATCACGATGATCGCGAGCACGACGATCGCGCCCATCACCACCGCGTTGTCCCGCGTCCCGTCGGAACGACGACCGAGCTGCTGCTCGAGAATCGAGGCGTCCTCGCCTTCCTCCGGGATCAGGAGCCATGCGGCCCCGTAGAGCAGCAGGCCGACCCCGCCGAACACGGACAAAACAACCAACAGGATGCGAAGCACCACCGGGTCGACGCGGAGCTCACGCCCGAGCCCGGAGCAGACGCCCGCGACGACCCGATCCTCACGGGCGCGGCGTAGACCGCGTAGCGCCGTGACGAGCGAGGGGCTCTGCTCGCTCTGCCGGGATCGGGAGGACTCGTCCATGCCTTGAAGCGTGCTCCTGGAGCGGACGTCTCGCCATCGGGGATCACCCTGGCGTGTACCCGGATGGGTTCCGGCCACGGTGGGGGAGCGTCCGGGTGGCTGGGGGGAGGTGTCCCGTGTGACTATCGAAGCGGCACACGTACACCGCCGCCACAGGCGTGCCGTGGGAGGAGACCATTCTCACCGATCCGCGGGCTGGGACCACGACCACAGACGCGTTCGATCCGACGTCTGGCGCGCATGAGGCGCCAGGCGCCGTCCCGCGCTGCGTGCGCCGCACGGACGGCAAGATCCTGGGCGGCGTCGCTGGCGGGCTTGCCGATCACCTCTGTCTGCGACCCCTTCACGTCCGGCTGGCCTTCGTCGTGCTCACCATGGTGGGCGGCTTCGGCCTGCTGCTCTACGCGGCGCTGTGGGTCGTCCTTCCCCAGGGCGTCGCCGAGGAGAGCGAATCGGCACCCGGGCTCGCCGCCGCCACCCGCCAGGACCTGCGACGACCCCGACAGCGACCCGAACGGCGGGCAGACCCCGGGCAGATCGTGTCGATCGTCGCCCTGACCGTCGGGTTGATCGCGATCTACCCGATGGTCGGCGGCCTGCCCGCACACGTCTTCTGGCCCCTGATCCTGGGCGGTGCCGGCCTGGCGCTGCTGTGGCGGCAGGCCGACGACTCGCAGCGGGCCCGGTGGACGGCGTCCGCGCCTCCGCGTCGGAAGTGGCTGTGGCCGCTCGTGACCACCCGCGGGCGGGTCATGGTGCTTCGCACGATCGTCGGAGTGGCGTTCGTCGTCGCGGCCCTGTCGTGGGGACTTGCCACCGTCGGCGGTCTCAACGAGGTGCGGGCCGCGTTGCTCGCCATCCTGGGTGCCGGTCTGGGCATCGGCCTCATCATCTGGCCCTGGGTGTGGCGTCTGGTGCACGACCTGTCGGCGGAGCGGGCCGCGCGGATCCGGTCCGAGGAACGCGCCGACATGGCCGCTCACCTGCACGACTCGGTCCTGCAGACGCTCGCGTTGATCCAGAAGCAGGCACATGACCCACGGGCTGTCGTGCGTCTCGCGCGGGCGCAGGAGCGGGATCTGCGGCAGTGGTTGTACGGCCAGCAGGGCGACACCGACGCCACGTTGCGCAGTGAGCTGGGTCGCGCCGGCGCCGAGGTCGAGGACCAGCACGAGATCCCGGTCGAGGTGGTGGTCGTCGGCGACGCTCCCATGGATCCGACGCTCACCGCGGTGGTACGCGCGGCAAGGGAGGCGATGGTCAACGCGGCGAAGCACTCCGGCGCGCCACGGATCGACGTCTATGCCGAGGTGTCAGAGGAGCGGGTCGAGGTCTTCGTACGCGACCGAGGGGCCGGCTTCGACCTCGACCAGATCGGCGACGATCGACTGGGACTACGGCACAGTGTGTGCGAACGCATGGAACGCCACGGCGGCAAGGCCGACATCCGTACTTCGCCTGGTGAGGGGACGGAAGTGCGGCTGTACGTCGAACGCGCCGGGGCGAGAGAGCAGAGCCGTACGGAAGGATGAGCCGTGAACGACAGTCCGGGACCAGCTCGCCCAGGCCGCCCGAGGATCGTGCTGGTCGACGACCATGCAATGTTTCGTACCGGCGTACGCACCGAGATCGGTGACGCCGCCGACATCGTGGGCGAGGCGGGCGATGTCGACGAGGCGGTCAAGGTGATCCTTGCGACCCGACCCGACGTGGTTCTGCTCGACGTCCACCTGCCCGGCGGTGGGGGAGCCGAGGTGTGTCGGCAGGTGCTGGCGACCGCGCCGGAGGTGCGGTTCCTCGCGCTCAGCGTGTCGGACGCGCCAGAGGACGTCATCGGTGTGATCCGCGCCGGCGCGCGGGGTTACGTCACGAAGACGATCACCGGCGACGAGCTCGTCGACGCGTTGCGCCGGATCTCCGAAGGCGACGCCGTGTTCTCGCCGCGCCTTGCCGGGTTCGTGCTGGACGCCTTCGCCGGGGCGGTGGACCCGGGCAGCATCGACGAGGAGCTCGACCGTCTCACCCAACGCGAACGCGAGGTGCTGCGGTTGATCGCCCGCGGCTATGCGTACAAGGAAGTGGCGAAGGAGCTCTTCATCTCGGTGAAGACCGTCGAGACGCATGTGTCGTCGGTGCTTCGCAAGCTGCAGCTGTCGAACCGCTACGAGCTCACGCGCTGGGCCACTGATCGCCGCCTGGTGTGACCGCCCGAAGACCGTTTACTACCATGCGTCGTAGCAAGCGCTGATCGCATGGGTCGGAAGGTGCGGTATGGAAGTCCTACGCCAGGTCCTGTTGTTCATCCACTTCCTCGGACTCGCGAGCCTGCTCGGCGGGCTCCTCGTGCAGGCCAGGGGACCGCAACGCCGGGTGCTTCCGGCCGTGGTGCATGGCGCGCTGACCCAGCTGGTGTCGGGGGTGCTCCTCGTCGGAGTGCTCGAGGGGTTGGACGACCCGGCTCACCCGGTGAACAACGCCAAGATCGGCACCAAGCTCGTGCTGGTCCTCGTCATCACGGTGCTGGCCTGGATCAACCGCCGCAAGGCCCAGATTCCCGGCTCCCTCTACGTCGCGCTGCTCGTCCTCGCGGTCGCCGAGGTGGGGATCGCGGTCTTCTGGTGACGGCCTTTCGGCCCGCACAGCCGGGTTGTGTGGCCTCGGACGGACATGTCCGGTTTCGTGCCGCGCGAGCTGGGGCGCAGGCTTGCGCAAACCGTGGGTTACCGCTCAGTGTGGAGGGTGAGGGATGTCTTCATCCAGGTAACGGCGTGCCAGGACCGGAGGTCACACGATGCAGGCGATATGGAAAGGCTCGATCTCGTTCGGGCTCGTGACCATTCCGGTGAAGGTCTACGCCGCTACGCAGGAGAAGGACATCTCCTTCCGCCAGGTCCACGCGGCCGACGGTGGGCGGATCCGCTACCGGAGGGTGTGCGAGATCGACGGCCAGGAGGTGCCGTACTCCGACATCGCGAAGGGGTACGAGCTCCCCGACGGCGGAATGGTGGTGCTGACCGCGGAGGATCTCGCGGAGCTGCCGTTGCCGACCCGGCATGTCGTGGAGGTCCTGGAGTTCGTCCCGGCAGATGAGATCGATCCCATCTACGTCTCCCGCAGCTACTACCTGCAGGCTGAGGGGCCGGCCGCCAAGCCGTACATTCTCTTGCGTGATGCGCTGCGCCGCACCGGCCAGACCGCGGTCGTCAAGGTGGCCTTGCGCAACCGGGAGGCGCTTGCCCTCCTGCGGCCCAAGGACGACGTCCTACTGCTGCAGACCATGCTGTGGCCGGACGAGGTCCGCGATGCCTCGTTCGCGGCGCCGGACGAGGACGTCGAGGTGCGGGCGCAGGAGATCGCCATGGCCGAGTCGTACATCCGAACTCTCGAGACCACCTTCGACCCCACCCGCTACCACGACGAATACCGCGCGGCGCTCGAAGAGCTGATCCAGGCCAAGACGGCGGGCATGGAGGTGGAGGCCCCGGCGGCTGCCGGCCCGGCGGCCGGCGAGGTCGTCGACCTGATGGCCGCACTCCAGGCGAGCGTCGAGGAGGCGCGCCGGCAACGCGGCGCCGCTGCACGCCAAGCCGACGACGGCGAGGAGCCGGCGAAGGGCGCCACCAAGAAGGCGGCAGGCAAGGCGACGAAGCGTTCCACGGCCAAAGCTGCGAAAGGTACGACCAGTCGGCGGGGCACCGCGACCAAGTCCACGCGGGCGAAGAAGACGGTGAAGACACCCGCTCGGAAGTCGGCGTAACCGCTCCACCGACGTGGTCATCCACGTCTCGGGGATTCCTGACCAGTTGCGGACGCCGTTGTTCGGGCGGGCGACTTCTTCAGGCGACGCGGATGTGCTGACGCTCCGTTGGCTCGACCTCGACGGCGGCGTCGACGGTGAGGCCCACCCACAAGGCGGTGCCACAGACGGAACAGAACCACTCCGGGCAGTCGGGGCCATG
Source organism: Actinopolymorphaceae bacterium (assembly GCA_036564245.1). Lineage (GTDB taxonomy): Bacteria > Actinomycetota > Actinomycetes > Propionibacteriales > Actinopolymorphaceae > Thermasporomyces. The sequence continues at coordinate 55,232 of DATCKU010000105.1, forward strand.
TCCGTCGCTGCAGGGCGGTTGCTCGAACACCTGTCGCTTCCGACAGGTGGGACAGTCGTACGTCGTCTCCATCGGGCTGTGCCCTCTCTGGCCGATCATGTCGTACTCGATCCGAGGTTGGCAGCAAGCACCGACAAATGCGCGGCGACACGCCGACAAGGTGGCGGGGGAGTTGCGTGATGGCTGGCGATGTCACTACGACCAGCCGGTGCGGATGGCCTGAGAGGAACGGATGCGTCATGTGGGTCGTGCTGGACCGACCCCGACGCCTCTACACCATCCACGCGATGTGTGACTGCGGCGAGAGCGCACTCGCCGCGCCTGGTCATTGCGGGGTGGGCCAGTGCAGCGTGATTCCGAGCGACCCGAGCCAGGCGTCCAGTCGGTAGTTGTGCTCTGCGAGACCGGCGAGGGTGCGGTGCGTGGTCTCCAGGGCGCGCTCGGCATCAGCTGGGGAGAGGAGCCCTTTGCGGACGGCGAGGACGAACTCGTCGGAGTCGACGACCCGTGCGTACCGTCCGTCCCAGAGCAGGATGTCCAGATAGTGGTCGATGGTCGTCCAGACCGTGCGATCGATCGTGATCTCGCAGATGTCGATGTAGTAGTCGCTCTCGGTGGTGACGCGGGCGTGCCTGGTGAAGGCCGTGATCCGCAGCCCGAGCTCAGGGAGTAGCCAGGAACGCATGCCGGCAAGGCGCGGGTGGTTGGGAATGCTCCGTGCGATGAAAAGGCCGGCGTCGCTGACCTCACAGACCTTGAGCGGATGACGGCCGCCGGTGCGCACGATGTTGGTCTTCGCGGCGACGTCGTAGCTCTCGACGTGTGGCGCGTGGATCACTGTCGCTCCGCCAGCCAGGCGTTGCCTACTCGCTCCATGACGTCGAAGCCGGCGAGCACTGCAGGCGCCGCCGCTTCCTCGATCTTGCGCCCGATCAGCGGAACCGAGGCCTTGAGCTCGGCGTCGATGAGCTGCCGGGTGCCGGTGCCGCCCGAATCACGGTCCGGGACCAGTCGGATCGTGCCGCGCAGCGTGACGGGTGCGCCGACCACGTCGACCTGGAGCCGGCCCTGTCGCGACCCGTCGGCGTCCGGGGCCTGCCAGGTCACCACCTCGTCGAGCTGGATCTCGTCACCCACGAACTTCTTCACGAAATCAGGCACCTCGGCCGGAAGGACCTGATGGGTGCGGGTCCGGCAGCCGCCGCCGTCGGGCTCGATCGTCACCTTGTGCCTCAGAGCGTGGGAGGCCTCGACCCGCCGCCGGACGAAGTCCTGGTCGGTCAGCATCTGGTACACGGCAGGCACGTCGGCGCGGTACCTGATTTCGCGATGAAGGTCCATATGTCTAATCCAACACCATCCCTGCTATGAGAGCTTGTGATCTTGACCTACCGCGCTGCCGGGACCTGACGTGATCAGATGCCAACTCGGACAGCTCACCACATGCTCACCCAGCCTGCGACCGGCAGGTTGCGAGAACGCAACGGCTGCCTGACGTGGTCGCAGCGGCTCGACGGGGCATTTGCGCCAGCCGATGTTCCGCACCAACATCATCTGCAAGGATGACGGAGAGACATCAGACGGCTGGGAACGAGTGGCCCGGCCGGTCCGCGAGGCGTCAACGGAGATCCTTGCGAGGACGAGCATGACGATCATCGGCAGCAGCGCGAGTCCCACACAATGGAGCCAGGACAAGGCGGCCATTCTCGCTGAGGCCGCGAAGGTCGCAGAGCGAAGCCGCTCGGCTGGCGCGCTGTCGGTGCCGCAGGTCGAGGCCCTGCTGACGGCGTACTACCGCCACGTCGCGACAGAGGATCTGGTGCACCGGGATCCGGTCGACGTCTACGGTGCGGCACGCAGCCACTACCGGCTGGCGTCCCGACGGCTGGAGGGCGAGGTGGCGGTCCGGGTGTTCACCCCGACCGTCGAGGAGCACGGCTGGTCGTGCGCGCACACGGTGGTCGAGGTCGTCACCGACGACATGCCCTTTCTCGTCGACTCCGTGACGATGGAGCTGTCCCGGCAAGACCGCGGCATTCACCTCGTCGTCCACCCCCAGCTCTCAGTACGTCGCGACGCTGCGGGCAACCTGCTCGACATCGTCGGGACGTACGACGGGAGGCCTCCCACGCAGCGCTCCGGAGCGCTGGCGCCGTCCACGGTCGGTGAGGGCGGCCCGGAGGAAGCGCAGGAGGCATCCTCCCGTGGGAACGTGCTCCAGGAGTCCTGGATCCACGTCGAGATCGACCGGGAGACCGATCCGACGCAACTCGCCCAGGTCGAAGCCGACCTGCGCAGGGTCTTGAGCGACGTGCGCGAGGCGGTCGAGGACTGGCCGAAGATGCGCGCTCGCGCGCTCGAAGTGGTGCATGAGCTCGCCACGTCACCGCCTGACCTGCCGGCGCACGAGATCGCCAACGCACGCGAGCTGCTCCGCTGGCTGGCCGAGGACCACTTCACGTTCCTGGGCTATCGCGAGTACGTCCTGGTCGACGAGAACGGTGACACCGTGTTGCGCGCCGTACCGGGGACCGGCCTTGGCATCCTGCGTTCCGATCCGCGCACGGCGACGTCGTTTTCGAAGATGCCGCCGGAGGTCCGGGCCAAGGCACGTGAGAAGAAGCTGCTCATCCTCACCAAGGCGAACTCCCGGTCCACCGTGCACCGTCCGGCATACCTCGACTACATCGGCATCAAGACGTTCAACGAGGCCGGTGAGGTCGTGGGGGAGCGTCGCTTCCTCGGTCTCTTCACCTCGGCGGCCTACACGCAGAGCGTGATGCGGATACCCGTGCTGCGCGGCAAGGTGGCCGAGCTGATCCGGCGTTCCGGCTTCTCCACGGACTCGCACTCGGGCAAGGTGCTGCTCGACATTCTCGAGACCTATCCGCGCGACGAGCTGTTCCAGGTGTCGGTCGACGAGCTCCTGCCCACCGTCATGGCGGTGCTCTACCTGCAGGAGCGTCGGCAGCTGCGGCTCTTCGTACGCCGCGACGACTACGGCCGTTACATGTCGTGCCTTGTGTACCTGCCGCGCGACAGGTTCTCGACGCAGGTCCGGCTGAAGATCCAGGACATCCTGATGCAGGCCTACAACGGCGAGAGCATCGACTTCGCGCTCCGCCTGTCCGAGTCGGTGCTCGCCCGGCTGCATTTCGTCGTTCGGGTCCGACCCGGTGACAGGATTCCGGACGTCGACGTGGCCGAGCTGGAGAAGCGCCTCGCCGACGCCACGAGAAGCTGGACCGACGAGTTCGCCGAGGCCCTCGACGACCAGGTAGGTGAGGCCGAAGCGGCTCGGCTCTACCGCAAGTACTCCCGGGCGTTTCCCGCCGCCTACCGGGACGACTTCCCGGCGCGTACGGCCGTCGCCGACCTGCAGCGCATCGAGGAGCTACCGTCCACGGACGGGTTGGCACTCTCGCTCTACGAGCCGGTCGACGCAGCACCTCATGAACGCCGTTTCAAGATCTACCGGACGGGCGGGCCGCTGTCGTTGTCGGACGTGCTCCCTCGACTGTCCCGGATGGGCGTCGAGGTGGTGGACGAGCGCCCGTACGCCATCGAGGCGGCTGACGGCACACGGGCGTGGATCTACGACTTCGGGCTGGTCTACAAGGGTGAGCCCGGCGCGCCGCCGACCCGGGTGCGCGAGCTGTTCCAGGACGCGTTCGCCGCGGCCTGGTCCGGCCTCGCAGAAAGCGACCGGCTCAACGCGTTGGTGCTGCTGGCTGGCCTCACCTGGCGTCAGGCGAGTGTGCTGCGGGCGTACACGAAGTACATGCGGCAGACCGGTACGACGTTCTCCCAGGACTACATCGAAGACGCGCTGACGGCGAACGTCGGTCTCGCGAGACTTCTGATCGAGCTTTTCGAGACGAGGTTCGATCCGCACAACGGGCTCGGCCCCGAGGCTCGGGCGACTCGGACGGCGGAGGTCGTGACCACCATCGAGCAGGAGCTGGAGAAGGTCGCGAGCCTCGACGAGGACCGGATCATCCGCTCCATCCTCACGCTCATCACCACGACCGTACGCACCAACTACTTCCAGCGCGACCGTGACGGACAGCCGAAGAACTACCTCGCGTTCAAGTTCGATCCGACCTCCAACCCCGAGCTCCCGCAGCCTCGGCCGGCATACGAGATCTGGGTGTACTCACCGCGTGTCGAAGGCGTCCACTTGCGGTTCGGCCCGGTGGCGCGTGGTGGATTGCGCTGGTCCGACCGTCGTGAGGACTTCCGCGCGGAGGTGCTGGGACTCGCCAAGGCGCAGATGGTGAAGAACACCGTCATCGTGCCCGTCGGCGCCAAGGGCGGATTCTTCTGCAAGCAGCTGCCGGATCCTTCCGATCGCGACGCCTGGCTGGCCGAAGGCATCGCGTGCTATCGCACGTTCATCTCGGGTCTGCTCGACGTCACCGACAACCTGCGGCACGGCGAGGTCGTCCCACCGCCTGACGTCGTACGCCACGATGGCGACGACGCCTACCTCGTGGTCGCCGCCGACAAGGGCACCGCGACCTTCTCCGACATCGCCAACGAGGTTGCCAAGTCGTACAACTTCTGGCTCGGTGATGCGTTCGCATCGGGTGGGTCGGACGGCTACGACCACAAGGCGATGGGTATCACCGCGCGTGGCGCGTGGGAGTCGGTGAAGCGCCATTTCCGTGAGATGGGCCGGGACTGCGAGACCGAGGACTTCACCTGCGTGGGCATCGGTGACATGTCAGGTGACGTCTTCGGCAACGGGATGCTCGCGTCCCGGCACACCAAGCTGATTGCCGCCTTCGACCATCGGCACATCTTCGTCGACCCGAACCCCGACCCCGAGGTGTCGTACGCCGAACGCAAGCGGCTCTTCCAGATGCCGCGTTCGACGTGGGCCGACTACAACCAGTCCCTGATTTCGCCAGGTGGCGGTGTGTTCTCGCGTACGGCGAAGTCGATTCGCATCACCGACGAGATGCGGTCTGCGCTGGGCATCGACGAAGGCGTCACGACACTCACGCCGAACGAGCTGATTCGTGCCATCCTCACCGCGCCGGTCGACCTTTTGTGGAACGGCGGCATCGGGACGTATGTCAAGGCGCAGAGTGAGACCCACGCCAGTGTGGCGGACAAGGCCAACGACGGCGTGCGGGTCAACGGTGCCGACCTGCGCTGTGCCTGCGTCGGTGAGGGCGGCAACCTGGGATTCACCCAGCTCGGACGGATCGAGTACGCCGCAGCCGGTGGACGGATCAACACGGACTTCATCGACAACTCGGCCGGCGTCGACACGTCCGACCGCGAGGTCAACATCAAGATCCTGCTCGACGAGCTGGTGGACGACGGTGACCTCACGGTCAAGCAGCGCAACCAGATCCTCGCCGCGATGGAGGACGAGGTTGCCCAGCTCGTCCTCGACGACAACTACGACCAGAACGTCGCACTTTCCCTCGCCGCCTCGAGCGCGCCTGCCCTGCTGCACGTCCACGAGGAATGGATACGCCGGCTGGAAGGGCTCGACCTGCTCGACCGGACGCTCGAGTTCCTGCCGAGCCAGCGGCAGTTCCGGGAGCGGCAGGCGCAGGGGATCGGTCTCACGACGCCGGAGCTTGCGGTGCTGCTCGCGTACACCAAGATCATGCTCTCGGCCGAGCTTCTCGAGACCTCACTGCCCGACGACAAGTACGTCCAACGCGAGCTGAGCGCGTACTTCCCGTCGGCCATCAGGGAGCGGTTCCCCGACGCGATGACGAGACATCCGCTCCGTCGGGAGATCATCACCACCCAGCTCGTGAACAAGGTCGTCAACCTGGCGGGCATCACGTTCTACCAGCGGCTGTCCCTGGAGACCGGTGCGCCAGCGGAGGAGCTCGTGCGCGCACACGTCGTGGCCCGGGAGATCTTCGAAGCCGACCGGATCCTCGACGAGATACGGAAACTGGACAACCGCATCGACGCGCATGTCCAGACCCGGATGCGGCGTGAGGTACGCACCATCACCGAACGCGCGAGCCGGTGGTTCGTGCACAACAGGCGGCAGCCCCTGGACATCGCCGGATCCGTGGAGTTCTTCGGCGACGGGATGCGCGCCCTCACGCGAGCCCTGCCGGATGTCCTGACCGGACGAGAGCGCACGCTGTTCGAAGCGCGGCGAGACCGGTTCCTCTCGGCCGGCGTGCCAGAGGCGTTGGCCAACGAGGTGAGCGTCCTGGCACCTGCCTACGCCGGCCTCGGCATCGCCGAGACCGCGGTGCGAACCGGAGCCGACATCGTCGACGTGGCACGCGTGCACTTCACCCTCGGGGAACGGTTGGAGCTGGGTCGGTTCCTGGAGCGGATTCTCGCGCTCCCGCGGGAGGATCGCTGGCAGACCACGGCTCGGGCGACCTTGCGCGACGACCTGCATGCCGTTCATGCCCAGCTCACGCGCAACGTGCTGGCCGTGAGTCCTGCGGGGGCTGACGCGGCAGAGCGGGTCTCGATGTGGGAGCAGCGTGACCCCAAGCTGGTCGCGCGGACGCGGGCGACTCTGACCGAGATCGTCGAGAACGACGTGGCGGACCTCGCCAGGCTGTCGGTCGGCCTGCGCGTCGTTCGACGTCTGCTGCCTGCGTCGAGCTGAAAGGCGTGTCCCTACCAAGCCGACTCAGCGTCCGCTCAGCGCGCCACCGTTGACGTGCAGCACCTGTGCGGTGATGTGACTCGCGGCTGGTGAGGCGAGGAACACGACGGCGTTCGCGATGTCCTGCGGCGTCCCAGCGCGCCCGTTGAGCGTCTGCGAGATCAGGCGGGCCCGGCGTTGCTCGGTCATGGAATCGCCGAAGAACTCGGTGTCCTCGACGTAACCGGGGGCGATCACGTTCGCCGTGATCTGGTGCTCGCCCAGCTGCTCGGCGAGTGAGAGGTTCCAGACCTCCAGGGCGGCCTTGGCGGCACCGTAGGCACCGCCGCCGGTGCGGTGAGCTGCGATGGAGCTGATGCTGACCACCGCACCGCCTGGGACCAGACGGTTCCGCACGGCTGCGGTGACCAGGACTGCCGAGAGCAGGTTGGTCTCGAAGTTGGCCCGCCAGGTCTCGGCGAGGCCGGCGAGGTCGTCGTCGCCTCCCACGCTCGCCACCCCACCCGCGTTGTTCACCAGGACGTCGATCCGTTCGGGCAGGTCGGCACGAGCCGCGTCGACCTGAGCCGGATCGGTGGCGTCGAAGGCGACCGCGCGCACGGCAGGGCCGAGCTCGCTCGCGGCCTGCTCCAGCACCTGCTTCCGGCGTCCGGTGATGACGACGCGATCTCCCTGAGCCACGAAGGCTTGGGCGATCGCTCGACCGATTCCAGTACCACCACCGGTGACCATGACCTGACGCATCGTGAACCTCTCGGGTGGGGAGTCCGCGGCGAGTGTAGCCGTCGCCTCGCACATCTCCCTTCACGCGCAAACCGGGCAGGCCTCGTCGGAGGCCACCGACGTTCGTCGATCGACTGGTTCGGACGGTGGGATGCACATGCCGAAAACTGCATGACAGAATCTGGCGAGCAGGGGCGATTACGACATGTGAAGAAAGGGGCGATTCGGGCAGAACCGGATCGTAAGGGGCGGGAATATGCGACTTTCACGGACTAACCGGATACGAGGTGTAGCGACCTCATGAACGCGGTCGACATCATCGACGCCGAAGTCCGCGAAGTGGTGCGACGGGAGGGCATCGACCCGCTCATGGATCCTGCGGCGGTGCGTCGCATCGTCGAGCAGGCGGTCATGGCGTACGACGAGCGCACCCTGGTCGCGACGCTCCCACCGCTGGGTGACCCCCGCGCGGTCGCGCGCGAAGTCTTCAACGCCGTGGCCGGGTTCGGGCCGCTGCAGAAGTACCTCGATGACCCGACCGTCGAGGAGATCTGGATCAACGAGCCGTCGAAGGTCTTCGTGGCCCGCAACGGGCGGAGTGAGCTGACCACCACGGTGCTCACCGCCGACCAGGTCCGAGACCTCGTCGAGCGCATGCTCAAGACCACCGGTCGCCGGATCGACTTCTCCAGCCCGTTCGTCGACGCCATGCTGCCCGACGGCAGCCGGTTGCACGTGGTGATCCCGGACATCACCCGAACCCACTGGGCGGTCAACATCCGCAAGTTCGTCGTCCGGGCGACACACCTGGAAGACCTCGTGGCCCTCGGGACGCTGAGCCCCCAGGCGGCGCAGTTCTTGGAGGCCTGTGTCGTCGCCGGTCTCAACATCCTGGTCGCCGGCGGTACCCAGGCCGGCAAGACCACGTTGCTCAACTGCCTCGCTGCCGCGATACCGCCGCGGGAACGGGTCATCAGCTGCGAGGAGGTCTTCGAGCTGAAGATCCCGTTGCCGGACTGGGTGCCGATGCAGACCCGACAGTCGAACCTCGAGGGCACCGGCGAGATCCGGCTGCGCGACCTCGTGAAAGAGGCGCTGCGGATGCGGCCGAGCCGGATCATCGTCGGGGAGGTCCGCGCAGAGGAGTGCCTTGACCTGCTGATCGCGCTCAACTCCGGTCTGCCCGGCATGTGTACGATCCACGCCAACTCCGCCCGGGAAGCGCTGACCAAGATGTGCACCTTGCCGCTGCTCGCGGGGGAGAACATCGGCTCGCGGTTCGTGGTGCCGACGGTCGCCGGAGCCGTGGACATCGTGGTGCATGCCCAGCTGTTGGACGGAGGGCGCCGCAGGGTCACCGAGATCTGCGCCGTGCCGGGTCGGATCGAAGGCGACGTCGTAGAGCTCGAGCAGCTGTTCGCCCTGCACAATGATCGTCTCGTCCGCACCAAGGGATACCCGCCGCACCCGGAACGGTTCGAGCGGGTCGGCTACGACTTGGCGCGGCTCCTCGCTCCGCGGTTCGAGGGCGTGGCGTAGCGATCGTGACGCGTGAGCGTCCCCGAAGGAGGTATGGCTGATGGGTGCGTTGCTCGGGCTGATGTTCGGCCTCGGGCTGGTCCTCATCATTCGTACGTTCACCGGACCGATCCGCCGGTCGACGTCCCGGTCCGAGCCGACCGTCGGGGAACGCCTGGAGGAGCTCCTGGCGCAGGCCGGCATCGAGGCGGTGACGCCGGGACAGCTCGTCGGAACCTGCATCGGGACCGGCAGCTTCGTCATGCTGTGCATGTTCATCGTGTCGCGGGCGTTCCCTGTGGCACTGGCGTTCGGCCTCATCGCGGCGTACGGCCCACTCGCTCTCGTGCGCTATCGGGCGCGTTCCAGGCGGCAGGAGCTGCGCGAGCTCTGGCCGGACGTGGTGGACAACCTCGCCTCCAGCGTTCGTGCCGGTCTGTCGTTGGCCGAGGCGCTCGCGCAGATCGGAACCCGTGGACCGGAGCCGCTGCGCCGCCCGTTCCAGCGGTTCGCCGAGGACTATCGCGCGACCGGACGCTTCGGTGAATGTCTCGACCAGCTGAAGCGCAACCTCGCCGACCCGGTGGGCGACCGGATCGTCGAGTCGCTCCGGATCGCGCGCGACGTGGGAGGTAGTGACCTGGGACGGCTGCTCCGCACGCTGTCCACCTTCCTCCGGGAAGACGCGCGCACCAGGGCGGAGCTCGAGGCGCGACAGTCGTGGAGCATCAACGGGGCCAGGCTGGCGATCGCGGCACCGTGGCTCGTCCTTGCGTTCATGTCGTTCCAGCGCGAGATCATTGCGCGTTACAACTCGCCACTGGGCTTCGCAGTCCTCGCCATCGGCGGGGTGGTCTGCGTGATCGCCTATCGGTTGATGCTGCGCATCGCACGGCTTCCGGAAGAGGAGCGGGTGTTGCGATGAGTTGGTACGGCGCGCTTCTCGGGTTGCTGCTGGGCTTCGGTCTCGTGCTCGCCGTGGTCCGGACTCCGCCGCTTCGGCGCCCGACTCTGGAGAGCCGGCTCGCCCCGTACCTCGGCGACCACGGCCTGCGCAGCCACGACCTCGCCGACCGCACGCTGACGCCATTCCCCACGTTGGAGCGCATCATGCGGCCGTATCTGGCACGCGGCGCCCGTGGGCTCGAGCGCACGCTCGGCGGGTCCAACCTGATTCGCCGCCGGCTGCAACAGGCCGGTTCGGACATCTCGGTCGAGGAGTTTCGCGTCCAGCAGCTGCTGTGGGGCGCCGCGGGGTTCGCCGTCGCTCTGGCCCTCTCGGTCCTGTTGTTCCTGGGGAGGGGTGCGAACCCGATTCCCCTGGTCATCCTGTGTGCCTCCGCCTTCGTGTTGGGCGTGGTGCTGCGTGACCGGCATCTCGCCGAGCAGGTGAAGAAACGAGAGCAGCGCATGCTCGCCGAGTTCCCGACCGTGGCTGACATGTTGGCCCTTTCGGTGACGGCGGGGGAGGGTCCGGCGGCGGCCATCGAGCGGGTGGCGAACGCAGCGCAGGGCGAGCTTGCCCGCGAGTTCCGCTACGCCCTGGCGGAGGCACGGGCGGGATCCAACCTGGTGCAGGCGCTGGAGAGCATGAGTGACCGGACCAACGTCGCCATCCTGGCGCGGTTCGTCGACGGGATCGCCATCTCTGTCGACCGGGGAACGCCGTTGGCCGACGTTCTACGTGCCCAGGCCGCGGACGTTCGGGAGGCAGGCAAGCGCCAGCTGATGGAGGCGGGCGGCCGCAAGGAGATCGCCATGATGGTGCCGATCGTCTTCCTGGTGCTCCCGGTCACGATCCTGTTCGCGTTCTTCCCTGGCGCGATCGGACTGCAGATGATCACCCCATGAGCGACAAGGACCGCAAGAAGTCGCCAAGAGGCGGAGACGGAGAGGATTGCCGATGAAAGCCATTGCAGGGATGGTCTCGAACGTCATGAGCGCACGTTCTGCTCGGCTTCTCGCACGGCTCATGACCCGTGGGCGGGAGCGCGGCGACCTGCCGGGTTGGGTCCTGATCACGGTCATGACAGCGGCTCTGGTCGCGGTGTTGTGGGGGTTCCTTGGGCAAGAGCTCGAGACCATGCTGCGCGACGCCCTCAACCGTGCGAAGGGCGTCACTCCGTGAGCTCCTGACCGTGGGGAATGCGCGATCCGTCCGGCGGCGCAGCACCGAGCGAGGCTCGGCGACCACCGAGTTCGTGCTCGTCATGCTGGTGCTGGTGCCGCTGGTCTTCGGCATCTTCCACCTGGGTCTCTATCTGCACGTGCGGAACACGCTGATCGCGTGTGCGCATGAAGGTGCCCGGGAGCAAGCCAACTACGACAGCCCTCCGGGTGCTGGCGTGCAGGAGGCGAGGGACTGCATCACCGAGTCACTGTCGGCCGGCATGGCGCAGAACATCACGACGGACACCGTCTACGTCTCCGGGCAGGAGGTGACGGTGGTGCGGGTCCGTGCGAAGTTCCCCGCCATGGGCCCGTGGACTCGGTCGCTCTACATCACGGCCGAGGGTCACGCGGTGAAGGAGCCCACGCCATGAGTCGTATGACGGTGGCCGCTTGCCGCCTGACCCGGGCGTTCGCCGGAGGGTTCCGGTCGATGAGGGACCGACTCGCGAACGTCCGACGTCGTGAAGCCGGGAACGCCCTCGTGGAGTTCTGCTACCTCGGGATCCTGTTCCTCGTTCCCTTGGTCTACATCATGCTGGCGGTCTTCGACGTGCAACGCGCGGCGTACGCGGTGTCTGCCGCGGCACGCGAGGCTGGCCGTGCGTACGTGCTCGCACCGAGCAACGCCATCGGGGCGACCCGGGCCCGACAGGCGGCTGAGTTCGCCCTTCGAGACCAGGACATCGGGATCAACGAGGTCTACTACGACCTGCGGTGCGAACCGACGCCGGCGAGCTGCGGGCAGTCGGGGTCGACGGTGGTCGTCACCGTGCGCTACGTGGTGTCGTTCCCCTTCCTGCCGGACGTGCTCGACGACATGCGGGCGGCGACCATCCCGGTGACGAGTGTGCACAGGACGCCGTACGGCGACTTCCGTGAGTCGAGGAGCTAGGTGGGCGGGTTGTCGTACGAACGACTGAGGAGCCGGCTGCCGTCTGGCGAGCAGGGGCAGACGCTGCCCCTCATCATCGGGTTCGGGATCGGCATCATCCTGCTGTGCTCGGTGGTCTTCGACGTGTCGCAGGCCTTCGTCTACCGCCGGGCATTGCACGCCATCGCGGACGGCGCGGCACTGGCGGCGACCAACGGCATCAACGAAGCGCAGATCTACCAGTCTGGAGTACAAGATCGCGTCGTCATCAGTAGTCGGCTCGCACAGGCGGAGGTTCAGCAGTATCTCGCGGCCGGCGACTATCAGTCGGTGACCTGCAATGCCGACGTCGTCGGCGGTGGTACGGAGGTCACGGTGACCTGTCGGGGGTTCGCCACGCTGCCGATCGCGAACACGCTCACGAACGGCCAGGGCAAGATTCGCATCCAGGTGCAGGCGTCAGCCGAGACCTTCGCCCGCCCGTAGGTCCCAGTTGACCATGTACACCACGCCTGCACGGAGTGCGACACGTTCCGACACGTGTTGCACCTCCGGCTGGCCCGTGCACATGGTCATCCGGGGGAGACGGCGGTCGCTCGTTGCGGCGTACGAGCGCGTAGGCTGGGTGATCGTGGCAGGACCGGATTTCGACGCAAGCCTGAAGGCGCTCGACGCCACCCTGCGTAACATCGAAGCCGTCCTCGATCTGGACAAACTCCGCAAAGAGGTCGAGGAACTGGCCGAGCAGGCGGCAGCGCCCAACCTGTGGGACGACCAGGCCAACGCCCAGCGGGTGACGACCCAGCTGGCGGCCAAGCAGGCTGATCTCGACCGCGTGACCGGACTCCGGCGCCGCCTCGACGATCTCGCCGTCCTTGTGGAGCTGGCCGAAGCCGAGGACGACGCCGAGACCCGCGCGGAAGCCGAGCGGGAGCTCGCCGAGCTGCGCCGAGCGATCGAGGCGCTCGAGGTCCGGACTCTGCTGTCGGGGGAGTACGACGCGCGCGAGGCGCTGGTCACGATCCGCGCCGGCGCCGGTGGCGTGGACGCGGCCGACTTCGCCGACATGCTGCTGCGGATGTACCTGCGCTGGGCCGAGCGGCACAAGTACCCCACCGAGGTCTACGACACGTCCTACGCCGAGGAGGCGGGGATCAAGTCCGCCACCTTCGCCGTCAAGGCGCCCTATGCCTACGGCACGCTGTCGGTCGAGCAAGGCACCCACCGTCTGGTACGCATCTCGCCGTTCGACAGCCAGGCCCGCCGGCACACGTCGTTCGCCGGCGTCGAGGTGGTGCCGGTGGTGGAGCAGTCGGACGACATCGACATCCCCGAAGACGAGCTGCGGATCGACGTCTACCGTTCGTCCGGCCCCGGTGGGCAGGGGGTCAACACCACCGACTCGGCTGTCCGCATCACGCACCTGCCGACCGGCATCGTCGTGGCGTGCCAGAACGAACGCAGCCAGCTGCAGAACCGCGCGACGGCCATGGCGATCCTCAAGGCCAAGCTGCTCGCACTGCGCCGGGCGGAGGAGCAGGCGAAGATCGACGACCTGCGCGGGAACGTCACGAGCTCCTGGGGCGACCAGATGCGCTCGTACGTCCTGCACCCGTACCAGATGGTCAAGGACCTGCGTACCGAGCACGAGACCGGTAACCCGCAGGCCGTCTTCGACGGCGAGATCGACGACTTCATCGAGGCGGGCATTCGCTGGCGGCGCAAGCAGGCGGTGGCTTCGTAACGCAACCCGTCGGTGACGGGCTGGTCTGGACGGGTCAACGGGCCTCACGACGAGCAAACCGGGAGATGGGCGCATAGCCTGCCATCCCGTCGTACACTCGGGCACTGGCCGCATGTGCCCTGCCCGGTGGGGTGTCCAGCCAGGACGCCCGGCGCCCCGGGCATCAGGCATACCCCCGACCCGGCCTGGGAAGCATGCCGTGATTCGTTTCGAGAACGTCAGCAAGGTCTACGACGGTCAGTCACGTCCGGCACTGTCCGGTGTGACTCTCGACATCGACAAGGGCGAGTTCGTCTTCCTCGTCGGCGCCTCCGGATCGGGCAAGTCGACGTTCCTCAAGCTCGCGCTGCGTGAGCTACGACCCACCCGGGGGCGGATCTTCGTCGCCGGGAAGGAGCTCAACCGGCTGGCCAGCTGGAAGGTGCCGCGGCTTCGCCGCCAGATCGGGACCGTCTTCCAGGACTTCCGCCTGCTGCCCAACAAGACGGTCTTCGAGAACGTCGCCTTCGCGCTCCAGGTGATCGGCAAGCCGAAGGGCCACATCCAGCGCGTCGTCCCGGACGTGCTCGCCCTCGTGGGGCTCGACGGCAAGGGGCACCGGATGCCCGACGAGCTCTCCGGTGGTGAGCAGCAGCGGGTCGCGATTGCACGGGCATTCGTCAACCGGCCCCGGATCCTGATCGCCGACGAGCCCACAGGAAACCTCGACCCCTCCACGTCGGTCGGGATCATGAAGCTGCTCGACCGGATCAACCGCACCGGGACCACCGTGATCATGGCGACGCACGACGCGAACATCGTCGACCAGATGCGCAAGCGGGTGATCGAGCTCGAAGGCGGGCGGTTGGTCCGCGACCAGTCGCGCGGCGTCTACGGCTACCAGACCTAGGACATCATGCAGATCAGGTACGCATTCTCCGAACTCGGCACCGGAATTCGCCGCAACGTCACGATGACGGTCGCCGTGATCGTCACCGTGTGGGTCTCCCTCGTGCTCTTCGGTCTGGGACTGCTGGTCCGCTCCGAGGTCGAGCTCGTGAAGGGGTTTTGGTACGACAAGGTCCAGATCGCGGTCTTCCTGTGCAACGACATCACGACCTCTCCGCAGTGCGCGGACGGCGCGGCCGGCGAGCGGCAGAAGGCCCACATCCGCCGGGTGCTGACGAGCAACCCGGAGGTCCGCGAGGTCTACTTCGAGACCCAGCAGCAGGCGTACGAGCGCTACCGGCAGCTCTACAAGGACTCGGCTACGGCGGACATCGTGAAGCCCAGCGACATGCAGGAGTCGTTCCGGGTCAGCCTGAAGGATCCGCAGCAGTACCAAGGTGTGGTCTCGGCCGTGCAGGGTCTGCCCGGGGTGTTCAGCGTGCAGGACTCTCGGGAGATCCTGGAGCCCCTGTTCAAAGGGCTCAACGGCCTGCAGTGGGTCTCGATCGGGTTGGCAGCGGGTCTGCTGGTCGCCGCGGTCCTGCAGATCAGCAACACGATCCGGCTCACGGTCTTCAGCCGGAGACGTGAGATCAGCATCATGCGGCTGGTCGGCGCCTCGAACTTCTACATCCAGCTGCCCTTCATCATCGAGAGCGTGGTCGCCGCCCTGGCCGGTGCCTTGCTGGCCTGCGGCACTCTCGCCTTCACGCCGTACGTCACCGCACGGCTGCCCGCGGACGTGATCCCGTGGATCGGCTGGGAGCAGACGCTCAAGGCCATGCCCATCCTCGTGGGCGTGGGCGTCGTGCTCGCGATTGCCGCGTCATTTGTGACACTTCGCAAATATCTTTCCGTATAGGGTTTACGCCCGGCTTCTTCCCGGGAATTGTGCCCTCGCAAGTAGCCCGCAGCGGCCAGACGCTGGTTGGAGGCCTCGCCGGAGGCTTGTCGCGTTTCGAAGCCTCGGCCCGAATCCTCCGACGTTCGGGTCTCGTGGCTCGTGCCACCGACCTCATCGCGGGCTGGCCGGACGTGCGTGCGAGGGGGTGTACGGCCGAAGGTGGGCACCCGACCAGCAAGAGGACTGGTGGCGTTGTCGACCGGCCTGGCCGGTCTCGCCCTGCTCGGCCAGGTTGTCCAGCCCTCGCCCCCGGCGCTCGCCGACCCGCCCGGCGACGAGCGGAAGATCGAGCGTCGGATCGACAGTGCCCGGGCGGATCTGCACCTGACGACGGCCCGGTTGGAAGCTGCCACCGAAGCCGTCCGCGCAGCCCAGGCCACGTTGTCGGCCGCACGCAGCCGGTTGGCGGCGATCAGGGGGAAGCTCGCTGCGGCTCGAGCCCGGGACACAGCGCTTGCCAAGCAGCTCGCCCACGCCCGTGCAGCCCTGGCGTCGGCGCAGAGCGCCGTCGCAGCAGCCCGGTCCCGAGTGGTCGACCAGCGCGAGCGGATCGCGTTGTTCGCCAATGCGAGCTACCAGGGCTCGTCGGCCACGGAGATCGTGTCCGTGCTCGGGAGCCGTTCGATCGGAGACCTGCTGACCAGGGCGCAGATCGTGGTCGTGGTGAGCGACTCCCAACGGACGGTCTGGGCGGAGCTGCAGGCGGCGCAGGCCGCGCTGGCCGGTGTGCAGGTGAGCAGGAGGCTCGCCGAGCAGGCGGTGGCGACCAAACGTGCCGAGGCCGCCCGCAACCTCGCGCGGATGCGCACGCTGGAACGCCAGGCCCGGCGAGCCGAGAAGGCCGTGGAACGCCTGCTCGAGCAGCGGAGAGCTGCCCGAGCGGAGGCGCGACGTGCGAGGCTTGAGGATCTTCGGCGTTATCGGGCGCTTCTTGCCGAGCGGGAGCGGATCAGGCGGCTGTTGCGAGCGTCGCGGAATCGCCGGTCCGGTTCCGCTGGCGACCTGGGCCGGCCGGTCGACGGGCCGATCACCTCGCCGTACGGGATGCGGTTCCACCCGATCTTGCGCGTGTGGAAGTTGCACGACGGCACCGACTTCGGCGCAAGCTGCGGAACGCCGGTCCGCGCTGCGGCGGCGGGTGAGGTGATCGCGCGCTACTACAACGCGGGGTACGGCAACCGCCTGCTCATTGCCCACGGGTCGTCGCGTGCGGGATCACTCGTGACGGCCTACAACCACCTGTCGGGCTATGCGGCAGGTGACGGGGAACGGGTCGCTGCCGGGGAGGTCGTCGGATATGTCGGGACGACCGGGTACTCGACCGGATGCCACCTGCACTTCATGGTCTACGTCGACGGTCGGACGGTCGACCCGATGACCTACCTCGACTGACCCCGTCTGCCCCAGGTCACGATCTGCGCTCAGGTGACGATCTGCATCCAGGTGACCATGTGCACTCAGGTGACCATGTGTACTCCCTCCCCCGGGAGGGGCACGAGGTGTCGGCACGTGTGACAGGTCCGACGGTCGTCCTTCGGGGCCGACCACGCGTGGCCGTTCTTGCTCGGGTCGGCAAAGATGGAGGAATGGCCAAGGAGCGTGGACGCCGGTTGATCGCACAGAACCGCAAGGCTCGGTACGACTACCACATCGACGAAACCTTCGAGGCCGGTCTCGTCCTGACCGGCACGGAGGTGAAGTCGCTGCGGGCCGGCCGGGCGTCGCTGACTGACGGCTACGCCGTGGTGATCAATGGCGAGGCGTGGTTACAGGGCGTGCATATCCCCGAGTACGCGCAAGGAACCTGGACCAACCACGCGCCCAGGCGCAGCCGAAAGCTCCTTCTTCACCGCAAGGAGATCAACCGGCTGGACATGGCGACTCGCGAACGCGGCATCACGGTTGTGCCGCTCTCGCTCTACTTCAAAGACGGTCGAGCCAAAGTCGAGCTCGGGCTCGCGCGAGGGAAGCGGACGTACGACAAGCGCCAGACGATCGCGAAGCGAGAAGCTGAACGGGAGACGGCCCGCGCACTGGCACAGCGGCGGCGGGGTGCGGCCGACTGATTGCGCAATTGGACCCCACCCCTGATATCTTCTGCACATTAGCAAGATCGATGGGCTCATCACCAGTTCTCAGGCATGGTGACCGGACCCGGGGGGAGGAGCTTGCGGGTGCGCATCGTCGCCTACACGAATCTCTACATGCCCACCTGTCGCGCCGGTGCCCAGACTACGCTGCGCGATCTGCTTCGCCCGCTGAAGCGGCAGCACGACATCACCATCGTGGTTCACGACGGTCGTGGTCTCACCGAACAGTACGAATGGGAAGGGATCCCGGTCTATCCCACGGTGCGTCAGGCCGAGGAGCTCGGGCTGATCCAGTCGGCTGACCTGCTCATCACACATGTCCAGGCGACGTTGCCCGCCACCCGCATCGCTGAGGAACACGACATTCCCGTTGTGCAGCTGCTGCACGCCGACGAGGTAGGCGATCGGGAATATCTGCAGCATCGCTGTGATCTCGTCGTCTTCAACAGCCACTCGGTGCGGAAGTCTTTCGCTGACTACTCCGGACGTTCGATCGTCGTCTACCCGCCCGTGGACCCCGCTGAGTATCGCACCAAGCCGGGGAACGCTGTCACGCTTGTCAATCTCACCGAAGGAAAAGGCAGCAAGATCTTCTACGCACTCGCCGAGGAGTTTCCTCAAGTCCAGTTTCACGGCGTGCTGGGCGGCTACGGTCCACAGGACTGTCGCGACATGCCGAACGTCACGGTCTCGGAGAACACCGACGACATGCGGCAGGTCTACGGGCGTACGAAGATCCTGCTCATGCCCAGCCGTTACGAGTCGTTCGGGCGATGTGCCATCGAGGCGGCGGCGTCCGGCATCCCGACCATCGCGAGCCCGACACCCGGATTGCGTGAATCCCTCGGTTGGGCAGGGATTTTCTGTGATCCGGACGATTTCACGGCCTGGAAGGCCGCGCTACGTCAACTGTTGAACGACGACATCTGGGAAGCCTCCAGCAAGCGTTCTGCACAGCGGTCGGCCGAGCTCGCCGAGCTCCGCCGAAGCCATTTGTCGGAGTGGTGCGAGGCCATCAATTCCTTCCAGAGCGTGTGCGTGTGAGCCACGTGGTGGCTGGTCGCGAGCTCACGGGGCTGTTCGCAGGCCCCTCTCGGTTGGCCGCCTACGTAGAGCTCGCACGGATCCGGTTCTGGACCACGCTCACCTATCGCATCGACTACTTGTGCGGCACCGGTGTCTTGTTGCTGCAGATCTTCCTTTTCCGCGTCGTCTGGTCGTCGGTCTACGCCGACCGGGCAGCGGTCGAGGGTGCTGGCGGAGTCGGGTCGGTAGGGCTGTCGGTACAGCTCGCCTATGTCACGTTGGCGGCATTGCACTTCTGGGTGTTCAATCCCGGGCCGAGCGAGCTGGCTCGACGGGTGTACGAGGGCAAGATCGCGATCGACCTGGCCCGGCCCGCAGGAGTGGTGCAGCAGGCCATTGCCGGTCAGGTGGGCGTGACGGCGGCCATGCTTCCGTTTGCCGCGCTCGCGTTGTTGTTCGCCACGGTCGTCGGCGGCATGGCGCCTCCCACCTCGATCGGCGCGTTCGTGGGATACGTCGTCGCCGTGTGCATGGCGTACGTCGTGACGCTGCTGCTCAGCACGCTGGTTGGGATGATGGCGTTCTGGATCCTCGAGGTCAGCGGGCCGATGTTGATCTACCGGACGGTCGCCCAGGTGATGTCGGGAGCCATCGCGCCGCTGTGGTTCATGCCTGACTGGCTCCGGCAGCTCGCTCACGTGCTGCCCTTCCAGGCCACGACGTACACCCCCGTCGCCATCTACCTCGGGAAGCTGACCGGCGAGGACTTGTGGCTCGCGTTGGCGACGCAAGGACTGTGGGTGCTCGTGCTGTGCGTCCTGCTTCGGCTGGTGTGGATGCGGGCGCTTCGTCGCGTGGTGATCCAGGGAGGGTAGAAGGTGTCGTCAGGGTCGCCTTCCGTGGCCCCAGCCGCATCGCGGCTCGCTGTGCCGCGGCTGGTCCGCACCGTGCGACTCTACTTCGTCCTCCTCGGCGCGGCGCTGCGGGCGCAAGCCCAATACCGCGCCAACTTGTTCCTGCTGGCGCTTGGTGGCATCGCCTATCAGGGCGTGGGTTTCTGCTTCCTGCTGATCGTCGTCGAGCGGTTCGGTTCGATCGGCGGCTGGGGTTTCGCCGAAGTGGCGTTCCTCTACGCGCTACGGCTTGGGGCACATGGCGTGTGGCTGTGTCTTTTCAACCAGCTGATCCACATCGACCAGATCGTGCGTGAGGCCGAGTACGACCGCTACCTCGTACGCCCCCTGAACCCCTTGGTGCAGCTGCTCACCCGTGGCGTGTCGCTTAGCGTGTTGGGCGATCTCATCGGAGGCCTCGGCTTGCTCGTGGCGGCGAGCATCCTGGTCGACGTCGACTGGTCGGTGGTGGCGATCGGCTACCTCGTGCTTGCCGTGGTCGGTGGTGGACTGGTGGAGGCGTCGGTCCAGCTCGTCTTTGCTGCGTTGGCGTTCCGGCTGCTCTCGACCGACGGGATCCGCTACATCGGTGACGACGTGTTCAACATCTTCGCGCCGTACCCGTTGAAGATCTTCCCGCGAGTGGTGCAGTTGTGCATGACCTTCGTCGTCCCGTTGGCCTTCGTCGCCTACATGCCCGCCGCCACGTTGCTCGGCCGCACTGGCGAGCTTGCCGTTCCCGCCGAGTTCGCCTACGCGGCGCCCGTGTTGGGTGGGGTCTTGATCATCGCGGCGTATCGTTTCTGGCGTTACCAGACCCGCTTCTACACCAGTAGTGGCAGCTGAGCACACGGGAAGTCGGGCCGCTACCGGGACGCCAGATCGGCGGGTGCGGTGTACGCTGCGGCGCATGTCGCCTACCCGTGCGGTTCCCACGATCGTCTGCCGCGTGCGGCCGCCCGCGCACGCGCGTGAGGGGACCGGTCCGCAGGAAGGCCGTCCAGCAGGTCTGGACGCGTCGCTCACCGGCGTCGCCTGTGAGCCGTCGACACCCACGGCTTCCTCGAGCGCTTCCGGGCCACAGGCTGGCGCCGGTTCTTCCTGTGCCGGGCATGCATGGGGCGTGGAGGGGGTGGTTCCTCGTGAGTCAGCCGATCGGGTTTCCCTCTGACGAGCCGGTCGCTCCGCCACCACGGTGGTGGAGCGGGTGGTGGCGGCATCTGCGGCTACGTGCCCGGGAGAGCGTCTTCGACAGAATTCGTGGGCTGTTCGCGTCGCTGCGCCTGATCGGTTGGAGCAACGGCCTGCGTGCCGTGCTCTACGCCATTCATCGGGATCGCATCGACCGCGAAGCGCTGGGCTCGGCCGGGTCTGCGCCGGCCTTGCCTGCAGCCGAAACCGGCCCCGGCTCGCTGCAGTCCGCCGAGCAGATCCCGGGTGGTGCCCGTTTCACCTTCGCGACGTCGGTGCTCACGCTCGAGTTCTTCTCCGGCGGCGGGGTGTTCGTGGGATGGGCCGGTGCCAGGCCGTCTCCTTCGTACGCCCTGGGTTCGGCGCTCGAGCCCGACGCGCAGGACGATGTCGCCCTGCCACGAGCGCAGGATGTCTCCTTGACCAAGGAATCCACGCACTGGGTGGTCTGTGCGGCCGGAATGCGTGTCGAGGTTGCAGGCGACGGCACGCTGACGTTCCACCTGGGCACCGACCCCGACGTCACACCGTTCCGGACCGACCTGCCACCGGTCTGGCAGGGCCCGGCGTGGACGCACCGGAGCGTGCTCGACAGCGATGCGGCGGTGCTCGGCCTCGGCGGGCGGAGCGCGCGTCTGGACCGGAAGGGGCGTACGTACCGGTTGTGGAACACCGACCCCGGTGGCACGTACGCGTTGGGCGACGATCCGTTGTGCATGTCGATTCCGGTCTGCCTCGTCGTGGCGGACTCCGGTTGCCACCTGGCGTTCTACGACAACTCGTACGACGGAACCGTCGAGGTGGACGACGAGATCACCGTACGGTTGACCGACGGGCCGTTGCGCTATTACGTCTTTGCCGGAGACCCCGCGACCGCGCTGGAACGCTACACGGCGTTGACCGGGCGACCGGCGCTTCCACCACGGTGGGCGCTGGGCTTCCACCAGTCCCGGTGGGGTTACGACAGCGAGGAGGCGATTCGCCAGGTTGCGACGGGGTTCGCCGACCGAGACCTGCCGCTGTCGGCGATCTGGTTGGACATCGACCACCACGTCGAGAACAGCCCGTTCACCGTGGACGAGAAGCGTTACCCCGACCTGGCCGGGCTCACCGCCGAGCTCGCCGAACGCGGGACGCACGTCGTCGTCATCGCCGACCCTGGCGTCGCCAAGCGTTCCGGAGATCCGACGTACGAAAGCGGCAGGCGGGCCGACGTGTTCTGCCGGGACAGTCGTGGCCGGGTGATCACCGGTGTGGTGTGGCCTGGCTGGGCCGTGTTCCCCGACTTCACCAATCCATCCGTACGCGAGTGGTGGGGCGAGCGGTACGTCGGCTACCTCGACGCAGGTGTCGCGGGCTTCTGGCACGACATGAACGAGCCGTCCGTGTTCGCCGCATGGGGTGACGGAACCCTGCCCCTGTCCACGCGCCACGACCTGGACGGCAGGGGCGGCGACCATCGTGAGGCACACAATGTCTATGCGCTGCTGCTCAACCACGCGGGCTATCACGGTGTGCGTCGACTCCGACCAGAGCGGCGGCCGTTCTGTCTTACTCGCTCGGGTTTTGCGGGCATTCAGCGTTATGCCGGCACCTGGTCCGGCGATATCGGCACGTCATGGGACGGCCTTCGGATCAGCCTGGTCTTCACGCTCGGCCTGGGGTGCTCGGGAGTGCCGTACTCCGGCCCGGACATCGGCGGCTTCGATGCGCATCCGTCCGACGAGCTGTATGTGCGATGGTTCCAGCTCGGTGCGTACCTGCCGTTCTTCCGGGTGCATTGCGCGGCGTCGTTGCCGGCGCGCGAGCCTTGGGCTTTGGGCGAGGAGGTCTTCGCGTGCGTACGTCCTGCCTTGCTGGAGCGGTACGAGCTGTTGCCGTACTGGTACACGCTCGCCTGGCAGGCGCACCGCACGGGTTCGCCGTACGTTCGGCCCCTGCTGTGGGCGGATCCCGCCGATGCGGCGTTGCGCTGGGAGGACGACCAGTTCCTGCTCGGTGACGCGTTGCTCGTCGCCCCGGTCATCGCAGAGGGGGCCCGGGAGCGCACGGTGCGGTTGCCACGTGGTCGGTGGTACGACCGGCGCAGTGGGCAGGCCTACGACGGGCCGGGTCACGTGACCGTCGCCGCTCCGCTGGACGTGATACCGGTCTTCGTCCGGGCCGGCTCGGTGATACCCGTGGAGCGCGCCGGGACGGTTGTGCTCGAGGCCTATCCGCCCAGCGATGATCCGGACGATCCCGGGCCCGGCGGGATGCTGGTCTCCGACTCCGGTGACGGTTACGACCCGCCGGTGGAGGAACGCTTCACCGTCGTGCGCGACGCGGAGGGTCGGCTGTCGGTGGAGTACGACGGCCCGGCTGACCGCCTGCCGTACGACGTGGTGTGGCCCACGGCCGATACCGGCCGCGCGTGACGGACCCGCATCACGATCGTCGGCAGGCGCCTACGAGAGGTGGCGCAGCCGGATCGTCTCAGGCATGTTCTCGAGGACGCGGATCACGTCGGGCTCGGCCGGGGCGCCGATGTCGGTGATGACGTAGCCGATGTCGCCGCGGGTGCCGAGGTACTGCCCCTCGATGTTCACTCCGTGCTCGGCGAGCA
The DNA here is from genome assembly GCA_036564245.1 of Actinopolymorphaceae bacterium. Lineage (GTDB taxonomy): Bacteria > Actinomycetota > Actinomycetes > Propionibacteriales > Actinopolymorphaceae > Thermasporomyces. Next base: position 78,506 of record DATCKU010000105.1, read on the forward strand.
CGCCGTTGATCGTTGCCAGGACGCCCGGGGTGTTGACGTGCACGTGGGCGAGCCGGTGGGTGCCGGCGCGCTCGGGTAGGGCGAGCTCGGGGAAGTTCACGCTGAGCGACGTGTTGCCGTCGAGCGCGTAGTGCCGCAGCTTCGACGCCACGAACCGGCCGATGTCCTGCTGGGCCTCCTCCGTCGACCCTCCGATGTGGGGGGTGAGGATCACGTTGGGCAGGCCGCGCAGCTCGGACTCGAACGCCGCTCCCCGCTCGCGGGGCTCGTTCGGGAAGACGTCGATGGCGGCGCCGGCCAGGTGGCCCGACTCGATGTGCCGGCGCAGGGCGGAGTGATCGACCACGAACCCGCGCGAGAGATTGAGGAAGATCGAGCCCGGCCGCATCCGCGCGAACTCCTCCTCGCCGAAGAGCCCGCTGTTACCCGGCCTTCCGTCCACGTGCAGCGACACCACGTCGACCGACTCCAGCAGCTCCTCCAGCGAGGTGCAGCGGATCGCGTTCCCGAGGGCGAGCTTGTCGGCGATGTCGTAGAAGTAGACGGTCATACCCAGGGTCTCGGCGAGCACGGACAGCTGGCTGCCGATGTTGCCGTACCCCACGATGCCGAGCCGCCGACCGCGGACCTCGTGGCTACCTTTCGCCGACTTGTCCCAGATGCCGGCGTGCATGGCGTGGTTCTTGTCGGTGAGCCGGCGAGTGAGGGCGATGATCTCGGCGATCGCGAGCTCGACAACGCTGCGCGTGTTGGAGAACGGTGCGTTGAAGACGGCGATGCCGCGCTTGGTCGCGGTCTGCAGATCGATCTGGTTCGTTCCGATGCAGAAGGCACCGACGGCGATGAGGTCACTCGCCTTCTCCAGTACCGCGCCGGTGAGCTGGGTCGTCGATCGGATACCGAGCAGGTGGACACCATCGATCCGCTCGGCGAGCTCCTCCTCGCTGAGCGCGTGAGGGTGGGTCTCCACCTGGCAGCCGGCCGAGGTGAGCAGCTCGGTCGCGTCGGGATGGATGTTCTCGAGCAGGAGGACCTTGAGGTCCTGCATCGCGACAGGGCTCATGCTCCCATCCTGCCGTGCCGACACATCGCCGCTGCTGCCCGCCCCTCGGATGACCACTCGCGTGGCCTTTCGAATGATCTGGCGCCGGTGAGCGGGTGTGCGGCTCGGGGACAGGCTCGCGTCATGAGGCAGGTAGAGCTCTTCTTTATGGAGTCATTGTGAAAGCGTCGGCCAGCGCAGCCTGTCCGGCGGAGTTTCACAGAACGGCCGGCTGTTACATTCCGCACATCCGTGCGATTTGGTTTTTGCAGACATCCGGATCCTCGCAAGGGTGGAATCGTGGGCATCGCGGAAAAGCCGGCCAGCTGGACGGCTCGGGTGCCCTACGGCTGGTGCCTCGTCGTCGCGCTCGCCATCACGAGCACCGCGGGCTATGGGGTGTTGACCTATGCGCTGATGGTCTTCCTCGTGCCGATGCAGCAGGCGCTCGACACCAGCCGCACCGCACTGACCGTCGCGCCCGCCGTCAGCCTGTTGGTCTCGGCACTTGTCGCCGTGCCGATCGGCCGCTGGCTGGACCGTCGAGGCGGCCGTGTGTTGATGGTGGCCGGCTCGATCCTCGCGACGGTGGGCCTGCTCGCCTGGTCTCAGGTCGAGAACGTCGTGCAGTTCTACCTGGTCTCCGTCGTGCTCGGTGTGGCCGGAGCGGCTGTGCTGTACGAGGCGGCGTTCGCCGTCGTGGTGCCGTGGTTCGAGGGACAGCAGCGGGCGACGGCGCTCCTCGTGATCACGATCGTCGGAGGGTTCGCCTCGACGATCTTCCTGCCGCTCACTGGTGTGCTGGTCGAGGCGTACGGATGGCGGCGGGCGCTGGTCGTGCTCGCCGTGGTGTACGGCGTCCTCACGACCCCTCTGCACCTGTTGGTCCGCCGAGCCCCGGCGAGACCACGCGATCATGCCGTCCGCCCGGACGCACCTCCGGCCGCCGATGCGGCATCGGATACGACCGGATCGACCGGGCCGCGGGTGGCACGCGACGTGCGGGCCGAGACCGTACGGCTGGCGCTGCGTGACCCGGCGTACTGGTTGATCGGTGCGGCGTTCGTCGCCGAGGGCATCGGCGTGTTCGTGATCTCGGTCCACCTCGTCGCGTACCTCGGCGAGCTGGGCCATCCCGCCACGCTCGCGGCCACGATCTCCGGTCTGCTCGGCGTGCTGTCGGTGACCGGACGGGTGGTGACTACCGCGGTCCAGCGGCGGTTCAGGTTGACCTCGGTCGTCGCAACGATCTTCGTCCTGCAGGCGATGGGCCTGCTCTTGCTTCCGTGGATCGGTGGGGACGTACGCGGCGCCGTTGCCTGTGTGCTCGCGATCGGCATCGGGTTCGGGGTCGCCACGGTCGCGAAGCCCGCTCTGCTGGCCGACCGGTACGGCGTGGTCGCCTACGCGACCCTCTCGGGTGTGCTCGGCGCGTTCCTCATGACGACGAAGGCGCTCGCTCCGCTCGGCGCGGCCTGGCTGCACGACATGGCAGGCAGCTACACACCCGTCATGCTGATCTGCGCGGTGACCGGCGTGCTTGGCGCCCTCGGCCTTGTGGTGGTCGGCCGGCATCGGGTGCGCACACCCGCACCGGACCTGGTAGCGGACCGGGTCTAGGCCGCACGGCCGTGCCACTTCTGCAGGTGCGTGGCATGGGTGCGCAGGTAGGCGCCGGCTCTGAAGTGGTGGTCGTAGAACTCGAGGTCCAGGTGGTGGGCCTGGACGTAGTTCAGGATGAAAAGCGTCGGCACGGTTCCGGGGAACTTGCCGAAGGTGTCGAAGACGTGCTGCGCTTGGCGTGTCACGCAGGCCTTGAAGCGTTCGTCGTGAACCTGAGCGCTGCCGCGGACGCCCGGGCTGTCGGTCCAGGCTCCGGGTGTGTCGCGGTGGAACGGGCCGCCGGGTCCGAACTTGCGTTGGGTGAACGCCTCGACCGCCGTGGCCATGTCGGGGTAGTGGGGCGGGCAGTACGCCTCGAACACTCCTTCGCGGCCGGTGGGGTTTGGAGTCGACCAGCGTTCGTCCACGTCGTACCGGAACCCAAGGCCAGGCACGTCCGGGTTGCCCGAGGCCCCAAGCATCGTGAACCGGTCGATGCCGTCGAACATCCACCCGCCCAAACCCATCGCCTGCAGCATGAGCGTCCCCGCATAGCACGCGGTGGCGAGCTCGGCGGTGGCCTCGGTCAGCGCGTACTGCTCGGCGAAGGTCAGGGGAAACGCCGACTCGACGTCGACCAGGTCGTGGAACTCCTCGAGGCCGGGGATCTGTCGGCGATGAACGTCGTCGTAGATCGCGTAGCCGTTCAACGCGAGGAAGCAGAGAACGGCGATGAGATGCTGGGCGATGTCGGCCACGGGGATCACCAGGAGCGAGCCGGGGACGTTCACACACCAGTGGTTGTGTCTGTCGAGGTACGGCTCTTCGCGTGGCAGGTACAGCCGCTCCGCCGACAGCTGGCGTGGCCGGTCGCGATGGCGTTCGACCATCAGCTCCGGCGTGATCTGCTCGGTCGCCGGGTCCACGAGCGCGCCGGCATCGCGGGTGGGGAAGTAGTAGAGCCCGGTGTCGTCGGTGAAGAACAGTTCCGCCGTGTGGATGCCGGCGGCGGATGGGAAGGTGCGTCCGGCCGCGGCGGCGGAGTAGCTCGGGATCTGCGGTGTCAGGCGCGGGTTGTGGGAGATGGCGTAGTGCCACCCGGTCGTACCGCCCATTGCCCCAAGCACGAGCATCCGCTCGAGCTCGGTGAGAGGGAGCGGTTCGTGCCGGGAGCGGTAGGCGAGCGGGCCGTCCGGGATCTCGGTGCCCCGAGCGAAACGGCGTGAGCGCCGCCCGAAGAGAGCTTCCGCGAACGGAAACTCCGCAAGCTCACGCAGGGCCTCGGCTGTGGTCGCGTCCTCAGGGCTCGTCATGCTCGTCCCCCCGGTTCTCTGTGCCCTCGTTCGTGGGCACCACCTCAAGAGCCGAGCCTTACCCCCGCCGGGCGTCGGCACACACCATGGCGGGTGAGTGGCCGCGGCGCGTGGTCATTGTCGCGGCGGGGGTGAAGGCGCGGCGCGTTGTGGCGGTCAGAGCATGCGGCGGGCGAGGTTCTCCTTCTGCGACGGTCCGTGCTGCCAGCCGGCGATCCACGGCGCCTCGGGGTAGAGGTGGAGGACGCCTTCCTCGAGCCAGAGGTACCTGCCGTCCAGCACCTTGCGGGCCAGAGCGTTGTCGCTGTCGTCGGAGTTCCGCCACAGCCGGGTCAGGAGCTCGGCTACTCGCACCTCGGCCTGCCGGCAGAAGGCGTCAGCCAGCTCGTACGCCTGGGCACCACGCTCCGGGTCCTCCCGGCGCAGCATCTCCGCGCGCACGCACGCTGCGACCATGGCGAAGAGCTCCGCGCCGATGTCGACGACCCGGGCAAGGAAGCCCTGCCGGAACTCCAGCTTGGCCTGCCAGCGCGCCATCCCGTAGAACGTGTTCCGCGCGAGCTTGCGGGACGCGCGTTCGACGAACCGGAGGTGGCGAGCCAGGCGGCCGAACTCGGCGTACGTCCCCGGAACCTGACCCTTGCCGGCGACGAGCCGAGGCAGCCACCGCGCGTAGAAGCCGGACGCCTTCCCGGCCGCCTTGACCTTGGCGCCAGTGCTGGCACGCGGATTGGCGAGGTCACCGGCTGCCTGCAGGTGTGCGTCGACTGCCTCCCGGGCGATGAACAGGTGCATGATCTCGGTGGATCCCTCGAAGATCCGGTTGATCCGCATGTCGCGGAGCATCTGCTCGGCCGGGATGGCGCGTTCGCCGCGCGCCGCGAGCGACTCGGCGGTCTCGTACCCGCGTCCGCCGCGGATCTGCACCAGCTCGTCGACCACCTCCCAGGCCTTCTCGCTGCAGTACAGCTTGGCGATCGCGGCCTCGAGTCGGATGTCGAACGTGCCGGCGTCGGCCATGGCGGCGGACAGCTCGAGGATGGACTCCATGGCGTACGAGGTCGCCGCGATGTTGGCGATCTTCTGCGCGATCGCCCCGTGCTTGCCGATCGGGCGGCCCCACTGCACGCGCTCGTTCGACCACTCGCGGGCGACCTTGAGCGACCACTTGCCGGCTCCAGCACACATGGCCGGAATCGAGAGGCGGCCGGTGTTGAGCGTGGTGAGCGCGATCTTGAGACCCTGACCCTCGTGTCCAAGGCGGTTCTCGACCGGCACCCGCACCTGGTGGAACCGGGTGACGCCGTTCTCGATTCCCTTGAGGCCCATGAAGGCGTTGCGGTTCTCGACCGTGATGCCCGGGCTGTCGGCCTCGACGACGAACGCCGTGATGCCGCCGCGGTGCCCCTCGCTCTCAGGCACCCGGGCCATCACCACCAGCAGCTCGGCGACGACGCCGTTGGTGGTCCACAGCTTCACGCCGTCGAGGATGTAGGCCGACCCGTCCTCGGTCGGTACGGCCGACATCGACAACCGGGCGGGGTCGGAGCCGACGTCGGGCTCGGTGAGCAGGAACGCGCTGATCGCACCGCGAGCGCAGCGCGGAAGGAACTTCCGCTTCTGCTCTTCGGTGCCGAACAGCTTGACCGGCTCGGGTACGCCGATCGACTGGTGCGCCGAAAGCAGGGCGCCGATGCTCGGATGGACCGATCCGGCGAGCATCAGGGCGCGGGCGTAGTCGACCATCCGCAAGCCCAGGCCGCCGTACTCCTCAGGAATCTTCATGCCGAACGCGCCGAGGGTCGCGAAGCCCTTGACGTACTCGTCCGGTATCCGTGACTCGCGTTCGATGACCTGGCCGTCGAGCGTCTTGCAATAGGCCTCGAGCCGGGACAGGAACTCGGCCCCCTTGGCGGCCCGGTCTTGTGTTGCGGTGTCCGTCCCGGCCTCGGCGCGGGTGCCGTTCTGCCGGTTCGGATCCAGGCGGCTCGCCGGGTGGATGAGGTCCAGGCGCAGCCGGCCCAGGTAGAGGTCTTTGGCGAAGCTCGGTTTGACCCACGCGGACTCGCGTGCTGCCTCGGCGGTCGCGCGGGCGTCTGCCTCGGTCACAGATCGGGTCTTGCTCATGGCATCTCACACCCTCTCCCGGTGCCCTACGGCCTCGCCGTAGCTACTCCCCAGTGTTACTCGCGAGTAGCCTCGAGGAAAAGGGTTCCGCGAAACTGGGTCCAGGAGGTTTCCCGACAAATCCCTCAAGAATGACCAGGCGTGGCGGGTGCCTGCCCGCCATGGCAGGGGCCGGTGCCGGGCGTCGGTACTGCTCACCTACTGAGGCGAGACTCGGGCCTCCGCAGCGTCCGATCGATCGGGGAATTGGTCGGAGATCTGCGGCGCCATCGCCACTACCAGCGCGAGGATCATGCAGGCGGTGCCGGTGATGCCGGCCGCACTTCCCGCGTACGCCACGAACATCCGACGTCCACCGGCATCGACGCCCAGACCCGAGACCTGTTCGGTGAGCCCGAGTGCGAGCGTCGCGATCGTCAGCAAGCCGAATCCCGCGAGCAGCAGCGCGGTGAGGGCGTACGCGTGAACCGCGGTCGACCCGCACTCGCCACGCTGCGTAAGCACCACGACAGCGGCCACGAACGACGACCACGCGCCGACGACGAGGAGGGCGGCGACCACGTCGCTTGGTCGATGCCAGCCCTCCGCGAGCGTGGCGACACCGACGAGGGCCGCGTACGCCGCGCCGACCACGGCGGCGAAGCCTCGCACTCGTGGCGGCAGGACGAAGACGGCCGCCGCCGCGATCGATGCCGCCACCGTCGTGTGTCCACTCGGCAAGCTGTTGTGGTCGGGGTGCAGCGGGTCGACGGAAAGCTCCGGTCGGTCGATGCGGTGCTTGAGGATCTGTGTGCTGAGGTTGGCGCCGACGATGAGGACCAGGGCGGTCACGGCGAGCCCGATCCGGCGTCTCACCAGCGCGATGAACCCGAGAACGCAGATGACCGCGACGATCGACGTGATCGAGATGGTTCTGAGCGCGCCCGACACCGCACTGCGTACACCATCCGGAACGGTGCCCTGGATCTGGTCGAGAATGGCGAGCTCACGACCGGCGAACGCGATGGCGTCGACTGCCTGGCCTCGTGCCGTGCGTACGAACACCCACCAGACGGCGACCAGCGCAGCGGCCTGCGCTGCCGTCAACACGAGGTACCAGCCGGCGAGGAGAAGACGTCGCAGTGTCGGTCTGGTGCCGGCAGGCGACTCGACCGGACGCTCGTGAGCAGCGCCTTCGACAGTCCGCCACCGGAACCCCCGTCGGTGAGTTGGCATGGGTTCACGCTAGACACGGCATGGCACAATCGTGACGTACTTTCACAAGGTGCGGGACGTTGGGGGAATTGATGGGGGATCGGTCCCGCGGGGGAGGGATTGCGCATGAAGCGCCTGCTGAGGCGCAGGACCCTGTCACCAGAAGAACGCACACTTGCACTCGTTGGCGTGCTCACCACCGCGTGCGCGCTCACCATCGTCGTGGCTGCGGTGGTGATCGGTAACGGTACGGGCCGGGCGGGTGTCACCGCGCCGGTCGGTGTGCAGCGCGTGGCGACACCGACCGGACCGGTTCCGGTGCTCGCCGAGGACCGCAGCGATTCTCGACCGCGAGTCGAGTCGCCGAAGCAGTCGAAGCGCGACAAGAAGGCGGCTGACCGAAGGCCTACGCGCAAGTCACCGCAGCGCAAGCCGTCCACGCCGCCTGCCGAGGCCGAGGAGGCCGATCAGCCGTACGTCTCGATTCGACCGGCGAGCACGTGGGACGACGGTTTCGTCGCCGTCGTGCGGATCATCAACCCCACCGACGAACCGTTGCCTTGGGAGATCAGCTTCGAGCTGCGTGACGCCGACATCGAGAACGCCTGGCAGGCAGAGCTCGACGATGGCGACGGCACGATCGTCGCGCGTGGCCTGGACTACAACGCGGTCATCGCCCCGCGGAGCTGGGTCGAGTTCGGGTTCGTGGCCGAAGGGACCGACCGTCCGCAGGTGGACGACTGCCTGATCAACGGCGAGCCCTGCCGCGCTCCCCGCAGCTAGCACTGACCACGCGTCGCAGCTGAAAATGACCACGCATCGAGGGGCGTCGCATCCTTCGCATGGCGTCGAGCCCGTGTAACGGTCACAAAGTCCACGGCATGTGTGCCTCGTCAGTACGCGCCTAGCCGGTCGTCCGTTCGCGGCAGAAGTCTGGCGCTGTGATCGGGCATGCGGGATGGTGGCCCGAGCAGAGCGTTATGCGGTTGGAAAGGAAGGCCGCTGCATGTTGAATCCCGAGGCCGCTCCGGGCCCGCTCACTGACCTTGAACGCTTCATCTTCGAGTCATGGGGTTATCTCGTGATTCCGGAGGTGCTCACCGCTGAGGAAGCCGAGGAGTGCTACGAGGCATCCCGACGCCTGCACGCGGCCAGAGAGCGGGAGTTCGGGCAGATCGGTCGTGGGTACGAGATGGAGCCATGTCTGGAGCGGCTCATCGACCACCCTGCCGTGCTGCCGAAGGTCCGAGGACTCTTCGGTGACCGGTTCATCCTTCAGGCGAGCTGGAACACGATGCAGCCGGCGCATGGCGGCATGGGCGGGTGGCATCAGGACGGGTCGAGTGCCTACAACTTCAATCGCGTGGGCTATCCGGTGCCGCTGATCCAGCTGCGCGTGTCGTACCTGCTGACCGACCAGACCAGGCCCGGCACCGGCAACATGGAACTCATTCCCGGCAGCCACCGCAGTCAGGTTCCGCTGCCTGACGACATCCGAGCCTCGCGCGGAGACGTACCCATCGGGCACGTGATCTGCGCTCCGATCGGATCGGTGCTGATCTTCCACAACGCCGTGTGGCACCGGACCTACCGCCACGACGGCGACCGCGACCGCTACACCGCCCACTACATCTACAGCCCGCCGTGGGTGCGGCCGGCCGATCGGCTCGCCAACTCCAAGGAGTTCCTGGAACGCACCACGCCGATGCGCCGTGCGCTCATGGGAGAGTTCGAACGACCGGACGCTCCCTATGGTGCGAACTACGAGCCACTTCCGTTCGACGGGCGGTAGCAGAGCAGGCCGCCGGTTGCGCTTTGGGCTCGCTGACGGTCGCGACCGGATCGCCTTTCACGGGCGTCGTGTTGTTCCAGTCAGCGCCTGTGAGCGTGCTCGAGAGAACGACCTTCATGAGCTCCGCGATCTCGGGAAGGTCGGCGGCGGCAGGGGTCGGCCAGAAGGCGGCCATCCCTTCGTAGGTCACCCGGCCGAACACCAGGGTGCCGATGTCGTTCAGCTGGCTGACCGAGTACGCAGTGAAGTCGTCGTCGGTCGTGGTCTCGCGACGGCGAGCCCGATGCGGAATTCGAACGGCACCCAGAGCCGCTGCGATCGGCTGCCCTTCCCTGGCCGTGTGGTCATGCGCATAGTGAGGTGGCGTTGGCGAATTGGTATTCCGGCAGGTCGATCGCGTCGGCCTTGCCGAACTGCCGCTCGCGCAGCGGGCGCATCGGCCAGCGCGACATCATCCGGATCGACCACCAGCCAAGCCGGATACCCACCTTGCTGCGTGGCGCATAGCCGTTGACGCCTCCGGGCGGGAGTTCCTGCGCCTGCTTGACGTAGGGCCGCAGTACGCGCTCACAGCGATCGAGCGCAGCACGAATGTCGCCGTCGGCGGCTGCTGCGAGCTCACCCGCCAGCACGTAGGCGCCGGCGAGGCCCAGGCTGGTGCCGAGGCCGGTCAACGGCGACGGGCAGTACCCCGCGTCGCCTACGAGCACCACGCGACCGCGCGACCAGCTCTCCAGGTGGACCTGGGCTATTTCGGAGAAGCTGAAGCCCGGTGCGGTACGCATCGACTCGACCAGTGCCGGGGTGTGCCACGCCGCGCCGGCCATTCGTTGCGCGAGCAGTTCACGCTGCCCAGCCGGGTCGTTGTGGTCGTAGTAAACGCCGGTGCCCCGGAAGGACTGGCTGACCTCCGGGTGGTGGGGCGGTTCGCTTGGAGCAGATCGTCACGGCTGCGATCGCGGTGGCGGACGCCGAAGGGCTCGCGGCGGTGTCGATTCGGCGGGTGGCCACAGAGCTAGGTGTGGCGCCGATGTCGCTGTACCGGCACATCGTGGACAAGGACGACCTGCTCATCCGCATGATGGACCAGGCGTTCGGCGAGCTGGACATCCCGTCGTCGCCTCGCGGTAGCTGGCGAGAACAGTTGGAGCGCGCCGCTCGCATGGTGTGGGAGCTGTTCCGTACCCACGCGTGGCTCGCGCCCGCGATGTCGATGACCCGGCCGCAACCGCTCGCTTCGGCCATTCCGTTGTGCGAGTGGATGCTGAGTGCGCTTGCCGCCGCTGGGATGGAACTCCGCGAGGCGTTCACCGCCTACCTCACGCTGTTCAACTACCTGCGTGGCATCGCCGTGGCAGCGGAAGCCGAGCAGGATGCGGTCGCGGAGACCGGGATGGACAGCGAGCAGTGGATCGAGACGCAGGACCATGTGCTGGCCAGCCTCACAGCCGGCGGCCGCTTCCCTCGGTTCGCAGAGCTGGTCGGCTCCGGGTACGACGTCGACCTCGACGGCTTGTTCGAGTACGGCCTGCAGCGCCTTCTGGACGGGATGGCCGTACAGGTCGAGCATCAGTCACCGGCGTGAGAGATCGGGTCCGTTCCTTATGGGATAAGGACCATCCGGCTACCCGAAGGAACGCGTTCGTTCCACGCTTCAGCCACGCCGTCCAACGGCCGGGTGATGGTGTCGATCTGCAGCGTGCCGCGAGCGATCATGTCGAAAAGCTCCGGGAGTATTTCCCGAACCCGCGCGTATACGTCACGCGGCAGGCTGCCGCCTCCCTGGCCGACGAGGCGGATGCCGGTGCTGCGAAGCACCGCTGCTGGAAGGGAGATTGTCGGTCCGGCCGTCTCGCCGATCTGGACGAATGTCGTCTGCTGGTAGTCGGCGTCGAGATCGTTCCCGCTCAGCACGCGAAGCGTACGCTCGGCAGGCTCGCCCCACAGGAAGTCGAGGACGAGGTCGAACGGACTCTCCGCGTGGAGCTTGGCGATCTGAGCGGTGAACTCGTCGGGATCGGTCGAGAGTGCGATGCTGCGATCGGCGCCGAGCTGGGTGAGCGAATCGAGCCGCTCCACGTTTCGGCCGACCGCGACCACCTGCTTGGCGGCGAACTTCTTCTTGGCCAACTGCACGGCCAGCGCACCGGCGACGCCGGTCGCACCGAGGACGAGAACGGACTGACCGGCCCGCAGCTCGCCGGTGTACTCGAGTGCGAGCCACGCGGAGATTCCTGCATTCGGCGCCGCGGCGGCCGTGGCATCGTCGACGCCCTCCGGGACGGGAACCGCCTGCTTCGGGTCGACGGCCATCCGTTCGGCCATGGCCCCACCGGGCGGTGGGACAACCGCGTACATGCGACGACCGTCAGGTAGCTCGACGACCGCATCGAGCCCCACGGGTGCGGGCGGCGTGAGTCGCGCACTGGCGTAGTGCGTCCCGGCGACGAGCATCCGCTCGACGTTCTTGATCGCTGCGGCCCGGACCCGCGCCACAACACGACCTCCGTCCGCTTGAGGCTCCGCCACGTCGCCGAGCACCGGCGCCTCGCCGAACCGTTCGATGACCGCTGCCTTCATGGCTCCTCCCAGATTTGGTTTCCATGGAAACCATATCTGCGGACGGCAGGGATGGCAAGATGGTTTTGATGGAAACCAAATCCGAGCTGATCGCTCTCATCGCTGACCAGGCAGCGCGGGTGGCGCAGCGGTTCGCCCAAGACGACGAGGACGAACGCGCGTACATGCGAAAGCGATGCTCGCCACAAGCGCAGCTAGCGCTGGACAAGATGAGCGTGGAGGCGCTTCACCTGCTGGACGCCATCCCCGGTGGTGGCAGCACCGACGAGCCGTCGGTGAACATCGTCGGCCTGGCCCAGGCGACCGGTGTCCCCAAGGGCACCGTCTCCAAACGCGTCCAGCGCCTCACCGACATCGGGGTGGTGACGCGACACCAGATACCCGGCAACCGCAAGGAGGTTCACCTACGGCGTACCCCCATCGGCGACGAGATCTGGGAGGCGCACCGCAGCCTGCACGAGCAGATGGGTGACGTGCTCGGAGAACTCCTCTCCCGGTACACCGTGGCTGATCTACAGGTCCTCACCCGTGTGCTGGACGACCTGCTGCGCATGCCGCGGGAAGGCCTTCGGTACCGTCCCGACCTCCTCGACTGACCGGCGGAGGAAACGCCGCGACCGCGGCAGTCGCGGCGCCCGCCTGGGCGGCGGCGACGTGATGCCGAGCGCCGGTCGGCGCGGTCACGACCAGCTGACGGTCACCAGCTCTCCGGCACCCGGTCCGCCGCGCACGACCTGCAGTCCGTCGGCGGTCCCGACCTCGGCCGCCGCGGAGTCCACCTGAAGCTGCCGTTCGGTGTCGAACGCGGCGACCAGCTGGCCGGCCCGAGGCGTCCGGAAGGTCACCGACTGCCCGTCGAGTGCCGCGATCTCGCCGGTCGCGTACGCAAGGCGCGCCCTGTCGAGGCGCAGATCCACAGGCAGCATGACGCCACGACGTGCCGGCAGGGTGAGACGCTCGCCGCCGAACAGCGGATTGCCGTTCTCTTGCAGCACGAAGTGCGCGTCGTAGCCCTCGAGGTTGAGGGCGTGGACGAACCGCTCGCCGTCCTCGTTCGCGGTCGACGTGATGATGAGGTACGCCCGGTCGGCATCGTGCCGCAAGGCGGATGCGCAGCCGAGAGCCTCCAAAGCGCTGCGATAGAAGGCGATGTCGCTCCCGGGATAGTCGGTCGTGAGCACGACGGCCCGTCCGTTGCCCACGGGGATGTCGAAGCCACACCCGGCGCCCGAGTCGTAGTCGTACACCACCACGTCACCGGTCGCGGCCTCGAAGAGCTGTGCGTACGACACCCGGACCTCCGGTCGCGGTGCCGCCCATCCGTTCGTACACACCGACAAGAAGAAGGCATGGTCGCTGGTCCGCAGGTGCTGGTCCGGGGAGTCTGCGCCACCCCACGGTGTGAGGCCCAGCGCATCGCGGAGCACCGAACACGGCCGGGCTTCCATGTCGTATGCCGGTACCTCGCCGACGAGCAGCAGCCGTCCGCCGGCCGTGAGGTAGCGCACCAGCGTGCTCTGCACCGACGCGTCCATGTAGCGTGCCGAGGCCAACACGAGCACGGGCACCGACTCCGGACTGAGTGAGCCGGACTCCGACGCCGCTTGCAGGTCGACGGCGCCGAAGCGGTAGCCACCCAGGAGCATGGCCCGCGCCAGCAGCTGGCCGGGACCGCCGAACCGATACCGTGCGAGGTTGTCCACGATCTCGCGCATCTTGTGGCTCTTGGGATAGACCGACTCGGTCATGAAGTAGTCGAGGACGAAGCCCATCGCGAGGCCGTCGTGCTCCTCGTGCATGGTCGCGAGCTTGGACGCGACCGCGTCGATCGTCCGGACGACCTCGGTCGTGCGCGGATAGGTCAGGCCGAGCTGGCCCTCCGGTCCGACGGGGGCACCGATCCCGTGGCGTTCGCCGGTGAAGCTGATCCGGTCGTTGCCGTCGCCGACCGGAACCTCGAGCCGAGGATTGACGCCACCGGTGAAGAGGTAGTAGTTGATCAACCGGTTGCCCTGGGCGATGCAGAGCCGGGTCTTGAGGTCGATGGTCGACGGGTCGTGGATATGGGTGAGGTCCCCGCCGTAGTCGCCGTCGCCCGCCTCGAACTCCACCGAGGTGAGTGGTTGGTCGGCATCCTGGACGGCATCGCCGAACGCGTTGATGAGATAGAGATCCGCGGCGTTCAGCGTGGTCAGGTCACCGAGGTAGTGGTCGGATCCCGCGATCATCCCGGGAATGCCGGAGAAGCTTTCGACAAGCTGGCTGATCCCGATCGGGTAGTCCCATCCGCGACCCTGCCCGGTGCCGTGGATGTTGACGACGAACGGCACACCACCCACGCCCTCGGCCTCGGCGTACTCGCGGAGCGTCGCGATGTATCGCGCGAACCGGTTCCGCATGTAACGGCCAAGGTCTGCCATCAGTGCGGCGGCGTACTCGTCGCGGGGTGACCGGACGCCGCTCGCGCGGGCAAGGGGATCGCTGAGGTCGAACGGGTAGCGCCGGGCCAGCTGCTCGCTGTCGTACGACTTGCCAAGCCAGTCGGCGAAGTCGGCGAGGACGTGGTCGGTGAGATCAGGGGAGTTCGTCACCCACGACAGCATCCCGACCTCGTTGTCGAGCTGGACGGCGACGATCGGGCCGCCCTTCGTGATCAGCCGGGACGCGAGGATCGGCATCACCGCGGCGTACCACCTGCGGACCTCGGCGAGGTATGCCGGCGCGAGGTAGTCGACCGTACGGGTGGAGACCGGCGCGCCATCCCACGTCACCGGGTGGATCTCGGGGTGCTCGCGATACAACCGGTGGGGGAGCCCTTCGTTCTTCAGCTCGGCCATGACGAACGGGCCGGGGCGCGCGAGGAAGTACAGACCGCGCTCTGCGCACAGGTCGATGAACGCGCCGAGGTCCAGATCTGGCCGGGTTCGGCCATCCAAGTCGAAGCTGCCGTCCGGCTTCTCGTGACAGAGCCACGGAATGTACGACGCGACCGTGTTGCAGCCTGCTGCCACGAGCTTGTCCAGGCGATCCGCCCAGGCGTCACGCGACAAGCGGAAGTAATGCACCTCGCCGCTCAGCAGGATGCGGGGCGTTCCCTCGATGACGATGCGCTTACGACGAATTTCGATCATGAACGTCTCCAACTCCGGCAGCGGCAAGTCTTGCGTGCGGATCGCCGGCTCGTTACGATCCTGAAAACTTTACAGCGCAAACGTTTACCGCAATACGTTACACCAGCGTTACCTACACCGTCCCGTGCAGCGTCGTCTGCACCGTCACGTCGACGTCGTCTCAACGCTGCGACCTCGTCGGGTACGGCGCTGGGACGCCACACGGGCTGCGTGTCACGTGCCGACGTGTGCGAGGGGAGCGTGAATGGGCAGGCGAGGGCCGACACTTCACGAGATCGCCCGTGACGCGGGTGTCTCGATCGCGACCGTGTCACGGGTCGCGCGAGGTGTCGGTCAGGTGTCGCCCGAAACCCGTCGCAAGGTCCAGGAGGCGATCGACCGGCACGGTTTCCGGCCCCACCATGCCGGTCGCGCGCTCGTCAAGCGCCGGCATGCGGCCCTTGGGATCGTGTTCCCCGGGCTGTCCGGGCCGTACTACTCCGATGTCATCGCGGGCTTCGAGGAGGAGGCCCTGAAGGCACGGGTCAGCGTTCTCATCATGGGGACGCATTTCCTGCGGCAGTCCGTCGACATGGTCTTCGACATGGCCGACCGGGTCGACGGCTTGGCAGTGATGGGAGGCGTGATTCCTGAGGGGGCGATCCGCCGTCTGGTCGACCGTGGGGTGCCGGTCGTGCTGTTGGCGAGCGCCCCGTTGGTGGGAGTTCCCACGGTACGTACGGAGAACCTCGCGGCGATGGCGCGCCTCACCACACATCTACTCGCGGACCACGGCTACGAGAACCTCGTCTTCGTCGGCAATCCCGACGGCTCACCCGACGCGACGTATCGCTGGCAAGGCTTCTTGCAGGCACATCACCGGCTCGGTGTCGAACCACCGAAAGAGCCGATTCGCGTGGGGCTGCAGCAATCGCACGGCTTCATCGCGGTGAGCCGGCTGCTCGACGAGAACCAACGACCACGCGCGATCGTCTGCGCCAACGACGAGACCGCGCTCGGTGCCGTGGTCGCGGTGATGGACCGCGGACTGCGCGTTCCCGAGGACGTGGCGGTGACCGGTTTCGACGACATCTCCATGGCCGGGCTCGCGGCCTCGGGTCTCACCACGGTGCACCAGCCGATGCAAGAGCTCGGTGCAGAGACCGCGCGACGTCTCCTGCGGCATGTCGAAGGACAGCTCGATGTGTCGCTCGACCGCGTGTTGGAGACACAGGTCGTGATCCGGGGCAGCTGCGGCTGTGGTGCGACGGATGCGCACGGGGCGAGAGGAGTCGACGCGGACACGTCGACCAAACGCCCGTCGCGAAGCAGCCAGGTGACACGAAGGAAGAAGTAGCACTCCACGGGGGATCGTAAGTAGGCGATCCAGGAGGAACACGTGAAGACACGACAACGAGCGCGCTGGCCGGTCGTCGGTCTACTGTCGCTCGCCTTGGCAGTAGGAGCCGCGTGCGGTTCCCCTCAGAGTGACCAGGAGGGATCGAACACGGCTTCCCAAGGCATGATCCAGCAGCTGAACTTCGTGAAGTTCAGCGAGCTGGATCCCCCTCAGCGCATCTTCAACCCGTACCTGCCGACGAGAAGCAACACCAGCTGGACCTTCGAGACGTTGTTCGACGTCAACGAGATCACGTGCGAGCCCAAGCCGCTGCTGGGGACGTCGTTCGAGTGGCAGGATCCCGCAACGCTCGTCGTCCAGACCCGCAAGGGTGTGAAGTGGAACGACGGAAAGCCGTTCAGTGCCAAGGACGTGGAGTTCACCTTCAACATGTTGAAGGAGGTGCCCGCGTTCGACTCGCAGGGTCTGTGGCAGAAGCTCGAGAGCGTCACCGCAGACAGCGACAGCCAGGTCACGTTCAAGTTCAAAGAACCCGCCGTACCGACCTTCAACCAGATCGTCGAAGGGGTTCCGATCGTCCCGGAGCACATCTGGTCCAAGCAATCCGACCCAGAGAAGTTCACCAACCCGGATGCGGTCGGCACCGGACCGTTCAAGGTGAAGAGCTTCAACCCGCAGCAGCTCATCCTCGAGCGGAACCCGACGTACTGGGACGCCGACAAGATCCGGGTGAAGCAGCTGAAGTTCATCAAGCCGACCGGTAGTGCCGAGGTCGAGAAGCTCCAGCTCGCGCGTGGAGAGTTCGACTGGGCTGCGATGTTCATGCCGGACGTCGAGAAGACCTATGTCGCCAAGGACCCCGAGCACAACAAGTACTGGTTCGCGTCGGGCGGGAACATCAGCCTCTACATGAACCTCACGAAGGCGCCGTTCAACGACGTCGAGTTCCGTCGCGCCCTCACCTACGCGATCAACAAGGACGAGATCGCGGAGAAGGCACAGTACGGCTACGTCCAGACGGCCAGCCAGACGGGCCTTACCTACTCCCTGCACGACGAGTGGACAGCGCCGGACATCGAGAACAAGGGCTACATCCCCTACGACCCTGAGGAGGCCAAGCGCATCCTCGCCGAGGCCGGCTACCGGACCGGCTCGGATGGGAAGCTGCTTGGAAAGGACGGCAAGCCGATAGCGTTCACCTTCAAGGTGCAAAGCGGCTGGCTCGACTGGATCCAGGCGGCGCAGATCATCCAGAAGAACCTCAAGGCGCTCGGGATCGACATGAACGTGCAGACGTCGAACCCCGACGTCATCTCAGAGGACCAGGCCGCAGGAAACTTCGACATGACGTTCGGAGTCTTCGGCGGTGACTGCAACATCTACCAGTCCTACTTCGGACCCTTCCACAGCAAGCAGACGGCGCCAATCGGTAAGCCGGCTCCGACCAACGTCATCCGTTGGCAGGATGAGGAGACCGACCGCCTGCTCGACGAGCTGATCAAGGCTCAGGACGAGGAGCAGCAGAAAGAGCTCGTCTACGGGCTCGAGCGGATGATGATGGAGAAGGTGCCGGTGGTGCCGCTGTGGTACGGCGCGAAGTGGTTCGAGTACCGCACGGAGAAGGCCGTGGGCTGGCCCAGCGAGGACAATCCGTACGCCGGGTCAGGTGATCACTTCGAGATCATCAAGCATCTGCGACCGAATCCGGAATACCGCGGCGGCTGAGGTCACGGGACATGAGGGCGAGGCGTCTGCTGAGGTGCGAGTCTCAGGTTCCACCACTCCCGCACTCGTCAAGCCCTCATGTCGGTCGCCCAGGCACTCGGCTGCTGCACCACGCGGACTGGGGTTGTGCACGCCGCCCCCAGTCCCCGGGCGAACACATCGTCCGACCGCACAACCCCAGTCCGCCGCTCCGGTCAGCGTGGCAGTGCCGTCCACGAGATAGCAGAAAGAGTGCGTCGTCATGCGCTACTTCCTGAGCCGGCTGGGCTTCTTCGTGCTCACCCTCTGGGCAGCGGTGACACTGAACTTCATCATCCCGCGTCTGCAACCGGGTGATCCGGCGAAGACCATGGTTCAGCGTCTGGCGGGTCAGACCGAAGCAGTCGACCCAGCGGCCATCCGAGCAGTTCAGATCATGCTCGGTCTGCCGACGGGCTCACTGTTCGAGCAATACATCGAGTATCTGAAAGCCGTCCTTCGTGGCGACTTCGGCGTTTCCTACTACTACTTTCCACTGCCGGTGACCGAGGTGATCCTCCAGGCCCTGCCGTGGACGATCGTGTTGGTCGGCGTCACGCACGTCCTGGGTTTCATCATCGGCACGTTCCTCGGCGCGCTGGCTGCGTGGAAGCGGAACACGAAGATCGATGCCGTGTTGAGTCTCGGCTCGACGTTCCTGGGGACCATTCCGTTCTTCTGGACTGCGCTCATCCTCATCTACGTCTTCGCGTTCACGCTGCAATGGTTCCCGCCAGCCGGTGGGTACAGCGGCGCAGTCGAGCCGTCGTTCTCCTGGCCGTTCCTGCAGGATGCCCTTTATCACAGCGTGCTGCCCGGGATCTCCCTGCTCATCACGGCCCCGATCGGGTGGATCATGCAGATGCGCAACAACATGGTGCATACGCTCGGCGAGGACTACACCCGGTTGGCACAAGCCAAAGGCCTCAGGACAGGTCGTGTGATGCTCACGTACAGCGCCCGGGTGGCCATCCTGCCCAACGTCACCGGCTTCGCCTTGGGTCTCGGGATGATTCTGGGCGGAACGGTCCTGGTCGAGATGATCTTCGGCTATCCCGGGATGGGTCAGCTCTTCTTCTTGGCGATCTCCAACCGTGACTATCCCTTGATGCAGACGATCTTCCTCTTCACGACCATTGGCGTGCTTATCGCCAACCTTCTCGCCGACATCTTGTACGGCATTCTCGATCCTCGGGTACGACGGGAGTCGCAGGCATGAGCCTTCCACTCGGGCAGATTCAGGTAGCCGAGGAGTCGGCTACCGAAGCTGAACGCGAGATCGCAGCGGCACGCCGGTCGCGAATGCCTCGCTGGTTTGCCGTCCTGTGGGCGAACAAGAAGTGCCGGCTTGGTCTCATCGTTCTCGGTTGCTTTGTGCTGGTGGCAATCCTGGCGCCCGTCCTTGCCCCACATGACCCCAGGTCGAGCGATTTCGACGCGTCGCTTCCGCCCAGCACCACACACCCTCTCGGCACGACCGCCAACGGGAACGACATCCTGTCGCAGCTGATCTACGGGGCGCGCACCTCGATCGTCGTAGGACTCGTGGCAGGAACTCTGGTCACCCTGATCGCCTTGGTGATCGGACTCACTGCTGGCTACCTGCAAGGCATCGTGGACGAGGTGCTCTCGTTCCTCATCAACTTGGCGCTCGTCGTACCGGTGCTCCCGCTGATGGTCACCGTCGCCGCCTACGCACCACAAGGCGTTCGAGGCCTGTGGCTCATCATCTTCGTCATCGCGATCACCGGATGGGCCTGGGGGGCACGGGTCAAGCGCGCCCAGATCCTCACGCTGCGTGCCCGCGACTACATCACCGCAGCGAAGTTCGCGGGGGAGGGTACGGTCCGTATCGTCTTCGCCGAGATCATGCCGAACATGATGTCGCTGGTCGTGGCGGGGTTCCTCGGCGCTGCGGCCGGTGCGATCGGAGGCGAGGCCGGTCTTGCGTTCCTCGGCCTTGGAGACCCGGCAACGGTGAGCTGGGGAACGATGCTCTACTGGGCGAACAACTCTGGCGCCATGTCGACCGGCCAGTGGATCTGGCTGGGAGCACCGGGACTGGCGATCGCACTTCTGCTGACGTCCCTGACGCTCGTCAACTTCGGTGTGGATGCGTTGAGCAACCCGCACCTCCGGGAGGGGTGACCAGTGCCGAACCAACCCAGAAGCTCTGCGCTGGTGGACGTGCGCGATCTGTCGGTGACCTACGGCAGAACGCGAGCCGTGCGAGAGGTGTCGCTTCAGATCGGCGACGGGGAGTTCGTCGGCTTGCTCGGTGAATCGGGCAGCGGCAAGACCACACTAGGCAATGCGATCCTGCGTCTGCTGCCGGCGCCCGGTGCCATCAGTGGCGGCAGTATCCACTTCGCCGGAAGGGACATCACCACCGCCACGCAGGAGGAGCTGCGACCCTTGCGTTGGCGCGAGATGTCGACGGTGTTCCAGAGCAGCATGAACTCGCTCAACCCCGTCATCACCATCGAGGCGCAGTTCCGCGACGTCATCGAGGAGCACACCGACCTACGCGGGGCGCAGGTGCGCAAACGGATCGCCGAGCTGCTCGGGATGGTGATGATCGACCCGTCGTTCATGCGGTTCTATCCGCACGAGCTCTCCGGCGGCATGAAGCAGCGAGTCTGTCTCGCGTTGGCTCTGGCGCTCGAGCCGAAGTTCGTGCTGCTGGATGAGCCCACGACAGGTCTGGACGTCGTCGTGCAGCGTTCGATCCTGGACAACGTCCGTTCCCTGCAGCGCCAGCTCGGCTTCGCCGTGCTGCTGATCAGCCACGACCTGGGCACGGTCATGGAGGTCTCCGACCGCGTCATGGTGATGTACGCCGGCCAGATCGTCGAGGACCAGCGGTCGGAGACGATGCTGGCCGAGCCGATCCATCCGTACACCCGAGGGCTGCTCGGCGCCTACGCCGACCCGCGCGCGGAGACTGTGGAGATCTCCTACATTCCCGGCCGGCCGCCGGACCTGTCGCGACCACTGACCGGCTGTCCGTTCGCGCCGCGCTGCAAGGAAGCGATCGACGTCTGCGCCACCGAGGAGCCCAGGCTGGTGCCGATGGGTCCCGGCCAGGCTGCCTGTCATGTCGCGGAGGCGGCGTACGCCGCGAGCGACGGCAGCCGGACGTCTGCTCCTCGATCGGCTGCGACCTTCAGCAAGACGTCCGCAGCCGACGTGGTCGTGCACGAGCGGGAGCCGATCCTTCGGGTCGAGAACGTGTACAAGCGTTACCGCACCAGGCGCGGGTTCAAGGTCAAGGAGGTCGAGGCGCTGACCGACGTCTCCATGACCTTGCGAGCCGGCACCGTCACCGCGCTCGTGGGCCAGAGCGGAAGCGGGAAGTCCACGTTGGCGAAGTTGGTGACCGGCGTCGAACGGCCGACGAGTGGTGAGGTGTGGTTCGGTGACCTGCGCGTGGACCGACTGCGTGGGAGAGGGCTCAAGGAGTACCGTCGGCACATCCAGCTGGTCTTCCAGGATCCGTTCGCAGCGCTCAACCCGACCCGTACCATCGGGTACACGCTGAGTCGGCCCTTGATCAACTACCACGGGGTGCCCCGTCGCGAGCTGCGAGAACGGGTCGGTCACCTCCTGGAGTCGGTGGGGCTCACGCCCGTCTCGGCGTACATCGACAAGTACCCTCACCAACTCTCCGGTGGTCAGCAGCAGCGGGTCGTGGTGGCCCGAGCGCTCGCGCCGGAACCAGAGATCATCGTGGCGGACGAGCCGATCTCCATGCTGGACGTCTCGATCCGCGCCGAGATCCTCGAGCTGCTCTACGGCCTGGTGCGTGATCGTGGGATCGCCATGCTCTACATCACCCACGACCTGCTGAGCGCACGGGTGCTGGCCGACGAGGTGCTCGTGCTGCATCGGGGCAAGATCGTCGAAACCGGGCCGACACTGAACGTAATTCGTCAGGCACGCGATTCGTACACCCAGTCGTTGCTGGACGCGATCCCGAACCCCTACGCCGTACGGTCGGCGAGCTGACCAGCCACGCGAGCTGGCGTGGCTGAGCCGCATCGTCCCCCGGTTGCCGCGCGCTGTGGAGGAGAGTCCCGGGCCCGGGGCGACCGGGTTTGATGATCGGGAATGCCGATGCAGGGTCGACGCGTTGTCGCTAGACTGACTGCGGTCGGGTGTGGGCCAGTGGACGTGCGTACGTCGTCGTCCAGTCCCCGCCCGAATGACAACTGAACAGAGGGGGTGAATGGTTTCGACTTCGCTCGAGCGGTTCAGGGGAAGCGGGCCGAGGATCCAAGGTCATCTCGTTAACGATCCTTGGGAAAAAATAACTGCCAACAAGACGCAGTCCCACTTCGCTCTCGCTGCATAAGGCGAGCTACGCGAAGGGTCGGCCCGGGAGCGCCTCCGACCCGGAAGCCGGCCTCATCGAGGAGGCACACCTGCACGGAACGGCCGCGGGGCCGTGTGGGGACATCTACCGCGGCTGGGCCCGTCGGCGACTTGCCTGCGTGAGCGCCGGGGCCGAGTAGAACGCCTGAGCAGGCTGCGCCCGGAGAAGCCCTGGAGCGTCGACGAAGGACGCGGGTTCGAATCCCGCCACCTCCACAAAAGGTTCGCACGCACGAACCCCTGTCAGAAGATCCCGAGCCGGTTTCGGCTCGGGATCTTCTGTTTCCAGAGCAGCAGGGAGATCGGGCGTGCGGGTGCGGTCCGGGCTTACCGGCGCAGGGCTCGGCCACCGTCGCTGACCACCGTCAGGGACTGGCCTGCGAGCGCTCCAGAGCACTGGACGGCTTTGTCGCGATTGCCCGCCTTGACCGATCCACAGCTGCGTGGCAGCAAACCGTGGCGCTCCCAGTAATGGCGCGACTCTTCTTGGGCCCAAGACCGGGGCCGGACGGTGTGGGTCAGCAACGGCGTTGGACGCCCTCCGCCGCCCCCGGGGGAGCGAAAGGTCCTCCAGGCCAGGACGTACAAGTCAGGCCCATCACATCCAAGCCCAGCAGGAGAACGCGGGCGTAGCGTCGTCCGCAGCGTACAAGGCCCAAGCCCCGGTCGGACGCCGTAGAAGTCGGCGCCTCTTGCCTCGAGAGCGTGAGATGGCGGTTCGACACGTCGCCCATCGCACTGCCGGACGCTGCTCGAGCCTTGCAAGAGCGTCGATGTGACTGACGTGGAAGGGCAAGGAGCGACGAGATGAAGGAACGCAAGCTCGGCCGGCGTGGCTTCCTGGCCGGTGCGGCCTCGGTCCTGAGCTTGGCCGGGGCGTCCGCGACGAGCGGTTGTGCGGTGAGGACGGGCTCCCGGGACGCCGCTCGTGGGAGTGGCGGCGGTCGGAAAGGTGTCACCACCCTGACCGTGATGATGCCTCCGAGCGAAGTGACCCCCGAGGTGATCAAGGGATTCGAGACCGCCAACCCTGACATCACGATCAATTTGATCAAAGATGATCAGACTCGACTCACGGCGATGCTCGCCGCGGGGGAGCCGCCAGACGTGGCCCGGGAAAGTGCGACCGGGTTCGCGTTCTACCCAGCGCGCGGGCTGGCGGAGAATCTCGATCCTTATGTCAAGGACAGTTCGCTCATCAAGGAATCGGATCTCGCGCCGATCAACGATCTGTGGCGTTATGACGGCCAGATGCAGGGTCGGGGTCCCCGCTACGGGCTGACCAAGGACTACTCGCAGGACGCGACGCTCTGGGCGAACCGCACGTTGTTCGAGCAGGCGGGCGTCGACCTACCGCCCGACACCGAACCGTTGGCGTTCGAGGGGATCCCGGAGCTGGCGGCGCGACTCACCAGGAACACCAAGGACGACAAGACGGCGGTGTTCGGTTACGGCGGCACCGTCGACCTCACCATGGCTCAGCTCGCCCACATGGTCGCTGCGCAAGGCGGGAGCCTCTTCAACGACGACCTCAGCGCCGTCGACTTCTCGAGTCCAGAAGCGGTCAAGGCGATTCAGTACTGGCTGGACTTGGCGCGTGCCAACGTGTCGTACGGCCCGACTCGTCCCAATCCGGCGGGGTGGGATGGCAACGCCTACATCGCGGGCAGGATCGCGCTGCTCAGCATGGGTTACTGGTTCCAGGGTCAGCTCGCCGGGACGCCGGAGGTCGCCAAGGTCTCGGTGTTCCTGCCCGCGCCGACCTTCGCCGGAAAGCGGCTCAGCCCGACCTACTACGGCACGGGTGTGTGGATTCCGAGCAAGGCCAAGAACAAGGATGCGGCCTGGAGGTTCGTCGAGTACTTCATCGCAGGCGAGCCGGCGAAGCAGAGGGCGGCGTCCGGGTGGGGCATACCGTCGCTGAAGTCTCTCGAGCCGCTGATGCCGCACAAGACCCCGGAGGAGCGTCAGGTGTACGAGGTTCAGCGGCGGGAGCTGCCGTACTTCGACATCGTCGTGGTGGCAACGCCGTACGTTCGTCCGCAGGCGCTCGCGAAGATCTTGAGCGCGGAGTTCAAGGCAGCGGTGCCTTCCGGTACGTCGGCCGGGAAGGTTGCAGACTCGCTCAATCGCCAGATCAACGATCTGATCGCGCAGGAGAAGGGCAAGGTGGGGTGAGTCTTCGCGCTGTAGCCCAGCCCAGCAGGCGGGCGGCCACGGTGGCTGGAACTGCCGCCCGCCGGTGGCACCGCAACCGGCCAGGCACGTTCTATGCGTTCACTGGCCCATGGCTTGCGGGATTTCTCTTGCTCACCGTGTTTCCGCTGGGCTACGCCCTGTGGCTGAGCTTCACCAACTACGACGGCTTCTCGCCCCACTGGGGCTTCGTCGGGCTGCAAAACTACCAGGCGGCGTTCCAGGACCCTAATACCTGGTCGAGCCTCGCACGCACCTTGGTGTTCGTCGTCGTCGTGGTGCCCGCGACGATCGGGTTCGGCTTGTTCCTCGCGGTGCTCGTCAACCAGAAGGTGCGCCTCAGGGGAGCGTTCCGTGCGATCTACTTCCTGCCGGTCGTCGTCCCCCCGGTGGCGGCGGGGTTCGTGTTCCGGTTGCTCTTCGATCGCGATACCGGAGCTGCGACGGCAGTCCTGGGGTGGTTCGGCCTGCCTCCGGTGGAATGGCTCGCCGACGACAAGGCACTCGCGGTGCTGATGCTGATGATCCTGTGGCGGGTCGGCTCGAACATGGTGATCTCCCTGGCTGGACTGCAAGGCATTCCTCGGGAGGTGCTCGATGCGGCGGCGATCGACGGCGCGGGAGCTTGGCGGAGCTTCTTGTGGGTGACCATTCCGATCATGTCGCCGGTGTTGTTCTTCCAGCTCGTCATCGGTGTCATCGATACGTTGCAGCTCTATCTCCCGGCCTTGCTGATCTCCGCTGCTGGGCAGGCCAGCCTTGACACGACGCCGAGCCGAGGGCTGTACATCTACATGGTGCACGTGTACACCCAGGCGTTCGCCAACGGAAATCTCGGGTACGCCTCGGCACTGTTGTGGCTGCTGACCGCGGTGACGCTCGTGTACACGCTCGTCATTTTCCGGGTGACCAGGAGAGTGGTCTACTACGAGACCGGTCCGGCAGGGCAGGAGGACCGCCGATGATTCGCCTCAGGACGGCGCTGCGCAGCGGTGGATTGTACGCGGTGATGCTTTCCCTAGCGATCCTGTTCATCCTCCCGCTGATGTGGTTGCTGTTCATCGCGCTCAAGACCCCGGGGGAGATGCTCGAGTTCCCGCCGCACGTGTTACCGCGCACGCCTCGCTGGGAAAACTTCGTCGAGGCGTTGACCTACGTAGACTTCCTTGGGTATGCGCGAAACTCGGTGGCACTTGCCGTGCTCTACGGTTCCTTGGTCACGGTGTCCTCAGCCATGCTCGGGTTCGGGCTCGCGCGGCTTCCGGCTCCGGGGAAGCGGTTTGTCTTCGGACTCGTCGTGGCCACGTTGATGATCCCGCCCATCATCACGTTGATCCCGACCTACCTGATCTTCGCCAGGGTCGGTCTGCTCAACACCTTCTGGCCATGGGTGCTGTGGGGGTTGGCCGGCTCGTCGTTCCTGGGCTTCATGTTCCGGCAGTTCTTCGCCGGACTACCGCGCGAGCTCGAGGACGCAGCGATCGTCGACGGTTGCGGCTGTTTCAGGATGTTCTGGCAGATCTTCCTTCCGCTGTCCAAGCCCGTCCTCGCCACGAGTTTCGTGCTGTCGTTCGTCTGGACCTGGGGCGATTGGGTCATGCCGGCCCTGCTGCTCAACGACGACCGGTCAACGCTCGCGGTCGCTGTCGGCTCGCTCTACCAGTCGACAGGGGGCGGACCGCTGTATCACCTGATCGCCGCCGCTGCGGTCATGTACAGCCTCCCCGTGCTGGTACTGTTCCTTGGCCTGCAGCGACTCTTCATCCGTGGCATCGCGACGACGGGATTGCGCTGATGAGGAAGGTGACGGTCGGGTTGAGATCTCGAAACGAGGAATCGCAATGACGGGTTCTGCTGCCTTCCATCCCGGTCGGTTCGCGGGCAAGGTGGTGGTCGTAACCGGCGGCGGCTCAGGTATCGGCGCCGCCACCTGCCGACGGTTCGCCGCCGAAGGAGCTTCGGTCGTGGTTGTCGACATCGACGCCACGGCGGCGAACGACGTGGTGGGCGAGATCAGCGATGCCGGAGGGCGCGCCGTCGCCGTGTCCGCAGACGTTGCGAGAGCGGAGGACTGGCGGCGCATCGCGGAGAGCGCGCACCAACTGTCCGACCGAGTGGACGTCGTGCACTCCAATGCCGCTGTGCAGATCAGTGCGGCGGCACACGCCATGCCACTGGACGTCTGGCGACGTCACCTCGAGGTCAATCTCACCGCAGTTCACCACGCGCTGAGCGTCTTCGCCGAAGATCTCGTTGCGCGCAGGGGCTCGCTGATTCTCACGTCCAGCGTGCACGCCTTGGCCGGGATACCCAACCATTCGGCGTATGCCGCGACCAAAGGCGCCCTGTGTGCGCTCGCTCGCGAACTCGCAGTCGAGTACGGCCCCGAGGTCCGTGTCAACGTCGTGTTGCCTGGCCCGATCCTGACCGGTGCGTGGGGAGACGTGAGCCAGGAGGCCTTGGCGCGCGCTGGAGGGCTGACTGCTCTCGAGCGGGTCGGCCAACCCGAGGAAGTGGCAGCCGTGGTCGCCTTTCTCGCATCGTCTGATGCGTCGTATGTGACCGGGGCCAGTGTGGTGGTGGACGGCGGTTGGAGCATTCGCAAGGAATAGCCAGCGTGACCAGAACGTACAGCTTCACCGTAGCGTGCAAGTCTGGGTTGCCACCGGCGCTGTAACCTCGGCAATCACCCCGACGTCCCGCCTTCCGGGGGTCGTGTGCATTCGGCGTCGACAACAGCCGGGGAGGATGGCGACATGACAGTGAAGGTTCCGCGTGGTGGACGAGTGCTCTTCATCGGCGACAGCATCACAGACGCCGGCCGCGACAAGAGTCGAGAGAACCACCTGGGCTCGGGCTACGCGATGATGGCGGCAGCATGGTTCACCGCGGCCAATCCGGAGCACCACGCAACCTTTCTCAACCGTGGTGTGAGTGGTGACCGGGTCCGTGATCTCGTCCGACGTTGGGAATCTGACTGCCTTGAGCTTGGCCCCGATGTCGTCTCCATCCTGATCGGTATCAACGACACGTGGCGGCGTTACTCCGATGGCGAGGCGACCCCGATCGACGAGTTCGAACGGGATTACCGCCGGATGTTGGTCTCCGTGCGCGAAGAGCTCGATGCCGATCTCGTGCTGGTCGAGCCGTTCCTCATTCCGGTGAACGAGGACCAGCAGGCATGGCGAGCCGACCTCGGGCCGAAGGTCGACGTGATCCGCAGATTGGCACGCGAGTTCGGCGCCTCGTGCCTCGCGGTCGAGTCGGACTTCATCCGGCCGGGTGTGCCGACGTCGGTGTGGACGGATGACGGAGTCCACTTGACGCAGGCTGGGCATGCCCTCTTGGCGCAACGGTGGTTGAGTGTGGTCTTGCCTGGGTGACGCTCCGCCTCAGCTTGTCTGGTGGACGCTGTCAAGCCGATGGATTCGGCAGTCATCGCGACAGGCCGGCGAACCTCATGGCCGAAGGGCCTGGGGCCTCGCACTCTGAGCCGGCCACTTGCTGACCTCTACCAGTACGTACAAGCTCCGCCAGAGCGTTCAAGCCGGTCTGCCCGAACTGCCCCTACCGTGGCGGTGACCACGGCCTCACAAACGGCGATGAGGGCAGGACATGGAGATCTCCAGGAAACCGGCAGAGGAGCACGAGTTCGATCTCGTGGTTGTGGGTGGAGGGCTCGCCGGCCTTTGTGCCGCGGTCGCTGCGGCACGAGAAGGTCTACGCGTCGCGATTGTCCAGGACCGGCCTGTCTTTGGGGGCAACTCCTCCAGCGAGATCCGGGTCGTGCCGTACGGCGCTTCGCATGGCAGCGCGTGGGCGGGTGAGACCGGTCTGCCGCACGAGCTGATCCTCACCGACCGCGCGCACAACCATGAGCACTTCTTCGACCACGGAATGATGAACAGTCTCTACGACATGACCCTGGCAGAGGCGGTGCGTCGAGAGCCGACCCTCACCGAGTTTCGGAACGCTTCGGTGCGCGAGGTCGTCACGGAGGCCGACCGGATCGTCGCTGTGGCGGCAAGCCAGTTGGGAAGCGAGAAGGAGCTGGTGCTGCGCGCGCATCAGTTCGTCGACGCGACCGGTGACGGCACGGTCGGGTACCTCGCCGGTGCGGAGTATCGGTACGGCCGCGAGGCACGTTCGGAGTTCGGCGAGCCGCTCGCACCCATCGAGGCCGACGACTCCACACTCGGCAGCACGATCACGATGCGCGCCAAGCGCATTGATCAACCCGTGCCGTACGAGCCCCCGGCATGGATCGCCGAATACACCCGACCCGAGGACTTCGCCCACGACCGGCGTCTTTACCACATCAAGAAGGACACGTTCGGGGGCTACTGGTGGCTGGAGGTGAACACTCCGTTCCACCAGATCGAGGACAACCAAGCGATCCGCGACGAACTGCACCGGCACGTGCTGGGAGTGTGGAACTACATCAAGAACCACAGCCGCGACGCCGAGGAGGCTCGCCACTACGCGCTCGACTGGATCGGGCAGATCCCTGGCAAGCGGGAAAGTCGGCGGCTCGTCGGAGACGTCATCGTCACCGAGCACGACCTGCACACCGACCGGGAGTGGCCGGACCGTGTGGCGTACGCAGGGTGGTGGATCGACCTGCACATCAAGGGAGGCATCAACAACCGCATCGAGCCGGGCGAACGGGAGAATATCGACGCCCGCTACTCCAACTACATACGCGTCGCGCCGTTCTCCCTTCCGCTGCGGGCCTATTACAGCCGTAACGTGGCGAACCTGTGGATGACCGGGCGCTCGCTGTCGGTCACCCATGTCGCACTGGGCCCGGTTCGCGTTCAGGTAAGCCTCGGTGCACAAGGTCAAGCGGTCGGCATAGCAGCCGCCTATGCCGTACGACACGGGTTGACACCGCGCCAGACCGCCGATCCGGACGGCCCGCACATAGCGCGAGTCCAGCAGATCATGCTCCGTAAGGACGTACGGATCCTGGGCCTCCGCAACAACGATCCGACGGATCTCGCGCGCACGGCGGCGGTGTCCGCATCCTCGGCGGCTCCTTTGTCGATGGGAGAAACCGTCTCGGCGTGGTTGCCGCTGGACATCACTCGGGCTCAGGTCGTGCCTTTGACGGCGGATCGACTGGACGTCGTGAGCCTTCGGATGCGGACGTCGAAGGTGACGCGGCTGGAGGTCGCGGTCGAGGAGCTGCACCGGATCTGGGATCGCGAGCACGGGAAGCGGTGCGGGTCGAGTACGGTCGACGTTCCCGCCGGCTTCGACGGCTGGGTGGATGTGCCGCTTGCCGCGCGGGTCGAGCCGAATCGGCCCCATCGGATCCTGGTGGGCGCGGCCGAGGGCGCGGAGTGGGCCGTGTCGACGTCGATTCCCACCGGTACGGTCGCGCAGTACCTCACGGTGTCGCCGGGCGGACCGGAGCCAGCCAACGCCCACCTGCCGAGTTTCTCGTACGAGGAGATCGACCTGCCGGCGTACGAGCTGTGGCGGCAGTACCGCAAGGGCGCACACCTCGTGCGGATTTCGCCGGTGTCCCGCCCGTACGAGGCGGCCGCGGTGACCAGCGGCTGTGCCTGGCCGGAAGACCTGCCGCATCTGTGGATCTCCGAGCCTGGGCTGCCCCAGTGGCTCGAGCTGCGGTGGTCAGAGCCGAAGGTCGTCCGCAACGTCGTCGTGGCCTTCGATACGAACCTCGATCTGCGTACCGATCAGCGACCCGGATTCCACCGGACGCCGGAATGCGTACGGGACTGGCGCGTGCTGGCCGAGACCGCGGAGGGCTGGCGCGAGGTCTACGCGGAGACGGGGAACTACCTGCGTCACCGTGATGTCCAGATCCCGCTGACCGAGACGAGCGCGCTGCGGATCGAGGTTCTCGCCACGAACGGCGCGGACGAGGCGCGGATCTACGAGGTCCGGGTGTATGAGTGACAAGCCTGCCGTGTGGTTGCTGGTGGCGCAGGCGGATGATCCAGCCACACCGTACGTCCTGGCGACGCTGGGATGGTTGGCGGCTGACGTCGGTGCGCTGATCGAGGCCTATCAGGAGGCTCCGCGGGAAGGGCTGCTGTTCTCGAGCACGGGGTCCACCGTCCTCGGTGGTGACCACCTCGGGCTGTTCGCCATGCTGTGCGCACGATTCGAGGTCACGGCGTTCGTTCTCGGCAACCCTCAGCTCCTCGCGTCCTCGCTGTGGGCGTTCGACCTCCCCATCGCCGCCTCGGCCGACGAGCCGCAGGAGTTCTACGCGCGGGCATTCGACTTCGCTGAAAGACCGCTTCCAGACCTTCGCCTCACCGGCACCGCCCAGCTCGCCGCCTATCTGTATCCGGAGATCGTGCACCGGCGGGCCCTCGGATTCCCCGATCGCGGCGAACGCATCGTGGCGGATTCGCCGGCCGATGTTGCGAAGCGCTGGCTGGACTCGGCAAGCGGAGTAGCCTTCGGTGACCCGTCGGCGATTCAGGCGTTGCTTCCCCGGCTGATCCGGGAGAACCGGGTGGCGCTGTTCGCTCCCGCACCGCCTGTGCCCGCGGCAAGCGTGCGTTTCTCTGCGTACACCGAGCGGGTCTCGCCGGACGCGGGCGCGGCCGCGGATCTGGCGCTGGCGACGGCCAACCGCGTGATGGTCGGACGTCAGACTGGTGACGGCGACCTTTTCGAATGGTCACGCCGAGGGGTCTGCTTGCAGATCGCCGAGCCGGATCGACCCGCGTTCAGCGTGCTCGCATCGAAGCCGGTGCGATGGTCACGCGACGCCAGCGTTCCAGAGGAGTACTCCGACGCGGAGCTGCGTGCGTTCGCCGCAGAGGGACGGGTCCTTGCCGCCATGGTGTGGCATTCGGGAGAGATCGCACACAACGAGGCGATGCTCAACCTGCTCGACCTGGTGGGCTCGACCGGGCTCAAGGTCGGTATCGGCGTGCATGCCGAGCGCTATCTCACCTGTCCCCAGTGGGAGCTCATCAGCGTGAGCCGGGAGCGTGGCGGACTACGTGGTCTCGTCGAGCCACTGCTGCACTCCGGCGGCCGCGGTGTGCTCGCAGAGTACGACTGCCCGCCCGATGCACTGCATGAGCACTGCGTGGCAGCACTCGAGACGATCGCGTCGGTGGCAGGAGCCAAGCCGGACGGGTACTACGCCTTCTGCGACACCGACCTCACCACGATGGCACCGGCACGAGCAGAGGTCTATGAGGCCATCCGGCGGGCAGGTCTTTCGTACGTCGTCTCATCGGCTCGACCCGGCCGCAACGCGATCCTCTACCAGGCGGGGGACTTCTGCGTCGTCAACCAGTCGGCTCGGTCGGTGGCTGGCTCGTCCCCTTTCGTACGCGTCACGACCGTCGAGGAGCTGCGCGAGAACACCTCCCCGACTCGGCCCGGGTGGGTGTTGGCGACTCTCGACGCTCCGGTCATCGCATTCGCGCCTTACATCTGGCGGCACGGCTCACGTTTCATGAAGCTCGTCGACTGGTTCACCGACGCGTCCGAGCGGCTCAACGTGCTTCCCCGCACGGTGGTGCGCTACGCACGCATCCTGCGCGAGGAGGGTTACCTTCCGTGAGCTACGCGGAGGCGATGTTCACGCCTCCGATTGCCGGCTCTGGCAGAGCTTCGCGATGCCGTCCAGCAGCCGGTCGAGCCCGAAGCGGAAATCAGGGTCCTCCGCGGGGTCCGACGGCGGAGGCGCGGTGCGCTCGAAGAGGCCGGATGTGAGCAGCGCGTTCATCTGCGGAAAGCGGTCCCGGTCGATCAGCTTGCCCAGCGCGCGGCCGTAGGCGCGTTCGTCCCGGACGCGGTCAACCTTCCTCGCCTGACGCCCCGCTGCAAGATCGATGGCCTGTCGGCTCGAGTGGAGTACGTACCCGGCCAGCAGGTTGATGGTGTTGAGCTTCTCGCCCCACTCGAGCCCGGTCGGTTCGAGGACCTGCAGTGCGGCCTCCATCCAGGCGACCTGATGCGGGCCGAGCGGGGGACCGTGGATCGGCAGCTCGGCTAGCCATGGGTGGGCGTCGTACATGCGGCGCAGTGCCTGTGCCCAGACGGTCAACCCGTCCCGCCAGTCCTGCTCGGGGTCCGGTTTCGGTGGCAGGCCGCTCGCCAGGTCTTGCATCAGCTCCAGCAGGTGTTCTTTCGAGCCGACGTGCGTGTAGAGCGCCATGGCCGTGACGCCGAGGCGGTTGGCGACCTTCGTCATCGACACCCCGGCGACGCCGTCGCGGTCGGCGAGGTCGACGGCAGTACGCACGATCAGCTCGACGTCGAGCTCGGCGGGTCGCCCGGTCCGCGAACGGGTGGTGAGGCGCCACAGCCGCTTCAGCTCGATGGGAACGTCATCGGCTGCCACCTGGACCTCTCTCGACCTCGCGGACGTCACCCTAACTATATGCCATAAAGCGAGAGCGGTTGACT
Organism: Actinopolymorphaceae bacterium; assembly: GCA_036564245.1. Taxonomy (GTDB): domain Bacteria; phylum Actinomycetota; class Actinomycetes; order Propionibacteriales; family Actinopolymorphaceae; genus Thermasporomyces. Next base: position 111,351 of record DATCKU010000105.1, read on the forward strand.
TTTCGCGACCTTTTCTGCACCATGGAGGCAGTTTCTATATGGCATAAAGTTAGGATGTCATCCATGCAGATCACCACCATTCGTCGACTCACCGGCGCCGCGGGACTGGCCGCAGCGCTCCTGCACTTCGTCGAGCTGGCGCTGTTCTTCTCTCATGCCGGGCCACCGCCGGACTCCACGGTCTTCGCCACCACGCTGGTCGCGATCACCGGTGGCACCCTGCTGGTGGTTTTCATGACCGGGCTTCGTCACCTCGTCAAAGCCGCGGATCCGACGTACGAGTTCGTCGGCACCCTGGGGTCGATCGCCGGCTTGATGTGGGTGCTGCTCGCAAGCTACGTCTTCCTCGCCCTCGGTGCGGGTGAGGCGATTGCGTCCCCCGAGCCGATCGACCAGACCGTCGATGTCCCCGGCACCTACCTGCTCGGCGGCTCGATCGGCCGCATCATCGAGGCCCTCTGGATGGGGGCGTTCGGCTACGCGATCGTGCGCACCCAGGTGCTGCCACGCTGGATCGGCTGGTGCAGTTGCGTGATGGTGCCGATCAACCTGGCGTTCGTGCCGTCGATCTACTTCGGCAACGACCCAGCGTTCTTCTACGCGGCGAACGGTTGGGGCACGGCAGCGCTGATGGGGTTCCTGACCATCGTCTGGATCCTCATCGCGAGCATCGCGATGCTGGCGACCAGAACCCACACGGTGTCGCTGGGGTCGCGATCAGCTGCGCCCAGCACGCCATCGCCGGCCGCATCGGTCTCGGCGTGATCACTGTCACCACTGTCGCCGGTCTCGATCGTCGAATCACGGAGTTGTCATGAACTCACTGGTCCGTCGGCTGCTCATCATGATCAGTATCGGCTGTCTCGCCGGCGTGGTGGTGATCCCCGGAGTCGCGGAGGCGCATCGTCATGGGCCGTTGGTGCGCCTCGACTCCGGCTGGATCCGCGGTTCGGACGACGGCACGGTACGGGAGTTCCTGGGCATCCGGTTCGCCCGGCCGCCGACCGGTGACCGGCGGTGGCGACCGCCGGCCCCGGTCCGACCGTGGCACGGGATCGCGGACGCGACGAAGCCGGGGGAGCAGTGCGTTCAACTGCAGGCCGGAAGACAGGTCGGCTCGGAGGACTGCCTGTTCCTGAACGTCACCGCCCCGTCGAAACGGCCCAAGGGCAAGCGTCTGCCGGTGATGGTCTGGTTGCACGGCGGCGGATACACGACCGGCACCGGGAGCGCCTACGACGCACGGCGGTTGGTCGAGCAAGGTGATGTGATCGTCGTGACGCCGAACTATCGGCTCGGGGTGTTCGGCTACCTCGGGCTGCCCGGACTGCGCGGCTCAGGCACGTTCGGTCTCGCGGATCAGCTCGCGGCGCTGCGCTGGACCAAGCGCAACGCCGCGGCGTTCGGCGGCGACCCGCACAACGTGACGTTGTTCGGAGAGTCCGCCGGTGGGATGAGCGCCTGTGCGTTGCTCACTTCCCCGGCCGCGCGGGGTCTGTTCGCCAAGGTGATCATCCAGTCCGGGTCCTGCATGATCGAATGGGTGAGCGGTACGTACGTGCCGATCCCCGGCATGCCGACCTTCACGCCGTACACCTCCCTGGCGGCGAACCAGGAGACCGGCAAGTCTGCCGCCCAGCAGCTCGGCTGCCCCGAGGGCGAGGAGCTGGACTGTCTGCGTGACAAACCAGTCGCGGAACTCATGCAGGTCAACGACAGCTTCGCCAGCAACCTCGCCTACGGCACGCCACTGCTGCCGCTCGAACCGGCCAAGGCGTTGCGCAAGGGTCAGTTCCTACGGGTCCCAGTGTTGTCCGGCGGCACCAAGGACGAGGGCAACGGCTTCATCGCCGGTGCCGCCGAAGCAGGATTCCCCGTGACCGAAGAGCTGTACCCCGAGTTGGTCAAGGGCGCCTTCGGCGACGCTGCGGACAAGGTGCTGGCCGAGTACCCGCTCACCGACTACCGGTCCCCGGCGCTCGCCTGGGCGACCATCGCCAGCGACCGGGCCTGGAGCTGCCCGACGCTGGACGGCAACCAGGCGATGGCCGAGCACACCCGTGTCTACGCGTACGAGTTCGCCGATCAGAAGGCGCCGAACATCGGCAACGTGCCGGACGACTTCCCGCCCGGCGCCCAGCACGGCAGCGAACTGCCGTACCTCTTCGATCTCGGCGGCGAACCCTGGCCCACGCTCACCGACGACCAATGGCAACTGGCCGACCAGATGATCGGCTACTGGACCTCGTTCGCGCACTCCGGTCGACCACACGCTGCAGGTGCTCCGACCTGGCGGCCGATGCGGTCCGGCGACACGAGAGCGCTGAGCCTCGTGCCGGCGAGCCAGGGCGGCATCGAACCGGTGGACGTCGGCGCTGAGCACCGTTGCGACTTCTGGAACGAGCTGTGAGCACGCTCGCAGAACCACGACCCGCACGGTGACGACGAGCGGCAGGCTCGGTCCGAGCCACTAGCCGATGACGAACTCGACGCGTTCTGCTGGCTGCTCACGGAAGACCATCAGGGTTGCTGAGCGTCTGTCGCCGTGCGGCAGTGAGCTCGAGGAGGTGTCCTGACAGACTGACGTCACGCTGGCCCGGAAGGAGGGTGCCGTGACCAGGCTGTCGCGCCGAGCCATCGCCCTGATGGCTGGGGTGGTGGGCATCGCCCTTGTCGTCACCGTGATCGCGACAGTCGTGCTCGCCAGCCGTTCCGGCGAGGTCGCCGTCATCGACGGCCACCCGGTGACCCGTGACGAGCTGCTCTTCCACATGCGCCGGTTGGCGCCGATCGTGCAGAACGAGCTGCAGAACGAGCGCGGTCTGCAAGGCCCGATCGACTGGGACGCACCTGTCGGTGGCACGACCGCACTCGAGCGGCTCGCCGCGCGTGCGCTCGACGAGATTCGGCGCGACAAGACCATGCTGATCGTGGCCGACGAGAACGGCCTCAGCGTCCCGATCGAGTACGACGACCTGCTGGTCGAGCTGGACAAGGAGAACGAACGGCGCGCCGAGGCCGCGGCGAAGGGTGAAACCGTCTACGGCGTCGTGGAGTTCTCGCTCGAGGAGTACTACTCACATCGGCTCACGCAGATCGCGACGGCGCTGAAGCGTCGACTGAGTGCTGACCCCGGCGATCCGCTCTGGGTGAGTGAGGCAGAAGTCCGGTGGGCGTTCGACGCCAACCGAGACGCGTGGAGCGCCAACGCGACCACGTACCGATACTCGAAGTTGGTCATCGAAGTGCCGAGCAGCGCATCGTCGTCGTACGTCGCCGGCTTGCAACGACGTGTTGACGCAACTGGACGTCTCGCCGATGTCGCCGCCACGGAGCCCGATGCGGTGCTCACCACCGATACGTACGACGGCGGATCGGTCGGGCAGAGTCCGCGGGACCAGGAGCTCAGGGCGGTGCTCTCGACGCTCGAGCCAGGAGAGATTTCAGATCCCGTTGTCGGTTCTGGCCACGTCACGTTCTACGAGCTCCACGCCAAGACCGTTGACGAGGACGAGGCCTTCGCCGAGTATTCCTACCGGATCCGCCAATCGCTCATCGACCGGAAGTTTCGCAAGTACCTCCAGCGCCGGATGGGAGAACTCGAGGTGCAGGTCGACACCGCGGCGGTGGGTGCCATCGATGCAGAGGACGTGCAGCAATGAGTGACGTGCGTGTGCCACCAGCGTTCACCCATCAAGGCGCAAGAGCACATCCGCGCTATCCGACGAGAGTGGCCCGCCTCGGCCTCGTGACGTTGGCCACGGTGCTGCTTGCCGCGACTCTCGTGCTGCCGTCAGTGCCTGCCGCAGCGGCGGATCGGACAGGCGCCGGTCACGGCCACAACTGGCCGGGAAACCTGCCCAACAAGACCGGTGGCACGGACTACTACGTCGACGCCACCCACGGCAACGACAACGCAGCCGGCACCTCGCCGAAGACCGCGTGGCGCAGCCTGGCGAAGGTCAACGCGACGACCTTCGCGCCGGGTGACCGCATCCTGCTCAAGGCCGGAGAGCAGTGGCACGACGAGCAGTTGTGGCCCAAGGGCTCAGGTGCTCCGGGCCGGCCGATCACCATCTCGGCGTACGGCGACCCTCGCGCCCGGCGGCCCTACATTGCAACGAACGGGAACGTGCCGAGCCCGTTCAACCCCGACGGGACGAAGAACCCGGAGACGGTCGGCCTGACTGGTGCCATCGTGCTGCGCAACCAGGAGTACTGGCACATCAACAACGTCGAGCTGTCCAACGACGACGACTTCGCCACCAACATCACCGAGGAGCGAGTCGTACGCGACGGCATCATGGTGTCGATCAACGCCGACCTGCTGGAGGACGGCGCTGACAACATCATGAACCACTTCCGCATCTTAGACGTCTACGTCCACAACACCGACGGGCCGAGCTTCTGGCAGCAGATCCACTACGGCGGCGTCAACTTCCAGGTCTTCGGTAACCGCAAGTACACCGAGTACGGCACGAGCGGCTACTACTTCCAAGACGTACGCATCGAGAACAACACGTTCAAAGACGTCGAGCTGCACGCCATCCAGTTCGCGTTCAACTGGTTCTACGACCGGTATCCCGAGGCCGGCCAGTACGACGAGAACGGCAAGTGGCACGAGGGATGGGAACAGCTGTGGGTGCGCACCCGCGACCTCTACAGCCGAGACGTCTACATCGGTCACAACTACGCGGAAAGCGTGGGCCAGGGGGCCATCCAGCTCGCCAACACCAAGAACATGACCGTCGAGTACAACGAGGTCAACGGCTTCCTCGAACGCTACGACTCGGTCTCGGTCGCGCTCTACCTGTGGGCGGGCGCCGATTCGGTCATGCAGTTCAACGAGGTCTACGGGGGACCCAACAACGAGTTCGACGGCACACCGTGGGACCTGGAGTACACCAACTTCAATGTGACGTACCAGTTCAACTACTCCCACGACAACCCGGCTGGCTGGATGTCGTACATGGGCAACAGCTCGAACTCGATCGCGCGCTACAACCTGAGCGTCAACGACAACGGCGTGCTCGTGAAGAACATGCTGTCGACGAACTACTCGCCGACCTACTTCGTGAACAACACGTTCGTCTACGACGGGGAGGACCTCGAGTACTTCCACGACGAGACGTTCCTGTCCCGCGTGTACTTCCTGAACAACATCTTCTACAACTACTCCACGACCACGCCGACGCCGTGGTATCGCCGGACCGGCGCCCTGCGTCATGCGGTGTTCTCGAACAACAACTTCTACGAAGCGAGTGGGATCCATTCCGCCCAGGAGCCGACCGACCGGAACGCCGTGCGGGCGGACCCGAAGTTCGTGGGTGACCCGGCGAAGTACCGCACCGGTCTGGGCGTGCACCGGATCCGCAAGGCGGCAGCACACTTCCGGTTGCGTCCCGACTCACCGCTCATCGACGCCGGCCGTTACAACCCGCGCCTTGGCACCAAGGACTTCCTCGGCACGCACATCTACTACGGTGACGCGCCGGACATCGGCATGGCCGAAAGCCGGATCGGCCGCAAGGTGAAGAGCCCGGTCGACGACGACCCGATCGAGGAGGAGTTCGACAACCGGGTCAACCTTGCGCTGGGCAAGCCGGTCACGGCGAGCTCGACGCATCCCGGCGCCGGTGGGACGCTCACCGCGGACAAGCTGACCGACGGTGACCTCACGACCCGCTGGGCCGCGGCCGACGATGCGACGTACCCCATCACGATCGACATCGACTTCGGCGCGGACACGACCTTCGACGAGGTCTACCTGGACGAGTACACCGACTCGGGCACCAACCCACGGGTGCAGTCGTTCGAGCTGCAGCGATGGGATGCGGCGAGCGGCCAGTGGGTGACGTTCGCCAGCCGAGACACCGGTATCGGACACGACCTCACGGTGACCGGCTTCGGCAGCGTCACGACCTCACGGCTCAGGGTGGCGCTCACCGAGCAGATCGCCACCGAGGTCTACACCCCGACGATGACAGAGATCGCCGTGTACAACAGCGACGGCTAGCTGCCCGTTTTCGTCGCACGAGGGTTGAGAGCCTGCGGCCTTCGACCGGGCGATGATCAGGCCCACGGACGCGGGAAGGTGTCGCCGTCGAGCCGGTCCCCGGGTTTCAGGCCGAGCGGGTCGGTGACGACGTGCTTGTCGCCGGAGTACGTCGTGGCCTCGTCCATGTAGATGACGACGTGAGCGAGTCGTGCCTGGTCGGTCCGGTTGGGCAGCGCCATGTGGCAGGTGTAGCTCGAGTGGAACGTGCAGTCTCCGGCGCGCAGCGGAACCGTGACCCGAGGCAGCCAGCGCAGTGACGGCTCGATGCTGAAGAGGTCGTCTTCGTCGTGCAGGTCCTGCGGGCGCAACCCGGTCAGGTGTTGCGTCTTCGGCAGGAAGGTCATGCACCCACGCTCGGGCGGCACGTCGACCAGGGCGATCCAGGCCGAGAGCGAGAGCCGGTCGTTCGCGTGCGGCCAGTACGGCCGGTCCTGGTGAAACTCCGTGGCTGCGTTGTTGTGCGGCTCCTTGACCAGCATGTGGTCGTGCCACAAGCGCAACGGAAAGCCGGCCAACTGCTCGGCCACTCGTCCGAGACGCCGATGGAACGTCAGCTCGCGCATCGTGGCGTCCCGTTGCCACACGTTGACCAGCTGGCTGAACACACCGCGTTTCTCGAGGCTTTCGGACCGGTGAGCTTCAAGGTAGGCCTGCGCCGCCGTCCTGAACCGCTCGACCTCGTCGGGACCCAGGATGCCGCGGATTCGTACGAATCCGTTCTCGCGGTACTCGTTGACCAGTGCGTCGGGCACCCGGCCGTCGGTGTCGACATCGCTCACGTACGACGTGGTGGTGGTCACGGTCGGCCTCCTTTGCGGCTTTGCTGACTGAGCAGTAGCCACAGCAGGCGCCACGACCGCGTGAGGCGGGGACTCACCCGGCGAGGCGTCCCGCGTGGCCATTTCAGGCTCGTTCCCGGTCGCGTCCATTGGCTAGGCCAATCACGGCGAGGGCTCGTACGATTCCGACATGCCGGCCGCCACTCTCCACGAGCATGCGTTGTTCGACGGCAACCCCATCCTGGGCGGCGTCCATGACCTCACGACATCCGTCGAGCCCCATGCGCATGACTTCGTCGAGGTTGCCGTGATCGGCGGCGGCAGTGGTCGCCACGTGACGAGCTGTGGGGAGCGTCGGTTGCGGCGTGGCGACGTGATCGTCCTGCGGCCCGGTGCCTGGCACGGGTTCGCCGACTGCCGGCATCTCGTGGTCGCCAACTGCTGCATCTCAGCGCAGGCGCTCCGCAAGGAGCTCGGGCACCTGCACCAGGTGCCGGCATTCCACCGGCTGCTCTGGACCGAGCCGGTCGCTGCCGGATCACACGGCATCGCCGTGACGCAGGTCGACCCGGATGCCGCCGCCGAGGCCGTCGACGCGATCGGCTCGCTCGCGCAGCACCTTGCATCCGCGGCGAGCCGGCGTCGACCCGGACGCACGCTTGGCCAGCTGGTCACCGTGCTCGGCATCCTGACCGACGGCCGGCAGCCGGAGCCGGTGCCACAGGTGCATCCCGCTGTCGCCGCCACGCTCGCCCGGCTGGAAGCCGACCCGGTGCGAGCCTGGCGGCTGGACGACTTGGCGTACGCCGTGAATCTCGACCCCGACTACCTCGGCCGACTGTTCCGGCGTGACGTCGGACTGACCCCACTGGGCTACCTGGCCCGGGTACGCGCGGAGCAGGCGGCCAACCTGCTTGCCCACAGCGACCTGCCGGTCACCCGGGTCGGCGCTGCCGTCGGGTGGGAGGACCCGACGTACTTCGCCCGCCGGTTCCGCGCACTGGTCGGCTTGTCACCTACCGAGTACCGGCGTCGCAGCCGGCCCGGACGCGCCACCAGCTGATCGTCGCCGCGAGCTGCGGCAGAAGATCCGCAAGCAGCATGGAAAGGCTCAGCCCATCTGATCGCAAGACGGCCGGATCCTCGCGAAGGGCGACCCATGCCAGATCGTGTCGGCTGATCTGGTCGCCGAGGTGTTCGGCGTGGCCTGGCAGGTGATCGACGATCCGGAAACCGGGACGTCGCTCGTCGTGGCCGCCCGTCGCGACGGCGAATGTCCGGAGTTTCCAGCTACGCGACGCAGCTCGACGCACGTTAGCACGCATGCCGGATGTCGTCGTCGCAAAGCTCGCAAGCTCATGACAGATGCCGCCCCGGCAATGCTCCTGAGGAATCGACAGGCATCGACCTGCTGTGGCGACCAAGTCTGGCGCTTGATCACAGGCGATATGACGCATTAGGACACGAATACGACCGTCGCCGCGAACCTCGCCCTCACATGACAACGTGTGTCGTGCAACGATGGCCTTGAGCGTCTACTTACGCTCCAGATGGCAGTTCCGAGGAGGAATCATGCCGATCTTCGATGCATTCATGACAATGCTTTGGTTTTTTCTCTGGGTCGTATGGATCTTCCTGCTGGTGAAAATCGTCGTGGACATCTTCCGTAGCCACGACCTCGGCGGATGGGCCAAGGCGGGTTGGCTGCTTTTCGTGCTGATCCTTCCGTTCCTCGGCGTCCTGGTCTACGTCGTCGCGCGCGGCAGCTCCATGAGCGAACGCGAGATGGCTCAGGCTCAGCGTCACGAGCAGGTGGTCCAGGACTACATCCGAAGCACAGCACGGATCCCCAGCCAGGCAGACGAGCTGGCCAAGCTCGCGCAGCTGAAGGACCGGGGTGCTATCTCCGACACCGAGTACGAGCAGGTGAAGGCGAAGATCCTCACCAGAACCGAGTAGACCCGAAGGACTGGACGCGAAAGGCCCGAGCACCGCAGCTGAGCAAGAGCACACCAGTTGTCCATAGCCTCTGGTCACGTGGCGGCAGGTTTGGTTCGAGTACGTATGACCGTGGCGGTGAAGGCGCCGGCAAGCGCCGCGGTGATGGCGAGCAGGACGTACCCCCAGCTGAAGTCTCCCGTGAGGCTGTAGACGCCGCCCATGACCAGGGGTGGGAAGAAGCCGCCGAGACCACCGGCGGCGCCGACGACTCCGGTCACCGCCCCGACACGGGCCGGCGGGACGACGTGCGCAACGAGGGCGAACACCCCACCGGAACCGGCCCCCAGGGCAGCCGCCATGCCGAGGGACGCAAGCGTCCCGACCGGGATCAGAGCGAGCTCCAGTGCAGCACACAACGCGAGGACGGTGACGATCGCGTAGCAGCACACCAATACCGGAACCGCGCCCAGTCGGTCGGAGAGCCACCCTCCCACCGGGCGAGCCGCGACGGCAAGAACGACGAAGCCCGCGGTGCGCAGGCCGGCGTCGGAGCGCTGCAGGTGGTACGCCGTCACAAGGTACGTGGGCAGGTAGACGCTGAACGCGACGAAGCCGCCGAAAGCCACGGCATAGAGGAACGACAGCTGCCACGTCACGCCGAGCCGCAGGGTGGCGAGCACACGACCGACGAGAGAACCAGCCTGGATCGGGCGGTCTGGTTTGTCACGCAGCAGAAAGTAGGCCGTGACGGCGAAAGCCGCGAGGATGCCCGCCACGAGGTCGAACGGAAACGCCCGTCCCAACACCTCGGAAAGCTGCACGGTCGTGAATGCCGCGAGTGCCGTGCCGCCCGTACCCATCCCGAAGATGCCGAGGGCGAGCCCACGACGTTCGGGTGGATACCAGGCGTTGACGAACGGTATGCCGATGGCAAACGTCGTTCCGCCCAGTCCGAGGAAGAAGCCGGCGACCAGAACTTCAATGAAGGAGTCGGCCAGGTGCCCGAGGTAGAGCACCGGAAGGATCGTGAGACCAGCGACGGTGGGGAACATGAGGCGAGCGCCGAGCCGGTCGGTGAGCGCGCCCACCGGGATCCGACCGAGCGAGCCCACGATGACAGGTATGGCGACCGCCAGGGATTGCTCGAAGACCGTGAGCGACAGCTCCTCGCGAAGGGTTGCGCCCAGTGGCGCGAGGAGGGCCCACGCCCAGAACGACACCGTGAACCCGATGGTCGCGATGCCGAGCATTCGGCCTGCCTGACCAGTCGAGGGGACGGATGCCACCGCCTTGGGTGTCGTGTCGCGACTCATGGCGTTCGCCTGACCGGGCGAGACCGGTAGACGATGTACGGGCGGAACAGGTAGCCGACGGGCGCGGTGAACGCGTGGACCAGCCGGGTGAACGGCCAGATCGCGAACAACAGCATGCCGATCAGCGTGTGCAGCTGGAACGACAGCGGTGCTGCGGCCATCGCAGTGATGTCGGGCTGGAGAACGAAGATCGACCGGAACCACGGCGAGACCGTCTCGCGGTAGTTGTGTTCGTCACCCACCACGCCGGCACCGAGCAACGTGGTGGCAAGACCTGCGACGATCGCCGCGACCAGGACGACGTACATCCCTTTGTCGTTGCGGGTGGTCGCCATGAACACCGGCCCGGTCGTCCGTCTGCGGTAGATCAGGATCGCGACGCCCACGAGTGTGGCGAATCCGGCGATCCCGCCGAGCAGCAGCGCTTGGACGTGGTAAGCGTGTTCTGACATGCCGATGGCGGTCGTCCAGCTCGCCGGGATCACGAGTCCGATCACGTGCCCGATGACGACGACCAGGATGCCGAAGTGGAACAGCGGGCTGCCGATCCGCAGCAACCGTGACTCGTACAGCTCCGAGCTTCGTGTCGTCCAGCCGAACTGGTCGTAGCGGTAACGCCAGATCGTGCCGGACACGAGGATCGCGATCGTGACGTACGGAAGGACGCCCCACGCCAGGATGTCGAGCGGGCTCATCGTCTCCCTCCCGGCGACGCGACACCGAAGGGCTCCAGCCCAACGAGCTCCCGCTGTGGCCCGGTGCGCGCGAGGCGCAGCGCCGCTGCCCGGTCAGCTGGTGACGGACCCGGCAGCAGAGCGCAGACAGCCTCGAGGACGTTGACGTACGCCGAGCCGATGTCATGCAGGGCGAGTCTCGCCAGCTCCACGCTCGCCCGATACTCCTGCAGCAGTGCGAGCCCGTCGGCGAGGTCACCGGTCGCGGCGTACTCCAGCACCACCGGGAGATAGTCCGGAAGCTCGTTGGCCGACAGATCCAGGCCGCCCCGCCGGTAGCGCTTCTTCAACTCGGCAAGCGAGTGGCCACGCCGCCTGGTGTCTCCGTCGGTCCACCAGGTGAGGTAGAGACAACAGCGCTGCCGTCGGTCGAAGCTGGCGACGTAGTGCTCGGCCAGCTCGCGCCGTGGTGTCGCCGCGATGTGGTCCACAAACCGCAGCAGGGAGGCCCTCGACGTTCCCTCCGGCAACTCGGAGACTGCGGCGCGCACGACCGGCACGTTGGCGTAGACGGTGTCGTCCGGGTACTGCAGCAGGATCGACGCGGCCTGGCAGACCACCCTGGCGTGCTGGGCGTTGGTCATGACTGCTCGCCTCGCTCCGCGTCGTCTGTTCGTCGTGGCGGGAAGAGGCCGGCGGTCGAGCCTTTGGCGTCCCAGTTGAGCAGGTTGACCCGGGCACCTGGTCGTTCGACATCGACAACGCGATCCGCGGTCTGGCGTTGCTTCAGCGCGTGGAACGTCTCGACCGACACAGGGACCGGACGGCCCGACGCCTCCCCGAACGGACCGCTCTCGTACATGCCCGGGCCACCCTCGTAGTCGAGGCTGCAGCGCACCTCCTCCAGCTGCCGGCCTTCTGCTTCGTAGGCCGTGGGGATGACGTAACGCTCGTCGTACTTCGCGATCGCCAACAGCCGGTAGAGCGCGGTGAGCTCGGCGCCGGTGCTGCCGACGGCTGCGGCGATCGCCTCGTCGGGTGGTTCGCCCAGGTTGATGGCTCGCATGTACGAACGCATCGCCGCGAGCTTCTCCAGCACACGCCGTACCGGAGCCGGGTCGCCCGCGGTGAACAGCTCGGCGAGGTACTCGATGGGGATCCGCATCGCCTCGATCGCCCCGAACAGATTTCCTGCGTCCTCGCCGTCGTGCCCGGTCTCGACCAACGCGTCCACCACCGGTGACAGCGGTGGGACGTACCACACCATCGGCAGTGTCCGAAACTCCGGATGCAACGGCAACGCCACCCGGTAGACCTTGGTGAGCGCGTACACCGGTGAGCGCTGAGCTGCGGCGATCCAGTCGTCGGGAATGCCGTCGCGCCGTGCGGCCGCGACGACCTCGGGGTCGTTCGGGTCCAGCAGGATGTCGAGCTGAGAATCGTACAGCTCTTCCTCGTCCTCGACTGCGGCGGCCGCAGCCACCCGGTCGACGTCGTACAGGAAAAGCCCGATGTAACGCAGCCGGCCCACACACGTCTCCGAGCACACCGTCGGCAGACCGACCTCGACACGCGGATAGCAGAACATGCACTTCTCGGCCTTGCCGGTGCGGTGGTTGAAGTAGACCTTCTTGTACGGGCAGCCGGTGACGCACATCCGCCACCCGCGGCAGCGATCCTGGTCGACCAGGACGATGCCGTCCTCGGCTCGCTTGTACATCGCGCCGGACGGGCACGACGCCACGCAGGAGGGGTTGAGACAGTGCTCGCAGATCCGCGGAAGGTAGAACATGAAGGTCCGTTCGAACTCGAAGCGGACCTTGTCCTCTGCCTGCTTTCGCACGCGTTCCACGATGGGGTCTTGTGCGCCGACCTCTGCGCCACCGCCGAGGCTGTCGTCCCAGTTGGCGCTCCATTCGACCTGCATCGGCTCGCCTGAGATCAGCGACTTCGGCTGTGCGACCGGGAAGTCGTCACCGGCCGGCGCCGAGATGAGGGTGTCGTAGTCGTAGGTCCACGGCTCGTAGTAGTCGCGGATGTTCGGCAGTACGGGGTTGGCGAAGATCGTCAGGAGCTTGCGGAGGCGCCCCCCTGCCTTGAGTTTCAGCCTGCCGGACTTGGTACGAACCCAGCCGCCCTTCCACCGCTCCTGGTCTTCGTATCGCCGCGGATAACCCTGCCCGGGACGCGTCTCGACGTTGTTGAACCACACGTACTCCACGCCGCTGCGGTTGGTCCATGCCTGCTTGCAGGTCACCGAGCAGGTGTGACAACCGATGCACTTGTCGAGGTTCATCACCATGCCCAGCTGGGCCATGACGCGACCGATCGGTGCGTTCCGCTTGCGACTTCGCGCCGACGTTCCAGGAGCGGTCTCGTGGACGGACTCGGCGTCGCTGGCCATCAGTACCTCACCTCCTGGCTACGCCGGCGGATCACCGTGACCTCGTCGCGCTGGTTGCCGGTCGGCCCCAGGTAGTTGAACGCGAACGACAGCTGCGCATAACCACCGATCAGATGGGTGGGTTTGATGAGGATCCGGGTGAGGGAGTTGTGGATGCCGCCGCGTCGACCACTTGCCTCGGCGATCGGCACGTTCACGACTCTCTCCTGCGCGTGGTAGACGAAAACCGTGCCGGGTGGCATGCGATGGGAGACGATCGCGCGCAAGACCATGACGCCGTTGCGGTTGACGAGCTCTACCCAGTCGTTGTCTGCCACGCCGATCTCGGCGGCATCGTCCGCGCTGATCCACACGGTCGGACCTCCGCGTGACAGTGAGAGCATGAAGAGGTTGTCCTGGTACTCCGAATGGATCGACCACTTCGAGTGCGGCGTCAGATAGCGCACGACGATCTGCTTTGCACCATTCGGACCCAAGGCCGGCTCACCGAACAGGCGCTGCATGTCCAGTGGCGGGCGATAGATCGGCAAGGACTCGCCGAACTCATGCATCCAGTCGTGGTCGAGAAAGAAGTGCATTCGGCCGGTGAGCGTGTGCCACGGCTTGAGCTCTTCGACGTTCGTGGTGAACGCCGCATAGCGCCGGCCACCGGTCTCGCTGCCCGACCATTCCGGGCTCGCGATCACGGGCACCGGATGGGCCTGGGTGTCGGCGAAGCTGATCCGGCGTTCCTCACTCCCTTGCGCCAGGTGGGCGAGCGGTTTGCCGACCCGGCGCTCCATCGTGCGAAACCCCTGCACGGCCAGGCGGCCGTTCGTGGTGCCGGAGAGCGCGAGGATCGCCTCGGCGAGCTTGGCGTCGGTGTCGAGCGCCGGCCTGCCGTCGACCGCACCGCCGAGCATCACGCCGCACGCCTTGCGCAACTGCTCGACCTCGTCGTCCGGCCGGAAGGTCACCCCCTTGGTCGTGAGGCCGAGTTCCTCGGTCAGCGGGCCGAGGGCGGCCAACTTGTCCGCAATTGCCGGATAGTCCCGTTCCACGACGGTCAGCACCGGCATCGTGCGGCCAGGCACGGGCGGCGGATTCCCACGCCGCCAGTCCCGGACCACACCGCCAGGTTGTGCCGTCTCGCCGGGTGTGTCGTGCTGCAGCGCGGTCGCGACGACGTCCCGGCGTACCCCGAGGTGCGTTCTCGCGAGCTCGCTGAACCGCTGCGCGATAGCGGTGAAAGCCGCGAAGTCCGAGCGAGTCTCCCACGGCGGGTCGATCGCGGGACTGAAGGCATGCACGAACGGATGCATGTCCGTGGACGACAGGTCGTACTTCTCGTACCACGTGGCCGCGGGCAGCACCACGTCGGCGAGCAACGTGGAGCTGGTCATCCGGAAGTCCAGCGCCAGCAGCAGGTCGAGTTTGCCCTCGGGCGCCTCGTCGCGCCAGACCACGTCGCGCGGCCGGCGGTCGGGCGGGGTCTCGGTCGCCCGCAGGCTCGTGTGGGTGCCGAGCAGGTGGGCAAGGAAGTACTCGTTGCCCTTGCTCGACGACCCGAGCAGGTTGGCTCGCCACAACGTGAGGCAGCGGGGCCAGTTCACCGGGGCATCCGGGTCGTCGCAGGCGAAGCGCAGCTCGCCGTCCGCGAGCTTTTGTGCGACGTACGTCTGTACGTCGATGCCCGCCGCCGCTGCCTCGTCGGCGAGCTCGAGCGGGTTGCGATCGAACTGCGGGTACGACGGCATCCACCCCAGCCGCGCCGACAGCGCCACCGCGTCCGCGGTGTGCATGCCGGCGAGGTCGCCGCGCGCCAGGGGCGAGGTCAGCGCATCGGCGCGGTAGCCGTCGTAGCGCCATTGATCGGTGTGGGTGTACCAGTACGCCGTCCCGATCGCCTGCCGGGGTGGCCGGTGCCAGTCGGTCGCTCCGGCGAGTGTCGCCCAGCCGGTGAGCGGGCGGACCTTCTCCTGGCCGACGTAATGTGCCCAGCCACCGCCGTTGCGTCCCATCGCACCGGTGAGCATCAAGAGCGCGAGGATCGCGCGGTAGGTCGCGTCGCCGTGGAACCACTGGCAGACGCCCGCGCCCATGATGATCATCGTGCGGCCGCCGGACTGCTCGGCGCTGCGCGCCATCTCGCGCGCCACCGTCGTCGCGGTCTGCGCAGGTACCGAGGTCAGCGGCTCCTGCCACGCCGGGGTGTAGGGCTGCGACGCGTCGTCGTACCCGGTCGGCCAGGTTCCTGGCAGGCCGTCGCGCGGCACGCCGTACTGCGCGAGCATCAGGTCGAACACCGTCGTCACCAAGCGTCCGCCCACCCGACGTGTCGGCACGCCACGGCGCAGCACGCTGTCCGACCGTTTGGCTTCCGGCCCGACGTCGAAGCGGGGGAGCAGCACCTCGACGTTCTCGGCGCCCTCGCCGACCAGGCTGAGCCGTGGTGTGACGTCGCCCATGTCGAGGTTCCAGCGTCCGGCGCCGGTTGCGGTCCACCGGTCGCCGAGCGTGCCATTCGGCACCACCGGCTCGTTCGTCCGTTCGTCGATCAACACCGTCTTCCACTCGGCGGCTTCGGACTGGTCGCCGAGGTCGGATGCCCGGAGCAGTTTGTCTGGCACGTAGCCGCCGTGGCGTCCTTTGAGCGTCACGAGGAACGGCAGGTCGGTGTAGCGCCGGACGAAGTCGACGAAGAACGGCACCTGGCGTTCGACGAAACACTCGCGCAGGATCACATGACCCATCGCCATCGCCAGCGCGCCGTCGGTGCCCGGTTGGGCAGGCAGCCAGGTGTCGGCGAACTTGGTGTTGTCGGCGTAGTCCGGAGACACGACGACCACCTTCTGGCCGCGGTAGCGCGCCTCGGCCATCCAGTGCGCGTCGGGTGTCCGGGTGACCGGGACGTTCGAGCCCCACATGACGAGGTACGCGGCGTTCCACCAGTCGCCGGACTCCGGCACGTCGGTCTGGTCGCCGAACACCTGAGGCGAGGCGACGGGCAGGTCGGCGTACCAGTCGTAGAACGACGTCATCACGCCGCCGACGAGCGACAGGAACCGCGAGCCGATCGCGTGCGAGACCATCGACATCGCGGGGATCGGGGAGAAGCCTGCGATCCGATCCGGTCCGTACGTCTTGATCGTGTGCACGTGCGCGGCGGCCACGATCTCGACCGCCTCGTCCCATGACACCCGCACGTGCCCGCCCTTGCCGCGCGCCCGCTGGTAGCGACGCCGCCGCTCGGGGTCGCTCACGACGTCGGCCCAGGCCAGCACCGGATCGCCGAGACGCTCTTTGGCCTCGCGATACATCTCGACCAGCACGCCGCGGGCGTACGGATAGCGCACCCGGGTCGGCGAGTAGGTGTACCAGGAGAACGCCGCACCCCGGGGACACCCGCGTGGCTCGTACTCCGGCGAGTCGGGACCGACCGAGGGGTAGTCGGTCTGCTGGCTCTCCCAGGTGATGATCCCGTCCTTGACGTAGACCTTCCACGAGCACGAGCCCGTGCAGTTCACCCCGTGGGTCGACCGTACGACCTTGTCGTAGCTCCACCGGTCACGGTAGAAGACGTCGCCCTCGCGCCCACCGGTGAGGAAGACCGCTCGCAGGTCCGGCGATGTCTTTCGTCGGGTGAAGAACCGACCCGCTCGCAACAAGGCATCCGATGCTCTGCCGTCGGTCCCGGGTCCGACCTCGGGACGCACGGCCTCGGTCACGAGCGATCACCTCGCCTGCACAGCGCGCGGAGTCCTGCCGTCGGTCCCCCTCAAACTACTCATGCGTGGCGCGTCCGGCAGCAAAACGACGATCCACGACAAGCGGCGTTCTGTCCCGGCGGCGTCTAGCCGTGGGGTCGGCCAGCGGACTTCGTCAGAGCGGTCGCTTGTCGCGCCGATCGGCGCGACAGAAGCCCCGGCGAGTGCTCCGGCCCTCGTCACTCTGCTGGTCGAGCCGTGTCCGGCAGGAGGTCGCTCACGCTCGAGCCGAGCACCGCCGGTTTGGGACTTTTGCCACTACCCAGCTCGATCGGTCCACCACAGACTGCTACACGTGGTGGGCGTATCGGTGGGTGCCGAAGAGCGGGAGGCGCTGGTCAAGGCAGCGATTCTCGCCCCTTCGATGCACAACACGCAGCCGTGGCTTTTCCGGTTCCGTGGCCACGAGGTCGAGGTCTACCGAGATCCGAAGCGCGAACTGAGGGCCGAGGATCCCCATGGTCGACTGACCATGATCGGAGTGGGTGCGGCGATCTTCAACCTTCGCGTGGCGGCGGCCGAGCTCGGTTACGAGACGTCCACGCATCTTGTGCCTGACGCGGCACCAACAGTCCCAGTACGGGAAGAGTCGTGGGGGCTTCCGACGCTTGCCGCACGGATCGTGTTGTCGCGCGAAAAGGCTTCGTCGGACCTGGGCACGTCACGTGAGCTCGCGGCCCTGTACCGGTTCCTGCCCCGCCGGCGGACGAACCGGAACCCCTTCTTCGACCGGCCGATCCCACCGCAGGTGAAGGAGGAGCTGCAGCGGGTAGCCATGGAGGAAGGCGCGAGCCTGGAATGGGTCGAGGACGAGACCCGGATCCGGTGGCTGCACGAACTCGCCGTGGACGCGGAGATCTCCGAGGCTGACGAACCGGAGCGGCTGGTCGAACGGCAGATGTGGGTGGGCGGGGAACGCGACGACAGCGGGATCCCGACGAGGTCGCTCGGCCCTCGACCTGCCGATCCGTCGGCGGCGGTGCGGGACCTTGCGGTGGATCCCTCCGACCGGCTGAGAGAGGCCGCGGAGTTCGAGAGGCAGCCCACGCTGGCAGTGCTGTCGACGCAAGGTGACGAGCCACAGGACTGGCTGCGCGCCGGGCAGGCGCTGCAGCGCGTGTGGCTCGTTGCCACCAGCCACGAGGTGGCGATGTCGCTCGTCAACCAGCCGGTAGAGCATGCGGATCTTCGGTGGTTGGTGCGTGACCCGCTCGCCGGCTGGAGCGAGCCGCAGGTTGTGCTCCGGCTGGGCTACGGGCCAGAGGTTCCGCCGACGCCGCGGCGCCCGGTTGCGGAATTCATCCTTCCCGACGCCACCGTCGATGAGGCACGCATCACCGAATCCGGCGACGAACGAGAGGACTGAGCCGATGGCTGACCAGACGGCCGAACGTCGCGCCGCTGCGGGTTCTCGAGCCGTTGTCGTAGGCGTCGACGGATCCGATGCGGCGCTCAGTGCGGTGGCGTGGGCGGCGCGGGAAGCGGCGCTTCACCACACTCGGCTGCGGATCGTGCACGGGTTCGCCTGGCCCCTGCTCAACGTCCCCCCGGTGCTGTGGCAGGTGGGTCCTGAGGGCGGCCTGCACGCACATGCCACGCACGTCGTCGAAGAGGCTGAGAAGGTCGCCCGATCGGTGACGCCGGCTGTCGAGATCCAGACCACCATCGTCACCGACCTGGCGTTGTCCATGCTGCTGGAGGAAAGCCGCGCCGCGACGTACGTCGTCGTCGGCGCCTCCGGTCAGTCAGCGCTCGCGGATGCGGTCGCGGGATCGCCGACCGTCGAGCTGATCGGCAGGTCGCGATGCCCGGTTGCGGTTGTACGAGATGTTTCGTCGTCACGGCGCGAGAAAGGGTTGGTCGTCGTCGGCCTGGACGGATCGGCGGCCTCCGCGGCCGCCGTCGGTGTGGCTGCCGAGGAGGCGTCCCTGCGCAAAGGTCGGCTCATGGTCGTCCATGTCGCCACGCAGGGTCGTCGCACCGGCCTGCGAGAGCTGATCGAGCGGACACCGCTCGCGCGACTCCGGCGTGCTGGTGCCGGGCCCGCACGCTCGCGCACCGACCTTGCCCTGGTGGACAAGGCTCTCACCGGGTTACGCGGAGACTACCCGGATCTGCCGATCGAGGAGCGGGTGCTCACCGGTCATCCCGCAGGCGCTCTCGTCGAGCTTTCCGATCAAGCCGAGTTGGTCGTGGTGGGGACTCGCGGGCGGGGCGGGTTCGCTGGGCTGTTGCTGGGTTCGGTCAGCCAGACGCTGTTGCATCACGCGCACTGCCCGGTCATCGTCGTCCCACCGCGAGCGGCAGATGGGCCTGGGCATGAGTCGTGAGCGAATCGTCGTAGGAGTGGACGGCTCCGCGGCGAGCGTCGCGGCGCTGCGCTGGGCCGTGGCTTCCTCTCGTTGGCTCGGTCTGCCGGTCGAGGCGCTGTTCGTGACGCCTGGCGACCAGCAACGAAAAGCCGGTGAGCTCGACCCGGAGGTCGTGTTGACCGGCGTGGTGGATGTCGCTCTCACACCCGCGCAGCGCAGGGCAGGGCTGTCTGTGTCGCGTCAGGTCGTCGCCGGCAGCCCAGCGGAGGTCTTGGTGGAACGATCCCAGCAGGCGTCGTTGCTCGTCCTGGGACGTAGCCAAGGGCGTGACCCGCTGCATGTGTCCACCACGTCCCGTTGCCTCCGACATGCTGCCTGCCCGGTCGGGGTCGTGCCCGCGACGCTTCCCGAGCCAGGGGTCTCGGGAGACGGTGAGCGTACAGCTACCGCGTACGGCACGGTCGGCGACCGGCGGGTCGGTGAGGTGATGCGACCACAGGTCCTGGGCATCGATGCGACAGCCGGCGCCGACGTCGGGCTGCAGATGATGGTCGGCGCGGGTGTGCACCACCTGCCGGTGATGGAGCACGGACGCTGCATTGGCTTGTTGTACGAAGCCGACGTGGTGTGGCACCTGGCTCGCTGGGCCCTGCTCGACACGATCCCGACTGCCGGCGACCTCGCCAGCAGACCGCCGCCGCATGTGTCGGTGGATCAGACCGTCCGGGAAGCCGCGGCCGAAATCGCTTCCAGCACGGGGGACGTCGTCCTCGTGACCGACCAGGACCGGGTCGTCGGAAGCCTGACCGCTGACGACCTGGTGAGTCTCGTCGCCCAAGAATCCTCAGGCGATGGGTCCACGGCGACAGGTAGACGAGTCAGTGTCCGATCAGGTAGTCCCGCCACACTGAGTGACGAGCGGCCCAGCGCGGTCGTGGTCGGGGTCGATGGCTCCGATGCTGCCAAGCGGGCTCTCGCCTGGGCGGTCTGCTTTGCCGCCCACGCCGGCTCGTCGGTACACGCCGTGTCGGTGTGCGCGTTGGTACCTCCGTCGCCGTTCCTCGGTCTCCCTGGGACCCCTGACGACATCGACGTCGTGGCGCAGGGACATCGCGAGATGCTCGCCGATGCCGTACGAGAGGCGGACCCGGACAGGTACGGCGTGCGCGTCCAGACCTCCGTCGTCCATGGCGAGCCGGGCCGGGCCCTCTGCTCACTGGCGGCCGGAGCTCTGGCCGTCGTCGTGGGAAGCCACGGCCGTGGCGCGGTCTTGTCCTCGCTACTCGGTTCGGTCAGCGCCTACTGCGTACGCCATGCCGAGTGTCCGGCGTTCGTGATCCCGCCACGCGCGGCCGACGCCGTGGAGGCCCGGTTCAGGGCCCGGTCAGGTCAGCGCTCACGTACCTGACGAACTCGCCGACCTTCTGCTCGGGCAGGTGCCGAGCCAGGTCCGCCTCGGCGATGATGCCGACGACCCGCTGCTGCTCGAGCACCGGGAGCCGATGGACCTGATGGTGCTCCATGGTCTGCAGTACCTGGTCGACGTCGGCGTCCGCATCGATAGTGTGCGGGGGCCCCTCTGCCAGCTCACCGGCTGTGACACTGCCGCAGTCGCGTCCAGCGGCAACGCACTTCACCACGATGTCGCGGTCAGTGAGGATCCCGACCAAGTGGTCGTTTTCGTCGCAGATCGGCAGTGCGCCGATGTTCTGGTCCCGCATGAGGCGGGCGGCCTCCTGCAGGGTGTTGTCTCTGCGGATGCAGGAGCAGCCAGGGTGCATGATCTCTCGTGCCGTCGTCATCGCGGTCTCCCCCCAAGCCAAGCGGTATCGAGCGAGCCCAGGGAGTGCCTGATGGACGGCAGCCGACGGATTCCCTGAGCCTCTGGTTGGTGACGTGGACCGGAACGATGGTGCAAGCAAGCCGACACCGGGTCCGATCGACCAATAATGAAGACCTGCAGAACAAGTCCTTTTCCGGTGCTACCCAGATCCGGCTTTACGGGTCGACCACCTTCAGACCTTTCGGTCCGTCACCGGCCAATCAGCCTTTTCAGGCTTTCCCTCTTGCTCCACAGGCCTATGTTTTGTCTAACGCTTCAGGAGGCAGATGAGGCAGGGCACAAGGTCCCGTCTCTCGCAGGACTCCTCGTCCCACCACAATGACCAGGCGAGGCGAGGTGTCGGTCACCGCGGTAGGTGTCGACACCCCGCGAGCCTGCCGCTCACTCAGCGCGGCGACCACCTCGTCCTACTTGTCGCGCGGGAGCTGGAATCCGGTGTCGGCCAGCACGTCTCGACCGCGCGCGGAAAGCACGTAGCTCACGAACGCCGCTGCCGCGGCAGGGTTGGGAGCCTCCTTCAGGACGACGATCGGGTAGTCGTTGCGGGCCTGCGCCGATTCGAAGAACTCGATTCCGTCGACGTCGGACGCGGCCGCCCTGACATCGGTCCGATAGACGAGTGCCGCGTCCACTTCGTTCAGGCGTACCTTCGTCAGCGCTCCCTTGACGTCCGGCTCGAGCGTGACCGGTCGGATGTCGAGTCCTGCAGCGTCGATGCTTCGTCGCGCCGCCGCGCCGCAGGGCACCTGCGCGGCGCACAGCGCCACCTTCACCCCGGGCTTCGTCAGGTCGGCAAGACCCGTGATTCCTTTGGGATTGCCTCGAGGGACGGCAATCACGAGCTGGTTGCTCACGAAGGTCGTCGGGCGCCCCGCTGCCAGACCGGCCTCGGTGACCGTCTGCATGTTCTGCGGAGCGGCGGAAGCGAACACGTCGGCCGGCGCCCCGTTGACGATCTGCGTCGCGAGTGCCGAGCTCCCCGCGAAGCTGAGCCGGACGGTCACGCCAGGATGTGCGGCCTCGAACTCTTCGCCGATCGTGGTGAACGCCTCGGTGAGGGACGCGGCGGCGAAGACCGTGACGGTACCTTCGATCGCGGCCTTCCCTGATGCCTGCCCTGATCGGGCTGCGGCGTCAGGCTCGTTGCTCCGATCAGTGCCACAGGCTGCCAGGCACGCAAGCGTCAGCACGGTGGCCATGATCAGGACGCGGCGGGGAGTTCCCTTCATCAATGGCTCCTCGGCTTGCCGGACGCGGCCTGGCTGCTGCTCGCATCGCCCGCGGCGAGAATGCCGCTGAGCAGCAGGTCGAGCCCGGCTTTGATGCGTTCGATGGAGTAGCCGCGGACTCGCCGTTGATGGTTGAGCAGGCTGGGCGTGAGCGCTGCCATCAAGACAGACGCGAGGTAGTCGGTGTCGCACGGTGGGAGCGCCTGGTCGAGAAGCATCTTGACGTGTGCGTGGCGCACGCGAGCTGGTGGAGCGTCGTAGTGCCGGGTCGGCGCGCTGATCTCTGCGACCAAGAAGAGCTCCCATTGCCTCTCGAGGTGATCGAGCACGGCGGGCATGAACGCGCGCAGTCGGTCGGCTGGTGGGGCACCGGGACCGAGCGGGGGCGGGCCGGTCATGAAGCGGGCCTGGAACTGCTTCTCCCGCTCGTCGATCAGGGCTTGCGCCAGCCCGGCCCGGTCGCCGAATCGGCGGTAGACCGTCCCGACACCGACGCCCGCGGCCCGTGCCACGTTGTCCAGTGACAGGGAGCCAGCTCCCTCGGTCGCGACCAGGCGGGCAGCTGCCTCCAAGATCTTCTGCCGGTTGCGCGCCGCATCGGCCCGCTCGACCGGTGTCTGGTCGATGAGCTCGAGAGATCTCCTGCGGCTGCGTTCCACAGGGCGAGTGTAAAGCGGAGGACCCTCCTGTTATTGCATCCGGAGAACTCTCCGGTTAGGCTGACGGGCGTGGCTTAACCGGAGAAGATTCCGGTTTATGTCGGATAATGCCAACGTACGACACGAGGGAAGTCGCACCATGACCGCGAAGATCGCCGTGATCTATTACTCGGCGACCGGGAACGTCTACAACCTCGCCCGAGCCGTCGCCGAGGGCGCGGAGAAGGCAGGGGCCGAGGTCCGTCTGCGCCGCGTGCCGGAGCTTGCGCCGGACTCCGCTATCGACGCCAATCCCGCATGGCGGGCGCACGTCGACTCCGTGGCAGGGAAGGTCGAGCTCGCGACCCACGACGACCTGATCTGGGCTGACGGCTTCGCGTTCGGCAGCCCGACCCGCTACGGAAACATCGCGTCGCAGCTCAAGCAGTTCATCGACACCACTGGACCGCTGTGGGCTGAGGGGAAGCTGGCCGGCAAGCCGAGCACGGCGTTCACTAGCGCCGCCAACACACATGGCGGGAACGAGTCCACGCTGCTCGCGCTCTACAACACGATGTATCACTGGGGATCGATCATCGTGCCGCCCGGCTACACGGACCCCAGCATCTCCGAGGCGTACGGAAATCCGTACGGCATCGCTCTCCCCGGAGGCTCGGGGGAGCCGACCGAGGCGATCCTCACCGCCGCGCGTTACCAGGGATACCGTCTCGCGACGGTCACCGAGAAGCTGCTGGGGCAGCCAGAGGCGCAGGCCGCCTGAGCCTTGGCCTGGTCGTCCCTGGCCCGTCGGCTACTACTACCCTTTGTAGTCCGTAGCGCGGACAGCTGAGAAGAGGCGACAGGGATGATCGGAGTCTTGGCCACTGGGCTCATCGTGGCAAGCCTCGGCTTTGCGGTGTGGGCCCTGGCCGCCGGGCTCTTGAAGCGGGTGCCTGGCACGTTGCTGCTCGGCGGGGTCGCGCTTCTCGAGCTTGCCGCCATCGCGCAGCTCGTGGTGGCGATCGTGCAGCTCGTCAGGGGCGAGCGCCCGGCCGAGCTCGCGACGTTCTTCGGCTACGTCGTCGGCTCGATCCTGCTGTTCCCGGTCGCCGTCGTCTGGGCGGCCATCGAGCGCAGCCGCTGGAGCAGCGTGGTGCTCGGGGTCGCCGGCCTGGTCTTTG
Organism: Actinopolymorphaceae bacterium; assembly: GCA_036564245.1. Classification (GTDB taxonomy): domain Bacteria; phylum Actinomycetota; class Actinomycetes; order Propionibacteriales; family Actinopolymorphaceae; genus Thermasporomyces. The sequence continues at coordinate 135,469 of DATCKU010000105.1, forward strand.
CGATTCTCGTCGTCCGTATGCAACAGGTGTGGACCGGTGCCTGATCAGCGATCGGAACCCATGACGAGGCCCCGCGGGCCGGGGGCCACGACGGCGACCGGGCCCGGCCGGGTGCTGGTTGCGGTGTACGCGGTCTTCGCGGTCGCGGCGACCTCACGGGCCGGTGTCCAGATCGCCACCCGCTTCCACGAAGCACCGTTGGCGTACCTGCTGTCGGCGTTCTCGGCGGTCGTCTATCTCGTGGCGACGGTAGCGCTGGCGGGAAAGGGAGCGCTGGCTCGTCGCGTGGCCTGGGCGGCGTGCGGCACCGAGCTGGTCGGGGTGCTCACGATCGGCACCCTGAGCCTGACCAACCGCGAGGCCTTCCCCGACGAGACCGTGTGGTCGGTGTTCGGCATCGGCTACCTGTTCGTGCCGCTGGTGCTCCCTGTATTCGGTCTGATCTGGCTGCGACGCACCAGCAGCCGGTGACCGCCTCGCCCATCGCCACGACGCGGTCCATACACTTCACCGCATGAGTGCGCCAGACCGACCTGGAATGCCGTCCGTGCAGGAGCTGCCGCAGACGTTCTCGCCGGCTGAGGTCGAGCAGAAGTGGTACGACCGCTGGGTGGAGCGCGGGTACTTCACGGCCGAGGGGGAGAAGTCGGACAAGCCGCCGTACTGCATCGTGATCCCGCCGCCCAACGTGACGGGCTCCCTGCATGTCGGCCACGCGCTCGACCACACGATCCAGGACATTCTGGTGCGCCGTCGCCGGATGCAGGGGTACGACACCCTGTGGCTGCCCGGCATGGATCACGCGGGCATCGCCACGCAGAACGTCGTCGAGCGCGAGCTGGCCAAGGAAGGGCTGTCGCGTCATGATCTCGGCCGCGAGGCCTTCGTCGAGCGGGTCTGGCAATGGAAGGCTGAGTCGGGCGGTGCGATTCTCGGTCAGATGCGCCGGCTGGGCGACTCGGTCGACTGGAGCCGCGAGTGCTTCACCATGGACGAGCCGCGCTCGCGTGCTGTCCGCACGATGTTCAAGCGGCTCTACGACGACGGGCTGATCTACCGCGCCGAACGCATCATCAACTGGTGTCCGCGCTGCCTCACCGCTCTCTCCGACATCGAGGTCGAGCATTCCGAGGTGGATGGCGAGCTCGTGTCCATCCGGTACGGCGAGGGCGACGCATCGATCGTGGTGGCCACGACCCGTGCGGAGACGATGCTGGGCGACACGGCGGTCGCGGTGCATCCCGACGACGAGCGCTACGCCCACCTGGTGGGTATGGAGGTCGAGCTCCCGCTCACCGGACGCAAGATCCCGATCGTGGCCGACTCCCACGTCGACCCCGAGTTCGGCACGGGTGCGGTCAAGGTCACGCCGGCCCACGATCCCAACGACTTCGAGATCGGCCAGCGGCACAACCTGCCGAGTCTCACCATCATGGACGAGCACGGCGTCATCACCGCGCATGGGCCGTTCCAGGGCTTGGATCGTTTCGAGGCCCGTCCGGCGGTGGTGGCCGCGCTGCGCGAGCAGGGTCGGATCGTGGCGGAACGCCGCCCCTACCGCCACGCCGTGGGTCACTGCCAGCGTTGTGACACCGTGGTGGAGCCACGCATCTCCCTGCAGTGGTTTGTGAAGGTGAAGCCTCTGGCGGAGGCTGCGAGTGAGGCAGTCCGGGACGGCCGGATCGAGATCCACCCACCGGAGATGGCGAAACGCTACTTCTCCTGGGTCGACAACATGCACGACTGGTGCATCTCGCGGCAGCTCTGGTGGGGCCACCGGATCCCGGTGTGGTACGGCCCATCCGGCGAAGTCGTCTGTGTCGGGCCGGACGAGGAGCCACCGAGCGGCGACGGGTGGACGCAGGACGAGGACGTGCTCGACACGTGGTTCTCGTCCGGACTCTGGCCGGTGTCGACCCTGGGCTGGCCGGACGAGACACCCGATCTGGCCCGCTACTACCCGACGACCGTTCTGGTCACGGGCTACGACATCTTGTTCTTCTGGGTCGCGCGGATGGTGATGTTCGGCCTGTACGCCATGCGGCACCGTGGCCCGGCCGACTCGGTTCCGTTCAAGACCGTCGTGCTGCACGGCATGGTGCGCGATGCGTACGGCAAGAAGATGTCGAAGTCGTTCGGCAATGTCGTCGACCCGCTCGACTGGATCACGCGTTACGGTGCCGACGCCACGCGCTTCACCCTGGCGCGGGGAGCGAACCCTGGCTCCGACGTCCCCATCAGCGAAGAGTGGTGTCAAGGCGCCCGCAACTTCGCCACCAAGCTGTGGAACGCGACCCGCTTCGCGTTGATGAACGGAGCGTCCGCGAAGGTTCCTCTGCCAGGGAAGGAGAAGCTCTCGACGACTGACCGCTGGATCCTCTCGCGACTGCACCGGGTGATCGGCGAGGTCAGCAGCTACTACGACGACTACGAGTTCGCCAAGGTGTGCGAGACGATCCAGGCGTTCGCATGGAACGAGTTCTGCGACTGGTACGTCGAGCTTGTCAAGCCCGCGTTGACAGCCGGGGGAGAGGCCGCCGAAACGGCTCGTGCTGTGCTGGGTCACGTGCTCGACCGCCTGCTGCGGTTGCTCCATCCGGTCATGCCGTTCGTCACCGAGGAGCTGTGGCAGGCGGTGACTGGCGGAGAGTCCATCGTGGTGGCCGAGTGGCCGCAGGCCGATCCTTCGTACTTCGACGATGCGGCCGAGGCGGAGATCGGGAGCCTGCAACGGCTGGTGACCGAGGTGCGCCGGTTCCGCTCCGAGCAGGGGCTCAAGCCGGGGCAGCGGGTGCCGGCTCAGCTGGTGGGAATCGGCGCCACCGTGTTGGCGCCGCACGAGCCGGCGATCCGTACGCTGCTTCGGCTCGACACGCCGGGAGAGGGGTTCTCGCGCACGGCGTCGGTTGTGATCGAGAACGTCACGGTGGAGCTCGACACGGCCGGCACCATTGACGTCGCGGCCGAGCGCAAGCGGCTGGAGAAGGATCTCGGCAACGCCCGGAAGCTGCGTGACCAGGCCCAGCGCAAGCTGGGCAACCCGGAGTTCCTGGCCAAGGCGCCGGCTGCGGTCGTGGAGAAGGTGCGGGGTCAGCTTGCCGAGGCCGAGTCCGAGATCGCTCGGATCGAGGGACAGCTCGCCAACCTTCCCCGTGGCTAGGCCAACCTTCCGCGGCTAGTCGGTCCCACGGCTGGGCCTCTGGCACCAACCTGAGGTGGTACCTGCCCGCGTACGGCTCGAGCGCGGTGTCGAGTTGGTCTTGAGGACTAGTTCCGATACGACCCGAAAGCTGTCAGGAGTGTGGGCGTGGCTGCTTTCGACGGCGAAGCAGGAACACCGCAATCGCGGAGGCTAACGCGAGGAACAGACCTCCGACGAAGCTGATGTAGACCTCCGGGAAGGAATTCGAACCGTAGGTGCCAACTGCATACCGGCCGGGCCTTTCGAGGCACTCCACCATGTACTCCCCGGGCGGAACCGGGTCTTTTGTTTCGTAGAGCGGGTACCAGACGGTTCCGTCTGCCGACTCAGCTGGCTCGGGAGTCGCCAAGGTCAGGTCGATCTCGCGTTCGCCTTGCATGACTGTGCAGGGCGGTCCGGACTCTCCCTCCCGCCAGAAGATGGTGAGTCCTTCCTGGTCCAGCCTCACCTGCTGCGCGACGCCGGTGCGAATCTCGACGACGGGGTCGGGTGCGGACTCCACGACGATGACGCGCGCGCCGATGATCCCGAGAGCAGCCACCGCTAGGGAGACCAGGTACCAAGCTCGACGCGGTTTCCTCACGGGCCGGAGCCGTGTCGGGTCATGGGGGCGTTGCCTGTGGAGGCTGTCTCGGGTCATCAGCTTCCTCCTTTGCCGTCGCCGCCTGCGGCAGGTGAGCCGGTTTGCCCACCCAGGAAGGTCATCTGTTGTCGCAGCTAGGTCATTCAGCACCGAGGCCCCGGGCGGGAAGCTCCGGTATCTCGGGAATAGTCGGGAGCTTGGTGGGCAGGGATGGGCCGGTCGGCTTGGTGCCTGGCTTGTCCCACTGTCCTGGGCTGATCCATCGGTCGCAGTGCTTGTCGACGAACGCGTAGAAGGTGTTGTAGAACTCGATCATTGTGTTGAGCTCTTGCACCGCGGTGTCGAGGTCGCGCTCCTCATAAGCGTCGGCCGCGCGATGCATCGCTGCCGCAGCTTCGGCCATCTCGGCCCGGATGCCGTCCTCACTGAGCTGAGCGGCGATCTCGTCGAAATGGTCGGCCGCGCTGCGGGCAGCTTCGAGTCGGAGGTTGGGGTCGGCGCCTGGGTCCATCAGCAGCGGCAACTCGTCGCGAAGCTTGGGGCTTTCCTTCTCGATGACACGGCAGTCCGCCTCGAAGTTGGGCCCGTCGTCGCGTCCAAGCCACAGCCACAGCGCCACGCCGCCGAGGATGACCAACAGCCCGGCGATGACGAGCAGTGGCCCGATCCAGTTTTGGCGCCGCGCGGTCGACGGACCGATTGGCCGTGCGTCAGGGTCGGGCTCAGCGAGCATCAAGTACCTCCACGATGCGCGGTTCTCTTGCGAAGTCGGCGTACGAGAGCGACAACCACGAGTGGCAGCCCCTGCCCGGACCAATCCGCGGAAGACGTACGCAGGTCGGGGCCTGTCCCCGTCGCTCCGCGTCAGGTGGCGGCGACGGGAGCTCACGGGCCAGCGCCACGCATCGAGCTGGGATCGGCCACCGAGCCACACGTCACCGCCGTGACGGGAACGTTTGCGACTGCGGTGTCGGGCCCAGCGGGTCCTGCCGGGGCCGGGCGTACTCGAACGCCCGGTTGCCCAGTGGTCGACGGGGCAACCGACTCTTCCGATCCGCGTAGGTCATCTGATCAAGGTCAGGTGCGAAGGTCCAGTCGTTTCGACTCAGCCCGAAAGGTCCTGCCGGCCGACGGGTGGAGATGGGGTTGCTCGAGCCGGCCGCGGGCAAAGCGATCGATTTTCTCAAAATACGGAAGATCAATATGTACGTAATGTGAGACGATTCGCCCACCGCCAGATCATTTGGGGGTGCAACACGCTCGAGCACGTGTTGCACCCCCAAATGATCTGGTGGTGGCCGTGAGCGGAGCGAACCCGCCGACTTGCCCGCACCCCAAATGACCATGTGCACTACGCCTGTCGGACCTGTGACACGCGCCGACACCTAGTGCACCTCCGGGAGGCGTAGTGCACATGGTCATTTGGGACCCGGTGTCGGTGCCGGAGGGCACCAGCTCGGCGGCGTCCCGGGCGGCGCGGCAGCCGGCCGGCGACTGCGGGTTCCGGTGGCACGCGGAGGAGTGGAGCCCGTTTGGCCGACAACTGGCCGGGCGCGGAACAATGCTTGGGTGACAGAAATCCAGCCGTCGATCCAGCAGGCGTACACCGAGACCGAGGGGGCACTGCTCGGCCGGCTCGCCGAGCACAAGTCGATCGAACGCCCCGACATCGCACGGATCAGGCGCCTGTGCGAACTGCTCGCCGATCCGCAACACGCCGCACCCGTCATCCACCTCACGGGTACGAACGGCAAGACCACAACCGCCCGCATGATCGACTCGCTGCTCGTGTCGTTCGGGCTGCGCACCGGGCGGCTCACCAGCCCGCACCTCGCCGAGGCACGCGAGCGGATCAGCCTGTCCGGCGAGCCGATCACGCACGAGCGTTTCGTCCAGGCGTACGAGGACATCGCACCGCTCCTCGAGCTCGCGGATTCGCAGGTCGACCGGCCCCTTTCGTTCTTCGAGGCGATGACCGGCCTTGCGTTCGCCGTGTTCGCCGACGCACCGGTCGACGTAGCGGTGGTCGAGGTCGGACTCGGCGGTCGATGGGATTCGACGAACGTCGCCGACGGCCGGGTCGCGGTGGTGACGTCGGTCGGCGTCGACCACGCGAAGTACCTCGGGAGCACACCCGCAGAGATCGCCGAGGAGAAGGCCGGCATCATCAAGCCGGACGCCACTGCCATCATCGCCCAGCAGGAGCTGGACGTCGCAGAGGTGCTCATGCGGCGCGCGGCCGAGGTCGGTGCGACTGTCGCGCGGGAAGGGCTCGAGTTCGGTGTGCTCGACCGCCAGCTCGCGGTGGGCGGCCAGCTGCTCACCATCAAGGGCCTGACCGGGACCTACGACGAGATCTACCTGCCTCTGCACGGTGCCTATCAGGCGCACAACGCGGCGTGCGCGCTGGCAGCGGTCGAGGCGTTCCTCGTCGGGAGCGGCAACGAGGAGAAGGAGCTGGACCCTGAGCTGATCCGGGCCGGCTTCGCCGAGGTGCGCTCGCCGGGTCGGCTCGAGGTCGTACGAACCAGCCCGTCGATAGTTCTCGACGCCGCGCACAACCCGCATGGTGCTCGCGCGATGGCAGAGGCGGTCTCTGAGGCGTTCTCGTTCGACCCCCTGGTCGGATGCGTCGGCATCATGGAGGGCAAGGACGTCGAGGGCGTCCTCGACGCGTTCGAGCCGATCATGGACTGGATCGTGTGCACCCAGAACTCCACGGCTCGGGCGCTGCCGGCCGCCGAGCTCGCTGCCGTGGCGGTCGAGATCTTCGGTCGCGATCGTGTCATGGTCGCGGAACGCCTCGACGACGCGATCGACCTGTCCGTCCGCCTGGTCGACGAGCACAGCAAGGAGCTCGGAAGTGGCGGCGTCCTCGTGACGGGTTCGGTGATCACCGCCGGCGAGGCACGTGTCTTGCTGAAGGGCCGCTGAATGCGCTCGGTCCTGTCAGCGGTTCTGATCTGCGAGGCGATCGTCATTGGCCTGGCCGTGCCCGTGGCCATCACGCTCGGGAACGTCGACACGGACCTGGCCGTTGCCGTCGGCGCGGGGGTCGGCGCCGCGTGCGTCGTCACGGCGGGCCTACAGCGATACCGGTTTGGCCTGGTGCTTGGCTCCGCGCTGCAGGTGGTGACCTTTGGCCTCGGGTTCGTCGTGTCGTTGCTGTTCGTGCTGGGTCTCATCTTCGGCGGCATCTGGTTCGCGTGTGTCGCCGCGGACCGCCGGATCGCCGCCCTGAAGGCGGAGCGAGAAAAGGCGGAACGGGAAAGGGTCGAACGCGACGATGAGGAACCGGCCGGTGACGTACCGCGCGGCGACAACCCGGCCGACCCTGACTAGCTAGGTGGTTAGTTCGTACGTCTGGAGACTGCTCATGCATCCGAAGGCGGAACAGGTCCAGAAGGCGCTTGCCGATGCCGGCGTCGAGACCGAGGTGCGCGAGCTGCCTGACAGCACGCGTACCGCGGCGGAGGCCGCCGCAGCGATCGGTACGACCGAGGCGCAGATCGTCAAGTCGTTGGTGTTCCTGTGCAACGACGCGATGATCCTCGCACTCGTCTCCGGACCGAACCGCGTGAGCCTCGAGAAGCTGGGAATAGTGGCCGGAGGTCAGATCGAGCAACCGAATGCCAAGGCGGTGAAGGCACTCACAGGCTTCTCGGTCGGGGGCGTGCCACCGGTCGGGCACGAGGACCAGCCACCGACGTTCATCGATGAAGATCTCATGGCTTTCGACGTCGTGTGGGCGGCCGGCGGCACGCCACATGCGGTCTTCCCGATCCGCCCGTCCGACCTGGTGGCCGTGACGGGTGGCAAGGTCGTCGACCTCAAGCAGTGAGGGCATGACTAACGAGCTGACCGGCGGCGGGCCGGCAGCTGTCGTCCGGCTGTTGGGACGGCAGGCGGCAGGGCAGCCGCGGGTTGCGCCCTGCGGGCCGAACAGCTCTACCAACGCCCGTACCCACCGTCGGCCATTGGCAACGTCAGCGGCTGCTACCCAGTCAGCGCGCGCACCCGGCGGAGTACCTCGTCCGCGCCAAGGGCACGAGCGATCTGGAACATGTCCGGGCTTCTCGTCGAGCCAGTCAACGCGACCCGGATCACCTGCGCCGCTTCCCGGATCGAGCCTGGGTAGGCGTCCGGATTCTTCTTGTACTCCTTGACGTTCTTGGCGAACCCGAGCCGGGCGGCGAGCTCACGGATCTGGCCGAACCACTCCTGCTGATCCGGATGCTCGACATAGCCCGCGACGAACTCCTGCGCGATCGTCCGTACGAGGTCCGGATCCAGCCCGCCGAACCGTTCGTCACTCGGATCGGTGACGAGCTGGAACAGCTGGGGGAAGAAGAACCCGTACACCGGTCGGAAGTCCGACCACTTCCGCAGGTCCTTGCGAGGGTTCTCCACACCTTCCCGCTCGACCGCGAGAGCGCGCAGTGCCAGCTCGCGTTCCTCCGAGATGACTCGTGCCAGCTCGTTGTCGTGGCGTTCGGCCCACGTGGTCACCGCGTCGAGGATCTCCGACCCGGGAAGGGTGGCGATGTAGTCGGCGCTGATGTCCTCGAGCTTCACGACGTCGACGAGCGGTCCTGCGACTCCGAGCTGGTCCAGCTCGATCGGTGTCGCGAGTGCCTCGTCGATCGGCATGTCGGCGAGCCGACTGTTGGCCAACCCACGCAGGTAATACAGCACTGCGGGGGTGGGGTAACCGGCCTCGACGTAGAAGTCGATGGACATCTCGGGGTCCTTGCGCTTGGACAGCTTGCGCTTGCTTCCGCCCTCCTGCTTCAGCAGGGGCGCGATGTGCGCGTACGTCGGCGGCGTGAAGCCCAGTGCCTCGAAGAGCTGCAGGTGCAGGGGCACCGACGAGATCCACTCCTCGCCGCGGATCACGATGTCCACCCGCATGAGGTGGTCGTCGACAGCGTGCGCGAAGTGGTACGTCGGAAGTCGGGGGTGCTGGTCGGACGACTTGAGGATCACGACGTCGTTGCGGTTGGCCTCGTGCTCGATCTCGCCTCGGATGGCGTCCACGAAACGCACTCGCCCGTTCACGTCGTCCGGTGCGCGGAACCGGACGACGTACGGCTCTCCGGCCGCCAGTCGCTTCTCGACCTCCTCGGCCGGCGCGTCACGCCAGATCGCCCACTTGCCGTAGTAACCGGTGGGCAGTCGTGCGGCGTTCTGTGCGGCGGCAGCGCGGGCGAGCTCTTCCTTGGTCGCAAAGCACAGGTACGCCTTGCCCTGACGGAGCAGCTCGCGTACGTAGCTCAGGTAGATCTCGGACCGTCGGGACTGCTGGTAGGGGCCGTAGTCGCCGCCGTGGGTGTCGGACTCGTCGGGCTCCAGCCCGAAGTACTCGAACGCCCGGTCGAACTGCTCCAGCGCTCCCTCGACCTGACGTGCCTGGTCGGTGTCCTCGATCCGGACGAGATACCGACCACCTGAGGCGCGCGCGATGTCCCGGTTGATCATGGCGATGTAGACCAGGCCCATGTGCGCGGCGCCGGTGGGCGACGGGCCGATGCGCGTCACCTTCGCCCCGGGTGGGAGCTCGCGGGGCGGATACCGCTGCTCCCAGTACGCCGGCTCCGGCAGGTCGGCGGGGAAGAGGGAGTCGACGGTGGAGCGGTCGAGCATCGCTGATGATCTCCTGGGTCTTCTACCGGTTGGTGGCCGTCTTCGGTGGCAGTGTGTGGGTTCCCGCCCACGATCAGTGAGGTGACCCCGCGGGAAACCCCCACGGAGAAGTCTCTCAGGTGGGCGGCCGAGTGACCGATCCGGCCGCGTCCAGCAGCGTCGGGACGACGCTCAGGCACAACCCGTCGCGTGGGCAACAGCTGCCGACGCCCTCATGTGCCTTCGCACGCCGGTGGTCGCGGCTGCCGTCCTACCCCCGCGCGGATCGACCGATCAGTCCCGTCTGCGCGGCTGGTGGGCGAACCGCGTCGGAGTCCGAGGGGAGGTGTGCACGTTCGGATCGACCCGGCACTGCGCTCGTCCCGGCCGCTCCGGCGCCGGCTCGATCACGGGCTCGGCCTCGCCGGCCTCACGCATCCGGGCGATCAGTCGCGCTCGAAGCTCGTCGGCGATCTTGCGGTGCGACGGCAGACCCGCGAGGTTGACCAGTTCGTACGGATCGTTCGCGAGGTCGTAGAGCGCGGTCTCGACATATCGCCTGCCGCTCGCGTCGTCCCACGGATGCGCGTCGGGATCGGCGACGTAGTACTTCCACCGCGAGGTCCGGATGGCCCGACCCACCTCCGACTCGCTGACCTGGACGAACACCTCGTCAGGCCATGGCGCGTCCGGGTCGGCGAGCAGTGGCAGGAACGAGCGGCCCTGCATGGTCGAAGGGATCACGAGGCCGGCCGCGTCGAGCAGCGTCGGCGCCAAGTCGACCGTGCTGACCGGCCGGCTCACCGCACCACCCCCGTCGAACCTCGGCCCGCGCAACGCCAGCGGTACCCGCAGTGAGGCGTCGTGGCAGGACCGCTTGTACTCGGAGTTTCGGGTCTTGAAGTGGTTCCCGTGGTCGGAGGTGAAGGCGACGATCGTGTCGTCGAGCACGCCGAGGCTGCGCAGTGCGTCGAGCAGCCGGCCAAGCCCTTCGTCGATCCGGCGTACTTGACCGAAATAGCCACCGATGTGACGGTGAGCCGAACTGCCACCTGTGGCGGAAAGCTCGGCCAGGTCGGGCGGCATCCAGCGGCCCTGATACCGCTCGGCGTACCCCACGGGAGCGGGATAGCTGTCGACCTCGTTCTGGTGGTGCGGCTCGATCAGGGAGATGAAACAGAAGAACGGCTGCCGTGCGCCCGACCCGTCCGGCTCGCACTGATCGGCGACGAACCTGATCGCCGCGTCGATCAGCGCGTCGGAACGATACCCAGGCAACATGACCGGCTCGTTGTCGTTGTCGAACAACGTCGTGCGGTAGGCGTCGGAGGTGAACTCCAACGCGTTGGCGCCGAGCCAGAAGTCGTAACCGCCACGCTGCTCGACCGGAACCGGTTCGCTGCTCGCGAGATGCCACTTGCCGATGTAGCCCGTCGTATATCCGGCGGAGCCGAAGTAGTGCGCCAGAGTCCTCGCGTCTGCCGGGAGTGGTATGCCGTTGCGGTAGACGCCTGTCGTGGTGGCGTACTGGCCGGTCTGGATGGCTGCGCGCGCGGGGGCACACACCGGCTGTGGTGTGAAGGCGTGGACGACGTGGGTTCCCGCCCGCGCCATCGCGTCGAAGTTCGGCGTGAGATCCAGCGGATTGCCGTGCACACCGGTCGTGTCCCAGCGCTGCTGATCGGTGAAGAGGACAATCACGTTCGGCCGCCGGCGGCTCTTCGGCATCGCAGGACCCTTCTCTCGCTCGTCACTTTCGGCTGTGGCGTTGTGCTCGGCGTTGCGTCGAACCACAGGTGGCTCGTCGACGTCACGCCGAGTCACGGCGGATGAACGTCCATGTGGTCAGGTGTTCCCTTCCGGGCAGCGGTTCGTCTCCCAGCACGCGCTCGAAGAGGAGTCGGCCCACGTCCGCGTAGTCCTTGGTGAGCGGACCGACCGTGCTGAGACGGGGCCGCGTGATCGTGCCCTCCTCCAGATTGCCGACTCCGACGACCGCGATGTCGTCCGGAACCCGACGGCCGGAGTCCACGATGGCGTGGATGGCGCTGATCGCCGCGCGGTCCGAGGCGACGAAGAGCGCATCAGGCGGCTGCGGCAGGCTCAGCAGCTTCGTGACCGCTCGGTAACCCTCCACGCGGGAGTCCGCGCCCGGCACGATGATCTGCTCTGACGACGGCACACCGTGGCGCTCCAGGGCCTGGACGTAGGCGGACCGGCGTTCGCTCATGCGTCCCGGCGGCACCGGTGACGACTCGTGCGCGTGTCCCACGAACGCGATGCGGCGACGCCCGGTACGGAACAGGTGGTCCAGTGCTTCGCCACACGCCGCCGCTTCGGGCGCGCGTACGACATCGAACCCCTCGGCGCGCACCGTGTTGCTCATCACCACGAGGGGGAGCCCGCGGCGGGCAAGGCCCACGAGATCCTCCTCGCTGATGTGCGGCACCGAGGCTGCGATGACGGCGCCATCGGCGATGCGCTCGTGGAGGAGCTGGAGGATCTTCTCCGCCCGCTTCTGCGAGTTCACGAGCAGCGTGATCACGACGTAGCCTGCCTCTTCGGCGGCCGCGTGGAGGTCGATGGCAAGCTCGTCGTACGCTGGCACGCCAATCGAGCCGACGACCAGCGCGATCCGCTGCGTGCGTCGGCGACGGAGGTTGCGAGCCGACTGGTTGGGGGCGTACGCAAGAGACTCGGCCGCGGCCAGTACCCGCTCCCGGGTCTGTGGACTGACCCGCCGACTGTCCCGCCCGTTCATCACGAAGGACACGGTCGCCACGGAGACCCCGGCGAGCCGGGCGACGTCACGGGATGTCGGGGCGGTGGGCCTGGAGCGGCGGGATGAGGGCACGTTAGACGTTTAACGAACGGGGAGCCGGTCCGTCAATGCCGATGTCCGCATTCGGGGGCACGGAGTTTCGAATGAGCTGGCCACTAACTGGCCGCCGCTCCCGCTCCGAAATGACCAGGTGAGGCAGGACTTCGCGATCTCGGCGCGGCGTCGACGCCCTTTTAGAGTCACAAAGCCCGCTCACACCTTGTCATCAACTTCTGACCATTCCGGTGAGGCTCAGAATTCTGACGCGTCGTCAGGCTCGGACTGGATTCGACTGGTACGCGGTGTAGCGCCGGGAAGGACCGTGCGAGTCACGGTGACCGGCACGCTCAACGTCATCGCACCGTTACCGTCGCGAGCCAACGGAGGCTCACCGATCTGGACGGGAGACGCGTCGGTGGCACCTAGAGCCCTCGCGCGCGAAATCCATGTCTCGATGTCGCCAAGGGTGAGGTCAGTGCCGGCAGGAAGCAGCAAAAACGCAGCCATGGCCCTATGGTGCCATCAACGCGGGACAAACTGGATCCGGGTGCGCCTTGACATATTGAGGATCCGAGCGACGCCGGCCCAAATGACCATGTGCACTACGTCCGGCGGACCTGCAACACGTGCCGACACGTCGTGCACCTCCGACAGGCGTAGTGCACATGGTCATTTGGGGGATCAGAGCCAGCCGCGGACCTTGAAGACGACATAGAGGGTCACGCTGACGAGAAGCATGAGCGCCAAGGAGAACGGATAGCCGTACGCCCAATGCAGCTCCGGCATCCGGTCGAAGTTCATGCCATAGACCGTGCCGACCAACGTGGGTGCGAAAAGTATCGCCGCCCAACCGGATATCCGCTTGACCTGCTCGTTTTGCCGGTAACTTGCCTCGGTTAGGCGTCGCATCTCCTCGTTCTGCCGCTGGGCGACCAGAGCAGCATTGACGGTCAGGATGCTTTCGAGAAACTGCCGATACGCATCGACTCGCTCCACGACACGTACGGTGTGGTCTCGGACGTCGCGGAGCATGCGGCGGAGCTCGAGATCAACAGCGTACTTGTCGAAGCCCGCCGTCAGCGCGTCGAGAACATCGAGCAGAGGGCGACACGCGCGGTCGAACTCGATGACCTCCCGGGAGAGCTGGTAGACCCGACGCGACACCTCGATCCCGCCACCGAACACCTCGGTTTCGATCTCGTCGATGTCGGTCTGCAACCCGGCCAGAACCGGTTGGTAGTCGTCCACAATCCGGTCCATGATCGCGTAGAGCACAGCCTCCGGGCCCATCTTGAGCAGCTCGGGTTCACCCTCCAGGCGCTCCTTCACCGCTGTGAGGTCCGGATCCTCGCTGTGCCGAATTGTGATCACGAAGTCCGGACCGATGAAGACGTGCAGCTCGCCGATGTCGACCATCTCGTCGCGGTCGATGTAGCGAGCCGGACGCAACACCACGAAGAGCGTCTCGCCGTACCGCTCCAGCTTGGGGCGCTGGTGGGCGTGGATGGCGTCCTCGACCGCGAGCTCGTGCAGACCGAACTCGCGGGCAACCGACCAGAGCTCTGCCTGGTCGGGCCGGTGCAGACCGATCCAACCCATTCCGCCGGATTCCTGGAGCAGCTTGTACGTCTGCTCCATGGAGTCCGACTCCAATTTGCGCCCATTCGCATAAACCGCGTTCTCGACGAGCATTCTCCTATTCTCCATGATCAAAGCGACTCGTCGGTGGCGGTGCGACGGCGAGTCTTGGGTGGTGGGCGCAACGCGCATCACGGTTCATGATCACACGCTGTGTAAAATGCTGCGCATGCCCGTCGAGTCGCTCTTTCCTCGCCTTGAGCCGATCTTGCCCCGCGTACAAAAACCGATCCAGTACGTCGGCGGTGAGCTCAACTCGGTCGTCAAGGACTGGGATGCCGTGCAGGTGCGATGGGCGCTCATGTATCCAGATGCCTATGAGGTCGGCCTGCCGAATCAAGGTATCCAGATCCTGTACGAGATTCTGAACGAGCAAGACTGGATCCTGGCCGAGCGTACGTACGCCGTGTGGCCAGACATGGAACGCGAGATGCGGGCGCACGGCGTGCCGCAGTTCACCGTCGACGCGCATCGTCCGGTGGCCGAGTTCGACCTGCTGGGCGTGTCGTTTGCCACCGAGCTCGGGTACACCAACCTGCTGACCGCACTCGATCTTGCCGGGATCCCCCTGCACGCCAAAGATCGCGACGACCGGCACCCGATCGTGATCGCGGGCGGACATGCGGCGTTCAACCCCGAGCCGATCGCGGACTTCGTCGATGCCGTCGTGCTGGGCGACGGCGAGGAGGTCGTACTCGCGATCAGCGACGTGGTGCGGGAGTGCAAGGAAGAGCACGCGAGTCGTGACGAGGTGCTGCGGCGGCTCGCCGTGTCGGGTGTGTACGTTCCGGCGTTCTACGACGTCGAATATCTACCGGACGGGCGCATCCGACGCGTCGTTCCGAACCGCAGTGGGGTCCCGATGCGGGTTCTCAAGCACACGCTGATGAACCTCGACAACTGGCCTTACCCGAGAAAGCCCCTGGTGCCGCTGGCCGAGACCGTGCACGAGCGGTACTCCGTCGAGATCTTCCGGGGGTGCACCCGCGGCTGCCGGTTCTGCCAGGCCGGCATGATCACGAGGCCGGTACGGGAACGCAGCATCACGACGATCGGCGAGATGGTTCACAAGGGCGTCGCGGCATCGGGCTTCGAGGAGGTAGGCCTGCTGTCGTTGTCGAGCGCCGACCACTCCGAGATCGGCGACATCGCCAAGGGACTTGCCGACCGTTACGAAGGCAGCAACGTCTCGCTGTCGCTGCCGTCGACCCGCGTCGACGCGTTCAACGTGACCTTGGCGAACGAGCTTTCCCGCAACGGCCGTCGGTCGGGCCTTACGTTCGCGCCCGAAGGCGGGACCGAACGTATGCGCAAGGTCATCAACAAGATGGTGAGCGAGGAAGACTTGATCCGCACCGTCACGACCGCCTATGCGGCTGGCTGGCGGCAGGTCAAGCTCTACTTCATGTGCGGGTTGCCGACCGAGACCGACGAAGACGTGGTGGCGATCGCCGACCTCGCCCGCAAGGTGATCGGGGCTGGACGGCAGGCAACCGGACGCCGCGACATCCGCTGCACGGTCTCGATCGGCGGTTTCGTACCCAAGCCCCACACGCCGTTCCAGTGGGCCGCGCAGACACCGTGGGAGGTCATCGACGCCCGGCTTGCCAAGTTGAAGGCCGCGATCCGTCAAGATCGGGACTATGGCAAGGCGATCGGACTGCGCTATCACGACGGCCAGCCGTCGATCATCGAAGGCCTGTTGTCCCGTGGAGATCGTCGGGTCGGCCGTGTGATCGAGGCGGTCTGGAGGGCCGGCGGCCGGTTCGACGGCTGGTCGGAGTACTTCTCGTACGAACGATGGGTGACGGCGTGCGAGGAGGCGCTGGCCGATGAGCCGGTCGACCTTGACTGGTACACCACCAGGGAGCGTGACGAGACCGAGGTCCTGCCGTGGGACCACCTCGACGCCGGGCTCGATCGCGAGTGGTTGTGGGACGACTGGCAGGATGCGCTCGACGAGTTGGAGGTCGAGGACTGTCGCTGGACACCGTGCTACGACTGCGGTGTCTGTCCTCAGCTGGG
>DATCKU010000106.1:0-14867 GCA_036564245.1 Actinopolymorphaceae bacterium
GCTGAGGTCGAGCGTTTCCAGGAGCTGGCGGAGATCATCAGCGTAGGTATCCATGTCATGGCCAGCCCAGGGCTGGCTCGAGCGGCCATGCCCGCGACGGTCGTGAGCGATCACGCGGTAGCCCTGCGACGCCATGAACATGAGCTGGTCGTCCCACGCATCGGCCGTCAGGGGCCAGCCGTGGCTGAACACCATGGGTGGCCCGGCTCCCCAGTCCTTGTAGTAGATCTGCGTGCCGTCGCTCGTGGTGATCGTTCCCATCGGTTCCCCCAGCCATTCGAAAGCCCGTTCCGGTACCCACGCTCGCATCTCATCGCCTCGAGGATCTCGGGTCCTTCGTCCCACAGCCTCAAGGACCTGCGGAGGGGTACGCCGTTGACAGAGCGCTTCCGGTGTCCTTGGCACGCTGCGCTACCGACGGGAAGCGCCGGGACCACGCCTCACAAGAGAAACTGAGGGGGACGACGTTGGGCCTTGCCGTTCGCCGCGTGCCTGGATTGCACCCGGTCCGACGAGGTTGGCCTCGTACGCCAGGACGACGAGTTGGGCGCGGTCCCGCGCTCCGGTCTTGGTGAGCGCACGAGACACGTGGGTCTTGGCCGCGGCGTGGCTGATGTGAAGTGCGTCGGCGATCTCCTGGTTGCTCATGCCGGTGGCGATCAGGCGTACGATCTCGCGTTCCCGGTCAGTGAGCTGAGCCAGTCGCCGCGCAGCGGACATCGCTGCGGAGCAGCACCACGGTGGTCCGAAGCTCTTGCAGCGCTCGCTTGTTCGTACGACGTACGACGTCGATCGCCTGCGCTGCCTTGTCGGTGTCGCCCAGGCGCAGGATCTCGGCGGCGACATCTGCCTGGACGCCAACCACGGCGAGGGTGTGGGCCACCGTGTCATGCACCTCGCGGGCGACAGTGAGTCGGCCTCGTGCTGCAGCTCGGCCTCGCGTTGGCGCTGCCGGTCGGCGAACCAGCGTTCGACCTCTCGCCGCCATGCCGCCCGTCGGTGGACGACCTCGCCAAGCAACACGGCAATCGCGACCAGCCCAGCCTCGCGGGCCAGCCCGTCTGCGATGACCAGCAGAGGGTGATTCTCGACGAAGAGCCGCCAGATGACCGCGCCTGCGAGCAGCACCGTCATGACACCGCCCGCAAGCAGAGCAGAACCCGCGGCGGCGGCGAGGTAGAGGACGATCGCCAGCGGCCACGCGAGCCCGATCGCCGGGAAGTCCGCCAGATGGTAGACGCCGACCGCTGCCGCTGAACCGGCGAGCGCAAGGCGGGGCCAGCGGATCGCGGCCATGACCATGCCCGCCAGGAGAGCCGCGAGCATCGGGCCGGCGACCTCGGCCGATCGTGGTGCGGGCTCCGCAGCGACCAGCGTGCCCAGCAGAGTCAGCATCGCCGACCGGGAGGCAGTGATCGACACGGTTACCGAGGCGTTTTGTCGCGCGGTCGGCACCGGTCGCTAACGCCATGCACGTCCGCGGCACGACGTGACCAGCCAACGTCGTCAGCTCACCAGCCCAGACCTCAGACAGCGAGGAGCCCTACGGATGACCACGTCAAGCGAGCCATACGACATCGCAGCAGGACAGTCGCCACGCCGGCGCGAAGGCGACCACCTACGCAGGATCGTGGTACGGATCCACGCGTCGTACCTCCTACTCATCACCCTGACCAGCGTGATCGTCGGCGGGATCGGCTGGCAAGGATCCGGGCCGTTCGTTCTCCACTCGATCTTCATCGGACTCGAGACATTCGCCCTGCTGCTGGAAGGCGGGCTCGTCACCACGCCCGTGAAGCTGCGAGCGAGCGGCCCATCCGATACGGGTTACCCGCCTCTGCTTGGCACAGTCATCGACTCACCGCTGCATCCGCGGATCCTGTGTCGGGTCGCGGTACATGTGTGGGCAACCAGCGTCGACGGCTCCGGGCCGTAGCTCGTAGTGCCAAGGCTCATTGGCGTAAACCTGGCATAGGCCGTATCTAGCGCCGTGTTCGGACAGCCACGCAGCGGCCTCGGAGGGTCCGACGTCGATGGCATCGCCGGTCACGTGGACAGAGGTGTCTGCAGTTGCGACCCACCGTGCGGCTTCCGCCTCCGAGCCGTGCTCCGCGACGGCTTGGCGAAACAGCCGATCTTGATACTCCCGGGAACGCCACCCGCTGGTGACGTAGATCTCGATGCCGTCGCCGGCGGCGTCCACCGCCGCCTCCTGTACGGCATGGAGCAGAGCCGGGTCGAGGTTGGCAATACCGGCGTACTGGTCATCGAACACCGTCACTCCGGAAGGGAGCACCCCTTGAGCCTCGGCGTTCGTCAGACCGCCCGGGGCGCCGGGAGGACCTTCTCCGAGCGACGACTCCGCTGCCGGCGAGCCCGGCAAAGAACCGGACACCGACGGATCTGGGGATTCCGGTGCCGACTCCACCGGAGCCGGCGAAGCCGTCGATGTCGACACCGACGGCTGTGGCGAGGACTCAGACGATGCCGACTGATAGACGAGCGTTCCGGTGATCGCGGCAGCGAGGACGATCACACCGCAGATGGCGGCTCTGAAGGCTCCGCGGATCCGTGCGCGTCCTGCGGCGGTTCGACTCATGCCGACAGTCAAGGCAGAGTCGTGTTGCTGCCCCGTATGCGGATTTTCTTACGTTGACGATATGTGTCACCTCGTACCCTCGAAGGATGCGTGTGCTGGTTGTCGAGGACGAATCCTTCCTGGCGGAGGCGATCCGCGATGGGCTGCGGTTGGAGGCGATCGCGGCCGACATCGCCGGTGACGGCGACACCGCACTGGAGATGCTGAACGTCAACAGCTACGACATCGCCGTCCTCGACCGCGACATCCCCGGGCCGTCCGGTGATGAGATCGCGAAACACATCGTCGCCTCGGGCAGCGGCATGCCCATCCTGATGCTCACCGCCGCCGACCGCCTGGACGACAAGGCGTCCGGCTTCGAGCTCGGCGCGGACGACTACCTCACCAAGCCCTTCGAGCTGCAGGAACTCGTGCTTCGGCTCAGAGCCCTCCACCGTCGGCGCGCCTACAACCGCCCGCCCGTGCTGGAGCTCGCCGGCCTGCGGCTGGACCCGTTCCGCCGCGAGGTCTACCGCGATGGTCGATATGTCCCGCTCACCCGGAAGCAGTTCGCCGTGCTCGAGGTCCTCGTCGAAGCCGGCGGCGGGGTGGTCAGCGCCGAAGAGCTGCTGGAACGTGCCTGGGACGAGAACGCCAACCCGTTCACCAACGCTGTGCGCATCACCGTGTCTGCCCTACGCAAGCGGCTCGGCGAGCCATGGCTCATCGCCACGGTGCCCGGCGTCGGATACCGCATCGACACCGGCGGGGACGACGATGGATAGGCCGCCCGGGTTGAGCGTTCGCCTGAAGCTCACGCTGAGCTACGCCGGATTCCTCATGGTCGCCGGTGTCTTGCTGATCGCGGGTGTAGGAGTGTTCTTCCTCGGCGCCTTGCCCGACGTGACGAACAGTCCTGCTGGGATCCTGGACTTCGAGGACATCTTTCGGAGGACCTATCTTCCGGCTGCGGCCGGGACGCTGGGATTCCTGCTGGTCTTCGGTCTGGTCGGCGGGTGGATCCTCGCGGGCAGGATGCTCGCACCGCTGACCCGCATCACCGACGCGACGCGCCTGGCCGCGAAGGGATCGCTCTCACACCGGATCAACCTGGAAGGACGCACGGACGAGTTCCGAGAGCTCGCCGATGCCTTCGACAGCATGCTGGCGAGGCTCGAAGCACACGTTGCGGAACAGCAGCGGTTCGTCGCCAATGCCTCCCACGAGCTGCGTACCCCACTCGCGATCATGCAGACCCTGCTCGATGTCGCGCGAAAGGACCCGAATCGCGAGGGCAGCGATCTGGATGAACGACTCCGGGTCGTCAACTCCCGGGCGATCGAGCTCACCGAAGCCTTGCTGCTGCTCAGCCGCGCCGATCAGCGCTCGTTCGACCGCGAACGGGTCGATCTGTCACTCATCGCGGAAGAGGCCACGGAAACGCTTCTGCCGTTGGCCGAGAAGCATGGCGTCGCCATCGAGACCTCCAGCGACGTCACGCCCACCATCGGCTCCCCTACCCTCTTGCTGCAGTTGACGACGAACCTCGTGCACAACGCGATCCTCCACAACCTGCCCGAGAACGGCACCGTTCAGATCCGCACTGCTCCGGGTCCAGGGTCCGCCGTGCTGACCGTCGAGAACACCGGAGTGCAACTCAGCCCTGAGGTGGTCTCGACACTCACCGAGCCGTTCCAGCGCGGCACCGAACGCATCCGCACCGATCACGCAGGCGTCGGGCTCGGCCTGGCGATTGTCAAGAGCATCGCCCGCGCCCACGACGGAACTCTCGAGCTCAGCCCGCGAGATGGCGGCGGACTCTGCGTCACCGTGGAGCTTCCCGCCGCTCGGTGACTCTGTGAGACGTGCCGAGCATGCCCCGCCGGGACCGCTACCCGTCCCGCAAGTCGACCGGGAGGTTTGTCGGGGGCCTGCCAACGTAGCGCCCACGCAGCCGGAAGCGTCCCACAGGTGTGGCGTACTCCTCGATTGCGTGCGCAAGCCACCCCGCACAGCGGCCGACTGCAAACACGGCCTCCCCGGCGTCGGCCTGCATCCCTGTGGTGAAGGCGAGAGCAGCGAGTCCGAAGTCGACATTGGGCAGCCAGTCCCGTTCAGCGGCGACCGATCTCACGGAGTCGACGACAGCCAGCCGATCGCGGTCGACCGAGGCTTCGTGGATCAGCTCGAGCAGGACATGGGCTCGAGGGTCGCCTTGGTCGTAGAGCACGTTTCCGAAGCCCGGCGGTTGGCCATGCTGCTGGAGCCCGGCTGCCAAGGCCTCGGAAGGGGGCAAGCCTTCAGCGACCGCGGCTAGGAGGCGGTAGGCGGCAACACTGGATGCTCCGTGGTACGGCCCATCCATGGCACCGAGTCCGGCGAGCACGACGGCGTACGGATCCGCACGGCTTGAAGCCGCCATTCGAGCGGCGAGTGTGGAGGCTACAAGGTCATGGTCGGCAACGAGGACGAGTGCGCCGTTCATGAGCCGCAGGAGGCTGTCGTCTGGTCTTCGCGTGCTCAGTCGCGTCCAGAGCCGGGCGGCAGCTTCGACGTGATCGTCCGTGCCATCAGGTCTGCGATGGTCACTACCGTGACGAGGAGGCAGCGCATCGATCATCGTCGCGACGATGCCGGCCGCAGTTCTGCGGACACCGCTAGGACGTAGGTCCTGGCGGAAAGGGTCTGCGGTCGAGGCAATGGCGACGGCCACACGGAACCGATCGATTGGACGCGCGCTACTGGGCAGGGTGTCAACGGCTCGCCGAACGACCTCCCGAACAGATGTTGGGGTGCGCAACGCGGTGTCGCCGCCGGCAAAGTCACCTTCCGTGTCGGTCCACAACCACCAGGCGACCTTTTCGAAGGGCCAGGACCGGGCCAACGCGGCGCTGTCGAGGCCTCGGTAGTAGATGCGCTTGCCATCGAGCAGGGTCAGTGAGGTCTCGATCCTCAAGGCTGCACCGCTTGCGGGCGCGGATCTACGGCGCCCGGCCGCCAGCTTCTCGACCGCTGCGGCGTCGAACAGGCTCGACCGTCCCTCCGGGGAGCGGCGGCTGGTCAGCAGCCCACGGCTCACATAGGCGTAGACGGTCTCCCGCTTGACGCCGAGCCGCTCAGCGACCTGGTCCACCGAAAGCGCGTCAGTCATAGGCACCAATGTTGAGGACTTGTGTTGACTAAATCAAGATTGACTGCCCGCTGGCCTATGAGAAGAATCACAAGGCATCCCGCTCAGGGAGGAGATCTCAGATGAGTAGGAGCCTTCGCCCGGACCATGCATCAGACGTCGGCCAACGCAGCCGGGCCGCGACGCCGCCGATGACACGACGTGCACTCCTCGCAGGCGGGGGTGCCGTGGTCGCCGCCATGTCCGTCCCGGCATGCAGCTTGTTCTCCCTGGAGCCCGGCGGCTCGAACAAGCCGGACCCGAATTCCGGCAGGGTGGATGCGAAAGCCAAGGAAGCACCAGCTCTTGCGGCTCGGGTAGCTGCTGGTGAGCTCCCACCCGTCAAAGATCGCCTCCCTGCGAACCCGCTCGTCGTCGAGCCAGTCGACCGGCTCGGTGTCTATGGCGGCGAGTGGCGGTCGGCGTTGCTCGGACCGGAAGATGACGCGTGGTTGTACCGCACGATCGGTTATGAGCAACTGTTGAGCTGGGATGTGGGCTTCACCCGGCCAATTCCCAACATCGCCGAATCTGTCGAGGTCGAAGCCGGGGGCCGACAGTTCACGTTCACTTTGCGTCGCGGCATGCGTTGGTCCGATGGCGAACTCTTCACCACCGACGACATCATCTTCGCCTACGACGACATCCTCGTACCCGACGACGTGACCGTGGCCATTCCGCCATTCCTCATGGCTGGCGACCGTCCCGCCCGCCTGGAGCGGGTCGACGACCTGACGTTCCGCATCCTGTTCCCCGAGCCACAGGGACAGTTGCTCGAGAACCTCGCGAGCGCAAACGCCTACATGCTCAATGTGTGGCCCCGGCACTACCTGGAGCGCTTCCACGGGAGATACAACAAAGACGCCGACCGGCTGGCCAAGCAGGAAGGACACGAGCGCTGGCAGGATCTCATCGTCGCGAAAGGCGACCAGTGGCGAAATCCTGAGTTGCCGACGTTGCGTGCGTGGATCCTCACCAGTGGACTTGGGGACGGTTCGCAGCTGGTCGCCGAACGCAACCCGTACTACTGGAAGACCGATCCTCAAGGCCGTCAGCTTCCGTATCTCGACCGTGTGGTGTACGACCTCGTCGAGGACGTCGAGGTCATTCTCCTCAAAGCGACCAATGGTGAGCTCGACCTGCACACCCGGCACATCAACACGCTGGCCAACAAGCCGGTTCTGGCCAAGAGTCGCGACCGCGGTGGGTACCGCTTCCTCGAACTCACCCCGGGCTCGATGAACTACCTCATCATCGCGCTCAACCTCGTGCACAAGGACCGTACGCTGCGCGGGATCTTCCAGAACAAGGACTTCCGTATCGGCCTGTCTCACGCGATCAACCGCGAGGAGCTGATCCGGGCGTGCTTCCAGCGCCAGGGCGAACCATGGCAGGCCTGTCCGCGTCCGGAGTCGGACTTCTTCGACGAAGAGATGGCCAAGCAGTACACCGAGTACGACGTCGACCTCGCCAACGAGCATCTGGACCGGGCAGGGCTGACAGACAAGGACGGCGACGGTTTCCGCCTCCGCCCCGACGGCAAGCAGCTCACCTTCTCCATCGAGGTGGCCGTAGGGTACGACCCGAGCTGGGTCGGTGCGTTGGAGCTCATCCGACGTTACTGGCGGGCGGTGGGGATCAACGTCGACATCAAGGCCGAAGACCGCACCCTCTTCATCGAGCGGAAGGAAGCCAACGACCACGACGCCGCGGTCTGGTCCGGCAACCAGGGCGCGCTGAACGACGCGTTGCTCGCACCCCTGTGGTACTTCCCCTCGAGCATCGTCGACCAGGCTTATGGCATCCCCTGGGCGAACTGGTACAACGGCGATCCCGGGCCGTCGGAAAAGCCCCCGCCGCCGACCATTCGCCAGATGGAGCTCTACGACCAGCTCAACGCGTCGACGGACGTGGACGAACGCAAGGACCTCCTGCGACAGATCCTGCAGATCGCGAAGGAGGAGTTCTACACAATCGGGACAGCACTGCCGACAAGTGAGTACGGCATCGTCAATGTCGACTTCGCCAACGTGCTCGACAAGATGCCCAACCTCTGGGTCTACCCGACTCCGGGGCCCAGCAGACCCGAGCAGTACTTCATCTCGAAATAGGCGCTGTTCGGCACGATCAACTGCGACGTAGGGAACAGATGGTGATGAGGAAAAGCCTGGTCGTCGGAAGATGCCTGATCGTGCTGTGCTTGGCCGTCGTTCCGACGCTGACTTGGGAGCGGACCGCGCACCCGGCCAACTCGGCAGCCAAGAGCGTCTTCGACGAGTTCATCACGCGCCAGGGCGACAGGTTGATGGAGGGTTCGGACGAGTTCCGCTTCATCTCCACCAACATGCCGGACATCCTGCAGGTCATCACCAACAAACGGTTCGAGTCTGAATCTCGAGTCCGACTTCCGAACGAGTACGAGCTGCGTGACGCCGTTGCCACGGTCAAGCAGATGAACGGCAGGGTCATGAGGACGTTCGTCATCACCGTGACCAACGGAGACGACCCGAACTACATGGTCACGGTGACTCCCGGTCAGGACGAGATCGCCTTCAATGAAGAGGCGATGCGCGTACTTGACAAGTTGCTCCAGATATGCAACGAGCAGGGCGTGCGCGTCTACATTCCGCTCGTGAACTATCACGAAGGAATTCGTGGCGGGACTGCTACCTACGGCGAGGACTTCTTCTCGGTAGGCAGTGACGCCAACCTGAGGTTCAAGCGGATGGTGAAGGCGCTCCTGAACCGCACGAATACCTACACAGGGGTCCCCTACAAAAAAGACAAGGCGATCATGGGTTGGGAGTCGGGGAACGAGATCGTCATCGACTACCAAGCCGAACGCGCGGAGTGGCTTCATGATCTGGCCCGTTTCGTGAAGCGTGAAGCTCCGAACCACCTGTTCATCGACGGCCGTAACAAACCAGATGACGTCTACAAGTTCTCGGCAGGCAACCTCGTCAAGACCTACGACGAGTTTCTCGATGACGAGAACATCGACGTGCTGTCCTACCACACGTATGTCGGCTTCACCGGACCCGCGACAGACGAGGTCCTGCCACCTGAGGTCAGGACCTCGACGTCGGGCGACATCGGTGCGACGAAGACACTCAAGATCATGAGAGCGTTGACCAAGGAGAGGATTCCTCTCGTCGTAGGCGAAATCGCGATGTACATGGCTCCGGATACGCTCGTCACGTTCCTCGACGAGCTCATCGCCAGCGGCGTCTCCGGCGCAAACTGGTGGGCCACCCGGTTCCACAACCGGGATGGCGGGTTCTACAAGCACTCCGACAACGGTTCCCAGCATGAGGACCTGAACTGGCCTGGGTTTCCGGCAACATCTGATTACCTGCCTGAGATCGAGGAGGAAATCGCCATCCAGGACACCCTGCGGTCGAAGGCGTGGAAGATCATGGGCAACTCCGGTGCGCCGCCCGCCCTGGACGTACCCGCGCCGCCCAAGCTGCTTCCGATCTCAGACGTCGGCCACATCTCCTGGCAGGGTTCGACCGGTGCCCAGAGCTACGAAGTACAGCGCAGCGAGTCCAAGAAGGGTCCCTGGGTCGCCGTTGGCGAGGTACACGACAACCTGCCGACCTACTCGAGCCTCTTCCATGACGTTTCAGCGCAGCCGGGCAGGTCCTATTACTACCGAGTTGTCGCGAAGAACAGCAGTGGAGTCTCAGCGCCGTCCAATGTCTCGTCCCGCGTTGTCGTCAACCGGCAATGGATCGTCGATCAGCTCTTCGATTTCTCGAAGACGTACTCCCGAGAGCCGAACGCGGTGATCCAGAAGTCGTACGCGAACACCGCGTACCAGGAGGATCTCGGTGTTCTCAGAAGTAGAGACGGCACTTCCACCAGCGTGGAGTACGCGATGGGTGGGGCGCTGCGTGCCGCTGACGTCTATGTGTATGGCGCGCCCGGTGACGTCTCGCTGTACGGCTCGAAGGATGGCGAGGCATATTTCGAGCTGGACACACGATGGTCAACCTACGCGGGAGGGTCCAGAACCACCTACAGCTACAGAGGGTCGACCAACTATCGCTTCCTGAAAGTTGAAGTGAGTGGTACGGCCGCGGTCGGGAGAGTGGAGATCGAGTACAAGCCAGACGACCTCCCTGTGCCGGAGCCGAAAGCAGTTCCGCCCTATCGGGATCCAGATCTCATCATGGAAGCAGAGTTGTTCGCCTACGACGAGGACGATGTCGCCGCATCCGACGTCGTGACGAACGACCCAGGCGTGGTCAAGGTCAACCAGAACGGAGGTGTCAGCAGCGCCGCGAGCAACGGGCGTTACAGCATCGTGGATTTCCTCCAGCCGAACGACTATGCAGTGTTCTATGCCACGGTCGAGGCAGGAACCTACGACATGCTGCTTGACTACGATGCGCGGGCGGCAAGGGGAAAGTTCCAGCTGGCCATCTTCGAGCCAGGTGTACCCGCGAGCGCGGACGGCACACCGATCGGCGACGTGATCGATGCCTATGACCCGGGCAACGGAGTCATCAGGTCGGTGGACTACGGGAAAGTGACGTTTCCCGAGACCGGGCGCTACGGGTTCAAGTTTGTGAGCATGGGGAAGAACGAAGCGTCGTCCAACCACAAGATCGGCCTCGATGTGATCAAGCTGCTGAGCGGAAACGTTGCTCCGACGGTCAGCGACTCGATCTATTCCACCGACATGTTCACACCAGTTACCGGACAGTTGCCTGCGAGCGACGAGAATGGCGACCCGCTCACGTTCATCACGATCCATCACCCGGCGGAGGGCCAGTTGGAGGTGGACGCCGACGGGACGTTCACCTACACACCGCAACCAGGCAAGACGGGTCAGTTCGAGTTCAAATGGAAGGCCAACGACGGCTGGATCAACTCCGAGACCGCACGGGTGATCATCAACGTCACCCCGCCCACCGCCTCTGCGGGTTGATCGTGCTGTGACGAGCTCAGCGGCCTGATCGCGATTCGCAGGCTCCTCGCATCCGGCTTCCGATGCCGTCCCTACTGGTCAGCAGACCGACGGTAGAGAACGGGTGTGAGGGGTGTGTCGGGAACCTCCCCGACCTTTGCACCGGGGAGATGGCCTTCCAGGTCGTTGCGCTGTGCGTCGTTGACCGGCTCGTGGACCACAATGTCGGCGTCCATGTAGATGATCGTCATCACCCGCCTGGGCGTGGACGTCGTGTTGGGTCCAGCGCGGTGGAACGTCCAACCGCTGTGGAAGCTCACCTCGCCGAGGGCGTAGGGCTCCCGGAAGATTGGGAAGCCCTGTGCGCTCAACTCCCTCTGCAAGACCTCCTCGGAGTGGTCGCTGATCTCCAGATCACGGCCGAACTCGAACCGGTGGCTTCCGACGCTGAACTCCAGCGGACCCATCTCCAGCGGCGTCTCCTGCAGCGGCACCCACACCGTGCAGGTCTTGTCGCTCGCGAATGGCCAGTAGTACTGGTCGGCATGCCACGGCGTGATTCCGCCGCCCGCCTCTTTGTAGAGCGCCTGGTCGTGGTAGATGCGTACGCCGTCCACTTCCATGAGCTCCGCCGCGATCCGCGCGAGCCGGGTGGAGTAGACGAACTCCCGCACCCGGTCGCTGTGCTCCCAGAGATTGATCACCTGCAGGAAGGCCTTGTGGTACGTGTCTCGCTCCTCCAACGGCAGGTGCATCGTGTTGAGTTCGATGACCTTGGCGGTGATCGTCGGTTCGTACGCCGCGATGGTCTCTGGACTGAGTACGTCCGGGAGTCGTACGAAGCCGTCTCTTGCGTATCGGCTTACCGCGTCGGGTGGGAGTTCGTACGGCGTTTCCAGTTCGGACCGCCGATCGCTCCCATCATGCTGTCGCCCCTTCTGGTCGTCGTGGTGGCGCTCGTGGTAGTGAACCGCACTCCCGGTCATATCCATGCTCCAAGGGAACCTTCGACTCCGATGCCGACAAGCCTGGTAGCGATCGAACGTGGCGGCCACGTCTACGATGCCCATTTCTGGTACTCGATTGCTCTCGATGGGGACGCAGTGCTGGTCGGGAGTGGATTGAGTACCGTTTTGGGCCGTGGAGGCAGCGTACGAAAAGATCGAGACTCTCCCGGCCGCGTCATGGGTGTGGCACGCCTTCGAAACATCGAGCCTGCGGTTCAACTGGCACTTCCACCCGGAGCTCGAGCTGACCCTGATCACCGCCGGGACCGGGCGCCGCTACGTCGGCGACTCGATCGAAACCTACGGCCCTGGGGATCTGGTCCTGATCGGCGCGGACCTCCCGCACACCTACGTCTCCGACGACCGCTCCGGCCGGCAGCACGGCGTCGTCGCACAGTTCGACCGCGACTTCCTGGGCGCGACCTTGTGGAAACGGCCGGAGTTCGAACACGTCGCCAGGATGTTCGCCGCCGCTGGTCGCGGCCTGCGCTTCACCGGGCCCACCGCCGCGTCCGTCGCCGCGACGTTCCCGTCCTGGTCAGTCCTCAGTCACACGGAGCGGACTATCGCGCTGTTGGGCGTCCTCGACCGACTGGCCAAGGACACTCGCCACCAGCAGCCCCTGTCCAGCTCTGGATTCCATCCGCCGCTCGACACCACAAGCAGGGAGCGCCTGGTCGCCGTCGGACGGTACCTCGCCACGGCGTACGCCGGACCGGTCTCGCTGAGCGACGTAGCCAAGATCGCGCACATGTCTCCCGCCGCATTCAGCCGGTTCTTCCGGAGAGCCACTGGACGCACGCTCACCAGAGCCCTTACCGAGTTGCGGATCAGCGCCGCGTGCCGGCTGCTCGTCGACACCGAGCTGCCGATCGCCGAGGTGGCCGTACGGTCGGGTTACAACAACCTCTCCAACTTCAACCGAAGGTTCCGGGAACTGAAGAAGATGACGCCGCGGGAGTACCGATCGGCCTTCCGCCCAGCGCCCCACTAGCACACGGGTACCCGCCTCACGTACCGCCCCGCAGCACGGCGACTGCGCCGACTGCGCACTGATGCGCGAATGTCCAGATCTTGACGCAGATCTGTTCAAGAGCTCGAAGCGACGTGAAGATTCGGCGAGATCCGATCGACGCCTCGCACCGACACCTTCGGGGAGCGTCGTTCTCTAGCGAGGTCAGGAAGGGCACCACATGGGCATCTCGACCCGCCGCGCGCTCGCCGTAGCGGCCACCACCCTGGCGGCCACCGTCGCCGTCGCATCGACCGGCGCGCCGACGCTGGCCGCACCACCGCCATCGGCGAGGGGCGACCACAGTCGAGCGAACGCGCCGGTCGAGGTTCAGCTGCTGAGTATCACCGACTTCCACGGCTACATCCGGCCGCACAACGACTCCAGCAACGGCACCGTGCCGGGCCCCGACGGGCCCATCGTGGTCGGCGGCGCCCCCTACATCGCCACCCACTTCGACCGACTCTCCGCGGGGCACAAGAACTCGATCCGGTTCGCCGTCGGCGACTCGTTCAGCGGCTGGCCGACCGAGGTCGCTTACCACGCCGACGAGCCGACAGTGGAGTTCTTGAACTACCTCGACATCGAGTTCAACACGGTCGGCAACCACGAGCTCGACATCTCGCCGAGCTTCCTCGTCGACCACATGGGCAAGGGCCGCTGCTTCGGCACGGTCGACGTCGACTCCTGCTTCACCGACTCCACCGGTCGACGCTTCCGCGGGTCGAACTACCCGTACGCGACGGCGAACATCGTCGACAAGAGGAAGCGGCAGCCGATCGTCCCGCCGTACGTCGTCAAGCACGTCGTCGCCGACAACGGTCGCCGCATCCCGATCGGCTTCATCAACCTCACCACGGACACGACGGTCGAAGGATCGACGTCGTTCCAGCCCGCGCTCGACGACCTGCCCCTGGTCGAGACCGCCAACAAGTACGCCAAGATCCTCAAGCGGCGCGGCGTCGAGGCGATCATCATCGCTGCTCACGAAGGCTTGACGGCTGGCGGTCAGTTCTGGACCTGCAATGACTCACCGTCCGGCCCGATGGCTGACTTCGCCAGGCAGGCGGACCCGGCCATCGACGCGATCATCACCGGTCACTGGCACACGCAGTTCATCTGCCACCTGCCCGACCCGGCCGGCAACCTCCGACCGGTCGTCGAAGCCGGTTACCACGGCAAACTCATCAACGAGATGCTCCTGACGATCGACCCGCGCACCAAGGACGTCATCCGGTCGGAGACCAAGGTCACCAACCACCCGGTCACTCGGGACGTCCCGCCGGACCCGGTCGTGCAGCAGATGGTCGACTACTGGCTCGACCGTCGCGACAAGACCGGCGCCCGCCCGGTAGCGGAGATCACCGGCGACCTGACCCGGGACCTCGACGCCACAGGCCAGAGCAGCCTCGGCAACGTGGTCGCCGACGCCATGTACGAGGACTCCCAGCGGACGGCCGAGCGGCGTGCGGACGCCGCTGACCTCGCGATGGTCGTCCTGCGTGCCCACAGCGGCTCGAACTCGCTGCGTGGCGACCTGTGGTACGCGCCGGGGGCCAACCCAGCGGACGCGCCGGGTCTGGTGTTGTTCGAGGAAGCGTGGGCGGCATTCGGCTACGCCAACCCGGTGGTGACGGTGACGGTCACCGGCCAGCAGATCCACGACGCGCTCGAAGACCAGTGGCGCACCCAGCCGGACGGCACGGTTCGGTTCGCGCCGTTCGGCGTCTCCTCGAACGTCCGCTACGCGTTCGACGCCGACGGCCCGGTCGGCGACCGGGTCGACCCCGCGGATGTCACCATCGACGGCCAACCGCTCGACCTGACCAAGGAGTACCGCCTGGCGACGCTGGCGTACACGCTCATCGGCGGTGACGGCACGACAGTGTTCAAGGACTCCTACGCCGACCCGGCGCGCGGCACGCGCGACTACGAGGTGCTGCGCGGCTACCTCACCCGACACAGCCCCTTCGAGCCGCCCGCCCTGGACCGTGTAACGGTGAAGTGACCGGGTGACTCAACCAGGGCGTGAGCCCCGCCCTGCGACGGCTGGCCGGACTGATCCCTGGCAAAATCCTGACATCCAGTCCCGATTCTGATCTTGAGACGGGCGTTCGGGTCGCGTTTTGCCTGGTCAGAGGGGGCGCGCCCGGCAGGACTCGAACCTGCAACCGCCGGATTAGAAG
>DATCKU010000107.1:0-11502 GCA_036564245.1 Actinopolymorphaceae bacterium
AGCGTGTTTGCGATCTCATCGAGCAGGTCCGCCCGCTTCTTGATTGCCTCCGCGAGCTCTTCCGCCTTGCGGTGTCCCGCTCTGAGCTGCTCGGCGAAGGCCCGCGCGGCGGCGTCCTCCCACGCATCCAACCGCTCGTTGAGGATGTGGGCCGCGACCGATGCCGCCTCCTTGACACGGGGTGCCAGGATGTCGCGGAACCACGTCGCAACCGCACGGATGCTCGCAGGATCTCCACCGAGCTGAGTGCTCGTCTGCGTCATTCCTGATCACGATCCTTGGTGAGGCCCCAGGCCGCGGCATGCTCGCCGGCCATCGACAGTCCGATCGCTCCCGCGTTGTAGAACGGCGAGTCGGGCGTGACCTGGAGCAGCTCCTGGTTGACCTCCTCCACCTTGCGGTAGTAGTCAGCCACCTTGTCCAGGCGATCCGCCAAGGTGCCGAGCCGGAGGGTGAGGTGCACGTAGTCCGCGACGGTCGCCTCGACCATGTCGATGACGAGCGGCGTGAACGGCCCAGCGTCGACCGATTCCGGCTTGGCCTGGTCGGCGGCGTCGAGATCGTCGCGGACCTGGCGGATGTGGCGGCTCCAGCGTTCGATCTGGTCCGACTCGAAGTACATGTGACCCCCGGCCTTCCCCTCGCGCCATGACAGAGCAAGATCGCGGCCTAAGCGATCTTAGACAGAGTCCGGATCCGGCAACAGGTTGCGAAGCCGGAACGATCGCGTCCGCACCGGGCGTGTCGTCGCCTCAATAGGCGCCGACACCTGCTGTGGCGACCACAGACCCGCTGAACATGGTCATTTGGCGGGAAAGTCGGGTGTACGACTAACTGTGGAAGCTGCACACCAAAATGCGGCCGCGAACCGTGGGATCCGACATGGTCTCTCCCGTCTGACAGGCCGATCCTGAGAGTGGCAGTACCGGGGGGCGAGCCCGGGACGTCACAAAGCGCTCGGTCGGAGCAACACTGGATGCGCAGACGGGACGAGATGAGTACGTTGGTGGCACGCGGTGTTTACCGACACGACTGTGTACACAGGCGCGACTGGGGCAACCCGTCCCAGTCGCAAGCGGCGACTCGGGCGGTTGTTCGAGGGACATCCCTCGGGCTAAGACCGCCAGCGCCCACAGGCGCATATCGAGTTCGGCGCGTTTCGCTCCGGCCCGGTGGCGGCGATCCCGCACACCGATGGACGAGAAGGAGTGCGCGGTGATGAATGCAGGTACGACCGACCCGCTGCGGGCTTCGCCCCCCACGAACGCCCCGAATCCCTCTGAGACCCGCAACGGTTCCGCCTCGCAGGAGCCCGAGGTTTTCGTACAACTGCTCACCCCTGAAGGGGAACGCAAAGAGCATCCGGATTACGTCTTCGACCTTGACGACGAGGCGATCAAAGGCTTCTACCGGGACATGGCGCTGATTCGCCGGGTCGACGCGGAGGCGATCGCCCTCCAGCGTCAGGGAGAGCTCGGCTTGTGGGCATCTCTGCTCGGTCAGGAGGCGGCCCAGATCGGGTCGGCGCGCGCCACGAGGCCGCAGGACTTCATCTTCCCGACCTACCGCGAGCACGGTGTCGCGTGGTGTCGCAACATCGACCCGCTCGGCATCATCAGCCTCTTCCGCGGTGTCGACTACGGCGGCTGGGACCCCAAGCAGACCAACTTCCACCTCTACACGATCGTCATCGGCGCCCAGACGCTGCACGCCACCGGGTACGCGATGGGCGTGCAGCGCGACGGCCTGGTGGGCACCGGAGACCCGGAGCGAGACACGGCAGTGATCGGCTACTTCGGTGACGGTGCGAGCGCGCAGGGCGACGTCAACGAGGCGTTCATCTGGGCGGCCGTGTTCAACGCGCCGATCGTGTTCTTCCTGCAGAACAACCAGTGGGCGATCTCGGCGCCGATAGAGAAGCAGTCGCGCATCCCGCTCTACCGCAGGGCATCCGGATTTGGCTTCCCCGGCATACGTGTGGACGGCAACGACGTGCTCGCCTGCTACGCGGTCACCAAGGCGGCGCTCCAGCAGGCGCGTGAGGGTGGCGGCCCGACCTTGATCGAGGCGGTCACCTATCGCATGGGTGCGCACACCACCACCGACGACCCCACCCGCTACAGGCTTCAGGACGAGCTCGAGCACTGGAAGCTGAAAGATCCGCTGGCCCGGGTGAAGGCCTATCTGGTGCGGAACGGGCTCGCAGACGATGCGTTCTTCGACCAGGTCGAGGCCGAGGCCGACCAGCTCGCCGAACACCTCCGCGAAGGCACCCGTGCGCTGCCGGAACCCGACTTCGCACACGTCTTCGATCTGGTGTACGCCGAGCAGACCCAGGAGCTGCGTGAGCAGCAACGCGCCTACCTCGACTATCGCGCGTCGTTCGCCGATGCCGAGACGAGGGAGCCCACGGAGGTGGCGCGATGACCCAGCTCACGCTTGCCAAAGGGCTCAACGCCGGCCTCCGGCGGGCAATGGAAGCGGACCCCAAGGTCATCGTGATGGGCGAAGACGTCGGCAAACTCGGTGGCGTCTTCCGCGTAACGGACGGCCTGCAGAAGGACTTCGGTGAGGACCGCGTCATCGACACGCCGCTCGCCGAGTCGGGCATCGTGGGTACGGCGATCGGACTGGCGCTTCGGGGATACCGCCCGGTGTGCGAGATCCAGTTCGACGGCTTCGTCTATCCCGCGTACGACCAGATCGTCAACCAGGTCGCCAAGCTGCACCTGCGGTCCCAGGGCCGACTACGACTTCCCGTGGTGATCCGGATCCCGTTCGGCGGAGGCATCGGAGCGGTCGAGCATCACTCGGAGTCACCGGAGCCCTACTTCGTCCACACCGCCGGCCTGAAGGTCGTCGCCTGCGCCAACCCGGCCGATGCGTACTGGATGATCCAACAGTCCATCGCGAGCGACGACCCGATCATCTTCCTCGAGCCGAAGCGGCGCTACTACGAGCGTGCCGAGGTCGACACCGACCTGCCCGAGCCCCCCTACCCGCTCCATGCGTCGCGGGTCGTGCAGGACGGCAGCGATGTCGTGCTCCTCTGCTACGGCCCCATGGTGAAGACGTGTCTCGACGCTGCGCAGGCGGCGGAGGAGGAAGGCAAGAGCCTGGCGGTCGTCGACCTGCGGACGTTGTCGCCACTCGATCTCGACCCGGTTTTCGATCTCGTACGCAAGATCGGCCGGGTCGTGACGGTTCACGAGGCCCCGCTGACCGCTGGCCTGGGTGCAGAGCTTGCGGCCCGAATCACCGAGGAATGCTTCTACTCGCTGGAGGCGCCGGTCCACCGGGTGGCTGGGTATGACATTCCGTATCCGGTCGCCCGGGTCGAGGACGAATACCTGCCCGACCTCGATCGGGTCCTGGATGCTGTCGACCGGGTGCTGGCGTACTGAACCGACGGATGGGAGGGACGATCATGGCGAACGTACGCGAATTCAAGCTCCCGGACGTCGGCGAAGGCCTGGTCGAGGCTGAGATCGTGTCGTGGCGGGTGAAGCCGGGCGACACGGTGCAGGTCAACGACATCATCGTGGAGATCGAGACCGCGAAGTCGCTGGTCGAGCTGCCGTGTCCGTACGCCGGGACCGTGACCGAGCTGCTGGCGAGCGAAGGTCAGACTGTGCCGGTCGGGACGCCGATCATCCGCGTGTCGGATGGTGCTGCGGCGGCCGAAGAGGAGCCGTCTGAGAAGGCATCCGGCCAGGCGACGTCCGAGCAGGGAGCCGCAAAGGCGGAAGAGCCGACGGCCATGCTCGTGGGCTACGGCCCTCGTGCGGGCGCGGTTCGCCGGCGCCGGCGACGTGGCGTGCCTGCGCATGCGGCGGCCGGTGAGGCGAGTCCTCCTTTGGCGAACGCCTCGCCGACGTCCACTGCAGCACCGACTGCGGAGGTTCCGGCGCCGCGGGCCGAGGGGCCGGTGCGCGCCAAGCCACCCGTACGCAAGCTCGCCAAGGATCTCGGGATCGACCTGCGCGAGGTACGACCAAGCGGTGGGGATGGGGTGATCACCCGCGCGGACGTCGAGGCCTACGCGGCGGCACGCGCTCAAGCCGTTGCGGCGGCTCCGGAGGCAGTCGCCGCTGCACCCACGCCGGCCTGGACCCCGGAACGCGGCGAGCGCGAGACCCGGATCCCGATCCGCGGGGTTCGGCGGGCGACGGCCGAGGCCGTGACCCGCAGCGCCTTCACCGCTCCTCACGTGACCGAGTGGGTGACGGTCGACGCGTCCGCCACGGTGGAGCTCGTGGCGCGGCTGCGGGAGCGCCGCGAGTTCGCCTCGGTCAAGCTGACCCCACTGGCGGTCGTGGCGAAGGCGTGCCTGTTGGCGCTTCGTCGTACCCCAGAGCTCAACGCCACGTGGGACGAAGCGGCCGGCGAGATCGTGCTCAAGCACTACGTGAACCTCGGCATCGCGGCGGCGACTCCGCGTGGGCTCACCGTGCCCAACATCAAGGACGCCGACCGGCTGTCGTTGCCCGACCTCGCGCGGGCGATCAGTGAGCTCGCGACCACCGCCCGGGAGGGCAAGACCCCACCGGCCGACATGCAGGGCACGACGTTCACCATCACCAACGTGGGGGTGTTCGGCGTGGACGGCGGCACGCCGATCCTCAACCCGGGTGAGTCGGGGATCCTGGCGTTCGGCGCGATCCGCAAGCAGCCGTGGGTGGTGGACGACGAGGTCGTGCCGCGCTGGGTCACCACGCTCGCACTGTCGTTCGACCATCGAGTCGTGGACGGCGAGCAAGGCTCGCGCTTCCTCACCGACGTCGCCGGCATCATCGAGGATCCCGCGAACGCCCTCCTGCTCGCCTGACCGCCCAAATGACCATGTGCACTACGCCCGTCGGACCTGCAACACGTGTCGGCACGTAGTGCAGGTCCGATTTGGTCTTCATGTCGATGGCTGTGGAGGATCCTCGTCGCTATTAGGTACGAAGATTCTCCACAGCCTCACAGTTCTACGCGGCCCCACGGTCCCGCGCATGGATCTGGTCACCGTACGGGGTCCGCGCCGACGTCTCCCTGAACCGTGACCTCATCGTCGGCGCCGCTGCGTACCATCGCGGGATGGAACAACGACTCAGTCTGATCACGCTCGGCGTCGCCGACCTGGCACGCGCACGTGCCTTCTACGAGGCACTCGGTTGGCGGACAGAAGCCAAGCCCGAGGACGACGTGGCCTTCTACCAGATGCCGGGCATGATCGTCGCGCTGTGGGATCGAGCCACGCTCGCCGAGGACACGGTTGTCACCGACACCGGTGGTTGGGGCGGCATCACGCTGGCGCACAACGTACGGTCACCCGAGGAGGTCGACGCGGTGCTCGCCGAGGCCGAACGCGCCGGTGGCTCCGTCAGGCGGCGAGGTGCCCCGACGTCCTGGGGCGGCTACTCGGGTGTCTTCACTGATCCCGACGGCCATGCGTGGGAGGTCGCGCACAATCCGTTCTGGACGATCCGCGACGACGGCTCGACGACCCTGCGCTGAACCCGGCGGACGAAGGACGGGAGCGATGAACGCACCACTAGGAACCCGAAGGCTCGGCGCGACCGACATCGAGATCACGCCGATCGGACTCGGATGCATGCAGTTCGCCACCCGGGGCATGACGTCGGCCCTCTACGCAGATGTCGGTGGCCAGGAGGAGATCACCGCGATCGTGAAGACTGCCCTGAGCGGCGGCATCACGTGGTTCGATACCGCCGAGATGTACGGCCGCGGCGAGTCAGAGCGGGCGCTCACCACGGCACTGCGTCAGTGCGGAGTCTCGCCAGGCGACGTACGCATCGCGACGAAGTGGCTGCCGGGGTTCCGCACCGCACGCAGCATCCGGCGGACGATCGGCGACAGGGTCGCCGCGCTTCAGGGCTTCCCGATCGACCTGCATCAGATCCACTCGCCTGCGAGTCTCTCGCCGATCGCCAAACAGATGCGTGAGATGGCGCGCCTGGTGCGAGACGGGACGATCGCGTCGGTGGGCGTGAGCAACTTCTCGGCACAGCAGATGGCGAAGGCGTACGACGCGCTGAAGGCCGAGGGGATCCCCCTGGCATCCAACCAGGTGCAGATCAGCCTGCTGCATCGTGCCATCGAGACGAACGGCGTCATGGACACGGCACGGCGCCTCGGCATCACGCTCATCGCCTACAGCCCTTTGCGATCGGGACTGTTGACCGGACGGTTCCACGACGACCCGAAGCAGGTCACGTCGCTGTCCCGCGTACGTCGCGTCTTTGGCTCGTACGATCGCAAGACCCTGACCCGAACCGCGCCGCTCATCGACGAGCTTCGGGCGATCGGAAAGGCGTACGGCACCACGCCCGGCCAGGTCGCGCTCAACTGGCTTGTCACGTACTACGGCGAGACGGTGGTGGCGATCCCCGGCGCATCCAAACCACGCCAAGCCGAGGAGAACGCTGGCGCGATGGGCTTCTGCCTGACCGCAAAGGAGGTCGAGCGTCTCGACGAGCTGTCTCGACGCTGCGGCGCCTTGTCTGCTCGGTGACCAGGCGTACACACGCCGCACGAGTGCCCTTGTGCGCAAGACCAACTACGCTGTGATGCTATGACACCGCGGATTGGCCTGATCGGCACGGGATTCATGGGGCGTACGCATGCGGCGGCCTGGCGTGAGCTTGGGCACCCGGTCTCGGTGTACTCGCGAAACGCTGAGCGGGGTGCCGCTTTCGCCGCCGAGCATGGCGCCACGGCGGTCGCAGACTTCGCTGAGTTGCTGGAGCAGGTCGATGTCGTCGACATCTGCACACCGACCGACACGCACGCCGAGCTCACACTTGCCGCGGCACGCGCGGGGCGGCACGTCATCTGCGAGAAGCCGCTAGCCCGAACGCCGGCCCAGGCGCAGGAGATGATCGAGGTGTGCCGTACGAACGAGGTACGCCTGTTCCCTGCCCACGTGCTGCGCTTCTTCCCGCTGTACGTCTTCGCGCGTGAAGCCGTACAAGCCGGTCGGGTCGGTCAGCTGACCAAGCTGTCGTTCGGACGCGTCAACGCAAGCCCTGGCCCTGGAACGTGGTTCGTCGACACCGCACGCTCCGGTGGAGTCCTTGTCGACCTCGCGATCCACGACCTCGACTTCGCGCGCTGGCTAGCCGGTGAGGTCGTCGGTGTCGCCGGCGAGAGCGACCGGAACGGCGATGTCGTCCGTGCCACGGCCACGCTGACGCATGCGAGTGGTGTCGTCTCGGAAGTCACCGGCGTCTGGGACGTGCCCGGCACCGACCTCACGGCCAGGTTCGAGATAGTCGGCGAAGACGGCGTGCTGCGGTTCGACTCCGCGAAGTCGCAGTCGGTGACTGACGGATCGGGCGAGGTCCTCTACACCGACGACGGTTCCGTCGATCCGTACGCCGCGCAGTTGCGCGAGTTCGTCGACGCCATCGCCGGGCGTGTGGAGCCGCGCGTGACGCCAGAAGACGGACTGGCCGCCTTGACCATCGCGCTCGCCGGTACGACGCCGTCACCGGACGGGTCGCCGATCGATCCTCGTTCGCTTCGCTCGGGTGCCTGATCCGGTCACGCAGATCGCACTCTTCGTCGTCGTTGTCACCTATCGTGATTTTGATGCGAAGTTCACCCCTTGTCCTGGCTCGGTCTATGTAATCGGGTCCAGCGGCTCACGAAAGGGGGCCGTTGATGTCTCGTGGCCACATGTCCCGCAGGCGGATGCTTGCCATGGTGGGTGCGATGAGTGTCGGAGGCGTCGCCGCCATGAGCTTCAACCAGCCGGCGGCCGCTAGTGGGCGGCACGGGGGTCGTGGGGTACGAATGCGCGTAGGGACGTACAACATTCACCATGGCGCGGGTCATGACAACGTGCTGGACCTTGCGCACACGGCGAAGGTTCTCGACTCGCTCCATGCGGACGTGGTCGGTCTGCAGGAGGTCGACCGGCACTGGGGTGAGCGCAGCGACTTCGCCGACCAGGCGACCGAGCTCGCCCGGTTGCTCGACATGCACGTCGTCTACGGTGCAAACCTCGACCTCGATCCGCTCGAGCCAGGTCAACCTCGCCGGCAGTACGGCACGGCGATCCTGTCGCGTTTCCCGATCTTTTCCTGGAGCAATACCTACCTGCCCAGGTTCGCCGATCACGAGCAGCGGGGACTGCTGGTCGCAGACATCAAGGTCCGCGGGGTGATGGTGCGGGTTGCCAACACGCACCTGCAGCACAACGACAACCTCGAGCGCGAAGCGCAGGCAGCGAAGATCGTCGAGCTTCTCGGTGCAGATCCGGAGCGCACCTTCCTGGTTGGGGATTTCAACGCCCTTCCTGACACGCCCGAGATCGCGATATTGACGAACGTCTTCGACGACGCGTGGGTGGAGGCAGGCACCGGGCCGGGGTTCTCCTATCCGGTGGAGAATCCCGATCGCCGCATCGACTATGTGCTCGGCTCGCGCGATGTCCGGTTCGTCAATGCTGAGGTGATCTCTGCCGACGCCTCCGACCACCTTCCTGTCGTCGCCACAGCCGTTGTCCCTCGCAAGAAGTAGCAGCGGTTTCGGGCCTATCGGAACGATCTCACCGATACCCACTTCCAGAATGGGAATTCTGTGGCGTAATCGTGCACTTCGTCGTCTCACTACATGAGCACGGCGGTTCATTGCGTTTTACTTTCCCGCCGAGCGTTCTAATCTGCCCGCGGCACGTGACTGCACCTGCTCGAGAGGGAATTCGTCGTGGTTGTTGGGCGAAGACGAGCGCGTCATCGTGCGGGGCGAGGACGTCTAACGATTGCAATCAGTTTCCTGATGGTTGCCGTGGGAATCGCTGGCGTGTCGTGGTCGTTATTTTCGCCACGATCCGCAATAGGCGTTTTGTCAGGAAAATTCGCGGCGTCCGAGAAACCAGAGTCTCCGGCGGCCACGAGTGGGGTCGCCGGAGCTCGGACCGAGGACGGCCCGGCGGATCCGGACGTCGTAGCGGCGTGTCAGGACGCGTCCAGGCGTGCGATTGCCGCCGTGGACGCAGCCGACCGCTCGGTCGACGACTGGGATGCTCACATCACGGCGATGGCCGATCTTGAATCTGGCAAGAACACCGAGGCCGAGACCAAGGCGATCTGGACGAAGACGCGTCTCGAAGGCCCGGGAAGGGTTGAGCGCTACCGCCAAGCCAAGGCCGAGTATTGGCAGGTGCACGGTGCCTGTGAGCGTACGTTGCAGGAGGCGCACAGGCAGAAGGCCGGCACCATGCGATTGACCTCGGCTCAGCGTGCGTACGTCCAGAGGTGCCAAGAGCTCAGCGCGTCGGTGGCCCGGACCTTGAACGCCGCCGATCAGGCCGTAGCGGAGTGGAAGGCACATCTCAAGGCGATGGCCGACCGTCGAGCCGGCAAGCTCCATCCCGACACGGCACAGCAGATGTGGCTGGAGGCGTACAGGAAGGCGCCGACGAACATCAACGCATTCCGGGAGGCGCAGGCGGAACTGCGTCAGGCGCAGGCGTCCTGTCCTACTGGCCGGGGAGGGTCGTAATTGATCCCCTAGCTAATGCGAGACTCTCGCTGCATCGCGACGAGCTCGGTAGGCGGGGCGACAGCCATCGTCATGGGCGTCGCCCTCGTGATTGCATCCGGACACTCCGAATTTCGCGTGGATATTGCCGGTTCTCGTCGAAGGTGATCGGCCGCTACTCCACGATGGTCTCGCCGAGCCGGGCGAGGATCTCGTCGGCGGTTTCATCCGGCGTCTGATCTGAGTTGTCCAGCCACAGTCCCAACCGTGGCGTGTTCCTGCGGAGCTGGTCGTCGAGGTTCTCGACGGTCCAGCCGCCGGCATAGCCGGTCTTCGGTCGCTCGGCTTCCCGGCGCACGACCACCTCAGGACGTGGCGCGAGGACGACGGCCCCGAACGGGCGCGTGGAGACGTGCTTCGGGTACGCGGCAAGGTACTGGCCGAGGATGATGTCCTGGACGATGACCGTGTAGCCGGCCTTGGCGTACTCGTCCGCCACCATCGCCGACAGCCTGTAGCGCAACCTGAGCTCGGCATCCATCTCCTCGCTGCCTTCCGGCGTGATCGCGGCGTTACCTGTGACGATCATCCTGCGGAAGACATCGCCGCGGACGTGGACTGAGCGATCCAGCCGTTCAGCAACTCGTTGCGCGACGGTGGACTTACCCGACGCCATGATGCCGGTGATGAGAAGGACCTGCGGCCGCAGCGGTGAGTCGTACGGCATCGCAACCTCCTCACGCTGCGCCACTCGCAACGGTTGCGTCGACGACTTCGCAGAGACGCTGGAGCCGCGGGACGGCCTGGTGGCGCAGGGCCCGCTCGACGTCCGGCTTGCCGATGCAGGAGCGCCAGATCGCCCGGCCAGCGAGGAATCCGGACGCTCCTTCCCGGCACGCGAGCTCGACCGCTTGTGGGAAGAGATCCTGCGGCACGCCTGAGGAGAGAACGACCCATGGTGACGTGATCAGTTTGGTCATCGCGGCGCACCGCCGGCGAATCTCGTCGGGTTTGCCTTTGCCGTGCAGCGGGACTTCGGCCTTGTAGAGGTCCGCGCCGCGGTCGCCGAGCTCCGCCGCCGCCGTGAGAACGAGTTCGTACGCATGCTCTGCCGGGAGTGTTGCCGTCAATGGGCGACGTACGACCGGCTCGATGATGCTCAGCAGACCTGCCTCCCGACAGCGCTCGACGAAGCGCTCGACCAGGCCGATGCGCGTGGCAGGATCCTCGTCGGGTCGGTAAAGCACGAGCAGTTTCGCCGCTGTGACTCCACGCTTGCGATAGTGGCCCAGGTCGAGGGACTCGTCGAGCGTCGAGTGTCCGACGATCTCGTCTCCCCGAGGGCTCAAGGTGTCTGCCGCGGCGATCACGGCGGTCTGGGGCGGAAGGATGTGATCGTCGAGGAACCGGTCGAGGGCGAACTGCCGGTCGACGAGGATCGCCGAGGCATGCGGGCCGAGGACCCGGCCGGTTGCCAGCTTGAACTCCGTCAGCTGAGCGTCCGACACCGGATGGTCCTGGTGCTCGGCGAACATGGCGCGCATCGACTCCCGCTGGTCGAGGGCCACCATCGCAAAGCCGCCCGAGGGTCGCTGGAGGTTGGCGAGCTGAGGCTTGGCGGGGTCCGGATTCGTCACAGTTCTCCTCGTATGCGCAGGCGCCGGCGGCCGCTCGAGCGCCTGACTGGAGCCTGGGGCGGTCCATCCAGACGTACCACGGCTCGGACATAAGTGTCGACCTGACCGTTCCGTCCGGTCGGTGCGCGCAGGTGGAAGAATGGACTGCTGGCCCCGCCTGTCCGTTCCGGTGGGGCCTCAGGAGGGCTCGCATAGTGGCCTAGTGCGGTGGTCTTGAAAACCACTACCGAGGGACCTCTCTCGGTCATGGGTTCGAATCCCATGCCCTCCGCCAACCGGCCACATCAGGCCTCTGACCTGCAGATTCGTCGGCGCCGCCGGGCACGCCCCCTGTCCGGCGGCGTACGACTGTCTACGGTGATCAACGGCT
>DATCKU010000108.1:0-120217 GCA_036564245.1 Actinopolymorphaceae bacterium
TCTCATCCGGGCGGTGGAGAAGTTCGACTACACCAAGGGGTACAAGTTCTCCACGTACGCCACGTGGTGGATCCGGCAGGCGATCACTCGGGCGATGGCCGACCAGGCTCGTACGATCCGGATCCCGGTCCACATGGTCGAGGTGATCAACAAGTTGGCCAGGCTGCAGCGCCAGATGCTGCAGGACCTGGGCCGGGAGCCGACCCCGGAGGAGCTCGCTAAGGAGCTCGACATGACCCCGGAGAAAGTGATCGAGGTTCGCAAGTACGGCCGCGAGCCGATCTCACTCTCCACCCCGCTGGGTGAGGACGGTGACAGTGAGTTCGGTGACCTGATCGAGGACTCCGAGGCGATCGTGCCCACCGACGTGGTGACGTTCGCGCTCTTCCGGGAGCAGCTGCTCTCGGTCCTCGACACACTCTCCGAGCGCGAGGCCGGGGTCATCTCGCTGCGGTTCGGGCTGACCGATGGTCAGCCGAAGACGTTGGACGAGATCGGCAAGGTCTACGGGGTGACGCGGGAGCGGATCCGCCAGATCGAGTCCAAGACGATGAGCAAGCTCCGCCACCCGAGTCGATCCCAGGTGCTCCGCGACTTCCTCGACCAATGATCGGTTCTCGACCGGTCTTGAGGACTTTGCCCGTCCGGCGAAGAACGGTCTGAGGACCTCGTACATCCGGGTACATCCGGCGTAACGGACGAGCCACCGGGACCCGCCCTCGTGGCTAGTTGGGCGAGTCCTCCGAAAGCCGGTGGCTCTCGTCGTGAATGTCGACCGCGATCTCGCGCAGCTTCTCCGAGTGCTGACGGCCGTGATGCCCGCAGAACATCAGCTCGCCACCGGACGCCAGGGACACCCGGACGTACGCCTGAGCGCCACAGCGGTCGCAACGGTCCGCGGCCGATAGTGGGGTGGCAACTGCAGCTGTCACGTGCTCTTCTCTCTCGTCTCCGTGTCCTGCCGTCGGTGGAGCATCCCTCCACCTGACAGAACGTCGTCTGTCTGCACTCTGTTCACGGTCTGCGCAGCGTCGCTGTCTGCACAGCTTCCGTCTCCACAACATCTCACCGGGTCACTGATCTTCCAAGCCAATAGCCCTGGCGTTCTCTCACAGCTAAACCGAGAGCTGCGGTGGACGCCAGTCGGGCACCGTGGCTGCTACCGGCGAGAGCCGTACGATTCGGGACCATCGCGCGGCGGATTCGGGCCCATAGCCCGTGCCGATGTGGCTAACCTCACGTCCGGTCCGAGATCGAGAAGTGGCTCCGAGCGGGCTCCCACACGACGCCCCCGGCCGCCCCAAAATGACCATGTGCACTACGCGTACCGGACCTGTGATACGTGTCGACACATAGTGCACCTCCACCGGACGTAGTGCACATGGTCATTTGGGGATCACGATCATGATCGCTGGGGTCGATCTCGTGGGATCCTCTCGACGCCATCGGCGTGGGAAGGCGTGGGTTGTCGGCCGGTGTCGGTAACCTGAGGTCGCTTCGTCTAATGGCTTGAAAGCCGGTCGGGCGCTGGTGCGCGAGCTGACCGAGACGGTGACCGTGACCACTGCGACTGGGACGGTCACGTGATCAAGGCGACCGCAGCCACGCCATGACCTGGTGATCGTGGCCGGACGACCGGGACCTAAGAGAGGAGTTGCGGCGTTGGCGACTCGGCCCCCTCGCGTCGATCCTTCCAACTACACCGCGCGCAGCCTGACGGTGCTCGAAGGGCTGGAGGCTGTCCGGAAGCGCCCGGGAATGTACATCGGGTCCACCGACACCCGCGGCCTCATGCAGTGTTTGTGGGAGCCGATCGACAACGCGGTCGACGAAGCGTTGCAGAACGCCTGCACCCGGATCGAAGTGATCTTGTACAACGACGGGTCGGCGGAGGTGCGTGACAACGGGCGCGGGATCCCGGTCGACATCGAGCCGCGGACGAAGCTCTCTGGTGTCGAGGTGGTCTTCACGAGACTCCACGCTGGTGGCAAGTTCGGCGGGATCTCCTACACCGCGTCTGGTGGCTTGCACGGTGTCGGTGCATCGGTGATCAACGCTCTCTCGGCCCGTCTCGACGTCGAGGTCGACCGGGCGCCGACGACGTGGGCGATGAGTTTCCGTCGTGGTGTCCCTGGGACGTTCGACGGTGACGGCCCGAAGGCACCGTTCACGAAGGGTTCCGGACTCCGCAAGGTCGGCCGGGTCAAAAAGGGCGTGACGGGCACGCGGGTTCGCTTCTGGCCCGATCGCCAGATCTTCACCAAAGATGCGGTCTTCGTCTGGGACGAGCTGGTGACGCGGGCGCGGCAGACGGCCTTCCTCGTGCCAGGGCTGGAGATGATCGTTCGCGACGAGCGAGTGAGCCCTGACGGCAACGGCGGGCCGCGAGAGGAGCGCTTCAAGTATCACGGCGGCATCGCCGAGTACACCGAGTTCCTCGCGCCCGACGACCCGGTCACCGACGTCATCCGCTTGCAGGGGAGCGGGCACTTCGCCGAGACCGTCCAGGTACTCGACGACAAGGGC
Source organism: Actinopolymorphaceae bacterium (assembly GCA_036564245.1). Classification (GTDB taxonomy): domain Bacteria; phylum Actinomycetota; class Actinomycetes; order Propionibacteriales; family Actinopolymorphaceae; genus Thermasporomyces. Next base: position 2,527 of record DATCKU010000108.1, read on the forward strand.
CATCTCACCCCTCAGGAGGTGGAGCGCGACCTTCTGGTCGACATCGGGATCAGATGGGGGACGGGGTACGAGACCGAGATCCGCTCCTTCGTCAACGTCATCGCGACCACCAAGGGCGGCACTCACGTCCAGGGTTTCGAGCGTGCCCTCACCCGTACGGTCAACGAGGTGCTCCGGTCGACCCGCTTGCTACGCAGCGGCGAGGCGGATGTGACGAAGGAGGACGTCCTCGAAGGTCTGACCGCCGTCATCGCCGTTCGGCTGGCAGAGCCGCAGTTCGAAGGCCAGACCAAGGAGATCCTGGGCACCCCGGCCGCGTCCCGGATCGTGGCGAAGGTGGTGCAGAAGGAGCTCAAGGCGTTCCTCACGTCCACCAAGCGTGGGCAGAAGGCACAGGCTCGCGCCGCCCTGGAGAAGATCGTGGCCGCGGCGCGCGCCCGAGTTGCCGCGCGGCAGCAACGCGACGCCCAACGTCGCAAGAACGCGCTGGAGTCTTCCGCGTTGCCGGCGAAGCTTGCCGACTGCCGATCGACGGACACGGATCGGACCGAGCTCTTCATCGTGGAGGGCGACTCGGCGCTTGGCACCGCAAAGCTCGCGCGCAACTCCGAGTTCCAGGCGTTGCTGCCGATCCGCGGCAAGATCCTGAACGTCCAGAAGGCGTCCGTCTCCGACATGCTGAAGAACGCGGAGTGTGCCTCGATCATCCAGGTGGTCGGTGCCGGGTCGGGACGCACGTTCGACCTCGACAGCGTGCGCTATGGAAAGATCATCTTCATGGCGGACGCGGACTCCGACGGTGCGCACATCCGGTGCCTGCTCGCCACGCTCTTCTGGCGATACATGCGTCCGCTCGTGGAGGCGGGTCGGGTCTTCACGGCCGTTCCACCGCTGCATCGGATCGAGCTGCTCAACCCGAAGAAGGGCCAGGAGAAGTACCTCTACACCTACTCCGACGCCGAGTACCAACGTGTGAAGGCGCAGCTCGACAAGCGTGGTGTCCGGCACAAGGAACCGCCGCAACGCTACAAGGGTCTCGGTGAGATGGATGCCGATCAGCTGGCGGAGACGACGATGGACCCCAGGCGGCGTACTCTCCGCCGGTTGACGGCGACGGACGCGGAGAACGCAGAGAAGATCTTCGAGCTGCTCATGGGCAATGACGTTGCGCCCCGACGGGAGTTCCTGGTCGCCGGGGCGCACGAGCTCGACGAGGCGCAGATCGACGTCTGATCGGGTGAGAGTCGGGTAGCTTCCCGTCGCTCTCTCACGCGCAGCCGCAGAGTCTGTGTGCCTTCTCGCCGCTCACTGCTTCCACTTCAGCGAGCAGCCCATGGCCGGACGGTGCGGCTCTGGGACCGGTTTGCCCGCCAGGATCAGGTCGAGCGCTCCCCGCAGCAAGTCACCGGTGACGGGCACGTTGTTGCCTGGCGTGCTGGCGTCGAATGCTCCGTGGTAGGCAAGCGTGCGTTGCGCGTCGAACACGAACAGGTCCGGCGTGCATTCGGCGCCGTAGGCCCGCGCCACCTCCTGCGTGGCGTCGACGAGGTACGGGAACTCCCAACCGGCTCGCTTCGCCTGCTCGCGCAGGGCCTCCGGCTTGTCGTCGGGGTACGCCTCGGTGTCGTTGCTGCAGATCGCGACGGTGGCGAGACCCGACGCGGCGTACTCTCGAGCCACTCGTCCGAACTCGGTCTCGATGTGACGGACGTACGGGCAGTGGTTGCACACGAAGGCGACGAGAAGTGCCGGTCCTTTGAGATCGTCGAGCGCAACCGTGTCGCCCTCGATCGAGGTGAGCTGGAACGCGGGCGCAGGTGTGCCAAGTGGGATTTGGCGGGACTCGACAGCCACGATGGGTTTCCTCCCGAATGGGTACCAAACCTTGGATTGCGCGCGGGACGTGCCTGGAGCACCGCACCATGCGCGGTGAGCATCGTCCGCAGTTCCTGACCCTACGCTGCCAGAGGCCGAGCTCGTGCTGCCACCTCGCCCGACATGTGCCAGGGGTACCGTCCGCCCCGTATCTACGAGATCATGGAGAGCGAGTTCGACTCAAAGCGGCGTGACCATCACCGTGAGTGACCACCAACGAGGGAGTGATCGTGTCCGACTCGACGGGTGCGGTGTTCGCGGCACCGGAGAAACAGCCGCCTCTGCGCCGGGTGATCGGTCCGAAACTGTTGCTTTTCTTCGTGATCGGCGACATCTTGGGCACGGGCATCTATGCCTTGACGGGGCGAGTGGCCGGTGAGGTGGGTGGTGCCGCCTGGCTGTCGTTCGGCCTGTCCTTCGTCGTGGCGATGTTCACCGCCACGTCGTACGTCGAACTCGTCGGGAAGTACCCGCGGGCCGCGGGTGCCGCCTTGTACACCCAACAAGCGTTCGGGATTCACTTCCTCACGTTCATGGTGGCCTTCGCCGTGATGTGCTCGGGACTCACGTCCGCCGGCGCCGCGTCCCGGGCGTTCGGCGGTGACTACCTGCAGGAGTTCGTGCAGATTCCGACGCTCGTCGTGGCGATCGCGTTCCTCATCGTGCTCGCGCTGATCAACTTTCGTGGGGTCTCGGAGTCGGTCAAGCTGAATGTGCTTCTCACCAGCGTGGAGCTCACGGGACTTCTGATCATCATCTTCGTCGGGGCATTCGCTCTCCTGCGCGGGATGGGTGATGCGGGCAAGGCCCTCGAGTTCAAGCCTGGCGACTCCCCATTCGGTCTCGTCGTGAGCGGCGCAGCCCTCGCGTTCTTTGCGTTGGTCGGTTTCGAGGACTCGGTGAACATGGCGGAGGAGACCAAGGAGCCGAGCCGTACTTTCCCTCGGGCGCTGTTCCTTGGCATCACGATCACCGGGGTCGTCTACATGCTCGTGGCGTTCTTCGCCACTGCATTGGTGCCGATCCACGTCCTGGGGGAGTCGGATGGGCCGCTGCTGGAGGTGATCCGGGTAGGTGCGACCTGGTTCCCGCTGTGGCTCTTCTCCCTGATCGCGCTCTTCGCCGTGTCGAACTCGGCGCTCATCAACCTCATGATGGCCTCACGACTCGTCTATGGGATGTCGCGCGAGCACATCATCCCGGGTGTCCTTGGCAAGGTTCATCCGCGGCGGCGGACCCCTTGGGTCGCCATCGTCTTCACGACGGCGCTGGCTGTCGGGCTTGCGAGCTGGGGCGGCGTCGCTGACCTGGGTGGTACGACCGCGTTGTTGCTGCTGTGCGTGTTTGCTCTCGTCAACGCGGCCGTCCTCGTGCTACGCCGGGACAAGGTCGAGCACGAGCACTTCCGGGCGCCGACGATCGCCCCGGTGTTGGGGATCGTGAGTTGTGCGTACCTGGCCTCGCCGTGGTCGGGTCGAGACCCACGGCAGTACGCCATCGCCGGGGTTCTGCTGGCGATCGGGCTCCTCCTGTGGGGCGCGAACTGGCTGGGGCAGCGACTAGCGCTCCGCGGCAAGCCGCAGCCGTAGCGTGCGGCGAAGCGCCAGAAGGGCGACTCCACCGGCGAGCGCCGCACATGTCGCCGCACCTGCGAACGTCGTGTGCAGTTGCAGGAGTGCGGCGTCCCGCAACGCCTCGGTGTACGCGGGACAGGCGGCAGGACTGTCCGGGCAGAGGGATTCCGGTGGTGGGATCTGGCTCTGTCGTACGAAAAACCGTCGCAGCGCGATGACCGTGAGCGCCGACAGACCCACCAGCATGCCAACCATGCGGGCGACGACAACCAACGCGCTGGCGATGCCGTGGCTTTCCGCCGGAGTCGCCTGAAGCAAGGCGGTGTTGACGGGGGCGACGGCCAACCCGAACCCCAGGCCACACGTGAGCAGCGTGACGTCGCTCGTGACGCTGACCAGCGCGTCGTGAGGCCAGCTCGCCATCACGGCGAACCCACCGGCAGCGAGCACCATCCCCGCCGCGGCGAGGGGCGCGGGTGGGATCCGGCGGCTGAGCCAACCACCGAGGAGGGCACCCACCGGAAGTGCGACGAGGAAGCGGAGCAGCACCAGGGCGGCGCCGAACTGCGAATCAGGAAAGACAGTCGTGCGGGCGAAGATCGGGACGTCGACCAGGGCGACGATCAGGGCTGCTCCGATGAGCAAGCTCACCACGAGCGCTCCCCAGGCTGCCGGAGCGGTCAAGCTGCCGCGCGGCACGATCGGGTGCTCGCTACGTCGTTGCCAGACGACGAAACTCCCGCCCGCAACGACCGAGCCCCCGAGCAGCCACGGCCCAGCCGGCGACAGCACCTCGGTTGCCGGGTCGGCGACGGAGAAGGCAAGGACGATCCCGCTCAGCGCCAGCCCGAGCAGGACGGCGCCGGGAAAGTCCACTCGTCTGGTGAGTACCACTGCCTTGCGCAGATCGACCAAGGGTCGGGACGCCGTGATCTGGCGTAGCACGAACGCCACGGCAAACAGGAGCGTTGCGACGCCGATGGGGGTGAGAAGGTGCGACGTCGCTCGGTCGGTGAGCGGAACGAAGGCCAGCCCCAGCATGACGTCGCTCGCCAACGGCTCGGGGGCGGTGAGGGCGAGCGTGAGCGACGTCAGGGCGAGGAGGGCAAGGGCAGCGCCGGCAAGGTCGACGTTCTGCACACCGGTCGGCCGGGGATGCATGCGCCACAACGCCCACGCGAGCACGACGCCACAGGCAAGGTTGATCCAGAAGATCATCCGCCAGTCGGCGAGCAGGAGAACCAGCGCACCGTAGAGCGGTCCGATCACGCTGCCCAGCTCCTGGACCGCACCGACCACGCCGAGCGGAAGCCCCCGCCGATCGGGCGGCCACAGGTCGGCAACCAGCGCGAGTGTGGCGGGAACCAGGCCGCCGCCACCGACTCCCTGGAGGAATCGACCTGCGACGACGAGCGGGAGGTCGTAGGCCGCCGCGGTGACAAGCGATCCGAGACCGAAGAGCACGACCGACGCCACGAGGACAGGCGTCCTGCCAACCAGGTCCGACAGGCGTCCGATCAACGGCAGCATCGCGATGTATCCGAGCAGGAACCCGGAGATGATGGGCGCCGCCCGTTGCAGCTCGTCGATGTCGAGCCCGACGCTCACCATCATGTCGGGCAGCGCGAGGACCACGACGTACGTATCAGCTGCGGCGAGCAGGATCGCAAGGCATGCGAGTGCCAGATGGGTTCGGGTACGCATCCTCGGATGACCTACCCAAGCCTCCGCGGTTTGCTGATCGTCGTGGGCTCGCCGTATCGGTCGAGGACGATGGTGTACGTTGTCGGCTTCTGCTTGTCGTAGAAGGGTCCGCGGAATATCGCCTTGCGCAGTTGCCCCGTGTCGTGCGCGACGAAAAAGCGCGCATCGACGACTGCCCGCGGGTTGTCGACGAGGAGGAACCGGTCGAGCACGCGGGCTGGGAGTTTGGCCCTGATCTCATCGAGGACTTCACGACCTACACGTGATTGGCCCACGTGACGCGGCTGTCGAGCGGCCTCGAGGAACGACGAGAGGCCCGTGTGGGGATCCAGGAGCTCCGCTGGGTCGGCGATCCCCAGATCGCGAGCACTGATCGCTGCGAAGTGGTCGGTGAAGGGAAGTTGGGCATAGAGCCTGCCGTCTACCGAGACCACCTTCAAGGTCACGGCGACCCCGCCGGTCGCCAGGCGAAACCGGCCGTCGAACGCGTCCGGCCGTTGTGCGACACCCTCGCCGGACACCAGGACGGTGCTCGACTCCGGTAGGTCGGCACTCGTCACCTCGAAGTGAACGGTCTTCGTGGCGTCGAGTGTCTGTTTTGCTGTCGCCAGGGTGGCTCGGGGACTGGCCGGTGGATCGTCCGCTGCGCAACTCGAGACTGTTGCACTGCAGAAGAGGGCAGCGAGCACCACACACATCACGGCGAGACGTCGAGGCACGGGGATTAGCCTGCCATGCCGCCTGTACCTCGCACCGGCCCTTCTGCGCATGGCGGCCCGTGTCCAGGCCGTGCCGAGCTCGTCGTGGAGGTGTCGTGCCGGCTGCCGCCGCACGCACGTCCTGGTCGGGTCAGCTTGCGGTGATCCGACCCGCTACGGCAGCGATTGGTTGACTGCCCGCCACACCCGAGCCATCACGTTTGCCAGTGGCCTTGGGGAGGTCGATTGGTGCACCGCTCGCCGCCGAGGCACGCGCGGGACCGACGCCAGCCCAGGCGAAGATCAACCCGTCCTCCCCCTTGAGCAGGCGGTGGCAGCGCACACCACCGGTTGCACGCCCCTTGGCGGGGTACTCGGTGTACCGCGTCACCTTCACCGACCCGGCGTCGGTTCCCGGGAGCGCGGAGTGCGATCCCGCGACCGTGACCACGACCGCGTCACCCTGACTCGACGAATCCGACGGCACGGCACCGAAGAACACGACCCGGGCGTTCGCACCGAGCCGGATCCCGGCCATACCGCCCGCGCTTCGGCCCTGTGGTCGTACGGCAGAGGCGGAGAACCGCAGCAGCTGGGCGTCGCTCGTGATGAAGACCAGGTCTTCGTCCCCGGTACGCAGCTCGGTGGCGCCGACGATCTCGTCGCCGTCCTTGAGCGTCATGATGTCCCAGCTGTCCCGGTTGCTGAGGTGGTCGGGGACGACCCGCTTCACCACGCCCATCGCCGTCCCCAGCGCAAGGCCGGGCGAGTCGGCATCGAGCGTGGTGAGGCACAACGCACGCTCACCGGAATCCAGTGAGACGAACTCGCTGATCGGTGCACCGCCCTGCAGGTTCGGCGCGTTGGCCGTCGGGGGCAGAGCGGGCATGTCCAACGTGCTGAGCCGGATCAGTCGGCCGCGGCTGGTCACGAGACCGACCTGTCCTCGCGCGGTCGTGCGTACTGCCGAGACCACGGCATCGTGCTTGGTGCGTGGCCCGTCGACCGGCAGCGGGTCGGCATTGGCCGACCTCGCGATCAACCCGGTCGACGACAGCAACGCCCAGCACGGGTCGTCGGCGACTTCCAGCGGGACGTTGCTGGTGGCGACTTGGCCAGTCGACTCGAGCAGCACCGTGCGACGCTCCGTGCCGTACGCCTTGGCCATGTCGGCGAGCTCTCCGGACACCAGGCGCTTCAGCAGCCGCTCGTCCTCCAGGATCGCGCGGAGCTCACCGATCTGCTTCTCGAGGTCGGACTTCTGCTTCTCCAGCTCGATCCGGGAGAACTTCGTGAGCCGACGCAGCTGCATGTCGAGGATGTGCTGGGCCTGCACCTCGGTGAGGTCGAAGACGGCCATCAGGCGTTCCTTCGCCACCCGTGCGTCGTCGCTGCTGCGCACGATCTGGATGACCTCGTCGATGTCGATGATCGCGATCAGGAGCCCTTCGACGAGGTGCAGCTGGTCGGACGCCTTGCCGAGCCGGAACCGGGTACGTCGTCGGGTCACCTCGTAGCGGTGCTCGAGATAGACCTCTAGCAGCTCCTTCAAGCCCAACGTGCGCGGCTGCCCGTCGACCAGCGCGACGTTGTTGATGGTGAACGACTCCTCCATCGGCGTGAGCTTGTAGAGCTGCTCCAGGATCGCCTCGGGATGGAAACCGTTCTTGACCTCGATGACGAGCCGCAGCCCCTTCTCCCGGTCGGTGAGGTCCTTCAGGTCGGAGATGCCCTGCAGCTTCTTGCTCTGGACCAGCTGCTTGATGCGCTCCATGACGCGTTCGACGCCGACGTTGTAGGGCAGCTCGGTGACGACGAGCCCTTTGCGGCGCGGCGTGACGTTCTCGATCCGTGCGGTGGCGCGCATCTTGAACGAGCCCCGACCAGTCTCGTACGCCTCACGGATCCCGTCGAGACCGACGATCTTCCCTCCGGTCGGAAGGTCAGGACCCGGGACGAACCGCATCAACTCGTCGAGGCTGGCGTTGGGCTTCTTGATCAGATGACGCAGCGCCTGGACGACCTCGACCAGGTTGTGCGGCGGCATGCTCGTCGCCATCCCGACGGCGATACCGGATGCGCCGTTCACCAAGAGGTTCGGGAACGCCGCCGGGAGCACCGTGGGCTCGGTCTCCCGGCTGTCGTAGTTGGGCTTGAAGTCGACGACATCCTCGTCCAACGACGCCGTCATCGCCGTGGCCGGAGGCGCCATGCGGCACTCGGTGTAGCGCATCTGGGCCGGGCCGTCGTCCGGCGACCCGAAGTTGCCGTGGCCGTCGATCAGCGGGACCCGCATCACCCAGTCCTGGGCCATGCGCACCAAGGCGTCGTAGATCGCCATGTCGCCGTGGGGGTGCAGCCGTCCCATGACCTCGCCGACCACGCGGGCGCTCTTGACATAGGCGCGGTCCGGGCGCAAGCCCATGTCGGACATGGTGTAGAGGATCCGGCGTTGCACGGGTTTGAGGCCATCGCGAGCGTCGGGGAGCGCCCGGAGGTAGATCACGGAGTACGCGTACTCCAGGAAGCTCCTTCGCATCTCCTCACCGACGTCGGTGTCGGTGATGTGCTCCTGGAAGTCCTCCGGCGGCTGCGCGGTGGTCTTGCGGCGGGCCATGACGGTTGTGCACTCCTCGGGTCCGGGCGGTCAGGCGCGTCGACGTGCCAGACCTCGTACCTTCCAACCGTACGAATACTGGCACCACCCGCCGACGCTACGGTGCAGCGACTCGCGGAGTCGCCGCGGATCGGCACATGATCATCGGGCGCCAGCCGCGTCCGCGGTGAAGACGGCTCGCTCCATGGTGGTCCAGGCGGTGCTCACCGTGACGTAGACAGCTGCCGCAAGCGGGACGAACGCGGCGAAGAGCAAGGTCGAGTACGGCAGCACGGGTGCGATCCTGGCCACGGTCGACGGGACGTCCGCCGCCAGTGTGCGTCGGGTGAGCCGCGACGACCACCAGGCGATCACGCCGAGCAGGAGGTAGAGCCCCAGGTAGACCACGACGACCGGCAGCAGTGCTCCAGGTGCGAGCCCGCCGGCCACGAGGGAGTGGCCAAGCGGCACGCCTGCCACGGTGTGGGTGAGCAGGACGTTGACGTGGCCGCCGATGGCAGGGGCCGTGCAGAGCCGGTACATCAGGGCAAACAGCGGAATCTGGACGAGCGTCGGCAGCAGCCCTCCGTATGGGCTGATCCCGTGTGACCGCAGGAGCGCGTTCGTCTCCTCGTGGAGGCGGACGGGGTCGCGCTTGTACCGGTCACGCAGGTCGCGTAGCCGCGGCGCGAGTGCGGCACGTGCCTGGGCATTCTGGCTCGCGGCATAGCCGAGGGGAACGAGACAGAGGCGTACGAGCAGGGTCAGCAGGACGAGACCCACGAGTGGTGCGGCGTCTCCTACGAGCGGGAAGAAGACGGATGACAGTCCGTGGACGACCCGATGCGCGAGGGCAACGGCAGGATCGAGCAGAGCGAGCATGATGGTGGCGAGCCTTTCGTGCGGGCGAATTCGCTAGGGACACAGGGGATGTGCCGCGTAAGCCCGACGAGCTCGAGGTCAGATCGGCCGATGCTCCGCTCGGGCTACGCGGCAGCCGAGACCGCCGTCGGCGCCCGGGGGAGAGGTCGCCCACGCGTGTCGCACTGCAGGCGAGCGGGGAGAACCTGCGCCGCGCGCACGCGTAGCAGCCGGGCGTCGGCGTGGACCACAGCGGGCGTGAGAGAAAGCGCCCGGCACGGGTGGTGGCGTACGACTGCGACCGCGACCACTGCGGCGAGCGTCACGGCCGTGACGGACCAGGGAGCGTCGCCCACGGAGGAAAGAGCGACGCCATCGCTCACAGCCGAGCCTGCGACCACGGCGATGAGCGACCAGAACATGTCCGCCAGCATAGCGACACCACGGGTGGGACGAGGCGTGAGCCGGGCACGCGGTCGGGCGACGGCACCGGCGTCGCTCCAGGCGTTGCTGTGCGGGCAGGGTATCGTCCGGTCGGCTCGTAAGCCCTGCTGGTGCTGCCGTGACGAGACGTGGCGCCGCCACGGTGGTCCACGCGCGTCGCTCGGGTCGACCCCGGTACTGTGGATCACGCGATCAGGAGGCGAGGGGTGATGTCGAGGTCGACCAGGCGAGCGTTTCTCGCACGCTCGTTGGCGCTCGGGATACCGGCACTCGGCGTGCCGTTGGCGTCCTGCCGCCCTGACGTCGATCTCGGCCAGGAACCCAAGCCCGCTCCGGCCGGCGCCGGCACGGCCAGGAAGTTCCGCGGCAGGATCGTCATCGCGACGATCGAGAACCCGTCGCAGGCCGCGCGCCAGAGCCTCGCCCGGGCCTACAACAAACACCAACCCGACGTGGAGATCGTCTGGGACACCACCGGCTACGTGCAGGATGACCACTACGCCGACCCGGACACCTATGCGACCTGGCTCACCGAGCAGCTCCGGGCAGAGCCCATTCGACCCGACATCGTCTCGGGCAACTACGCGCGAACCTTCGATCGTTACGTCGACCTGGACGAGTACCGTGCTCAGGTCAACCCGTACACCGGGAATCGGTGGGACGCAGACTACGACTTCACCCGAAGCAACGAGGTCAACGAGCGCGGCGAGCGGACGCTGATCGGAAGCAACGCCGGTCATGTGCTGTGGGTCTACAACCGGGACATCTTCTCCGACCTCGACATCGACCCGCCGACGACGTGGCCTGAGTTCGTCGACGTGTGCGAGCGGTTGCAGCGCGCGCAGCTCCAGCCGATCAGCACGAGCTTCGACTACGCCCTGCCGACATGGCTTGGCCCGGCGTACTTCGACCAGTTCCACGACGCCTGGATCGAGTCGGTACGCGCACAGCCTGGTGACTGGAACTGGGATCCCGAGCTCGACGAGAAGTTCGTCCACGACCCGACCAATCCACGAATCCACGCCACCTACACCTTCAGCTGGCAGCGGTTCTACGCCGGCCTGAGGAACGGGGACCTGCGGTTCGACACGCCGGAGATGCTGGACCTGGTGACCAACCTGGCTCAGGTCTTTCCTCGATACGCCGGGCCGGACTTCTTCGTGCCGGGCGAACCTTATGCCGCGTTCCTGCGTGGCGACGCGGCCATGATGGTGGACGGGCTGTGGGTGCTTCCCACGTTGGCGCAGGACCTGACGGAGCTCAGTCCGGAGCGCTCGCTGGAGCTCGGTGTCGAGCCAGAGTCCGTCCAGCCGTTCGAGTGGGACGTGTTCGAGCTACTGCCCATGCAGGGGGTGGACGCTCGAACCGACGTCCGGGCACCCGAAGACCTGGCGGGCAACCTCGTCTCGGTCGTGGACAAGGGCCCGGTCCACAACGAGATGGTCATGGACTTCCTGATGTTCTGGTTCTCCGAGCCCGGGTTCTCGGCCTACATGCAGGGCGAGATCGACGCGGGCGAGCTGTATCCGCAGGGTCCACCGTTGGTCGCCGGCGTGGAGTATCCGGCTGACCTGGCCGAGCTCTTCTCCGGTGTGGAGCCCAGGGGTGTGATGCGGGCTCGCTATGCCGACTTCTGGCTGAACGGTGCGGGAGGGAGGACGTCGCGAGACCTCAGGACGCTCTTCGCCCGGTTCCTGCGGGGCGAGATGTCGGCTCGGCAGTACGTCGTACGGCTGCAGCGATACGTCCAGCGCAACTTCGGGAGGTTCCTGCAGCTTGCCCGCCTCACCCAGGACGACATCGACAGTCCAGCCCGTCGCCCGGCGACCGTGTAGCGCCCGGGGTTGGCTTTCGTTCCGTGTAGGTGGAGTGGCCGGCAGGATCGGCCAAGGTTTCGGATCCGCAGCGGCCTCTCACCTTGCGTTGGTGCGGCTTGTCCTCGATCAGCGGCGTGTCACCAAGCGTAGGCCCGTCAGCTCGGCTGGCTCGTGAGGTCCAGTCTCTGCTCGCTGGGCTCGGCCTCCGCCGCAGCTGCAGACCCGCTGTCCGGGCGTGGCCGTCGTGGCTCGCGGACGCCGGCGTCCGGCGGCCCGGCGTCCGGTGGGAAGTCCGGGCCGCGGCCCGAGCCACCGACTGGCACGCGGCGGCGCCTGCGCAGTCGCCGGAAGCGCCCAGGTCCGGTACTCATGTGCTTCTCCTCCTCACGCGTCGCAGGCCTTTGCGTCCTGCGTACTTCTTGTGGACGGCCTGCTTGCTGACCCCCAGAGCCCACGCGATGGCCTCCCACGAGTAGCCCTGGTTGCGGGCGCGGCGTACCTGGATCTCCGCCTCGGTTTCGAGAGCCGCCTGCAAGGACGCGATCTCGCTGAGCGCGCGCAGCGGCTCCTTGCTTCGTACCGAGGCGACGAGGGTTTCGGCCATGCCAGAACGGTACGGAGGGTCGGAACGGCTTGTCAACCAAAGTTGACGTACGGCCTCACGCGCCCAGCAGGCCGTACAGTCGTACGCATGGTGGCGCAGCAACCGTCGCGCTATCCGGCGGCATGGGAGGCCGACGTGGTCCTCCGGGACGGCAGGACGGCGAGGCTCCGGCCGATCCGACCTGACGACGCCGACCGTCTGGTGGCGTTCTACGGGCGCGTGTCCGAGGAGTCGAAGTACCTGCGCTTCTTCGCGCCCTATCCCACGCTCTCACCGCAGGATGTCGCGCGGTTCACCAACGTGGACCACTGCGACCGCGTGGCACTCATCCTCACGGTCGGTGAGGACATGATCGCGGTAGGGCGGTACGAACGAACGGATCCGCGTACGGCCGAGGTCGCCTTCTTGGTCCAGGACGCCGACCAGGGACGCGGTGCGGGCAGCGTCCTGCTCGAGCACCTCGCTCAGGCAGCACGAGAGAACGGCATCGAGCGGTTCACTGCCGCGGTGCTGCCGGAGAACCGGCGGATGGCCTCGGTGTTCCGCGAGGCCGGGTACCAGATGACCGGAGAGCTCGACGACGGTCTGGAAGTCTTCGCCCTCGAGATCGAGCCGACCCGCACGAGTCTGGACGTCATGGCCGCCCGTGAGCAGCGCGCGGAAGCGCGCTCGGTGCAGCGCCTGCTCCGGCCGAGGTCGATCGCGGTCATCGGCGCCAGTCGGAGCCGGGACACCGTGGGCCAGACGCTGGTCCGCAACCTGGTCCTGGCAGGTTTCACGGGGCCCGTCTATCCCGTCAACCCGCATGCCCACGCGGTCGCTGGGGTCCCGGCGTACCCCACGGTCACGGAGGTTCCCGGAGACGTCGAGCTTGCGGTCGTGGCGGTCCCGGCACCCGCGGTCGAGGAGGTCGTGCGGCAATGTGCGGCCAAGGGGGTGCACGGCCTGGTCGTGGTGTCGAGCGGGTTCGTCGAGGCCGGAGAGGAGGGTCTCGCGCGGCAGCGCGAGCTGGTCCGGCTGGCCCGCGGGCATGCCATGCGGGTGGTCGGCCCTGGTGCGCTCGGCGTCGTCAACACCGACCCGGAGGTGTCGCTCAACGCCTCGCTTGCGGGTGTGCTGCCACCGCGGGGAGTCGTGGGATTCTTCTGCCAGTCAGGCGAGCTGGGGACCGTCATCCTGCAACGGCTGGCCGAGCGTGGGCTGGGGCTCTCGAGCTTCGTCTCGGCGGGGAGCCGGGCCGACGTGTCGGCCAACGACCTGATGCAGTACTGGATCGAGGATCCCGACACCCAGGTCGTCCTGCTGTACCTCGAGTCGATCGGGAACCCGCGCAAGTTCGGCCGGATCGCTCGCCGCCTGGCGACGAGCAAACCGGTGGTCGCGATGCGGACCGGTCGGTTCACGCAAGGTGTTCCACTCGGCCACGCCATCGGGCCGACTGCTGTACCGCAGGCCGCCGTCGACGCGATGTTCCAGCAGGCGGGCGTGCTTCTCGTCGACACGTTGGAGGAGCTGTTCGACGTCGCGCAGGTGCTCGCCTACCAGCCGCTCCCACAGGGCGGCGACATCGCCGTGGTCAGCAACTCGGAGACGCTTGCCGTGCTCGCGACCGATGCTGCGGCGGCGGCCGGGCTTCAGGTCGTGCATCGCGAGCCGGCCCTGCCCTCGGGCATGCCGCCCGACGACGTTGAGGCGGCTCTGCGCAAGGCGGTCGCCGACGATCAGGTCCACGCGGTGCTGGTCGTCTACGTCTCCCCGCTGAACGTCGACGGGGAAGAGGTCGCGGCGGCCATCGGGCGGGCCGCCGCGGCAAGCGACAAGCCGATCGTCGCGACGTTCCTCGGCCGCCAGGGTGTGCCGGAGGCGTTACGTCGGTACGACGCCGAGGGCAGGACGGCAGCCGGGTCGGTGCCGTCGTACCCCACGGTGGAGGCGGCGGTGCGGGCACTGGCCAAGGCGACCGACTACGCGCGGTGGCGTGCGGGACCGCACGGGGAAGTGCCTGTGCTTCCCGACATCGACGACGAACGGGCGCGGAGCCTGGTCGCGGACGTGCTGGCGACGCACGAGCAGGGAACCCATCTCACCGATCCGCAGGTAAGTGAGCTGCTGGCCTGTTACGGGATCGACGTGCTGCCCTCCTACGAGGTCCGTACGGTCGAGGATGCGGTCGCCACAGCGGATCGGCTCGGATGGGACGTCGTCCTCAAGGCGACGGCGCCGCAGTTTCGTCAGCGGCCCGACCTCGCCGACGTCTGGCGCAACATCGACAGCGAGGCCGAGATGCGCGAGGCGTGGGCGGCGATGGTCGACGCGTTCGGGCAGCCGGCGGCCGACGGCTTCCGGGTGCAGAAGATGGCACCACCCGGGGTTCCGGTCGTCGTGAGGTGCGTCGAGGACAGGTCGTTCGGTCCGATGGTGGCGTTCGGCGTCGCGGGTGTGGCGACGGACCTGCTGGGTGATCTCGCGTATCGCGTACCTCCGCTGACCGACGTCGAGGCGTACGCCATGATCAAGGAGGTGCGCGCCGCCCCGCTGCTCTTCGGTCATCAGGGCGGCGACCACGCAGACATCGACGCGCTCGCAGAGCTCCTTCACCGGGTGGGCCGGCTGGCCGCCGACATCCCTGAGGTGCTGTCGGCGGAACTCGTCCCGGTGCTCGCCGGCACGAGCGGGGTTGCCGTGCTCGGCGCCCAGGTGCGGGTCGGACCAGCGGATCCGCGAGCCCGCAGTGACTGGTACGCCCGCCGGCTCAGCAGCGGCTGACGAGTCCCAGTGCCTGGCGTCCTGGTGCGCGCGGGAGAAACCAGGTCTTGGCGCACAAGATCACGCCGAGCGCGTCGTCGATCACCGCGCCGAGGACGTCAGAGGTCGGCCAGCGCGACGACTCGCTTCTCGCGGACGGACGCGTAGGCGCCGAGGATGACCTTGAGCACCTGGATGCCCTCGACCTCGGTGTTGATCGGCCGACGCTTCTCGGTGATGCAGCCGATGAAGTCGGCGATCTCCGCGGAGAACGCGTGCACCTCGGGGAACTCGATCGTGGTGAGCTGTCCATCGACGGTGCGGTGGTGCAGCGTCTTCCCGTCGCTCCACAACGTGCCGTGCTCGGCGACGACCGAGAACCGTTCGGTGTTGGACGACGGGATGTAGGCCCAGCTCGTCACGATCGATCCGACGCTGCCGTCAGCGAAGCGCACGAGCACCTGCGCCGAGTCCTCACCCTCCATCTGCAGCCGGTGCCGGCTGGTCATGGCGACGACCTCGGTCGGCTCGGACGTGGCGAGATGCAACAGCAGGTAGGTGGGGTGGTAGCCGGTGTCGATCAGCTCACCGCCACCAGCGGTGGCGAGGCTGCCGCGCCATCCCATGTCGGCCCGGAGGCCTCGGTTGAGGAAGCTGTCCGTGGTGCGAAGCTCGTAGACCTTGCCCAGCGCGCCCGACTGGATCAGCTCGCGCGCCTTCGCGACCGGCGGCATGAAGAGCTGGTTGTGCGCGCACATCAAGGTCACGCCGGTGTCCTGGACGACCTTGCTGATCTTGTCCGCTTCGTCGGTGGTGATGCACAGGGGCTTCTCGCAGAGGATGTGCTTGCCCGCCTCCGCCGCTGCGATGATGGCGTCGGCGTGCAGGTGGTGCGGCAGGCAGATGTCCACGGCGTCGACGCCGCCATTGGCGATGAGGTCGCGGTAGTCGGAGAAGATCGCAGCGCCTCCGACCTGCTCAGCCCGGGCGCGCGCATTCGCCTCCACGACGTCGGCGACAGCCGTCACCTTCGCCCGGTCAGGGATTTCCAGGTAGCCACGGACGTGCGGATTGGAGATGCCGCCGCATCCGATCAGCCCGACGTTCACGGTCATGAAGGGATCCTCCTCGAGTTACTTGGACTCCTTGCGGATTCAGGTCTCGATGCTGTCGATGCGTACTGCCCGCTCGGTGGCGGCCGAGCGGTTGGCGGCCTCCATCAGGCGGGTGAGGTCGAGGCCGAGCTCGATGTTCTGGCTCGGCGTCGTGCCCTCCTGGATGTGCGTGACCCACTGATCGAATGGCGACGGTCGATTCTGCGGAACGGGCAGCTCCACCCAGCTGTTGCCGTCGTCGTGGGCCGGGCTGCGGACGAAGAGCTTCGCGTCAGGCGTGCCGTAGCAGAGACTGCCGAGCGTGCCGTGGATCTCGATCGAGAACGGTGAGCGAGTCGTGGCGAAGCCGGCTTCGACCACGCCGAGCGTGCCGTTGGGACAGCGAAGGACCGCGACGGCGTTGTCTTCCACCGCGCGGTTGGTCAGGTAGCCGTACGTCGCGGTCACCGACTCGGGCATCCGGCCGAGGAACAGCCGGGCGAGGTACATGGGGTGGCAGCCCAGGTCGATGAGGGCCCCGCCGCCACACTGTTCGGGGTCGTAGAAGTGGGCGGGCAGCCAGTCCTGGACGGCGCCGCCGTGGGACAGGCGGGTGCGTACGAGTGCGAGCTCGCCGAGCTGGCCGGAGTCGAGCACCTCGCAGATCGCCTGGGTGTATCCGTGGTACAGGCGGGGCAGCGACAGCATGAGCGTGACGCCGCTCTTCTCGACCTCGGTGAGGATCTCGTGACACTCACGACTTGTGAGCGCGAGCACCTTCTCGGTGAAGACATGCTTGCCTGCCCGTGCGGCGGCGCCGATCACCTCGGGGTGGAGGTTGGTCGGGGTGTCGACGATCACACCGTCGACGTCGTCGCGGCCCAAAAGGTCGTCGAGCCTTTCGTGGAAGGCGATGCCCAAGCGCTCGGCCTCGCTGCGGCCCCGGTCCGGTACCTCGTCCCAGGCGGCGACCAGCGTGGTGTCGGGGTGTTCCTGCGCTTGGCGGGCGTAGCCGAGGGCATGGACATGCCAGAAGCTCAGCATGGCAAGGCGAAGCATCAAAACCCTATCTGTCGTGGTTCAAACCGAGTTCCGCTGCGGCTCTTCGGTCACCTGTGAATACATTGCCGGATGATCGGTTGGATCGCCCTCGATCGTCACCGTGTGCGGCGTGTGTGTGGAAACGAGTCCATTGTTGCCAGCCGGACCGGGCTTGCGTCCAATCGGAGACCGGGAAAGTCGGCCGAACCCGGCCGGCTGCGAGGGGTCGTAAGCTCGTCACCCTCGGGGTTCGCAGGGCCGGGTCGGCGGCTGCGTGTGCCGGCTGCTTGGGCGGCTGGCGGTGTCGGTGGCTGGTTGTACGGTCGCGTACCGCTGGTGGCATGATCCGCCGGCCCCGCCGACGCGGCGGGCTGCACGATGTGGCGAGAAGACGATGTTCGCCCAGGGGAGAGGACGGGGTGTGATCGACTTGGGTATCGGGTCACGCGATCTGTGGCCGACACGTACGGCGCCCGTAAGACTAGGGCCCAGGGGCACGTGGCCACCATCGACTGTCGGTGGGCCCGATTAGCATGACAAGGCCGTCGTACCCACTCATGTAGGACCTGCCGTCAGGCGTGGGAGAGGCTCCCGACCAGCGGCAACGTCCATAGATCACCGACAGCACCCAGACAGCCGACCAGCACAGTCGAGAACGGATCCGTCGCCGTGGCCGACCAGCTCATCATCCGAGGCGCTCGCGAGCACAACCTCAAGGACATCTCGCTCGAGCTGCCGCGTGACTCGCTCATCGTCTTCACCGGACTCTCAGGCTCCGGCAAGTCCAGTCTGGCCTTCGACACGATCTTCGCCGAGGGCCAGCGGCGCTACGTCGAGTCGCTTTCTGCGTACGCCCGGCAGTTCCTCGGCCAGATGGACAAGCCCGACGTCGACTTCATCGAGGGCCTGTCGCCGGCGGTGTCGATCGACCAGAAGTCCACATCGCGGAACCCGCGGTCGACGGTGGGCACGATCACAGAGGTCTACGACTACCTGCGGTTGCTGTACGCACGAATCGGACATCCGCACTGTCCCCAGTGTGGCCGCTCGATCGCGCGGCAGACGCCGCAGCAGATCGTCGACCGCATCCTGGAGCTCGAGGACGGCACGCGGTTCCAGGTTCTCGCACCGCTGGTGCGAGGGCGCAAAGGTGAGTACGTCGACCTCTTCCGCAACCTCACCACGCAGGGCTACTCCCGGGTTCGGGTCGACGGCACGGTCTACCCCCTCACCGAGGTGCCCAAGCTCGATAAGCAGCGCAAGCACACGATCGAGGTGGTGGTCGACCGGCTCACGGTGAAGAGCGGAGCCAAGCGCCGGCTCACGGACTCGATCGAGACCGCACTCCACCTGGGTGGTGGTCTCGTCACGCTGGACTTCGTCGACCTCCCGGAGAACGACCCCCAGCGAGAGCGGGTCTGGTCGGAGCACCTGTACTGCCCTGACGACGACCTGTCGTTCGAGGAGCTCGAGCCACGCTCGTTCTCGTTCAACTCGCCTTACGGCGCATGCCCCGAGTGCACCGGCCTGGGGACTCGGATGGAGGTCGACCCCGACCTGGTGGTCCCTGACCCCACCAAGTCGCTGCAGGAAGGCGCGCTTGCTCCGTGGGCGGGTGCCCACATGTCCGACTACTTCCAGCGGCTCGTCGAGGCGCTGGCGGAGACGATCGGGTTCCGCACCGACGTTCCGTTCGAGCGGCTGCCCGCCAAGGCTCGCAAGGCGTTGCTGCACGGCTACCCGCACCAGATCCACGTGCGATACCGCAACCGGTACGGACGGGAACGCTCCTACTACACCACCTACGAAGGCGTGATCTCGTACGTCTCCCGCCGGCATGCCGAGGCGGAGTCGGATTCCAGCCGGGAGCGGTTCGAAGGCTACATGCGTGAGGTGCCGTGTCCCGCCTGCCGTGGCGCCCGGCTCAAGCCGGTGTCGCTCGCGGTGACGCTGGGCGGCAAGTCCATTGCGGAAGTGTGCGCGATGCCCATCGGCGACGTCGCCGACTTCCTCCGCTCCTTGGACCTGAGCCCGCGCGAGAAGCAGATCGCCGAGCGAGTGCTGAAGGAGATAGGGGAACGGCTGCGGTTCCTGCTCGACGTGGGGCTCGACTACCTCACCCTCGACCGCCCGTCGGGTTCCCTGTCGGGTGGCGAGGCGCAACGGATCCGGTTGGCCACCCAGATCGGTTCGGGTCTGGTCGGCGTGCTGTACGTGCTGGACGAGCCCTCGATCGGGCTGCACCAGCGGGACAACCATCGCCTGATCGAAACGCTGGTGCGGCTTCGCGACCTGGGCAACACGCTGATCGTGGTCGAGCACGACGAGGACACGATTCGGACGGCCGACTGGATCGTCGACATCGGCCCGGGCGCTGGCGAGCACGGTGGTCAGGTCGTTCACAGTGGCCCGTTGTCCGGGTTGTTGCGTCACCCCGACTCGCTGACCGGCGCCTACCTTTCTGGCAAGCGGGAGATCCCGGTGCCCAAGGTGCGGCGACCCCGCACTCCCGGGCGAGAGCTCACCGTGCACAAGGCATGGGCGCACAACCTCCGCCACATCACCGTGTCGTTCCCGCTGGGGCTCTTCATCGCGGTCACGGGCGTCTCGGGATCCGGCAAGTCGACGCTGGTGAACGACATCCTCTACACCGCGTTGGCCAAGGAGATCTACGGTGCGAAGGAGGTACCGGGGCATCACCAGAAGATCACCGGTGTCCAGCACATCGACAAGGTGATCCACGTCGACCAGTCGCCCATCGGGCGCACACCGCGGTCGAATCCCGCCACCTACACCGGTGTCTTCGACCACATTCGACGGTTGTTCGCCGAGACGCCTGAGGCGAAGATCCGCGGCTACCTGCCGGGTCGCTTCTCGTTCAACGTCAAGGGAGGCCGCTGCGAAGCGTGTTCCGGCGACGGGACCATCAAGATCGAGATGAACTTCCTGCCCGATGTGTACGTGCCCTGCGAGGTCTGCCACGGGGCCCGCTACAACCGTGAGACGCTCGAGGTGCACTACAAGGGCAAGACCATCGCCGAGGTCCTCGACATGCCGATCGAGGAGGCCTTGGAGTTCTTCGAGGCGGTGCCCGCGATCTCGCGGCATCTGCGCACGCTGGTGGATGTCGGTCTGGGGTACGTCCGCATGGGCCAGCCGGCACCCACGCTGTCCGGTGGTGAGGCGCAGCGGGTCAAGCTCGCGTCCGAGTTGCAGAAGCGGTCGACCGGCCGCACGCTCTACGTGCTCGACGAGCCCACGACCGGCTTGCACTTCGAGGACATCCGCAAGCTTCTCGGTGTCCTGAGCCGGCTCGTGGATCAGGGCAACACCGTGATCGTGATCGAGCACAACCTCGACGTGATCAAGACCGCCGACTGGATCATCGACCTCGGGCCCGAAGGCGGCACGCGAGGTGGCGAGGTGATCGCGGAGGGCACGCCCGAAGAGGTGGCAGCTGACGAGAACAGCTACACCGGTCAGTTCCTGCGACATGTGCTCCCCGACTTCGTGGACGAGAGTGCCGCGCGGGTGTCGGCGGCCAGCAGCTCCAACGGCTCGGTGCGCCGCACGAAGGCACGGGTCAACGGACGGGCCAAACAGCCGCGAAAGAGCGCCGCGGTGAACAAGTCGGGCGGATCGAGCAAGGCGGTCGACAAGTCGGCGGCGTCCGGCTCGACACGAAAGGCCTCGAAACGCGGGGCATCTGCGCGACGCAGCCGGTGACCCACGCTGCGCTCGACCCGTCCGTCCGCTCGGTGGTGAGCAGGAATTCCTGGCGGGCCTCCAGCCCACCAGGGAGAGTGGGAGGCGTACCCAAGCCGCCACTCACCTGCGCGACATGACGAACAATCCTGGGCAATCGGCGTCGTCTGGACCCCTTGGTACGCCACCGGGCCTTGGCACGACATCCTGCTGCGGCTGTACTCCGGGCCTTCAGATCGCGAGCTCGGTCCTGCAGATCCGAGCGGCTGACGCGTCGCGCCGAGGACGTGAGGCGCGGGCAGATCCGCGGCGGTGGCGGGTGCTCTGGGTGAGCCAGATCGCGGTCTTCATGGTCTTGTTGGACGTCAGCATCGTCAACGTCGCCTTGCCCTCCATCCAGCGGTTCTTCGACGTATCGGCCGCGACCGTCCAGTGGGTGGTGTCCGGATACGGCTTGGCGTTCGGTCTGGCATTGGTGCCCGCCGGCCGGTTGGGCGACATGATCGGACGTCGCCCGATGTTCACGATCGCGCTGTCGACGTTCCTGGTGACCAGCGCATTGACCGGCGCCGCCCCCGGAATCGAACTGCTGATCGCCGGCCGGGTCCTGCAGGGCGCTGCCGGAGGCATGATCATCCCGCAGAACTCCGGCATGGTGCAGGACATGTTCCGTGGCGCCGAGCGGGGCCGAGCGTTCGGGATCCTCGGCAGCATGGTGGGCCTGTCGACGGCGGTGGGCCCAGTGGTCGGCGGCTTGATCCTCACGGTGTTCGCCGGCCCCGACGCGTGGCGGTGGGTGTTCTACATCAACGTGCCGATGGGCGTCCTCGCTCTGGTGCTCGTCGCACGGCTCGTTCCCCGTTCTCCCAAGACACGTCCCGCTGCGACCGATCTTGACCTGGTTGGTTCGTTGCTCCTCGGCATCGGTGTTCTCAGCCTGCTCCTGCCAGTGGTGGCGGCCGAGGCAGGCGGTCTGCGCGGGTGGCCGCTTCTTGTCGTGGCGGTCCTCGCCTTGGCCGGATTCGCCTTGTGGGAAAGGCACACGCTACGTGCAGGTCGGGCACCCTTGCTGGATCCCCGTCTCATGCGGACCCCTGGCTTTCCGGCTGGGCTGGCCATCGGGTTGATCTACTTCCTCGGTCTCACCGGCATCTTCTTGGTCCTCTCCCTGTTCTTCCAGCACGGGCTGGACTACAGCCCGCTGCGGGCTGGGCTCGCCCTCACGCCGTTCGCGCTGGGAATGGCGGCCTCTGCCGGCCTCGCGGGTCGTCACGTCACCCGCCTCGGCCGGTCCCTCACCGTCCGCGGCCTGATCGTCATGATCATCGGGCTCGTGGCCACGGCCCTGATCCTCAGTCGTGTGGAGGGAGGCGTGGCCGGGGTGGCGATCATCGGTCCGCTGCTCTTGGCGGGCGTCGGTGGTGGCATGGTCACGTCGCCGAACATCACGCTCACGTTGCAGGTCGTGCCGGTGAGCATCGCGGGTGCGGCGGGCGCCGCGTTGCAGACGGCGCAGCGTGTCGGGGCAGCGATCGGGACCGCGGTCCTGGCCACGGCGTTCTACCGAGTGTTCACGGCCACCGACTCGTATGCGCTCGCGGTGGCTGGCGCCTTGCTCTGTGCGATCGGGCTCCTGACGCTCGCGCTGGTGGTGGCGCTCCTGCAGGCGCTGCGGCATCGACGATCCGAGCGGGAGAGCCCGGTGAGGCGTTGAACGCCAGGAGCATCCCGGCCGCTGCCGGCCGTGGTTGCCCTGTCCAGGCTGGTTCGTTCCGGCATAGGCGAGAAGTCCCGCCCGACGCAACGTATCGTGAACACCGGACGTACAAGAGTCGTGCGCCGTTCGACGCCGACACGATGCGGACAAGGCAAGGCCAGCGAGCGACATGGTCGAGAACGCTCCCGCCAGACGGGAAACAGAACTGTTGATCATCGGCTCGGGTCCCACCGGGCTGTTCGCCGCGTACTACGCAGGCTTCCGCGGGCTGTCCATGGTGATCCTCGATTCGCTACCGGAGCCGGGCGGCCAGGTCACGGCCATGTATCCGGAAAAGATGATCTTCGATGTGCCAGGGTTCCCCGCGGTCAAGGGACAGGACCTGGTGGACCGGCTGATCGAGCAGGCGGGCCAGTTCCGGCCAACGTATGTCCTAGGGCATCGCGCGGAGCGGCTCGAGCACGGCGAGGACTCGGTGACCGTGACGACCGACCAGGGTCTGCAGATCGTCGCCGGCGCCGTCCTCATCACGGCGGGGATCGGGACCTTCAGTCCCAAGCGGCTTCCCGCCGGGCAGGACTACGAAGGTCGCGGCCTTCGCTACTTCGTCCCCAAACTGTCCGACCTCGCCGGGCAGGACGTCCTGATCGTCGGTGGGGGAGACTCGGCCTTCGACTGGGCACTGAGCCTCGAGCCGATAGCGCGTTCGGTCACGCTGATCCACAGGCGTACTCGGTTCCGAGCCCACGAGCACACGGTGCAGCGTGTGGCGGCGACTCGGACGCGGATCCTGACACCCTGGGAGGTCGCGCAGATCTTCGGTGATGGCCAGGTCGAGGCGGTTGAGATCGTCAACAACGCGACGCAGGAGCGGGAGAAGCTCACGGTCCAGGCAATCGTCGCCGCCCTGGGATTTCACGCCGATCTCGGGCCGATGACGCAGTGGGGACTCACCCAGAAGCAGCGCCACATCGTCGTCGACTCAGCCATGCGGACCAATCTCCCGCGGGTCTTCGCAGCCGGCGACATCGTGTCGTACGACGGAAAGGTGAAGCTCATCGCCACTGGCTTCGGCGAAGCCGCAACCGCCGTCAACAACGCCGTCCCACTCATCCGGCCGGGTGCGAAGGTGTTCCCCGGCCACTCGAGCGACGCGAGTTGAACCGGCTACCTCCACGGTCCCGCGACGGGTTCGACCCGGCCAGTGACGGTGGAGCGTGCTGCCGCTTCGGAGATGGCCAGGCTGCCGAGGTTGCGTCGCCCTGAGCACTCGGGTTCCTCGCCTTCGGCGATGGCTCGAGCGAACTCGGCAAGGGCGCCGGCGCGGCCTACGTAGTCCAACCGCATCATGCTCGCGAGGTCCAGGCGCTCGATCGATCCGTCACGTCGATGGCGTACGGTCACCACGTCGCCACTCGTCTCACCTGCTCCGCCATCCCGTCCGGTCCAGTAGATCTCGCCGTTCTCGCATTCGATGTGCCATGCGCCGGACCAGGTCGTCGGTTCACCCGAGCTCACCCAGCTTCCGCGGTAGCTCACGACGGTTCCGCGTTCGAAGCTGAGCGTCAGGACAGCGGAAGCCGGCTCGGCGAACTTGCTCCACGCGGGATCACACGCCTGGGCATACACGCGGACTGCGTCCTGGCCGAGCACCATGCGCATCAGGTCGAAATGGTGAATCGCCATGTCGTAGAGCAAGGGGTGGAACAAGGTGTAGTGCCGCCCTCCTGGCCGTCCGTCGTTCGCCCACTTGCGGAAGTCCACCCTCACCTGGCCCACTGCACCGACGTACTCCTCTGCGACCAGGCGGGCTGCCAGCCGTGCGGCGGGATAGAACCGGTAGTTCTGGCTGACCATCAGCGTGCGCCCGAGCTCGTTCGCGAGGTCCACCACCGCGCAAGCCTCGGCGACGCTGCGCGCGAACGGCTTCTCGACCAGGACGTGCTTGCCAGCGCGCAACGCCTCGGTTGCCAGGGGTGCATGCGCCGCGACAGTCGCCGTCACCAGGACGGCGTCGGCTTCCACGATCTGCAGTGCAGAACTGAGGCTGGTGAACGTCGCCTCCTTGGGAAACGCCAACCGGTCACAGGCCTTCGCAAGGCACGTCGGGTCGGCATCGACGAGGGCGACGCACTCGATGCTCGACACCTTCGGAATGACGTTCACCGCCCAGTCGCGTCCCCAGCCACCGAGCCCGACCTGAATCACACGTAGTGCCACTGGCACGCCTTTCGTCATGTCCTGCAGTTGACCCTCGATGTCGAGCCTGAGCGAGGCCTGACCGAGAACGCGAGTAGCTGCCCGATGGTGGCCAGCCAGGTCTGGCATCGATCCCAGATCACACGTCTGACAGTCACCTGAACGTGACGAACCGTGTCCGACTTACTACACAAAGGCATTCCTAGAACCGAGTCGTGGCAGCTTCATGCCCGATTTGCCTGGCTCTCTGGACAGCAAGAAGGACAAGCCCCTACAAACGGGGAGCAACCCGATAGTTCTTGTGCGGGTTGGACGGGGGTCGACACAACGGCCCGCCGATAGCGGTCGGGCCTCGACGCACTCGATGCGAGTTCCGCCATCCAGTCCGCGCATGCAGCACCCGTAGAGGAAGGGGCCACCAGTGACAAGACCTGCATGGCGGCGAACCCTCGCTGTCACGGGTGCCACGACGCTCGCCGTGGCGAGCTTCGCAGGCACGGCAGTGGCCGCGTACGAACCGGAAGGAGGATCGGACGAGGCGCCGCTCATCGGCACCGAGCGCGCAACGGCGATCCAGGGTCGCTACATCGTGAAGCTCCGTGACGACGCCACCACGGCACGTGTGAAATCGGCACGTGACGTGGTGAAAGCCGAAGGCGGCACAGTGCATGCGACCTATGGCAAAGCGCTGAAGGGATTCTCGGCGTCGCTGTCGGCGGACGCTCTCGACGAGCTGCGGTCGAACCCAGCGGTCGAATACATCGAGGCCGACCAGGTCGTGTATGCGAGCGAGACTCAATCGCCAGCGACGTGGGGGCTCGACCGCATCGACCAGCGGGAGCTGCCACTCGACTCGAGCTACACCTATGAGGCGACCGGCAACGGCGTGACGGCCTACGTCATCGACACCGGAATTCGGCTCACTCACGAGGAGTTCGGTGACCGCGCGGTGAGCGGTTTCGACGCGGTCGACGGCGGGACAGCCGACGACTGCAACGGCCACGGCACGCACGTGGCCGGGACGATCGGTTCCGCCACCTATGGCGTTGCCAAGGACGTCACTCTGGTCGCGGTGCGCGTCCTCGATTGCGAGGGCAGCGGGACGATCTCCGACGTCGTGGAAGGCGTCGAGTGGGTCACCGAGCACCACGAGGCCGGTATCCCGGCCGTCGCGAACATGAGTCTCGGAGGCGGAGTGTCGACAGCTCTCGACGATGCCGTCCAGAACTCCATCGACGATGGCGTGACGTACGCGCTTGCGGCTGGGAACGACTACGCGGCCGACGCTTGCGACTCGTCGCCGGCGCGAGTGGAGGACGGCATCACCGTCGCAGCGACGGACTCCTCCGACGCGCGTGCGGAGTTCTCCAACGTCGGCAGCTGCGTCGACATCTTCGCTCCTGGCGTCGACATCGAGTCGACATGGAGCACCAGCGACACGGCGACCAATGTGATCAGCGGGACGTCGATGGCGACACCACATGTCGCAGGCGTGGCGGCGCTCTACCTGGAAGCCAACCCGTCGGCGACGCCAGGTGAGGTGCGCGATGCGTTGGTCGCTCAGGGAACTCCTGACGTCGTGACGGATCCCGGTGAGGGATCGCCGAACGTCTTGCTGTTTGCTGGACCGGAATCGTCTGCGTAGACGGTTCGTACGCACACGGCATGCGCGTGGCGCGGCACACACGGGCGCTGGATGGGCCCGCGTGGTGCCGCGCCACGTGTGCGTGGGTCAGCGGAGTCGAAGCTCGACGAGGTAGCTCGGGCCTTCATCCTGGAAACCTGCGACGCGCCACGGCGACCCATCGACCAGATCGGCCAGCTCGTCATGCGAGCACAGCAGGTAGTCAAACCACGGACCGGCGAGGTGCCGGTATCTCACCCGCAAGCGAAGCTGACCTGCCATCCGGTCCCGTTGTCTGTTCCGAGCCTGGTACGCGAGGTGCACCGGGTCCTCGGTGTGGTACGGATCGGTACCAGTTGCGAGCACGCGGGCGCCGGTCGCGGCCGACCTCGCCAACGCGTCAAGCACGACCGGCGCATGTGACGCAGATCCCAAGAGTCCGAGGTTGTTTCCGAGCAACAGAAACGTGTCGAAGCGTTGACCGAGCTCGGGGACCTGCTCGACGGTCATCTGGTGCACCGTACGTACTCCACGCGCTTGCGCGACCTGGCACGCGCCTGCAGCAGGATCGATGGCCGTGACATCGAACCCGGCCTTCTGCAGGTGCAGGCTGTGGCGCCCGGGACCACACCCGACATCGAGGACCCGACCGACGGCACGCGCACACGCCGTCCGGTCCAGGTCCTCCCACTCGGCGGGCTCGGCGAAGTAGATCCGTGCGTCGTGCGGGTCGACCATCCCGTCGTCGCGCTCGATGACTCCGAGCACGTCGCTTCCTGCGTGTAATGCTCGCAGCAGCTCGCCGAAGGCGTCACCGATGCGGGGTTCTGGCGCGTCTGGATCGTTCATGGTCGTGGAGCCTAAGCCCGCGGCCATGAGCGGGTCGATCAGATATCGGGCCGTGGATCACGTCGCGACCAGCGGAAGGCATCCCACCACATCGTTCAGAGCGACATGATTCCGGTCATGAGCCCGTAGCCGACGGATGCCGCACCAAGGCCGGCAAGAACGCTGATCATGACGTTGGCGAGCGCGTGCAACGACGCGCGATCCTCCAGCAGACGCAACGTCTCGTAGCCGAATGTCGAGTACGTCGTGAGGGTTCCGCACAACCCGGTTCCGATCAGGGCGTACGTAAAGCTGTCTGGTGCCACGACGCCAGCCTGAAGGAACGCTCCCAGCCCACCGAAGACGAAACAGCCCAGCAGATTGACGACAAGCGTTCCCCACGGAAAGACCGAGGAGTGCCGGGTCTGGACCAGACGGTCGATGTGGTAGCGCAGCGGTGCGCCGACCAAGGCCCCGAGCACGACTGCGGCGACTGTGGTCATCTCTCCAACCACCCGGTGCTCATGCCGATGAAGATCGCACATCGAGGTGCCGGTCTCGAAGGGATCGGCCGTCGGCCGTTCATGTCTCACCATCCTCACAGGACGACGGCTCGGAGAGCGATGTGGGACGTCGGCGACCCACGCCCGCGACACGTCGCGTGAGCCCTGCGCCCAGCCAGACTGCGACGAGGGCCGCGAGGAGGGTTCCCGCCAGGTATGCGACGCCGATGAGTGCTGATCCGTCCTCGAGCAGGGCTCGTGACTCCATGGCGTAGGTCGAGAACGTGGTGAACCCACCAAGGACGCCGACGCCGAGAAATGGGCGGACCAGCCGGTGCGCCGGCCAGACGTCGACGATCAGCACCATCAGCACGCCGATGGCGAGGCAACCCGAGACGTTTGCCGCGAACGTCGACCACGGAAACCCGCCTGGGTCGTGCGGCGACACGACAGAGATCGCGTACCTCGCCAAGGCACCCAAGGCGCCACCGAACGCGACCGCGAGCGTGGTGTCGGCGTGGCATCCGACGCTGGAAAGGATCGCCCGCTGGCGTGGGACTGGCTCGCGGACTCGGGTCGTTGGCTCGGCCATGTGGCCCCTTCGCGGGTCGTGCGTGCGGTCGTACGTAAGCGAGTGGTTCGGGTCCTGACACACGCCACTCGCGGGTCAGTCGACGGGGAGTTGGCGGCGGCCTCGGTTGATCGTCCTCACCGCCGCATCGGGTCGGTCGAGGACGGGGCGAACCATGCGCCAGCGTACGGTCGTGGACCTGCACCATCGTGGTCCGGGTGGGCAACAACCCGTCCGCCGGTCGGCCACGGATGGGCCGTGAATTCTGGACGACACGCTCGAACCCGGCGATTTCGGCCCCAGCGGCCGGTCGCGCCGGAATCGACCAGTTGGCGGTCGGCACGAAGAGGGTCCTCGGAGCTACCGTTGGCCCGGTGAGCGCTGCAGATCGATCAGGCCATGTGGACTCCGGCGTCAAAGCTGAGCGATTGCTCCGCCCGCCCTACGTCTCCTTGACGATCGGCATCGTCACGCTCGTGCTGCTCGTCGCCTTCGAAGCGATGGCGGTGACGGCAGCCATGCCGATCGCGGTACGTGAGCTGCACGGCTTGTCGCTTTATGCATGGTCGTTCTCCGGATTCATCACGGCGAGCATGTTCGCGACCGTCCTGGCAGGCGAGTTGTGTGATCGGGTCGGCCCGACCCGGCCCTTCGCCGGTGGGGTGGGGATCTTCACCGCTGGGTTGATCGTGGCGGGTTCCGCCCCCAACATGCTGATCTTCCTCTCCGGACGCATGTTGCAGGGCCTGGGCGGCGGCGCGGTCATCGTGGCGCAGTACGTGCTCATCGCTCGGGCGTTCCCCACTCACCTTCGTCCGCGGGTCTTCGCCGTGATCTCCAGTGCCTGGGTGCTGCCGTCGATCGTCGGCCCAGTGGTGGCCGGCGTGGTGACCGAGCACGCGAGCTGGCGCCTCGTCTTTCTCGGGCTCGTACCGTTCGCGGTCGTCCCGGTCGCCCTGGTCGTCCCGCGGCTGCGGCGGCTGGCGAGCGTGCCGCCGCCAGAGCGGCGTCCGGGACGCAAGCGGCGCGCCTTGGCCACCGCCCTAGGCATTGGCTTTCTGCAGTACGCGGGACAGACGCTCGGGTGGCGGAGCGTACCGTTCCTGGTCGTCGGTGTCGTGCTGCTTGTCGTCGGGCTGCCGCGCCTGCTGCCCGCCGGCACCTTACGGTTCCGCAGGGGACTGCCGTCGGTGGTCGGGCTTCGCGGGCTGTTCGCCGGCGCCTTCTTCGGAGCTCAGGCGTTCCTCACGTTGATGCTGATCGAGCACCGCGAGCTGCCCACCACGTTGGCTGGACTCGCGCTCACCGTCGGCGCCATCGGATGGTCGGCCGGATCGTGGTGGCAAGGACGCGCGCGGCTGCGAACCTCGCGGGCGGTCCTGATCAGCTGGGGTGCGGGATTTCTCACCATCGGGCTCACGCTGGTGCTCCTCGGCGCGATTCCGGTGGTGCCGGTCGTGGTGGTCGGCCTGGGCACCATCTTCGCCGGCCTCGGCATGGGTCTCTCGCTCGCCAGCCTGTCCGTCCTGCTGCTCGAGTACTCACACGAGCAGGAGCAGGGCAGCAACGGCGCCGCGGCGCAGCTGGCCGACGGGATCGGCAACGCAGCACTCGTCGGGGCAGCCGGTGTGATCTTCGTCTCGCTGCGCGACTGGGTTGATGCCACCATGGTCTTCATCGCGATCGATGCGTTGATGATCGCAGTGGCGGTAGCGAGCTTTGTCCTGGCCCACCGGGTCGGTACGAAACCTCCGCCTCTGCCAGAGCCTCGAGCGCGTGGCCACGTGACCAGCGCGTCGCGGGGGCGACAGGCTACGAATGTGCAGCGACGCTGACGAGCGTCGACCGGTCGGTGCCGGCAGGCAGATTCGACCGCTCGCGGTGAGCCAGTGTCGTGACCGGGCGCATTCAGCACGATCGGCCAGTGCCACCTGCGGTGGCATGCGATGGTGGTGGGTGCGGAGTGGATGAAACCGCTCCGCGTCGAAGAGACTCGTCGACGGGTCGTGCGTGTCCTGGGCACACTGCCCATGTGGTGCGAATCGCCACTAGAGAGGAACTTCGGTGATGGCACAGCCGGACCGCGAGCATCCGGGCCGGACCGGTGACCAGTCCGACATCCACGGGCCGTCCGGCCAGGGAGGTCACCCACGGCCGCCGTCGGGCCGGCAGCCACCGAATGGTCCAGGAGCGTTGTCTGCTGGGCCCCGTCGTGACGAGCTGACCGTCGGCCGTGGCAACGGGGACCGGACACCACCCGTCGGGACCTCGGACGGCCAGGTCGCGATGCCGCGGCAGACAGCCGAGGGGGCGTTGCTCACCGAGGCGGTGAACGAGGTACGCCGGGTCATCGTGGGGCAGGACCACATGGTGGAGCGCTTGATGGTCGCGCTCCTCGCTCGTGGGCACTGCCTGCTGGAGGGCGTGCCTGGCGTGGCCAAGACCCTCGCGGTCCGTACCTTGGCCAAGGTTGTCGGTGGCGCATTCGCGCGACTTCAGTTCACGCCGGACCTGGTTCCGTCCGACATCGTGGGAACCCGGATCTACCAACCGAGCAAGGAGTCGTTCGACGTCGAGCTCGGCCCGGTCTTCGTCAACTTCGTGCTTGCCGACGAGATCAACCGGGCTCCTGCCAAGGTGCAGTCGGCGATGCTCGAGCTCATGGCCGAGCGACAGGTGTCGATCGGCGGCAAGACGTTCCCGCTCCCGACGCCGTTCATCGTGATCGCCACGCAGAACCCGCTCGAGTCCGAGGGCGTGTATCCGCTACCTGAAGCCCAGCGAGATCGGTTCCTCATGAAGGTGGACGTCCCTCTGCCTGATGCGGCCGAGGAGTTCCACATCCTCCAGCGCATGAGTGTCGATCCTCCGACACCACGGCAGGTGCTCACCCCGGAACGGATCCTCACCCTCCAGCGGGCTGCCGATCAGGTGTTCGTGCATCCTCTCGTGGCCGATTACGTCGTACGTCTCGTGCTGGCCACGCGCCGGCCGGCGGAGTACCACGTGCCTGAGCTCAGCCAGGTCATCGAGGTGGGCGCAAGCCCGCGCGCCTCGTTGGGTCTCGTCGCGTCGGCTCGGGCCCTCGCGCTGATCCGAGGAAGGGACTACGTCCTGCCGCAGGACGTGCAGGACGTCGCCCGAGATGTCGTGCCCCATCGGCTCATCTTGAGCTTCGACGCGCTCGCCGACGGCGTCGAGGCGCGATCCGTCGTCGAACGGGTTCTCGCTGTCGTACCGCCACCCAGGCCCGTGTGGCGACACAACGTCGGTACCGAGCGACCGGAGTTTCGGTGACGCGGGCGGCACGTCCACGGAACGGCCCGCCGACCGGCGAGGCGAGGCCGAACGTCGCCGGTCTGGCGCCGGAGCGGGCGCTGCGCCGCCTGGAGCTCACCATCGTCCGGCGCCTGGAGGGTTTCCTGCACGGAGAGCATCTCGGTCTGCTGCCCGGACCGGGTACGGACTTCGCGGAAGCTCGGGTCTACCGGCCAGGTGAGGACGACGTACGGCGGATGGACTGGTCGGTGACGGCTCGTACGACGGTTCCGCACGTGCGCGACGTGATCGCCGACCGTGAGCTTGAGACCTGGGCTCTGGTCGACATGTCGGCGTCGATGGACTTCGGCACGGTCGCCCTGGAAAAACGCGATCTCGCCGTGGCAGCTGTGGCGACGGTCGGCGTGCTCACTCATCGACTGGGAGATCGTTTCGGCGGCGTCGTGGTACGCGCCGGTCGCACACGGGTCTGGCCCGCCCGCTCGGGGCGACTGGCGTTGTACGGGCTGCTGCGTTCCCTGCTTGACGAGCCGCGTGCCAGTGAGGAGAGCCCGCCGGCTGGGAGACCGCTCCGTAGCTGGCTACGCATGCGGCGCAGCAAGCCGGAGGAGCACGCGTCAGAGCAGCCGTTTGCCGAGGCGCTCGACCGGTGGTCCAGGTCCCGGGGACGGCGCGGGCTTCGCGTGGTGGTGTCGGACTTTCTCGACGGTGCGGCCGGGCTGTCTGGGGCCGGTGGAGGTGCGGGACAGGCGGGCACACTGGCATGGGAGCGATCCATGAAGCGGCTGTCGGCCTGGCACCAGGTGCTCGCGGTCGAGGTGGTCGATCCACGGGAGCTCGAGCTCCCTCCGGTGGGTGTCGTGTGGTTGACCGATCCGGAGACCGGGGCGCTTCGTGAGATCAACACGTCCGATCCCGCTCTTCGCGCGGCCTACGCCGCAGCCGCGGCCGAGCATCGCGAGCGGGTTCGGGCGAGCCTGCGCCGAGCAGGTGTGGCGCATTTGCAGCTGCGCACGGATCGGGACTGGGTGGCCGACACGGCCAGGTTCGTGCTGGAACACCGGCGCGTAGCAATGCGCCTGCATGCTCCGCCGACGAGGAACATCGGAGAGTGGGGCGGCACCAACGGTTGACAAGGGGACCCGAAGCATGACAGGTGGCGCGTGGTTCCGGAGGTGGTCGGGCAGATGACCTTCCTGGCCCCGGAACGACTGTGGTTGCTGCTGGTGGTGCCGCTGCTCGTCGTGGTGTACGTCGTTCTGCAGTGGCGGCGACGCGCCTACGCCCTGAGGTTCACCAACCTGGCGCTGCTGCACCGGGTCGCGCCTCGTAGTCCTGCGTGGCGGCGGCACCTTGCCGCGGTCCTCATGCTGGTGACGGTTGGCTTGCTCGTCACCGCGTTCGCTCGCCCACAGGCGGAAGTGCGGGTGCCTCGGGAACGCGCGACGATCGTCGTCACGATCGACGTGTCCATCTCGATGCGGGCAGATGACGTCGAACCGACCCGGCTCGAAGCGGCGCAGGAAGCGGCCAAGGGTTTCGTCGAGACCCTTCCCGACCAGTTCAACGTCGCGCTCGTGTCGTTCGCCGGGACGGCGAACATCCTGGTCCCGCCGACGACGGATCGGTCAGCGTTGATCCGCGCGATCGACGGGCTGGAGCTTGCCGAGTCGACGGCGACCGGTGAGGCGATCTTCACGTCCCTGGACGCGTTGAAGCAGGTGCCGCCCGACCCGGACCATCCGAACGACCCGGCGCCCGCGCGCATCGTGCTGCTCTCGGATGGCTTCCGCAACATCGGTCGTCCGGTGGAGGAGGGGATAGCCGCAGCGCAACGAGCAGATGTGCCGATCTACACCATCGCGTTCGGTACTCCGTTCGGCATGGTGGAAATCCAAGGCCAGCGCACGCCGGTGCCGGTCGACGAGGTGACGATGCGCCGGATCGCCGAGGCGACGGGGGGACAGGCGTACACCGCGGTGTCGGGCGAGGAGCTCAAGGAGGTCTACTCCGACATCGGCTCCTCGGTGGGCTACACGACCGAGGAGCAGGAGATCACGTCCCATCTGGTCGGGTACGCCCTGATCACCGCGCTCGTCACCGCACTCACCTCGTTGTTCTTCCTCGGTCGCCTGCCCTGATCGCCTCTGTCACCCAAAAATGACCACGTTCAGTGGGTACCTGCCGGCTGAACGCAGGATGCAGGCATCGGGAGGGTACGAATCGCCGCGCGGCGCCACACAGACCGGCGCAGGCGTACCGACCCGTTGGTGACGCAGCAGGGGCGAGGGGAGAGCCATGACCATCTTCGTCGGCACCTGCGGCTGGAGCTACAAGGACTGGCGCGGGCCGTTCTACCCACCGAAGCTCCCACAGCGGCTCTGGCTGGACTTCTACGCCGAGCACTTCGCCACCGTCGAGCTCGACAACGCGTTCTACCGGCTTCCGTCGTACGAAACCTTCCAAGGCTGGCGCGAGCGGCTGCCAGACGACGCGGTGGTCGCCGTCAAGGCCAGTCGGTTCCTCACGCACATCAAGCGGCTCCGTGATCCGGAAGAACCGGTGAACCGGCTGCTCGACCACGCCTCGGGACTCGGTGACCGGCTCGGGCCGATCCTCTTGCAGCTTCCGCCCAACCTACGGGCAGATCCGGGCTTGCTGGACGAGTGCCTTGCAGCGTTCCGTCCAGGCGTGCGAGTGGCCGTCGAACCCCGCCACGAGTCGTGGTGGACACCGCAGATCCGTGACGTCCTCGAGCGTCGGCGTGCGGCACTCACCTGGACCGACCGGCTGGGAAAGCCGCTGACGCCGCTGTGGGTCACGGCTGACTGGGGCTACGTCCGCTTCCACGAAGGGGCGGCACGCCCGTGGCCACGGTACGGCCGTACGGCGCTGGCGTCGTGGGTGCGCCGCATCGACGAGGCGTACGGCGACGACATCCCGGTCTACGTGTACTTCAACAACGATCCAGGGTGCGCTGCCGTGACCGACGCCGTGACGTTCGCGCGTATCGCCGCTCGTGCCGGACGGACCGTGACCCGGACCCCGGACTTCGCCCTCCCGGCCCGCTCGTAGTCGCGAGGGACCCGATGCGCCCGCCGCGTACGGGGGCCGGCCCGTTACGCAGCGCAGCGCAAGCCCGTTCAGCAGAAAAGTTTTGAGTGTCGGTTGGGCGTGTCGCGCTTCCTTCGTGCACAATGATCGCGGCACCGCATTCTCTGGACCCGAAGACGCTGGGGAAGGCGCTTCTTCGACCAGAGAGGTGTGGTCCCGTGACAACTCGAGGTGTGCTGTACGTGCACTCAGCGCCATCGGCGGTCTGCCCTCATGTGGAGTGGGCCGTCGCTGGCGTTCTTGGTGCGCGTGTGAACTTCGACTGGATTCCGCAGCCGGCATGCGTGGGCGCATACCGGACGGAAGTTTCCTGGCAGGGCGAGCCAGGTACGTCGGCGTCCCTCGCGTCCGCACTTCGTGGTTGGCAGCAGGTCCGCTACGAGGTGACCGAGGAGCCGAGCGCTGGCGTCGAAGGTGCGCGTTACGCGTACACGCCGTCGCTCGGCATCTTCCACGCGGTCACCGGCCCGCACGGGGACATCCTGATCCCCGAGGACCGGCTCAAGGCGGCGATGGTGCGGGCGAGCCTGGGGGAGTCGACGCTCGAGGACGAGCTGAATCGTCTGCTGGGCAAGCCGTGGGACGACGAGTTGGAGCCATTCCGCTACGCCGGTGACGGGGCGGCCGTGCGGTGGCTGCACCAGGTCGTCTGACCGGAGATCGGGCCGGTGATCGGGATGGATGCCGATTTTCGTCGTGGCCTCGCGGACGGAAACAAATTGCCCGAACTTACTGGGCAGTTGGGTCTTGACCGGACCAACATGCTAAAGGGTAATGTCTCCGTCACGTAGGGCACATTTCGTCCTAGCCCTCAGTGACTTGCATCGCTCATCCAGACGTGGCCGCGCGGCGCCGACCGGGGCGACCTCGGCAGCCGGGACCGCGGCCGCACCACGTGGGGCGTGGCCTTCTGGGCCACGCCCTTTGCATTCGCCACACCGTCGCTTGAGCCGCGCAGAGCGTGGGCTCGCGTAGCGCCGGCAGGCATCTCGACTCCTCCGTATGCCCCAGCTCGGCCTCGTTCGCCAGCCGTGTCGAGCTGTCGGGTCCCTCCTGCGGATCGGCTGGACCAGCCTGAGCGGGCCGGCGAGGGCCGGATGCCGGCCTGATCGCCTAGGTCGTACGAAATTGGATCGGATTACTGCTGTCGAATTGGACCAGGATTCCAAGCCGATCTGCCATACGGTTGCGGTCGGACGAAGCAGTCCGACGACAGTCCTGGTGATCGTGGTGAAAGGCAGGGATCCCCATGGAGTGGGGGCTACTGGAGTGGGGCGCGTTGTTCTTCGTCGCAATGCGCGACCAGAGCCGATCCGACCTCGAGCGCATCTCGCGAGCCCTCGCGCTTCCCGGGGCGTACAGCCTCCGCCTCTTCCAGGCCCAGATCCGACACAGCGTCGCGTCAGCCTTCCGGTGGAGCGGCCGGGGAATGTTGGGGCTCGCGTCGCGGTTGGACCTCAAGGCTTAGGGAGAGGACGGAATACCCAGTGAGTTGGAACTACCCGTTTGTGACGACGATTCACGAACGACGGCTGGGGGATGCCCAGCGCGTGGCGGGCGCGTATCCGTTGCCGCGCCCTGAGGTGTTCGCGCTGGCTGCGGCGTCGACGGCGCGCCGCCTGCGGAGCGTGGCCAGCGCTCTTGGGACATGGACTCGTCGCGCGGTGGCTGGCACGGGGTCTGTGGCGTGGGGACGGCGCACGGCGCCGCGACATCGAGCCGAGCCTGCGCGGCGGCTTCTGCCCCGCCAGCGTACGAGTCCTGAGCAACCCGACCGGTTGTCGCACAAATCCGTCGAGCAGATCAGTTGCCCGTCGCCTACGTGTCGGTAGGGCTCGGTGAGGGCCGAGCTAGCCGTTGGGTAGTCCGTGTCCCTGGATGGAGGCGTCGACGAGCTCGACCGGATGCAGCAATGGCACATTCTCCTGCCCGAGGTGCCGCCGAATCTGGAGCAGGCACCCAGGATTCGCGGTCGCGATGGCATCCGGCGTCACCGTCCGGATGCTGTCCACCTTGCGCCGGCCTAGGTCTGCCGCGGTGTCTGGTTCCAACAAGTTGAAGACACCAGCAGAGCCGCAGCAGAGCTCCGCTTCGGGAATGTCGACAACCGTGAGACCGGGGATCTGGCGGAGCACGTCTCGGGGCTGGGTACGGACTCGCTGAGCATGGCCGAGGTGGCACGCATCGTGATAGGCGACGCGGGCATCGATCGGGTGCCGTGGTGCCCGCGGCTCCAGCTCGGCCAGCACCTCGGTCACGTCACGTACCTTCGCGGAGAACTCTGCGGCGCGCTCGGCCCAGTCCGGATCGTCGCGCAGGAGATGCCCGTACTCCTTCATCGCCGATCCGCAGCCAGCGACGTTGACCACGATCGTGTCGACGCGGTGGGTCTCGAGGTACTCCTCGAACGTCGCGATCGTGTGTCGTGCCCGCCGGATCGCCTCGGGTTCACGACCGGTGTGCATGCTGAGCGCTCCGCAGCACCCCTGCCCGGGTGGGATGAACACGTCGCACCCCTCGGCAGCGAGGGTCCGGATCGTGGCGGCGTTCACGTCCGCGAAGAACACGCGTTGCACGCAGCCGGTCAGAACGGCCACCCTACGCCGGGGCGTACCCACCGCCGCGACCTTCCGCGGTACGCGAGCGAACACGTCGCGCAGCTTGACCGGGGGTAGCAGCGCCTCCAGGGCACGGAGTCGTGCAGGCAGCCTGGCGTGCAGCCGGCTCCGCTGCAGCAGCCGCGCAAGGCCAGACCGTTGGTACAGCAAGCCCGCGGCGGCCGTGACGCGCAAACGCCTCGGGTACGGGAAGAGCGCGAAGATCGCCGCGCGGAAGGCCCGATCCCACCGGTTACGGGTGTAGTGGCGCTCGATCTGCGGCCGCATCGCCTCGAGCAGCTTGTCGTACTGCACACCCGACGGGCACGCCGACACACACGCCATGCAGCCAAGGCACGTGTCGAAGTGGCTGACCAGCGTGTCGTCGAACGACGCGGCACCCTGACCCACCAGGTCCATGAGGTAGATCCGGCCGCGTGGCGAGTCCATCTCCTCGCCCCAGAGGGCATACGTGGGACAGGTGGGCAGGCAGAAGCCGCAATGCACGCATTCGTCGAGCAGCTTCTGCTCGGGTGGACGGTGCGAGTCGAAGTTTCCGCGTACGTCGTCGCGGGTGCTAGGCATCGCGTCACTGTCCACACGCATCACCACCAGGGCGCGAAACGACCCGGCGCAAGCCGGCCGTCGGGGTCGAAGCCGTCCTTCAGCGAACGAAGGACGGACAGGGCTTGTGGGGCCGGGCCCCAACTCGGGATGAGATCGTCGAGACCGGCGATTCGGCGATGCATGGTGACGCTGCCACCGCCCTGTACGACGCCGCTTCGCCAGGTGTCGACGACCGCCGCATGTTGGTCGGCCTGCCCGCCGTGGATCCGTACGGTATGGACGCCGATGCCGAGGCTCGAGACCACGCGTACGTCGACGTCGTGCTGCCGAGAGAGTTCGTCAAGGCGTGTGACGAGCGCGGGAAACTCACGTGGTCTCGTCCCCGCCCGCAGCACGGTGTCGCCCTCGGTGCCTCGGACGTCTGCGGCCACGGCGTCCCATGCTGCAGACTCGTCGTTTTCGGTGAGCCGTTCGACGCTCGCCGAGGCGAAGCCCGGTGACGCCTGCACGAGGTCCTGGGCCTTGCCCAACCGGTTGGCCACGCCCAGCTGCGTGCCCTCGAACCGCGCCAGGAGCCGGCCGGCGTGCCATTCGATGGCCACCGGTTCGAGCGGTGAGGCCAGCAGCTCACTGGCGAGCCGGAACGCCGTCGGCGCATCGCACGGTATCGCGAGGGTCCCGGAGGTCTCCGGTAGCGGATGGACACGCAGCACGACCTCGGCCACGAGACCGAAGGCGCCGAGCGAGCCGGAGAACAGCTTGGCCAGGTCGTATCCGGCGACGTTCTTGATCACATGTCCACCCGAACGTGCCACCGTGCCGTCGGCCAGGATGACGATGACACCGATGACGAGATCTCGCAGCGTTCCGTATGTTGCGCGGATCGGTCCACCGTCGGCGGTCGCCAGCAAGCCACCGACCGTGGCTCCTTCTGCCACACGTGCCGCATCGAGGGAGACACGTTGCCGATCGAGCTTGGACTGCAGGTCCTGGAGGCG
Organism: Actinopolymorphaceae bacterium; assembly: GCA_036564245.1. Lineage (GTDB taxonomy): Bacteria > Actinomycetota > Actinomycetes > Propionibacteriales > Actinopolymorphaceae > Thermasporomyces. Next base: position 41,282 of record DATCKU010000108.1, read on the forward strand.
GATACCGGCACCGACCGCCACCGTCATGTCCGCGGGGTTGTACGCGATGATCTGGTCGAGGCCCGTCGTGTCGACCACGAGGTCGACCTCCCGCACCGGCGCACCCCAGGTCTGGGCTGTGCCCGACCCCCGCAGCAGGACCCGGTGTCCTGCCCTGGCGGCGTCCACCATGACGTCGCGCGCCTCCCGCAGGTCTCGTGGCCGCGCGACCTGCGCTGTGTCGACTCCGTGCGAAGCCTCAGAGCCTTTCGATGACACCGGCAGCCTCCAGCGGATGTGGACGGTAAGGGCCCGGCTTTTCGCCGCACAGGCGTGGTGTCGGCAGCACCTTGCCGGGATTGCACAGCCCGTCGGGGTCGAACCCGCGTCGCAACCGGTCCATGGTGGCAAGGTCGTCCTCGCCGAACATCACCGGCATCGAGCAGGCCTTGTCGGTACCGATCCCGTGCTCGCCTGAGAGCGAGCCGCCGAGCTCGACACACAGCTCGGCGATCTTCTTGGACAGCTCCTCCGCGCGTTCGTGCTCCCCACGGCTCTCGTCGTAGAGCACCAGGGGATGCAGGTTGCCGTCTCCGGCGTGGAACACGTTCGCCACTCGCAGCTTGGCCTCGGCTCCCATGGCACCGATCCGGCTGAGGGCCTCCGCCAGACGGGTCCGTGGAACCACGCCGTCCTGGACGAAGTAGTTGGGGCTGATCCGGCCGACCGCCGCAAAGGCAGCCTTGCGTCCGGTCCAGATCATGGCCCGCTCGGTGTCGTCGGCGGCGACGCGGATCTTCGTCGTGGAGTTGGCGCGGCAGAGCTCCTGAACGGCGTCGAAGAGCTGGGCGCACTCGTCCTCCGGCCCGTCAAGCTCGACCACCAGCGCGGCGGGCGTGCCGATCGTGTAGCCGGCGCCCACAGCTGCTTCTGACGCCTCGATCGCCAGGCGGTCCATGATCTCCATTGCTGCCGGGACGATCCCCGCCGCGATGATGTCGGTCACCGTGTTGCCGGCCGCCTCGATGGACGGGAAGTCGGCCAGCAAGGTGCGGACGGTCTCGGGTTTGCGGAGCAGACGGACGACGACACGGGTCACGATGCCCAAGGTGCCTTCGGACCCGATCACCAGACCGCGAAGATCCGGTCCGGCGACCTCGGGGGAGTAGCCGCCGAGCGTCGCTTGGGTGCCGTCCGGCAGGACGACCTCGACAGCCAGGACATGGTGGGTGGTGAACCCGTACTTGAGGCAGTGCGCGCCACCGGAGTTCTCGGCGACGTTGCCGCCGATCGTGCACACCTGCTGGCTGGAGGGATCCGGGGCGTAGTAGAGGTTGTACGGTGCCGCCGCCCGGCTGATCGCCAAGTTGGTCACGCCCGGCTCCACGGTGGCCTGACGGTCGACCGGATCCACGTCCAGGATCGCGCGCATCCGCTGCAGCGAGATCACCACACCGTCTTCCACGGGAAGCGCCCCGCCGGACAGGCCGGTGCCCGCTCCACGCGCGACGTAGGGGACCTTGCTGTCGCGGCAGGCTTTGACGACTTCCGCCACCTCGTGGGTGGAGGTCGGCAGGACCACGAGTGCCGGCGTGACCCGATAGCCGGTCAGGCCGTCGCATTCGTATGTCCGCAGGTCCTGCGGGTTGTCGATCACTCCGCGGGGACCCAGGATGTCGCGTAACCGTTCGGCCAACCGCTCGATCGTGGTCATGAGGTCACGCTAACCCGACCCGGCACGCGTTGTCTCCGTGCGCCACCCGGTTGGCCGGAGCAGGATCGCGAGGACGAGGAGGACGACGGCCACGCCGGTGGTCACGAGGCCGATGAGGTGCAGACCCGCGGTGCTGAGGTCGTGCTCGAAGATCGCCCCGAGGACGCTGGTGGCCGAGATAGCTCCCAGGTAGCGAAACGTCTGGAACAGTCCGCCCGAGGAACCCATGCGGCTCACCGGGCTGGATTCGTACAACGCGCTCTGCAGACCCAGGTTGTTGAAGGCGCCCGGGAGGCCGAACAGCATGGCCACCAGCGCCACGACGGCGAGCGGTGTCGACTCGGTGAGGAGCCGAATCAGGACCGTCGCGACGACGAGCCCCAGCGAGCCGACGACCAACGCCGCCCGGGACCCGCGGCGGCGCACGAAACCCGCCGCAAGCGGCGTCATCAGAATGCCGATACAGGCGATCGGCAGCGTGAGCAGACCGACGAGATCAGCGTCGAGAGCTCGGACACTGCCGAGCCAGAGCGGCAGACCGAAGAACATGCTGTAGAAGACGAGGTTCAACCCGGCCTGCTGGGCCAACACCGCGGTCAGGTCGCGGTTGGCGGCGAGCCCACGAATGTCGAGAAACGGTGTGGCGCAACGGCGTTCCCACGCGACGAGGGCCACCACGCTCACGGCCATGAGCGGAGCCACGAACCAGTCCGGCCCGCCGGGGATGGACAGCACGAAGCCGAGCAGGGCGACGAGGAAGCCGGTGAACAGCACGGCCCCCGCGACGTCCATGTCCCGGAGAAGGGACTGTCGGGAGCGGGACGTTCCGGGCACCGAGGGCAGGATGCGGAGGGCGATGGCCACGTTCGCGAGCGTGATCGGGACGTTGACGAGGAACACCGCCTGCCAGCCCGCGGCGGCGACCAGGAAGCCACCGATGACCGGTCCGAGCGCGGCGCTGATCGATGCCGCGACGGTCAAGAACGCCAGTGCCGCTGCTGGCGCGCGTGCCGGCGCGGATGGAGTCTCGGCGGGAAGGGGTGCGGCTCCAGGCCGCGTGGATGCCTGGTCGTCCGCTACGGACGGCGGTATCGGGGGTCCGGTGCCTGACGGCGTACGAGTCTGGGCGTGGGCTCGTGCGGCCTGGATCAGGACGAGTGCGGCGGGATAGGCGGTCGACGTGCCGACCGCCAGCAGGATCCGAGCCCCGACCAGCCACCAGAAGCCCGGTGCGAAGGGGGCCAGCAAGGATGCAAGGCACACCACGAGAAGACCGGCGATGAAAAGCCGCCTGGCGCCGAGCAGGTCCACCAGGCGGCCCATCACCGGCTGAGCGACGGCGGCGGCCACGTAGAAGGCGCTGACCAGCCAGCTCACGGTCGCCACCCCGACGGCGAAGTGGTGTTGCAGCGGCACCAGGGCGACCGCGATCATGGACGAGTTGAGGGGATTGAGCAGGGTGCCGAGGGCGATCGAGCTGAGCAGGCTGGTGGGTACGCCCCAACGGAACCGGCTGGGATTGGGTCTGTCTTCGTGGGAGCGATCCAGTTGAGGCATCTCTCCTATCCTGGGTGCCGGATCGGCGGATGCGCGAGTCCGACGCGGTGAGGAGCGCGCCACAACGGCCTACGCTCACAGCCGGATTTGACAGACTCACGTGATGGTCGTGGTCGACTGGCGGTCGGACGAGCTCGGAAAGGGGTGCACATCGTGGCCGATGTGAAGGCTGGCATCACCGTGACGGGTCCACGGGTGGAGCGAGCGGAGGAGATCCTCACGACCGACGCCCTGGAGTTCGTGCGCGACCTCCAGCTGGAGTTCGGTCCACGCCGGGACGAGTTGCTTGTCCGGCGCCGCGAGCGACGCGCCGAGGTGGCGCGTACCGGCCGGCTGGACTTCCTCCCGGAGACCCGGGAGATCCGCGAGAACCCAGGGTGGCGCGTCGCGCCCGCACCGCGTGACCTGCTCGACCGTCGCGTGGAGATCACGGGCCCGACCGAGCGCAAGATGACGATCAACGCGCTCAACTCGGGCGCCAACGTCTGGCTTGCAGACCTCGAGGACGCCAACACACCGCACTGGTCCAACGTCATCGGCGGTCAGGTCAACCTCTACGACGCCATCCGCCGGACGATCACCTTCGAGGCTCCGGATGGTGTGCGCAGGCTACGTGACGACATACCGCTCGCCACGATCGTCGTGCGCCCACGCGGCTGGCACCTCGACGAGCGTCACCTCCGCCTGGACGGCAAGCCGTTCGTGGGGGCACTGGTCGACTTCGGGCTGCACTTCTTCCACAACGCCCAGGAGCTGCTCGACCGCGGCAGCGGGCCGTACTACTACCTGCCGAAACTGGAGAGCCACCTCGAGGCGCGGTTGTGGAACGACATCTTCACGTACGCCGAAGCGCGGCTGGACATTCCACACGGCACGGTGCGGGCGACCGTTCTCATCGAGACGATCCCCGCGGCCTTCGAGATGGAGGAGATCCTCTACGAGCTGCGCGAACACGCCTCGGGTCTCAACGCGGGGCGGTGGGACTACCTCTTCAGCATCATCAAGAACTTCCGGGACGCCGGGCCGTCGTTCATCCTTCCCGACCGCAACGCGGTGACCATGACCGCGCCCTGCATGCGTGCCTACACCGAGTTGTTGGTGGCGACCTGTCATCGGCGCGGCGCGTTCGCCATGGGCGGCATGGCGGCGTTCATTCCGAGCCGACGGAATCCGGAGATCAACGAGCAGGCGCTGGCCAAGGTACGGGCCGACAAGGAGCGCGAGGCGAACGACGGCTTCGACGGGTCGTGGGTCGCGCACCCGGACCTCGTACCGATCTGCAAGGAGGTCTTCGACGCCAAGCTGGGTGCACGACCGAATCAACTCGACCGGCTGCGTGACGACGTCTCGGTGACGGCCGACGACCTGCTCGACATCGCGTCCACACCGGGTTCGGTGACCGAGGCGGGGTTGCGCAACAACGTTGGCGTCGGCCTGCGGTATCTCGCGTCGTGGCTCAACGGGAACGGTGCGGCTGCCATCTTCAACCTGATGGAGGATGCCGCGACCGCGGAGATCTCCCGGTCCCAGATCTGGCAGTGGATCCACAACGGTGTGCGGCTGGACACAGGTGAGGTGGTGACCGCGGAGCTGGTACGCCGGATCGAGGACGAGGAGCTCGCCACGATCCGGTCCGAGCTCGGCGACGAGGCGTACAAGTCCGGTCGGTTCGACGAGGCGCGCGAGCTTTTCGAGCAGGTGGCACTGGCCCCGGACTACGTGGACTTCCTGACCATTCCCGCGTACGAGCGCATCGACTGATCATCCGCTCGCCGCGAGGCCGGGAGCGTACGTCGAAGGAGCGGAGTCGACGTGTGCATCCGTAAGAGTCGTGATCATCACACGTCGACATCCTTCTGGACTCCGACCAGACACGTCCACCGGATTGCCGGCTGCCAGGTGGCTTCACGATCAGTGCATGCCGCCTGGCCGCGCGCTGACGGTCCACGACACCGTGCGGGCCTGCGTCGTCCGCGTCGTACGTGTACCGCGATGTTCCGCGTGGGTGCCGCACTCCGCGTTCGAGGGCCGGTCAGGGTATCGCGCCCGAGATCGACGGGACGGGGAGGCCGAAGCCGGGAGCCTCCGACAGGTGCAGCTTCCCGTCGATCAACCGGTAGTTGTCCGACCGGACGCCCTTGATCCGACCAGGAACCCCTTCGACGGCGACGACGTTGCCGAGGCCGGCGGCGAGGTGTGCGGCGTAGATGGTCTTCAGCGGACGTCCCCACGCATGTGGTGAGGCTTGCGCGCCGACCTCCCGCAGCACCGGCATGATGCGACGCCATGCGGTGAACCCGTACGACACGATGTCCATGATCAAGACATCGAGCAGGCCGTCGGCTGCCAACGCCAGCAGGAAGGGCACATCCGGGTCACGTTCGCCGTCGGCCACCAGGGTGCCCGTGCCGAGCCGGTCGAGGAAGCGGCGAAGCCGTCGCAGGTACGGCCGGGTCTCGCGGAACGGCTCCTCGACCCAGAAGAGCTCGCAGTCCGCCACCGCCTCGAGGTAGGTGAGGAACTCTCCGGTCGTGTAGCCGTCGTTGGCGTCCACCATGATGCGAGCATCCGGGAACGCTGCCCGGACGGCTCTGGTCACCTCGATGTCCCGGCGGAGCCCTTCCTGCGCAGGTAGCCAGCGATGGCCACGACCGATCTTGAGCTTGAACGATCGGTAGCCGAGCGCTCGGTCCGACTTGCAGTTGGCGAGCACCTTCTCGATACCTCGGGCCGGGTTCTTGGCCGTGAGGTCGTCGAGATAGATCGCGCCGTCGTAGCAGGGGACCGCCGTAGGACCAGCGCCGCCGAGGAGCCGGAACACCGGCTTGCCGAGGATCTGGCCGGCGAGGTCGTGCAGCGCGAAGTCGAGGGCTATCGCCCGCTCGTCGATGACGCCGACGTCGGGGTCGAAGACGTCGCTCACGCGCATACCCACGAGCTGCCGGATCGGCTTGACGTCACCGGCGAGAATGCCCCATCCCATGGCGCCGGCGTTGGTACGAATGACGACCACCTCGAAGGTGCCGCCGGAACCATGGGAACCGAGCCGAGCATTGCAGCCGATGGTTCTCGGGTACCGGTCGCGCAGGGTGCCGATCACGACCCGCGCGATCCGGTGGTCCGCAAGCGCCGACATCAGCGCATGAGTGTGGGTCGCGGGCCGTCAGGACAGAAAGGACGCAAGGGTTTCCGCCGGGAGCTGGTGTGCAGGTAACGGCTGACCGTGGCCCTCGTGCGCACGATGGTCGAAGTACGCGAGTCGCAGGGATGCTTGATCAGAGCTGTCACCGTTGGCACCTCTTTCCCCAGCAAAGTTCCCAGCTAGTCCCCCCTTCTGTATGTCCATAACGACGTCGCTGACCGGGCTGTTTCCCGCCAGTAGGCGGACGATATTAGTCGTCAGCACGCCTGGCGTGTCCAAAGGACTCGGTGGTCGCTGCCTGATCTGGCCAACCTCGGTCGCCGCAACGTCAGTTGACCATGTACACCACGCGAACCGGACCTGCAAGACGTGCTTGCACGTGTCGAACCTCCGGAAGGCGTAGTGCACATGGTCAACTGGGGACCGGCGCGGGCCGAACGCTACCGGTTGATCCGTACGACATGCCCTTCGGTGTCAGGCAGCGCGAGGCTGATCTTCGTCCCGGTGCCGGCGTGCTCGGTCGGCACCCGGACACCGTCGACCAGGACGACCGGCTCCTTGCCGAACCCAGAGACGGTGAGATCCACGGTGTCAGGCGCAGTCCCCTTCACAGACAGCTCCATCGACCGACCGTCTGCGAACTCGGTCACGTCGATGTCGAGGCTGGTCGGCGACTGCACGGTCACCGGGAACGGCGCCAGGTGGCCCTTCTTTCCGGGCGCGACCTGGTAGAGCACGGGGAACCGCAGGGCGTCGGCCTTGATCGCAAGCCGATACGCCTCGACGTAGCGATCCTTCGCCAGCGCGGCCTGCGCCTTGGCGAGCACGCCCTTCGCCAGGCCGTCGGCGGACCCCAGGTCGTCGGTGACGTGCGCGATCGCATCAGCCGCGTCCCGCCGCCACTGGATGACCAGGCTGCGATCACGCTCTGCCGGCATGTCGAGCCCCACCCGCAGGCCGATCTCGCCGCTCGCGGTGGGGTAGCGGTACGCCGGTTCGCCCTGCTCCTGTTCCACGGTGACGGTGTACGACTGACCTCTGGTGAGCGCGACCACCGGCACGAGGAACGACACCCAACCGGATGACGTCACCTGCTGGGCGACCTCCTCGGCGGAGAGATGCCGCATGGTCACGACGCGGCCCGTGTCGTCGGAGACGGTGAGCCGGAGGGGAGCCGGCTTGCCGGTTCGCTCGATGCGGACGTCGACCTGGTTCAGCAGCCGCAGGTCGCCAGCTGTGAAGGTGGTCGTGACAGCACGCTCGCCCTCCACGGCGCCGTCCGGCCGGTCGTCCCGTACGACGTCCCATGGGTGGAAGTCGTCGACGAACGCATTGACCCAGCCGGCCGCGGCATCTGGCGACCCTTCGCCCTGCCAGTTGTAGATCGCGGTGTAACGAGAGCCGTTGACGTAGGTCTGCCGCAACAGCAGCGTCTTGTCCGGACCGTAGCCGGAGACGGAGTTCTCCAGGTTCGGGTTGGCGATCCGCCCGAACTCCCGGAGCTTCTGCAGGTGGTAGAAGCCGCCCTTGGTGTAGTCGTCGAGCTCGATGTACTCCGCGCCCGGTCGACCATGGCGCACGACACCCTGCGCGGTGCTCGGATGGACGTCGTCCCAGTACGGCTCCTGCATCCGCGAGTACACCTCGGAGTGCACGTTGTGCCGCAGGCTGTCGGTCGGGAACCGGACGCCTGGTCCCACCTCGATCCGCGGCCGCGGCAGGCCGGCGTAGAAGATGTCGGCGAAGAGCTGCTGCGGATATGACTGGTTGCGATACATCCACCGCTTCTCGGCCTCGGACAGCCCGTCGGTGGGATCCAGTTCGACCCCTTCCGCCCGGGCCGCCGCCACGGTGTAGGGGTTGTAGTCGGCGTAGAGGTCACGCCGCTCCACGCCGTCGTTGTACTCGGTGTACGCCTGGTCCGCGACGCCCTTGCCGTCGCGCTTGGACCAGTACGTGCTCTCGAGGGTGGTGGAGAAGCTCAGCAGTCGGTCGGCCTCACCGCTGCGTTGCAGGTCCCAGTAGAGCGGGCGGATCAGCTCGAGCGACTCGTTCGCCTTCTTCTCGAAGTACGCGTTCAGGTCGGGGTGTCGCCAGGTGAGCCAGGGCGTGCTTCCCCAGATGTTCGGCACCGACAGGCCGTACCGAGGGTCGTAGTCCTCGCCGAGCAGCTCGTCGAGGCGCTGACCACGGAACACGTCCTTGTCGGGGCCGGTCCGGTCCTGCGGACTCCACAGGATCTGGTGGTACTCGATGTCGCCGAACGTTCCTCCCTTGCCGTCCGGGATCCGGCTGGGCGTGCCTTCCCAGTCACTGGTCGACTCGATGCCGAACGGCAGGCCGTACTCCCGCGAAAGCTGCAGCCACAGCTGGTAGTTGGCGCTCATCTGGGCGGGTGTGCGAACCGGGAAGTAGTCCAGCACCGCCATGCCGCGGCCGACCTCGGGCCGTTCGTGGATGGCGGATGTGACGTAGTCGAGCCGTTGCCGGAAGAACGCCTCGCCGCGGTGGTCCTGCCCGAGGACGAACACCATGCGGTCGGGTACCCGCATGCCCTGGTCACGCACCATGCCGGGGAGGTCGGCGTACGCCCAGATCTCGCTGATGTACGCGGGCTCGGCGGTCAAGCCTTCGACGGTCACGACCGCCTTGCCGTCGCCGATGATCGACGGGTCGGCGGTGTCGAGGAAGAACGAGGAGTAGGGACCGCCGCCGGGATCTGTCGTGGCTGGATCCCTGACGTAGAGCAAGGTTCCGTCCACGAAGACCCGGAACCCGAACGCCGCACCCCAGGCGTCGTCGGGACGCACCTCCTTGAACTGCAGCGTCAACGGCCGGGTGCGCGCCACATCCAGCCGTACCTGGAATCGACCACCCGACGCCACCGACCGTGCGGTGTACGGTTCGGTCAGCTGGCCGGCGTTCACCGTGCCCTGCACTCGCTCGGACTCGCCCTGGGCGGTCAGACGGTGGGCGCGCTCGCTTGCGTGGTTGCCGAGCTGCACCTTGTCGGAAACGCCTCGCGACGTCGCCGCGTGGGCGGCCTGTGGCTGGAGCCACGACTGCGACCCGGCACTCGCGTCGGTACCGACGGGAGCAGACCGTGGGGTGCCCGAGAGGACCACGGCGAAGCAGAGGGTCGCCGCGAGCAGGACCGGCACCCGCGAACTGGCCAGTCGACGGTGTGACGTGACGTAGGAAGGCCCTCGGAGCCGGCGCAGGCGTTCGGGCAATCGATTCCTCATTCGCATGCCGGGAATCGTGATCCGCAACGCCATAGGGGTCAATGCGCCTGGCGCCGACTGGTCGGCCTCCGGCCGGCACTGGTCACGTCCGGCTCATCGTGAACTCGTCGGTCGAGCCGCGTGGTGTTTCGTCAGGCTGGGCCGTCAGACCGAGCGGAAGGCGATGACCAGGTTGTGACCACCGAAGCCGAACGAGTTGTTCAACGCGGTGAGCTGGCCGTCCGGCAGCTTGCGCGGCTCGGTGGCGACGTCGAGCATCACGTCGGAGTCGAGGTTCTGCAGGTTGGCGGTCGGTGGGACGACACGGTGGTACAACGTCAGCACCGTGGCGATCGACTCCGCGACACCGGCAGCACCCAGCAGATGGCCGAGCGAGCCCTTGGGTGCGGTGACCACGACGTTGTCGACCGCGTCGCCGAGGACGGCACGAATGCCGACCGCCTCGGCGATGTCACCTGCTGGTGTCGACGTGGCGTGCGCGTTGATGTGGGTGAGCTCGTGTGGCGCGATGTCGGCATCGGCGAGCGCCTCCCGCATCGCCGCGGCGTTGCCACGCCCCTCGGGGTCGGGCTGCACGATGTGGTGGCCGTCGGCGGACACGCCGACACCTGCGACCTCGGCATAGATTCGGGCACCCCGAGCTCTCGCGTGGTCCGCGGATTCCAGGACCATCGCGGCTCCACCCTCGCCGAGCAGGAAGCCATCGCGCTCCTTGTCGAACGGCCGTGAGGCGTGCTCCGGGTCGTCGTTGCGACGCGACAGCGCCATCATGGCGCCGAACGACGCCATGGGCAGCGGGTGGATCACCGCCTCGGCGCCGCCCACCATGGCGACGTCCGCCTTCCCGGATCGGATGAGCTCGAGGCCGTGTCGGATCGCTTCGTTTCCGGACGCGCACGCGGCGACCGGCGTCTGCACGCTCGCCTTGGCTCCGATCTCGAGCCCGACCCAGGCGGCCCCGCCGTTGGGCATGATCATCGGGATCGTGTAGGGCGAGACGTGACGCGGCCCCTTGCTGCGCAACACGTCGTAGATCTCCAGCAGGCTGATCAGTCCACCGATGCCCGACGCGATGGAGACCGCAAGGCGTTCGCCTGGGACCTCGGCTTCCGCCAAGCCGGCGTCCCGCCAGGCCTCACGCGCCGCCACAAGGGCGAACTGCTCGTACCGGTCGAGCTTCCTCGCCTCGACTCGTTTCAGCACCTCCGACGGATCGACCGCAGCTGGTGCGGCGATGCGCGAAGGCAGCTCGGCATATGCCTCGTCGGTGAGTGCCTTGGCACCCGAGCGTCCGGACAGCAGGCCCTCCCATGTCGAGGCGACGTCGCCTCCGAGCGGGGTGGTGGCACCGAGTCCTGTGACGACGACCTTGGTGCTCATCGCGGATCTCCCCAGTTCATATGTACGTTCTCTGCCCTTGTCGAACTTTGCGTCGCGCTTCGGCCGCAGGCTGAGCTTGCCAGCTGGGTGAGCAGTCGTCCGTCGGTGCGACTACGCTGCCCACCCACCAGTGCGGCGGTCAGGACTGTGCTTGCTTGATGAAGTCGACGGCGTCGCCCACGGTCTTGAGGTTCTTCACCTCGTCGTCGGGGATCTTGACGCCGAACTTCTCCTCGGCTGCCACCACGACTTCGACCATCGACAGCGAGTCGACGTCGAGATCGTCGGTGAAGGACTTGTCGAGCTGGATGTCTTCGGCTGGGATCCCGGCGACATCGTTGATGATCTCCGCGAGCCCGGCGCGAATCTCCTCTGTCGTAGCCATACTTCTTGCTCCTTCTTCTCGTCAGTGGTGCCGCGCCCGGGGTCGAGGGCGATGTCGGCTGGCGGACCTGTCCAACTACCTCGAAAGACCGGCGGCCGTCGAGGCGCTTTTCGGTGTTGTCAAGGGATTCGGACAACCTGGGCCGCATAGACCAGGCCGGCTCCGAATCCGATGATCAATGCGGTGTCCCCGCTCTTGATCTCACCGGCCTCGAGCATCCGCTCCATGGCCAGTGGTATCGACGCCGCCGAGGTGTTCCCCTGCTCGGCGATGTCTCGGGCGATCACGACGTGGTCAGGGAGCTTGAGCGCCCTAGCCATGGCGTCGGTGATACGCATGTTGGCTTGATGCGGGATGAACGCATCAAGATCGTGTGGGCTGACGCCGGCCGCGTCGAGTGCCTGCTGCGCGACCTTCGCCATTTCGTACGACGCCCACCGGAAGACCTGATTGCCCCGCATCGTGAGGTGCGGGAACTCGCCGGACTCGACTGCGGAGTCCCACTCGGACTTCTGCCGGATCACGTCGGCCTGTGCTCCGTCCGACCCCCACACTACGGGACCGATGCCGGGCTCCTCGGACGGGCCGACCAAGGCTGCGCCGGCACCGTCGCCGAACAGGAACGCCGTCGAGCGGTCGCTCAGGTCCGTGAGATCGGACAGACGTTCCACGCCGATCACGAGGACGTGACTCGCCGAACCACTCCGGACCATGGCCTGGGCGAGCTCGATGCCGTAGCAGAACCCGGCACACGCCGCGGAGATGTCGAAGGCACAGGCGCCTGCCGCTCCCAGCTCGGCCGCGACGGTGGTCGCGATTGCGGGGGTCTGGGTGAGATGTGAGACGGTCGCGACCAGAACGCCGTCGACCTGATCCGCAGGTATGCCTGCATCGGCCAAGGCCTTGCCGCCGGCTGCCACCGACATGTAGGCGACGGTCTCCTCGTCGGTGGCCCACCGCCTCGTGACGATCCCCGACCGGGTGCGGATCCACTCGTCGGAGGAGTCGATACGTTCGCAGATCTCAGCATTGGTCACGATCCGCGACGGGCGGTAGCCGCCGACGCCGAGGATCCGGGCATGGGGTGCGCCCGTTGTCGACCGAATCGTGGTCACGAATCACCTGCCGGTTGCAGACGGACCAGGGGTTGGCCGGGGGAGACGGGTTCGCCGTCGCCGACGAGCCATTCGGCGATCGTACCTCCGCGAGGTGCAGAGACCGGGACATCGTCGCCTACACCCTTGACACTCCCGACCACCGCGCCAGGGACGAGTGACGTGCCGGTCGGGTTGTCCGGGGCGAGCTGGAACACGCCCTTGATCGGCGAGATGAGCAACCGGCGTGTGGTGTTTCCGTTCAGCGGCCCGCCTTCGGCATGCTTCTCGACGAAGGCGCGTGCGTCGTCCAGCTGGTCGGGTGTCTTCAACGCGAACGTCTCGACGCCCCGCATGGCGCGACGCGCGATACCGGTCAACGTGCCCGCAGGCGGAACCTCCAACATGCCCGTGACGCCGAGGTCCTGCATGGTCTGCATGCAGAGGTCCCAGCGCACTGGTGAGCTCACCTGCGTCACGATCCGGTTCAGGACCTCACGACCGTCGTGCACGACGTGTCCGTCGCGGTTGGAGAGCAAGCGGATCTTCGGGTCGTGCGTCGTCATCGCGCGTGCATAGCCGCCCAGCAGCTCGACCGCATGCGCGACGTAGTGGGTGTGGAAGGCGCCGGCGACCTCCAGCGGAACCAGACGAGTTCGCGGCGGCGGGTTCTCGGAGAAGCGCTTCAGGTCCTCCAACGTGCCTGCAGCTACCACCTGACCGGGACCGTTGTTGTTGGCGGCGATCAGGTTGTGCGACTCGATGGCGGCAAGCACTTCGTCAGGATCCCCACCGAGGACGGCCATCATGCCGGTCGGAGCCTTGGCCGCGACGGCGGCCATGGCCTTGCCACGCTCCCGAACGAAGACCATCGCCTGCTCGGCGCTGATCACGCCGACACCCGCGGCGGCGGTGATCTCACCAACGCTGTGTCCCGCCACGAGATCGATGATCCGGAACGCTTCGGCCGGACGCGGAAACAGCGCGAGGGCCGCTACCAGACCCGAGGCGACAAGCAGTGGTTGGGCGACTGCGGTGTCCCGAATCGTCGCTGCATCCGCCACGGTGCCGTAGTGGATGAGGTCGACGTCGCAGACCGCCGACAGCCATCGCATCCGGTCGGCGAACGTCGGATCCTCCAGCCATGGAGTGAGGAAGCCGGGTGTCTGAGCACCCTGGCCTGGAGCAACGACAACAAGCACGAATCCACCATGACGAAATCCGGGCCCCGATTAACGACGGGGCGGGACGAAACTTCGTACGACTTCCCTGTAGGAACCCGACAAAGTCACCGCGTGTCACGGCCTTCCGGCGGGTACAGACGCCCCAGGGTCAGGGCAATTCGCAGTGTGTACGCATGGCGAGGGTTGGAAGGGGAGTAGCCGGACAGCTCGGTGATACGGCGCAACCGGTAGCGGACCGTGTTCGCATGGACGAAGAGCATCCGGGCCGTGGCCTCGACCGACGCACCGTTTTCGAAGAAGGCGGCGAGCGTCTCGAGCAGGACCGGTCCGGTCTCGGCCAGCGGCTGGTAGACGTCGGTGATGAGTTGGCGGCGCGCGTGGCTGTCGCCGGCGAGTGCCCGCTCTGGCAGCAGCTCCTCGGCCGCTACCGGACGGGGCGCATCCAGCCAGGCGGGCGCGGCTCGGAATCCCGCAATCGCCGCCCGAGCTGCCGAGGGGGCTGACAGCAGGTCGGGGACGACCTGGCTCGCCACCACCGGTCCCGGGCCGCAGTGAGCGGCGACCATCGTGGCCGCTTTGTTGGGGTCCGTGACGCCGCCCAGGATCACGATCAGTCGGTCCCGCTGGACTCCGGTCAGCACATCGAGGTGAGCATGGCGAGCGTCCCGTCGGATCAGCTCGACGGCTGACTCCGCGCCGCCTTCCGGGGTTCGCCCGACGACGACGAGGATCGACGTGGTTTCGGACCAGCCGATCGCGGCGATCCGCGATCGCACAGCCTCGTCGGTCTCTCCACGCAGGAGGTTGTCGACGATCAGCGCCTCGAGCCTCGCGTCCCAGGCGCCGCGCATCTCGGCCGCGCGAGCGTAGACCTCGGCGGCGCCGAACGCGATTTCGCGCGAGTACAGCAGGACCGCCTCCCGCACGCTCGGCACGTCTTCCGCCGGGACGATCTTGTCGACCAGCTCCTCGACAACCTCGATCCCGATCCGGATCATCTCGACGGTCTGGTGCAGTGTCACCTTGCGGGTGAGCTCACGCGGGGCAGTGCCCAGGACGTCGGCGGTGAAGACCGGGTCGGTGCTGGGCTGGCGGAACCACGCGACGAAGGCGGCGAAGAACGTCTGGGCGACCAGGCCGATCCATGATCGGTCTTGGGGATTCATCGACCGGAACCACGAGAGGCGTTCGCGCATCCGCTCGATCGTGGCCGACGCGAGCATGCCACTCGCGCGCTCCAGGTGAGCTGCGGTGGTTGCACGGTTGAGACTCGGCACGTGGGCAGTGTCGCACGAACGGCGTACGTCCATCGCGGACGGTCGTCACGCTTAGTGATCGTTTCGCGGATCTGTCGTACTCTCTGTCAGTCTGGTGAAATCGATGCTCGATGTCGACGGCATTTGTGGCTTTAGGGTCCATACCGGCTGTGACACTGGCCGTGACGCATCAAGGCTGAAGACGACGAGCGAATGAGGCGACCGTGGTGGACGTTCCGGAGGGGCCGATCGAACAGCTCAAGCGGATCGCGTACCTGCTGGAACGATCACGTGCCCAAACCCACCGGGTCCGGGCGTTCCGGAAGGCGGCCTGGGCGCTGGAGAAGCTGTCGGGGGCGGAGATCGCGCAACGCTCCGCCGATGGAACCCTCACCGATCTCGCTGGCGTCGGGCCGGTGTCGGCCAAGGTGGTCGCCGAGGCGCTGGCCGGCCAGCAGGCGGGCTACCTTGCCAAGCTCGAAGCCGAGACCGGCGGACCGCTGGTGGAGGGTGGGGCGACCATGCGGTCGGCCTTACGTGGCGATCTGCACACCCACTCGGACTGGTCCGATGGTGGCAGCCCGATCCGAGAGATGGCCGAGGCGGCGCGTGCTCTGGGGCACGAGTACATCGCGCTCACCGACCACTCGCCGCGGCTCACCGTCGCGCGTGGGCTCACAGCCAAGCGGCTACGACAGCAGCTCGAGGTGGTACGAGGGCTGAACGAGGAGCTCGCGCCGTTTCGGATCCTCACCGGTATCGAGGTGGACATCCTCGAGGACGGCTCGCTCGACCAGGACCCGGAACTTCTGGCCGAGCTCGACATCGTGGTCGCCAGCGTGCATTCCAAGCTGCGGATGCCGGCAGCGGAGATGACGCCTCGCATGGTGGCTGCCATCGCCAACCCGCTCGTGGACGTCCTCGGCCATTGCACCGGCCGGCTCATCACCGGCGAGCGGGGTACCCGACCGGAGTCCACGTTCGACGCCGAGATCGTGTTCGAGGCGTGTCGCCGGTTCGGTGTCGCCGTGGAGATCAACTCTCGGCCGGAACGGCTGGATCCACCGCTGCGCTTGCTGCGTCAGGCGATCGAGCAAGGCTGCGACTTCGTGATCGACACCGACGCACACGCGCCCGGTCAGCTGGACTGGCAGTGGTACGGATGCGCTCGTGCCGAGGAGTGCGGGCTCTCACCGGACCGCGTGCTCAACACGCTGCCGGTCGAGGAGCTGCTGAGCCGTACCCGATGACCGGCTGCTTCTCGACCTCGCGCTGCGAGCGGATTCGTACCGGTCCGTGGCATGCGTGCCACGTCAAGGCGTCGAACGCCCACCTCACGTGGTCATTTCGCCGCGGGGCAGGGCGTCTCACCGTGGGGCAGACGGCTCGCCGTGGGAGGTCAGGCGTCGCCGCCTTCCTGGGCGACGTCACGTACGGCGGTCGGGTCGTTGATCCGGTACCGCTCGGCCGCTTCCTTCACCGCCTGCGGCTTGACGTCGCCTTGTCGCGCCAGCGCGGCGAGGGTCGCCACCACGATCGACGCGGCGTCCACGTTGAAGAACCGCCGGGCCGCGGGGCGAGTGTCGGCGAAGCCGAAGCCATCGGTACCGAGCGAGGTGTAGTCGCCAGGCACCCACCGCGAGATCTGGTCAGGCACCGCACGCATCCAGTCGCTCACCGCGACGAACGGCCCGGGAGCCGACTCCAGCTTCTTGGAGACGTACGGCACCCGCGGCGGCGCGTCCGGGTGAAGCAGGTTCCACTTCTCGCACTCGATCGCCTCACGCCGCAGCTCGGTCCAGGAGGTCACCGACCACACGTCGGCGGCGACGCCCCAGTCCTCGGAAAGCATCCACTGGGCTTCCAAGGCCCACGGCGCAGCCACGCCGGACGCCAGGATCTGTGCCCGCGGGGTCCGGCGGTCGGTGGGCCGTGGGTACGGCGCGCACAGGTAGATCCCGCGCAGCAGACCCTCGACGTCGAGGTTCTCCGGTTCCGACGGCTGAAGCTGCGGCTCGTTGTAGACCGTGATGTAGTAGAAGATGTCCTCGCCGTGCGGATGCTTCTCGGTCGAGCCGTACATCCGCTCGATCCCGTCCCGCACGATGTGCGAGATCTCGTACGCGAACGCCGGGTCGTACGCCACACACGCCGGGTTGGTCGACGCGAGCAGGTGCGAGTGACCATCGGCGTGCTGCAGACCTTCACCAGTCAGCGTGGTGCGTCCGGCGGTGGCGCCGATCAGGAAGCCACGGCCGAGCTGGTCGGCGAACGCCCACATCAGGTCGCCGGTCCGCTGGAACCCGAACATCGAGTAGAAGATGTAGACCGGGATCATCGGCTCGCCGTGGGTCGCGTACGACGTTCCAGCGGCGATGACCGAGCCCATCGCGCCAGCCTCGCTGATTCCCTCGTGGAGCAGCTGGCCCTGCTCCGACTGCTTGTACGCCAAGAGCAGCTTGCGGTCCACGCCTTCGTACGTCTGTCCGTGCGGGTCGTAGATCTTGGCGGTCGGGAACAACGAGTCCATGCCGAACGTACGGAACTCGTCCGGCGCGATGGGCACGAAGCGATGCCCGATGTTCGGATCCTTCATCAGGTCTCGCAGCAGGCGGACGAACGCCATCGTGGTCGCCACGCGCTGCTTGCCCGAACCCTTTCGGATCGCTGAGTACACCGGGTCGCCTGGAAGCTTCAGCGGCTTCGGGTTGACCCGGCGCTCTGGTAGTGGACCGCCCAGTGCCCGCCTGCGGTCGAGCATGTACACGATCTCGTCGTGGTCCATGCCTGGGTGGTAGTACGGCGGCAGGTCGGACTCGTCGATCTCCTTGTCCGAGATCGGCAGGTACAGCCGGTCACGGAACTTCTTGACGTCCTCCTTGGTGAGCTTCTTCATCTGGTGGGTCGCGTTACGACCCTCCAGTGCCTCGATGGTCCAGCCCTTGATGGTGTGGGCGAGGATCACCGTCGGCTGACCCACGTGCTCGGTCGCGGCCTTGAACGCGGCGTACACCTTGCGGTAGTCGTGCCCACCCCGTGACAGCCTGCGCAGGTCGTCGTCGGAGAGGTGCTCCACCATGGCCCGCAGCCGGGGATCGCTGCCGAAGAAGTTCTCCCGGATGTAGGCACCGGACTCCACGGAATAGGTCTGGAACTGCCCGTCTGGCGTGGTGTTCATCTTGTTGACGAGCACGCCGTCGACGTCCTGGGCGAGCAGCGGGTCCCAGTCACGACCCCAGATCACCTTGATGACGTTCCAGCCCGCGCCACGGAATATCGACTCGAGCTCCTGGATCACCTTGCCGTTGCCGCGGACCGGACCGTCGAGCTGCTGCAGGTTGCAGTTGATGACGAACGTGAGGTTGTCGAGCTCCTCACGGGCGGCGACGCTGATGGCGCCCAGTGACTCCGGCTCGCTCATCTCGCCGTCGCCGAGGAAGGCCCAGACGCGCTGCTGCGAGGTGTCCTTGATGCCGCGATTGTGCAGGTAACGGTTGAACCGTGCCTGGTAGATCGCGTTGATGGCGGTGAGCCCCATCGAAACGGTCGGGAACTCCCAGAAGTTCGGCATCAGCCGCGGGTGGGGGTAGCTCGAGAGTCCTTTGCCGTAGCCGTGCGAGACCTCTTGCCGGAACGCGTTCAGGTGGGCTTCGGTGAGCCGACCCTCGAGGAACGCGCGGGCGTAGATACCCGGCGAGGCGTGCCCCTGGAAGAACACCTGGTCGCCGCCGCCCGGGTGGTTCTTGCCGCGGAAGAAGTGGTTGAACCCCACCTCGTACAGGCTCGCGGCTGACTGGTAGGTCGCGATGTGTCCGCCTACCTCCAGGCCCTTCCGGTTGGCGCGCGACACCATGATCGCGGCGTTCCAGCGGATATAGGCCCGGATCCGGCGTTCGACGTGCTCGTCGCCGGGGAACCAGGGCTCCTTCTCCGGCGGGATGGTGTTGATGTAGTCGGTGCTGCGAACCCCCGGCACGCCCACCTGCCGCTCCCGTGAGCGCTCGAGCAAACGCAGCATCAGGTAGCGCACGCGCTCGGGGCCGCGCAGGTCGAGCACGGCGTCGAGGGATTCGATCCACTCACGGGTCTCGTCTGGATCGATGTCGGGGAGCTGGGTGGGAAGACCATCTGTGATGATGGGTCTACGCTCTGCTCCGGTAGCCACGGCGGTCCCTTTCATTGGGGTGGGGGGTCGGACCCCACTGGCCACTGTTGTCACTGTCCCACGATCTTCGCAGGGATGTCCCCGCTCGTCGGTCGAGGGTTCGCGGGGACGGCGCCCACGCGGTTGTCTTCATCATCTCTCGGCATAGTCTGTCCTGACGACGGGTGTAGCGTCGAAGGTCCTGGAGGTGGATGCCCCCTCTCGGTCGCGAGCCGGACATACCGGACGGAGGGATGATCCACTTGGCAGTTTTCATGGGACGAATCACCGGGCAGTCTCAATGACATCACCACGACTGGTTTGTGGAGGTCGTCATGCAGGCGCAGGTTGGTGATCGACTTCATGTCTTTGGTCGCCAGGTCGGAAACCCCGGCAAGACCGGTGAGATCATTGAGGTCCGCGGTGAACGCGGGAGCCCACCTTACGTCGTACGGTTCGACGACGGCCACGAGGCGCTCGTGTTCCCGGGTCCGGATGCGGTCGTCGAGCAGGCCGGCCGATCGGGCGGTGGAAGCTGACGGCTGAGCTGCGCCGGCATCGGCCCTGGGCCGACCGCACCGATGTGTCGGACCGTCGTGCTGTCGGACGTGACCGCAGAACGGGTCCCGGCCAGTCAGCGTTGTTGCCCGAGTGGCTGGCTGTCTGACGTCTGATGGTGGCCAGGCGCGGCTTGGTGGGAGGTACGCATGCAGAGCACAGTCCTCGAGATTCGCACCGGTGGCCAGGCGACGGTTCACGACCTGACCAGCGAGTGCGAGCGATTCGTGTCGCGGGTCGTCGGGGACGCCGGATCCGCCGGGAGGACAGACGGGCTTCTGCATGTGTTCGTTCCGCACGCCACCGCCGGCCTGGCCCTGATCGAGACCGGTTCCGGCAGCGAGGCAGACCTTCTCGGCACCCTCGAGCGTCTGCTGCCGACTTCACATGCCTGGCGGCATCGCCATGGCTCCGCCGGTCATGGCCGTGACCACGTGGTCCCTGCGTTCCTCTCGCCTTCGCTTGTGCTGCCGGTGCTCGCTGGCCGCCTCGACCTCGGTACCTGGCAGCGCGTGTGTCTCGTCGATACCAACCGCGACAACCAGTACCGCAACGTGCGGCTCTCGTTCCTGGCCGGGTGACGCCGTACGCCGGCTCGACCGACGGGTCGACGGATCCCTCGGCTAGCAGCCCTTCTGATCAGCCTTACCCTGCGACCTCCCGCTTGGAGCGGCCGACCTGGCCATGCGGGTTCAGACCAGTGTGGTGGAACGTGTTGTCGTACCGCGTGGACGGCGGCGGAGTGTGCGACACTCCTGGTCCAGTCGGTACCTTCGCCCACGACGTCGGACAGGCTGACCTACCTGTCCGGGCGCAAGCCGTCGCGTGGGTGTCTCGAGGTGACCGGCGTGAGGCCGCCAAGGGGGTGGGTCGAGTGTGTGGCCGCGAACCCTGATGCAACCATAAGCACTGATGAAGAACAGGAGGACGGCGTCGTGAGTGCGACCGCAGGCGAGACCGACGGTCAGTCTGTGCCGGCGGAACGACTGGGATTTCAGCCCGGCATGGTGGTGCAGGAGATCGGCTGGGACGATGACTGCGACGAGGACCTGCGCCGGGCGATCGAGGAACGTACCGGCCACGAGCTGGTCGACGACGAATACGGTGATGTCGTCGATGCGGTGATCCTGTGGTGGCGCGACGATGACGGTGATCTTGTCGACGCGCTGGTCGACACCAAGACGGATCTCACCGATGGTGGCGTGATCTGGCTGTTCACGCCCAAGGTCGGTCGGGAGGGTTACGTCGATCCGAGCGAGATCTCAGAATCGGCGCCGACCGCGGGCTTTGCGACGACGACGAGCCTGTCGGTCGCTCCCGACTGGTTGGGCACCAAGCTGGTCGCGCCCCGCGCTCGTCAGCGTTGAGTCGAGGGATCTCCGAGGGCCGGTCAGGGTCCTCGAGCAGTGCGTCAGCGCATCATGGGTTCGTCCGGGCGTCGTGACGCCCCAGCGTGTGTGGAGGCGGTGTGGTGGTAGCGATCGGTGTCGGGGAGAAGGCGCCCGAGTTCGTGTTGCCGGATCAGCATGGGACCGAGGTCGGGTTGACGGAGCTCACGGCCGACAAGAACGTCGTCGTGGTTTTCTATCCGTTCGCGTTCACCGGCGTGTGCAGTGGTGAGCTGCGGGCGCTGCGTGACAACCAGCCTCGCTTCGAGGCGGCGGGGGCCGTGGTCGTCGCGATCTCGTGCGACACGAGGTTCGCCCTGCGGGTCTTCGCCGAGCAGGAGGGTTTCGACTTCCCGCTGCTCGCCGACTTCTGGCCACACGGTGCCGTGGCGCGCTCCTATGGCGTCTTCGACGAGGAGCGGGGATGCGCTCTGCGCGGGACGTTCGTGATCGACAAGTCCGGTCTCGTCAAGTGGACAGTCGTCAACCCGATCCCGGAGGCTCGCGACGTCGAGGCGCTCCTCGAGGTGGTGGAGGCTCTGCCACGTTGATCGGCGGTGCCCGGTAGCCTTCTCGGTCCGGGCGGTAGCCTTTCGGCGTCGCCCGGTGCCGCAACGGGGCCGTAGCTCAGTGGAAGAGCATCGCGTTTACACCGCGAGTGTCGGCGGTTCGATCCCGTCCGGCCCCACTCCTCGGCCGTGGCGCCATCTCATTGGCAGCCGACCCAGATGATCGTGCCTGGGTCGTCGCTCGGTGGCGGACACGGCTTGCTGAGCGGTGACTTGCGTGGCTTTGCCGGGAGTTGCCAGGTCACCTCGTCTCCTTGCAGATTCGTGTACTCCAGTCGGGGCGAGACAGCCGTCTGGCGATCAGGCAGCTGGTAGGTGAGCCAGCCGCTCGCGCACTGATCCTTGTCCAGGTACCTCTCGGTCGGCGCTGGCCGCTCGGCGATCCATACGTAGCCGTACGGCGCCCGCTGTCCGGTGTCCAAGTTGAACTTGGCGTGGCTGAAGAGGTTGCGCGGCTCTCCGGGCTCGTGCTGGTACTCCCGCCCACCACACATCTCCACCTGCACCGCGTACACGAATCCGATGTGTGGCCTGTAATGCTCGATGAGCTCAGGTGCTGAGGCGACGCGCAGCCTCGCCCCGTTGGGGAGGGTGGCCGTCTCCTGCAGGCCGATGGTCGTGACCAGAGGACCGTCGGCACGCTCGAGCACGGCCGCGAGGATGATGGCGGGAACGACGGCGCTGCACATGCAGATCAAGATCGTCAGGTCGCGCCGTCGGGCGCGGCGACGCCTGGCCAGCCAGTCCGACCATTGCGGATCCTCTGGCTCCCGGATCACCGGTACCTCGCGGGTCTGCTGGTCGACGATCTGTCGCAGACGGTCCGTCTTCCGGTACGAATCCCAGGCAAGGTCGATGGACCGCAGGTGTGCGTCGATCAGCGTCGTCCGCTGTGTGCCCGCGTCGAGCCGCAGGACCACCTCGTCGAAGCTGATCCCGGACCGTGGGACCCACTTGGCGACGCCGACTCCGTGGCGCGGTTGCACCTTCGTGAGGAGTGACAGCCCTTCCTCCGAGCAACGCACGGCCCAGCCTGGCGCGGCCCAGTTCACGAACGATCGTCCGGGGAACACCCGCCCACTTGAGGACTCGGCCATCGGGAAGGGCGGGTTTTCGGCGTCGGCGTCGACTGCCAAGAGTGCACGAGATAGGTAGGTCCGGAGCACCTCGCGCGCTGCGTCCTCGGTGACGCTCGCGAGGGCGGCCGCGACGGTTTCCGGCGTGGCGAAGGGAGTGGACCGGAGGTGTCGCTGCACGAGGTCAAGCATGGTGTGCGGTGTCTCAGGCGGTAGGGCAGCGGCCTGGTCGGCCAGAACGTCGCGGACCCGGCCGATCTCGCCCGCCGAGAGCTCGCCGCTTGCAAGGTCTTCGAGGGTCTGCCGCATCGCGACGGATACCTCGGCGCTCTTACCCGCCACGATGTCGCCGATCGCACACGCCAGGGCGATCCCGCCGCCGAGGTCGTACCGCATCATCTCGAACGTCGACGTGAGCGGCTCGAACTCGACGAGTCTGCGATGTAAGGCACGGCCCAGCAATGCGCAGCCAAGATCGTCGACCGGTGTACTGTGCACCGCCACAGTGGCGAGTTCGTTGACGCTCCGTCGGACGACGCATCCGGGTTCGGACCGACCCGTGCCCGGCGCGACGTCGCTGCCATCTGCCGACAGGGCGGTACGTCCCTCGCGGGGTTCGGCGCCGTGCCTCGCGCCGGCACTGGACTGGACGAGCTCGGCCACCCGACTGTCGTTGGCCCAGTACACGCGTGGTGCCGGCCGGAATCGTGCGCCGACGAAATGCTCGAGAGCCTCCGGACCCAGCGTTGCCAATGCCCGTGACCCGAGTGCGGCCAGGTGAGGACGATGGCCAGGCCAACGGGTGACCAGGTGCATGCGCCAAGGGGTCAAGGCGTTGGCATAGCCCTTCGCCCGGTCGCGCACGCTGTCGAACTCGGCGGTCGTCGGCAGGTCGTCAAGCGCCGCGTCGACGCGCACCAAGCTCTGCGCGACGAGCTCGGGCGCCTCTGCCACGACGAGCAAGGAGCTGTGCGTCTGGTCGACCTGGAACGAGATCTGGGGGGTATCGGTGGTCACCATGCCGGTCAGCTCGGTGGGCCGGCGAAGGCTCGTGCCTATCCATGCCGCCAAAAGGGCAAGAACTCCGAGATGTTCGGTCGGCTGATGCAGCCAGCCGACGGCGAAGGTGACACCTGCCACGACGGGGTACGCATCGGGTCGCGAGGTGACCAGCCACAAAGAGTGGTCTGAACGTATCCAGGTGACTGGGGACACCTCGCGTAGATTAGACCCCCGGCTTTCGTGCACGACGCCTGCCTCCGAAACATTTGCGGGATCGCAGACGCCGGTCGCACTCCAGTGGATGAGACCGGGTATGTGCGTGGCTTTCCCGCCTGGGCTCGTCACCCGGGATTGGCATCGCCGAGGGCTTGTGGAGGCGGTCGCCTTCGCGTTCAGACTCATCGCCGGTTGACCGGTTGGTGACGGCGCGGTTGGAACCATCGTCGTCATACGGTGACGATGGCCGAGGTGCAGTCGATGCCTCGTGGTCGTCGGGCGCTGATGCCGGCTGGCTCACGGGCGAGGGAGGTCGTGTGATGACAACGTCTGGTCCGAGGCCCGAAACCGAGAAAGCCTCTGACACCGAACCGCTGCGGCTCGGTGTGCTCGGCGCCGGCATGATCGCCACGGTCGACTACGGTGTCCTGCCGAACCTCGGGCCGATCGCTCACCGGGTCACCGTCGTGGCCATCGCCGATCCGGTGATCGAGCGGGCGCGGGAGGCGGCGAAGTCCAATCCGTCGTGGTTCGGCGGCGCGACTCCTGCGGTGTACGACTCCCTGGACGCGATGCTCGAGCATGCCGAGCTCGACGCCGTTCTCAACCTCACGCCGATCGCCGTGCACTCGCAGACCTCACTCGCGATCCTGCGGGCAGGCAAGCACCTGGCCACCGAGAAGCCGTTGGCGACCTCGATGGAGGACGCGGACGCCATCATCGAAACGGCGCAGGCCGCCGGCCTTGTGATCGTGTGCTCTCCCCCGGACGCGTTGTATCCGGTCTACCGTGAGGCGCGCCGCCTGATCGATGCCGACGCAATCGGCAAGGTCGCCTTCGCGCGGGTGCGGAGCTCGCACGCCGGACCGGCCGGTGGTCTGTTCGGATGGCCGATGGACCCGACGTGGTTCTACCAGCAGGGCTCGGGCCCTGTGCTCGACATGGGGGTGTACGGGATCCACGAGATCACCACGCTGCTCGGGCCGGCCAAACGTGTCGTGGCCTTCTCCGGGATCACCGAGCCGACCCGCGTGGTTCGAGCGGGACCGTACGCCGGAAAGGTCATCGAGGTGACCGCCGACGACAACGCGCTCTTCATGCTCGACTTCGGCGGGGCGACGTTTGCGGTCGTGGACGGCACCTACAACGTGCACGCCGCCAAGAGCCCGAAGATCGAGGTGTTCGGTCGTCGGGGCGTGCTCAACATCCGGGACGGCAGCGCACACGGCGACGCCCCGATCGAGATCTATCGCGCCGATGCGGTACCGGGCATCGACGGCTGGGTCGTGCCGCAGAGCTGGGAGCGGCTGCGGCGAGAGCAGAGGTGGTTCGACCGCCTGCGGCGCGCAATCCTCGTCGAACACCTCGTCGAGTGCGTCCGGACCGGCGCGCGTCCGACGCTGAGCGCCGAGCACGCGCGCCACGCGCTCGAGATCATGCTGAAGGTGGAGGAGTCCTCACGAACTGGCCGCGCCCTCGACCTCACCACCACCTTCTGACCCGACATGGACCACGCCCAACCCCCGACAAATGACCACCCCCACCCTCGGCAATGACCACGCAACGTCGGGAATTCGCACCTGAAAGGTGCCTGCATGCCTCGGGAAGGTAGAGATGCGCGCGGGCAGTCGGGGTGGTCGGGCTCGCGCCTCCTGTATCGACCCGAACCCGTCGTACGACGCACTCGTCGGGTCAGGCAGCACCTCGGCGCTGGAACCACCGCAGCCGTTCCCGGCGATCGGTATCGTCGCGACCGACGACGATGACGATGAGACTCGCGATGAACCTGCTGACGGCTTCTCGGGCGCGCGACCGAGGCATCCGGTGCTTGC
The DNA here is from genome assembly GCA_036564245.1 of Actinopolymorphaceae bacterium. Taxonomy (GTDB): domain Bacteria; phylum Actinomycetota; class Actinomycetes; order Propionibacteriales; family Actinopolymorphaceae; genus Thermasporomyces. The sequence continues at coordinate 67,003 of DATCKU010000108.1, forward strand.
CGGGCGTACTCGATGGAACGTCCGATGACGCCATGGGAAGGTTCTCCGGGTCTGGCAGCACGACTTGGCCGGTACGAAGGCCGGCGTCGAGACCCTCCTACCCCTGGCCGAGGCGAGTTATGCCCTAGCCATGTCCGTCGACCTCGGCAGACGGTCAGCCTCGCGGCTCAGGGCGACGACCCGCTCGCGTGCGTCCGACCGCTCTCCAGCTCGTCGGCGGCTTCGGCGACTCCGGCGACGAGCTCTGCGTCGCCAGCAAGGTCGGGCGCGAGCAGATCGAGCATCCTGCCCGTGGCCGCACGCAGCGGACCAGACGCTGCGGCACGGAACTCGCTGCCGCGTGGGTCGCGCACGTCACGACCGTCACGCAGATGGGCGAGCCAGCCACCGAGCAGCCTGACCCCAGCCTCCGGGAGGCGTCCGGCCGATCGCTCACGGATGATGACCGGCAGCGCACGGATGGGCAGTTTCTGTGAGCCGTCCATCGCAATCTGGGCCAGATTGTGCCGAATGCGCGGATTGGCGAAGCGTTCCAACAGGTCGGCCCGGTAGCGCGCGATGTCAGCGGAGGGCAGCGTGAGGTGGCGTGCTGCAGCGTCCCACCACGACTCGACCCAGCCGCGGCACACGGGATCCTCGATCGCCGTGGCGACTGTCGTGTGGCCGCGGAACGGTGCCGCGTAGGCGAGCAGCGAGTGGGCACCGTTGAGCAACCACAGCTTGCGTTGCTCGAACGGCCGTACGTCGTCGACGAACCTCGCACCACCCGCCTCCCATGGTGGCCTGCCAGCCGGGAAGTCTCCGGCCAGCACCCACTCGATGAACGGTTCGGTGACGACAGGAGCTCGGTCGGCATAGCCGGTCAGATCCGCGACCGTCGCGACGTCGTCAGGGGTGGTCGCCGGCGTGATCCGGTCGATCGTCGTCGAGACGAACGACACGTGCTGCTCGATCCACTCCGCAAGCGACGGGTCGACCATCTGCGCCAGCTCGACGACGACACGGCGTACGGTCGGGCCGTTGTCGATCAGGTTGTCGCACGGCACGATCGCGATCGGTCCAGCGTCGGCTGCTCGGCGGGCGGCGAGCCCGCCGACGATGCGCGCAGGTGCTGTCGTGAGGGCGACGTCACCGGACCGCAGCCGCGTGAGGTCCGCCGCCACGTCCGGGTCGTCCAGGTTCGGACCGCCATCTGCAGCTCGGCGGTAGCCGGCCTCGGTCACGGTCAGGGTGAGCGTGCCGACCGCTGGGTCGGCCAGGGTGCGCACCCAGGTCGCCCCGTCGGCACCGTCGTACGCGGCCGAGATGCTGCCGATCAGCTCGGTACGGTCGCCTTCGGCGCCGCGGACCAGGACGTGATACAGGCCGTCCTGCGCCTGCAGGGGCAGCGCGGCGTCGGGCCGGCGGCCGGTGAACGCGGCGGTTCCGTACGCCTCGTCCGTCGACACGCTCGCATTGGCACGCTGCGTGTACCAGGCCTGGTGGGCTCGGAAGAACGCACCGAGCCCGAGGTGGGCGGTCCGGATCGGCGCCGGGGGACCCGCCTCCGGCGCTGTGCTTCGTGACAGGTCTTTCATGACGCCACCCGGAATGTCGTCGCGGGCAGTCGGTACGCGAGGTCCCGCGCCGTCTCGGCCGCCTCGTCCTCGGGGAGCCGGTGCTCGGCCACCAGCCGGGCGAGGAACGCGCAGTCGATCCTGCGCGCCATGTCGTGCCGGGCGGGTATCGAGCAGTACGCGCGGGTGTCGTCAACGAAGCCCGCCGTCTTGTGGAAGCCCACCGTGTCGGTCACGGCCTCGCGGAAGCGCGTGATGGCGTCGGGGGTGTCAATGAACCACCAGGGCGCACCGACGAAGACCGACGGGTAGAACCCGGCGAGAGGCGCGATCTCACGCGAGAAGACGTCCTCGTCGATCGTGAAGAGGACGATGCGGAAGTTGGGGTGCGTGCCGTAGCGCTCCAGCAGAGGACGTAGCGCTCGTGTGTACTCGGCAGCCACCGGGATGTCGCCGCCCACGTCGCGGCCGAACCGCTGGTAGGTGGCGGTGTGATGGTCACGGAGTACGCAGGGATGTAGTTGCATCACGAGCCCGTCGTCGCACGACATCCGTGCCATCTCGCTCAACATGTGCCGGCGGAACGCGACCTTCTCGTCTGCCGTCGCCGCACCTGCGAGCGCCGCAGAGTAGATCCGCCGGGCATCGGCGGCCTCGAGTGGTTCACTGCCGGCGTCGTCATGACCGTGGTCGGTGGCAGTCGCACCATGCTGCTTGAAGTACGACCGACGTTGCTCGAGCGCGGCTATGTACCCGTCGTACGTGCCGGTGTCGACATCGGCGACCTCGCCAAGGCGTGCGACGTTCTTCGCCCAGTCCGGTCGGTTCGGGTCGAGGTATCCGTCGGGACGGAAGGTCGGAACGACCCGTCCTTTCCACGCCGGGTCTTCTGCAAGCCGCTTGTGATGGGAGAGGTCCGAGGCGGGATCGTCGGTCGTGGCGAGCACCTCGATCCCGAACTTCTCGTACAGCGCGCGCGGGCGAAACTCCGGCTGCGCCAGGCGTTCGCTGAGCTCGTCGAAGAGCTGGTCGGCGGTCTCGGCCGATGGCCGGGTGGTGACGCCGAACACCTCCACGAGCTCGGTCTCGAGCCAGTAGCGTGACGGCGTGCCACGAAACGCCCAGTAGTGCGAGCAGAACGTACGCCAGATCTCGCGTGGCTCCACGTCGCCCACCGGGTTGCCGGGTGGAACACCCAGCTGCTCGAACGCAACGCCGTGGGCGTGCAGCAGCCGGGTGACGTAGTGGTCAGGCACGACGAACAGGTTGGCCGGGTCGGGGAACGGCTCGTCGTGTGCGAGGATCGCCGGATCCACGTGGCCATGCGGCGAGATGATCGGAAGCCCGGAGACCGATTCGTACAGCCGGCGGGCGATGGCCCGCACTCCGGGGTCGGCCGGGAAGAGGCGGTCGGGGTGCAGTTCGATCTGGTTCATCGGGATCCTCCTGTCGTGGCGAATGACCAGGCGTGGAGAGTGCCCGCTAGCTGCGGTGGACGCGGGCATCTCGTGTGGGTGACACGCACCCGCCGCGCCTGGTCATTGTCCAGGGGACAGCAGTGGGCGGACGTACGACGCGAACTGCGGAATCGCGACGTCGGGCTCGGCGATCTCCGGATGCCACGCCTTCTCCCATTCGAAGCTCACGTACCCGTCGTAGCCGTTGCGAGCCAGCAGCTCGACAAGCTCCAGGATCGGCACGGTTCCCTCGCCGGCGAGCACCAGGTCGAAGCTGGTAGGCGAGTAGTGCGAAGAATCCTTCAGGTGGACGTGCTTGATCCGGTCACCGAGTGCGTTCCACGTGTCCTCCAACGCCTCACCCGTCCTGAGCGAATGCAGGACGTCCCAGAGGATGCCGAGGTCGTCGGTAGGTGCGTACGACAGCAGTTCCCTGACTTGGGCCGACGTGCAGAAGCTGTCGTGAGTCTCGAGGATGGCTGTGACTCCCTCGGCCTTCACGGCACTCGCCGCCTCGGCCAGACCCTCAGCGATTCGCTTGATGGCTTCCTCGCGCTCTGGAGAGGAGTCAGGCACTGACCCGCCGAAGAGCCGGATGTAAGGCGAACCAAGCGCCGCGGCGATCCTCGCGTATGTCAGGGCCTGCTCGTGCTGCTCTGCTCGCTCCTGCGGGTCGGGCGAGATGAAGCGGACGCTGGTGTCGAGGCAGGCGACCTCGATTCCGGCCGCATCCAGCGCCGCCTTGGTGCGTGCGAGGCCCGACGGGGAGAACTCCTCGAGAGTGTGCAGGGCGACCTCGCCACGCAGGAACCGAAGCTCGACGCCCTCGTATCCGTTCTCGGCGGCCATCGACAGGACCTGGTCGAGGCTGTACGACGGACAGCCAAGTGTGCTGAAGCTCAGTTTCATCGTTCGCATACCTCCGGTTCCCGCTGGGGCCTACGACCTGATCCTCGTCGATCACGTCGCTGGCCAGATGGTGCTGACCGTCTCGGTGGTGCTTTGTTGCCGGGCCCTCCTGATCGTGTCGGTGGGTCATGCTGGCGCGGTGTGTCGCACATTGGCGGTGGTCTGCGGGTGCGACTCTGCCGGTGCGGCTCCGGTCGAGTCGCGGATGGTCAGTCGAGTGGGAAGGACGACTATTCGCCTGCTCTCGGCTTTTCCGGCGAAGGAGGGGTCGAGACCGTCGGATGCGGCTGGTTCCTGGACTCGGTCACGAACACCGCTTCGCAGCATGCCGAGAAGCAGCTCGACGGCCGTGCGTCCGGCCACCTCGATCGGCGCGGTGAGAGTCGTGAGGGGTGGATGGCAGAAGTCGGCACCGAAGATGTCGTCGCAGCCCGCGACGCTGATCTGGTCCGGGACGCTGATGCCGCGGGCGCGCAGCCGGCGAAGCACCCCGATCGCGAGGAGGTCGTTGAACGTGACTGCGGCCGTGACGTCCTCGAGCAGGAGGGCGTCGGCTGCGGCCACGCCAGCATCCACCGTGGGAGCCAGCGGGCCGAGTCGTACGACGTGGAGGCCGCGCTGCCGCGCGACCGCCTGAAGGGCTCGCCACCGACGTTGATCAGACCATGACGCGCGAGGCCCGGCGAGATAAGCGATGCGCTCGTGCCCGAGGGATGCGAGGTGCTCTGCGATCGCGCGGGTCCCAGGGGCGCTGTCGATGAGCACACCAGGAACCGGTGCCACGCGCCGGTTCACGACGACGAGCGGGGCGGAGGCGTACGCCTGCCGCAGGCGGACGTCGGACATGCGCGGCGAGGCGAGAACGAACCCGTCGACTGCACGAGTGAGGCGCTCGAGGACCACCTGCTCGGTCTCGCTGGACTCCTCGGTGTCGGCCAGCACCAGCGTGTGCTCGGACGCGGCGGCCGCCTTCTCGGCTCCCCGGATCAGGCCGAGGAAGAACGGGTTGGTGATGTCGGGGACGAGGAGAGCGAGGGTCTTCGTGCGCCCGGACGGCAGGGCCCGGGCGATCGGATTGGGGCGGTAGCCCATCTGCTCGGCGACCGCGAGGATGCGCTCTCGGGTCGCCGCGCTCACGCGTTCGGGTCGGGAGAACGCACGGGAGACGGTCGATGCAGCGACCCCACAGCGGGCCGCCACTTCGTGGATGGTCGGCGTTTCGTTGGAACGAGGTGGCTGCCGGCGCTGGCTGCGAGGAGCCGCTTCGCGGTCCGTCGTACGACGTGATGGGCGGCTGCCGTCTTGGTGCGTGGCACGGGTTCGGCGTGCTGGGGGCACCGACCCTCCTTCCTCCGCGAGCCTTACGGCCAAGCCACTCTCGGACGCTTAGTGTGGATCCACTTGACAGGCTTTGGCAACCGGTTGCCATAGTTGCCACACGGGTGGACATCTGCCTCGAGCAGGCTCTGGCACCTCGGGCGGACCCTCCCGAACGCCGTCACGGGATGCTCTCGCGTAGCCCGATCGACACAAAAGGAGTCGAGCGCTGCATGTGGACTCTCTCCGGTTTCGCCGACGAGATCGACCCCGATCCTGCGACCCAGTTCGGCACCCTTCGCGATCTCGGGATTCAGTTCGTCGAGTTCCGTAGCGCCTGGGGAGTGAACGTCCTCGACCTCAGTGACGAACAGATCGCAGATCTCAAACGTCTCCTGGCCGAATTCGGCATCGGGCTCTCCGCTGTGGGATCACCGATCGGCAAGGTCGGCATCCACGACGACTTCGACGAGCACCTGCGGAGGTTCGACCGGGCCTTGTGGGTGGCGCGGGAGCTGGAGGCGCCGTACATCAGGATCTTCTCCTTCTGGATGCCCGAGGGTGACGACCCGGCCAAGCACCGCGACGAAGTGCTGCGGCGGATGTCGGCGCTTGCCGAACGCGCCCGGGGACACGACGTGATCCTCGCCCACGAGAACGAACGCAAGATCTACGGAGACGTGCCGTCCCGCTGTCTCGACATCGTGGAGTCGGTCGGAGCCGAGAACCTCCGGCTGGTGTGGGACCCAGCCAACTTCGTGTTGTGTGGCGTATCGCCGTTCAGCGAAGGCTTCGCGATGCTGCGTCCGTACATCGAGTATCTCCAGATCAAGGATGCGATCCGGGCCGAGGGGCGTGTGGTGCCAGCGGGGGAGGGCGACGGCGAGATTCCCGAGACCATCCGGGCGCTGCGCGACGACGGTTTCGGTATGGGCGCAGACGATCGGTTCTTCTCGATGGAACCGCACCTTGCCTACATGGGAGAGGCCGGTGGCTTCTCCGGTGTCGAGCTGTTCGGCAAAGCGACCCGCGCGTTCACGGGGCTGCTGGATGCCGAGGGCATTCCGTATCGCTGAACGTCGGTAACCCTGGATGTCGTACGAAAGGTCGGTCATGCGATTCGCAATCATCGGCGCGGGAGTGATCGGTCGCCTGCACGCTCAGACGATCCAGGCCCTGAAACCGCGGGCCGAGCTCGTGGCCGTCGTCGACGTGATTCCGGAGCGGGCGCAGCAGCTCGCCGCCGAGCACGGCGTCGATGCTCTGACGTCGCTCGACGAGGCGCTGGCTCGGTCGGACGTCGACGCGGTGACCATCTGCACGCCCAGTGGGATGCACGCCGACGCTGCGGTGCCTGCTCTTGATGCGGGCAAGCACGTCATCGTGGAGAAGCCTCTCGACATCAACCTCGAGGCCGCCCGGCGCGTGGCGGAGGCCGAGAAGCGGTCAGATCGTACGATCATGGTCGTCAGCCAGCACCGCCACGATCCGGCGAGCCTGATCGTGCATGAGGCCGTGAAGAGTGGGAAGTTCGGGAGGCTGACCTCTGGAAGTGCCACGATCTCGTGGTGGCGCAGCCAGAGTTACTACGACTCCGGCGACTGGCGTGGCACCTGGGCGCTTGACGGTGGCGGCGCGCTGATGAACCAGGGGATCCACACGATCGACTTGTTCCGCTGGTTCCTCGGCGAGCCGGTGGAGGTGTATGCGTGGGCGGAGTGCCTCGCTCACGAGCGCATCGAGGTCGAGGACACGGCCGTTGCGACCGTACGGTTCGCCAACGGTGCGTTGGGTGTTGTCCACGGTACGACCGCTGCGTACCCCGGTCTCACAACTCAGATTCGAGTCCACGGTGATCGAGGCTCGGCGATCATCGATCACGACGAGCTGGTCTACTATCACGCCGCACCAGAGGACGCCGAAGACTTTCCGTACGGCGCCGGGGGACGCGCCAACCAGGCGGCCGAGGTGCTGGCCGCGGCCGGCGTGGGCCCCAAGGATGAGCCGGCCGAAGGGCCGACGATCGCGGGTCTGCAGGCCACGTCGCACACGACGCAGTTCGAGCATTTCCTCGATGCTGTCGAACATGGACGTCCTGTTCTCGTGACGGTGGACGAGGCCATGCAGACGCTCGGGCTCATCCGAGGAATCTACGAGTCGGCTCGTACGCAGCAGCCGGTCAAGATAAAGGAGCTCGTGTCATGACGGAGTCGGCAGCGGAGAGACCAGGACTGAAGTTCGCCGTCTTCACTGCCAGTCTTCCGGAGTGGACTCCGGAGGAGGCGGTTTCCAAGCTTGCCGAACAGGGTTGGGACGGCATCGAGTGGCGGGTCGTGGATCAGAAGCCATCTCCTAACGTCGGCTTCTGGGCTGGTAACCGGTGCACGTGGCCGCTGTCGACCTTCGAGCAGGACGTACCGCGGATCAAGGAGATAACGGAAGCGGCCGGGTTGGGCATGCCGTCCATCGGTGGCTATGCAGCCAGTGATCAGCTGGACGACGTTGAGCGTTTGATGCGAGGCGCTGCTGCACTCGGTGTGCCTCAGATGCGTGTTCCGGTGGGACGGCCCGGACCGGAAGGGTACCGCGCCGCGTTTGCGCAGCGTCGTCGGGAGTACGAGAAGGTCGCGGAGCTCTCGGCACGGTACGGCGTGCGGGCGCTCATCGAGCTGCATCACCAGTCGCTGATCTCCAGTGCATCCGCGGCGGCCCGATTCGTGGAAGGGTTCGACCCGGCTCACGTCGGCGTCATTCACGACATCGGCAACATGCTGCAGGAGGGGTACGAGTACGACCTGTGGAGTCTGGAGATCCTCGGTGAGCACCTGGCCCATGTGCACGTGAAGAACGCGGTTCCGGTCGCGAAGCCGGCAGACGATGGCAGTCGCACGGACTGGCACTGGGAGTGGGCCCCGATGCGGCACGGTGTCGGGAACCTCCCGCGACTCTTCAAGGCGCTCAAGGAGTTCGGCTACTCGGGCTGGGTGTCGGTCGAAGACTTCTCGACTCAGGTGCCGCTGGAGGAGCGGGTCCGGGACAACCTGGCGTACCTGCGGGAGTTGGCAGCGTAAGTCCCGACTGACGCTCGCTTCAGGCAGATGCGTGAAAGCCTTTATATGGCAGGGAAACCGGTGTTGTTATAGATTTGTTACGTGAGTTGGTGTGGCCGATTCTGCTGTGCTGTAAGGCGAACTGTGTTCGGCCATTTCTGCGGTCTATTGGTGTCGTAGTGGAATTGCTCGTGCTGCAAGGGAAAACACCGCGTTGATGAGCTACGCCGCGATGGGCGTACAGCAGCCTCAACAGGTGCCGGCACCTACCATGGCGGCCACACACCCACCACGCGTGGTCATTTTCGGAGTTGATTGATGGCTGTGACGAGTGCGCGTGAGAATCCATGAGGATTGGTCGCGCTGTAGCCATGGCCGGTGTCGACGATTTCGAGATTGGCCGTCGTCCAGCGGCGAGACAGCTCCCAGGCCATGTCCGGCGGACAGCTCATGTCGTGTGCACCGCCGATGAGCGTACCCGGAATTCCATCGAGCAGCCCGGCGTCTCGCGCCAGCCGTCCATCCTCGAGAAAGGCAGCGTGGCGCCAGTAATGCGTGACAAGCCGGGCGCTTGTCAGGCGTACGGCCGGATCCTCGTGCTTTTTCAGAGGAGGAGTTCCACTCTGGGTCAGATCCCAGGCGATCCATTCGTCCGCGGCCGGCTGGTGCACCGCCGGATCGGGATCGGCGAGGAGCGTGGCGTACGCATCGACCAGTCGCAGATGCCGCAGTGACTCGGGAACTGCCGTGGCGAACCGCTCCCACTCACGCGGGTACATGCGTCGAAGGTCGTACGTCATCCACTGCACCTCCCGATGGGATGTCGTCGTCACCAGCCCGAGAACCAGCCCGCTCACACGATCCGGATGTGTCTCGGCGTAGGCGAGTCCCAGCGTGGTTCCCCACGAGACACCGACGACGATCCACTTGTGGACGGAAAGGTGCTGGCGCAGCTTCTCGATGTCGGCAACGAGTCGTTCCGTGGTGTTCGTACGCAAATTTGGTCCAGGCTCGCTTACCAACGGGCGGCTTCGTCCGCACCCGCGCTGGTCGAACAGCACGGCGCGGTAGGCGTGCGGATCAAAGAGTCGACGATGATGCGCACTACAGCCTCCGCCCGGGCCACCATGCAGAAACACCGCCGGATGCCCAGCCGGGTTTCCGCAGCTCTCCCAGTAGATCTCGTGTCCCTCGCCCACGTCGAGCATGCCGTACTCGTACGGCTCGACTGGGGGATGTCTGATGTCGCTCATGCGATGCCGTTCCGTCCTTCGTCGCGAAGCCCTGTGACATGGGCCCCAGAGAGGTAGGCCCGACTCGGCTGTGCTGACCAACGGCATCGTACGCTCGGGATCGTGGACGACCTCGGGCGCTGGGAGCCGATGTCCCCTGACTCGGTGGCGAAATTGTTCGCTCGTATGAGGGGGCCATGGTGGATCGCGGGTGGCTATGCGATCGAGCTCTACCTCGGCCGGACGATCCGGTCACATGGCGACATCGACGTTCTCCTGCTACGACGTGACCAGCAACAGGTGCACGAGGTACTAGCGGGCTGGGACATCCACGTGGCCGACCCGCCAGGCCGCCTTCGCCCGTGGCGTGCCGGAGTGTGGCTTCCCGGCCGCATCCACGACATCTGGTGTCGCGAGCATCCCGAAGGCCCGTGGCGGCTTCAGGTCATGCTGGACGAAGCAGACGGTGAGGAATGGCGGTCCCGCCGGCACCCCGGAATCCGGCGCCCGATCTCGTCGATCGGCCATTGCACCGAGAACGGCCTACCGTTCCTGGCTCCCGAGATTCAGCTCTTCTACAAGGCGAAGGGTTTGCGACCAAAGGATGCCACCGACTTTGCCGCGGCTCTGCCTCGGCTGGACTCCGACACACGGCGATGGCTCGATCAGGCTCTCGCCCTGACCGCACCCGACCATCCATGGCGCGCTGAGCTTGCAGGGTAGCCGTCCACGGCTGGCCGAGTCAGTTCCGACCTTCCGAAGGGGCGAGGACGTGACGCATCGTCTTGCAGCGAGTCGATGCGTACGAAGCGGGTGGCCACGACTCAGACGAGGCTGTCGGGGCGACGCAACACCCGTCGAGCTGATCGGAATGCTCAGCTCTGACGGGACGTCTCATGAACAGCCGTGAGGCGCATGGATGCGGGCTTATGCGTTGTGCCATTCTGGCCGCCGTGAACGCGAGGCTGGATCACCGGTCGACCGAACCCATGCAACGCGAGCGGTTCGGTCCACTCCGCGAGGTGCCGCCCGATGACGTTGTGGAGGCCCTGACCGGAGCTGCTCCAGGCACCACGTGGGCTGTGGACAAGATCGGGGACGAGGGCGGGTTCCCCAACGGTGGCCTCTGGCGCGTGAGTGCCGTGAGTAGACGTGGGAGCGGTCCCTTCAGTGCGGTCGTGAAGCGTACGGGCGCCAGCTACCTCGGCACCAGTCCCGTGTGGCGCTGCCGTTCGGCACCGGATGACCCGCAGTGGTGGGGGCGCGAGGCGGCGTTCTACTCCTCCGACCTCGCAGTCTTCGGTTGGACGGGTGGCGTACGAGCGGCGCGCTGCTACACGCTCGACGACCACGACGACTGTCGCGACCTCTGGCTGGAGGACGTTGACATCCCGGCCGACATGGGCGCGTACGAACGAGCCGGGGCAGGGCTTGCACGGTGGCAGGTGGCGACCATCGACAGCACCCATTCCTGGCTGTCGCACGATTGGATCCCCACTCACATCAGGCGACACGACCTCGACAACGAGCGGACCCTCGCTCATCCGGGATGGAGATCAGCGATCGAGCGTGGGCTCGATCCGATGTTGCGAGACGTTGTCAAGGCGCGCATCACCGACCCGACCGAGATCCGTCGTCGCCTGCTGGAGTTCCCGCAGGTCCTCACCCATCACGACTTCCACTACAAGAACGTCGGCACGGTCTCCGATGAGGTCGTCATCATCGATTGGGCCTACGTCGGTTGGGGACCCATCGGGCACGACGTCGGCTATCTCGCAATGGACATCACATCGGGTCTCGGGCCCGTGGACGAGGTGTGGTACGCCATGCAGTCGTCGTACTGCGCCGGGCTCGTCGAGGCGGGCTGGACAGGCAACCTTGCTGTGGTACGGCGGTCGATGGAGGTGTCCACCTGGCTTCGCCTCGGTTGGGCGATCGATCACGTCCTGACGATGGCGGACCAGATGTCAGACGAGGCCCTGGCGGAGGTCTCGTCGCGGGTGCGCTTCCTCGCCGACCGTCAGTAGCGTCCGCATCTTTGCGAAAGCCGGTACGACAGAGCGACGCACCAGGGGACCTGCGGCACAGTCGACTGACGTGACGTTAGCCTGGCGGCGTGTCAACCAGCGCCGTACCGAATGAATCGGCCGCCCCGACGTTGCGCGAAGTCGTCGAGGTCTTGGATCAGCTCTACGATCCGAGCTGGGCGGCGGACTGGGATGCGGTCGGGTTGGTCTGCGGCGACCCGGACGCGCCTGTGCGTCGCGTGCTGTTTGCCGTCGATCCCGTTCGGGAGGTCGCGGACGAGGCGATTGCCTGGTCGGCGGATCTGGTCGTGGCGCACCACCCGTTGTTCCTGCGTGGAGTGCACGGCGTCGCCGCGATCAGCCCGAAGGGCTCCGTGGTCCACAGGTTGATCAAGCACGAGGTTGCGCTTCACGTCTGTCACACCAATGCCGACGTGGCCGCGCCGGGAGTTTCCGACGCGCTCGGTCACGCGCTGGGGTTGACCGACCTCCGCCCACTCGACCCTCACCCAGCCGCGCCGCAGTTGGGCACCGGACGGATCGGGTCGCTGGCGGCACCCGAGTCGCTGCGCGCCTTCCATGATCGTGTGGCGAGATCACTGCCACAAACGGCACATGGAGTTCGGGTGGCCGGCGATCTCGATCGCATGATCTCGACGGTCGCCGTCTGCGGTGGGGCGGGGGATGCGTACCTGCATCTCGCCCGTGCAGCCGGCGTGGACGCCTATGTCACCGCCGACCTGCGCCACCATCCTGCGTCGGAGGCGACGCAACACCCGGAGGCGCCCGCCCTGGTCGACATCGCGCACTGGGCGAGCGAGTGGCCGTGGTTGGCCGACGCAGCGGCCCGCCTCGGCGACGCGCTGGCGCGCCGGGGGACTACGGTGGAGACGCGCGTTTCGACGATCTGCACGGATCCGTGGACGGTTCACGTGCCCAGTACTTCCGACAAGATCTCGACCCGACAGGACTTGACCCGACAGGAAAGGACGCTCCACTGAACGCCGATCCTCACGTCCAGCTCCGGTTGCTCGACGTCCAGGCGCTCGACCTGCGACTCGATCAGCTGGCTCATCGGCGCCGGACACTGCCCGAGGCCGCCGAGGTAGAACGCCTACGAACCGAACGACAGCGGCTCGAAACCGCGGTCGTCGCCGCCGAGACCGAGGCGAGTGACCTGGCCCGGCAACAACGCAAGGCGGATGCCGACGTGGAGCAGGTCAGGGCTCGCAAGGAGCGCGACGAGCAGCGGCTGCAAGCTGGCCAGGTTGCGTCCCCGAAGGAACTGGAGAGCCTGCACCACGAGATCGAGTCGTTGACCAGACGCCAGTCCGACCTGGAGGACATCGAGCTCGAGATCATGGAGCGGCTGGAGGCCGTCACGCAGCGCCGCGCCGAGCTGGAGGCCAAGCGCACGGAGACCGAGGCCCAGCTTGCGGAGGCGGAGGCGGCGCGAGACCGGGCCCTTGCCGAGATCGACGCCGAGGTCGAGACAGCCCGCAAGGAACGTGCTGAGCTGGCGGCGGGAATTCCGGACGAGCTGATGACGCTGTACGAGAAGCTGCGGGCCCAACACGGCGGGGTGGGTGCCGCGGCACTACAGCAGCGCCGGTGTGAGGGATGCCGGATGGAGCTCGACGCCAGCTACCTGGCGACGCTCAAGGCGGCGCCCCCCGACAGCGTCATGCGGTGCGAGGAGTGCCGACGGATCCTCGTACGCACGCCGCAGTCGGGCCTTTAGAAAGGCTTGCTCGAGATGGGGTCCGAGCCGGTGTCAGGCGGGGGTCGGAGGCTCATCGTCGAGGCCGACGGCGGCTCTCGCGGGAACCCGGGTCCGGCGGCGTTCGGTGCGCTGGTCCGTGATGCCGAGTCCGGCGAGATCTTGGCCGAGGCGGCTGAGGCGATCGGGATTGCTACGAACAACGTCGCCGAGTACCGCGGTCTCATCGCCGGCCTACAGCTTGCCCGGGAGATCGATCCGGAGGCGAGCCTGGACGTCCGGATGGACAGCAAGCTCGTCATCGAGCAGATGGCCGGCGCCTGGAAGATCAAGCATGCCGACATGCAACGGCTCGCCATCGAGGCCCGTCGGCTCGCGCCCCCGAATGTCACGTGGACGCACGTGCCCCGCAGGCAGAATGCAGACGCGGACGCGCTGCTCAACCGCGTCCTCGACGGTGGCCCGCGGGTGTGGTCGCTGCACCGGCGACCGGGGCGATCGGAGAACGCGGTAGCCCGCGGTGAGCCGACGCACTCCGAGGAAGCCGCTGCCGTCGTGGCACCTGAACTGGGGTGGTCCGAGGTACCGGGCACACCGACGACCCTGCTCCTCGTCCGCCACGGTGAGACGGCGTACTCGGTCCAGAAGCGGTTCAGCGGATCAGGCGGTGAGGACCCACCGCTCACCGACCATGGCCGCCGCCAGGCCGAGGTGATCGCGGCAGACCTGGCGCGTCGCGGATCGGTCTCGGCTGTGATCAGTTCGCCGTTACGGAGGGCTCGGGAGAGCGCCGACATCATCGCTCGTGCTCTGCGCGCCCAGGTCGAGGTGGAGCCTGATCTTGCAGAGACCGCGTTCGGTGAGTGGGAAGGCTTGACCTTCGCCGAGGCGAGGTCTCGCTGGCCGGCCGAGCTGGATGCGTGGCTCACGTCCACCTCGGTGCCACCGCCTGGGGGTGAGTCGTTCGACGACGTGCTGGTACGCGTGCGCGCCGCGCGTGATCGGGTCCTCAAGGCGTACGCCGGCCGCACGGTCGCGCTTGTGACACACGTCTCTCCGATCAAGATCCTGGTGTGCCTCGCCCTCGATGTACCGCTTCGAGCCATCTTCCGCATGGAGGTGCCACCAGGCTCGTGTACGGAGCTGCAGTGGTACCCGGACGGGTTGGCGTCGATGCGCTCCTTCGGGCTCCGGCCCGACACGCCATGATCACGTACCCGAGAGGCGACGGGATTGTGGCGGTGACCGCTCGATCCGTACGCGATCAGCAGGCGACGATCGCTCGATGGAGGGCTTGAAGACCCAGCTAGAGTTGTGGTTTGGGACGAGTTGGCCGGGCGGCCGCGTCGAGATCGACGACCACCGTGTCGTACAGATCTCGCCGAGGAAAGTCCGGACTCCGTAGGGCAAGGTGGTGGGTAACACCCACCCGGGGTGACCCGCGGGACAGTGCCACAGAAAGCAAACCGCCAACGACCGTTCGACTCCGTGTCGAGTCGGATGGTGCGGGCAAGGGTGAAAGGGTGGTGTAAGAGACCACCAGCGCCCGGGGTGACCCGGGCGGCTAGGTAAACCCCACCTGGAGCAAGGCCAAGAAGGGCCGGCGAGCGCCAGCTGCGCGCTCCTGGTCCGCGCAGGCGTTTGAGGGCGGCCCGTCCGAGCCTGCGGGTAGGCCGCTTGAGGTCGTCGGTAACGGCGACCCTAGAGGGATGGCCGCCTAGAACAGAATCCGGCTTACGGGCCGACTCGTCCCGACCTGCTTCTCCTGACCTGCGACAAACGGTCGCACCCACGATCTTCCGTAGGGGCAGCTGCATACGTGCTGCACGCAGGTCCGGGAGGGACCCTCACCGCGCCTCGCGCCACCCTGGCAGTACAGCGCGTGAACGAACGACGCCGTGCTGAAAGCCCGGGGCGAGTCCTCGATTGAACGCTGCGATCCGCCTGGACGTAGTTCGGGTCGTGAGTACGTCCGCAGCTCGAGAGGAGGCGCTGATCCGAGCGCTCTATTACGAGCACGGCGAGCAACTCCTCGGGTACGTACGAGCGCTCGTTGGTGGTGATCTCCGTCGAGCTGAGGACGTCGTCCAGGAGACGCTGCTTCGTGCCTGGCGACATGCCGACGCGCTGGCGCCTGAGACCGCACGACCGTGGCTGTTCCGCGTGGCGCGCAATCTCGTGCTCGACGGCCACCGGGCGGCTGGACGGCGGCCGCGCGAGGTCTCGGTCGAGGAGGTCGTTCTGCAAGGCCAGGGCGGTCGCCACGATGGCGACGAGATCGAACGGGTCTTGTTGGCCTGGCAGGTGGCAGACGCACTCAACGCGCTGACACCTGCGCATCGCGAGGTAATCGTCGAGCTGTACTTCCGTGACAGGTCGGTCACCGAAACCGCTGACCGACTACAGATTCCCACCGGAACCGTGCGTTCTCGTGCGTACTACGCACTTCGGGCGCTACGGCTGGCCCTCGAGGAGCGGGGGGTGACCTCGCCATGACCTGCCCCCACGCCCATCGGTTGGGTGCGTACGCACTTGGTGTCGAGGACCCGGATCGGGAGGCCATCGAACGACACCTGAGTACCTGCGAGAGTTGCGCCAAGGAGCTCGCCGATCTGACGCAGGTCACCTCGTTTCTCGCCGTGGTTCGGACGGCAGGTGTACGGATCGACGAGGAATCCGCTGCCGCACGGGGCTCGCCGAAACTGCTCGAGCGTGTCCTGCTCACCATGCAGTCGGAGAAGTCCGAACGCGTGAAGCGGCGTCGGCGCCTGCTCACACGGGCTGCCGCCCTCGCCGCTGCCGCCGCCTTCGTCGTGGGTGTCGTGTCGGCCGCGATCGGGCTGCGTGACCACATCATGTCCGACCGGGTACAGCTGACAGCAGTCTCGTCGTCGTACGGCGTCGACGCCACGACCACAGTCCAGCCGGAGGCGTGGGGCACCCGGGTCACCATGAGCTTGCAGGACCTACCGCCAGTGAAGTCCTGCAAGCTGGTCGCCCGCTCACACGACGGACGGGTGGAGACCATCGCGTCATGGCGGGCTGGCTACGGTGGCGGCGTCGACGTGGAGGCCATGACGGCGTTTCGTCCCGACGAGCTCGCCCAGCTCGAGGTGGTCGACGACACCGGACGTCGGCTGCTGACCGTGCGCCGGGAGTAGGGGCCGCGACGCACGAGTCGGCGAGCGCTCGACGAGTGGTGAGCTCCGTGAAGGCAGCTCTGCGTTGTTCTCAGGCAGAAGGGAGCTGGTCGCCGATCAGGGCGAGGTTCTGGATCGCCGCGAGACCGTAGAGCGCAGTCGTGTTCGTGGAGACCCACGGTGCGGCGTCGGTCGGGTTCAAGGTGGACTCGTTGCGCTCGGAGGTCCATGAGCGGTCGAGTGCGTACTCCCACGACTCGGCCGGATGCAGGAAGAGATCCCATGCCCGCTCGGCGTAGCGTGGCTCGCCGAGACGTACGGCGGCATACGCGTCCAGTCGGGTGTGACCCTGCTTGAGGGACAGGTTCCCGAAGTGCTGCCCGCACTCGGCCTCCTGCTCTTCGCGGGTTCCGTTGTACAGCCGGCAGTACTGCAGCCACGCACGTTCGAAGTCGGGCATGTCCACGGCGTCGATGAGCTCGGCGCAGATCTCCACCAGGCCGAACATCGCGCTGAGATGGGAGACGCTCACCGTCTTCTCCGCCGGCGCGAACTCGCCGGTCTCGATGTCGTACAAACCTTCCCCGGTGACGAAACCGTTGGGCATCCGCGCGATCGTCCGCATGGTGTTGAGCAGCTTCATCCTGGCCACGTCGGCTTTCGGGCCCATGCGTTCCCACTCGGTGAACCACGCGGCGGCAAGACCACTCCAGTCGGTCCCGAGGCCGATCGCGAGCGCGTGCGGATCGGGCTCGTACGGTTCGGTTCGGATCTTGCGGATCGGGTCCAGCACCAGGAACGTCCGGTCCGAGTCGACCAACGCGTGCATGAGGTCGCCGACGCGTTCGTCTGCGGTGAGGTAGTAGTAGATCCGCCGGTAGATTGCCGTGCTGATGCGCAGCTGCTTCGCGCTGTCACCCCAGTGCTGGACGTTGTGGCGGGTGCCGAGCCCGGCCCACTCGCCGACGTGGTAGACGTCCACCTCTCCGGTGTGTCTCGTCATGGCTTCGGCGAACCGGAAGATGTCCGCGCGGCCGGATCGCAGATAGGCGTACCACAGCCACAGATCGGGGGAGAGCTCGGAGTTGTCCCATGCGTATCCGCCGACGTCGTACCGCCACACGCTGCGGTCGGCGTCGAACGAGTGCATGATGTCGCCGTAGTCCCAGAAGCCGTACCAGTGGCGCTGGTCGCGCTGTTTGACGTAGAAGTCGAAGAGGAAGTCGAGGCTGTCCTCGATCGCCGCCTTGGTAGGCGTCGACCGGTCGACCGGTGCGAAGAGCCCGCCGAACGCCTTGGCCGCGGTCAGGTGCTCTACCGGGTTGACGATCTGCGGTGGTGTACGAACGACGTCGGCCATCGCCGCCAGTTGGTCGGCTGGAGGTGTCGCCGGCAGCGCCCAGATCATGAGCTCGCTGGTGCGAGCGATACCGTACGGCGTGCCGAAGCCGGGCTCGTAGTCCTCGTACGTGATCTCGAGCGCGTCGAGCTGCTCCGGGTAGGTGTCCTGCCCCATTCCATCGTGGTAGAAGCGCAAATCCATCGGCTGCGCTTCTGGTGACCACAGCCACATCGTGACCTCGGCCGGGTCGGTGTCGGCACCGCGGATGTCGAGCTGGGTGGGATGGCGTTGCCAGAAGTCGCGGATGCCGAACCCCACCCCGCCGCTCGGGCCACCGAGGTAGCCGAACCCGGAGGCACGTCGGCCCTGGTCGACAAGAACCCACGCATGCCCCGGCTTGGTCCGCTTGCGGATCGTGAAGCCCTCGGACGACAGTTGGGTCAACCTGTAGTCGCCCCAGTTGGGAATCCAGTGCAGCCTGCTGGTCACCCGCTGGTCCCAGGTGGACGGATCGGGAAGCTTCTGACCCGCCACCTGTGCGGCACGCACAGCTTCTCCAGGGTCACGGCGTAGCCCGGTGATGCCCTTGACCGCCTCGGTCAGCATGCCGTGTCCCTCGCCGACGAAGCGGACGTGACGGTCGTAGAGCTCGTCACGCAGGGGAGTCCGGAAGCGCACGCCGAGGCCGGCAACGAACTCGTCGCTTCCGTCGCTGTCGAACACGAACGTGTGCATCATCCGCACGTACTCTGCTCCTGCGTAGAAGTAGAGCCGCACGGTGAACGGCAGCCAGTCTCGTCCCGGGCCGGCATGCACACCCTCCAGCCGGACGACGGCACGGACCGGTCCGCGTTGCTCGACCTCGACCTCGCGGATCCGGCTGACCAGACGCTCTCGCCGGATCACCGCCGTCTCGTCGTCGGGCGGCGTGCGTTGGCGCAGGTTGACGAGCTCCACCTGCTTGACGAGCTGCGTGCCGGAGCGGCTGATCGACCTGATCAGGGCCGAACCCCGCTTGCCGATGGTGCAGCTCACGACGCCGGTGTCGACCTCGATGCTGCCGGAGCCTTCGCGAACCGTGACCTCATGAGCCGGCTTCGCCGGCACTCCCGCATGCAGGACGTACGAATCGGTGCGCGGTGCGTCGGCGGGGAGCGCATGGGCACTCCACTTCAGCGACCCGTCCGGCCAGTAGGCGAGCGGCCAGCTCTGCACCGGGACTGCTGCGCCATCCCGGGTCTGCAGCGCGAAGGTTTGCTTCGGGTCGACCGTCCCCTTCGCCCACGGGACTCCCCAGGTGCTGCCGACACCGATCGTGGGTGTGCCCTCCAGCCAGCGAAGCGTCACCGATGGTGGCGCGGCATACGCCTGGCCGGCGGACGTCGGCCCACCCGCCTGACTGACGGCGGGGTCAGCCTGGGCAGCAGATGCGGCCGTCGGCCCGATACCGAGGGAGCCGGTCGTACCGGCTGCTACCGCGCCGACCACGAACGCGCGACGAGGGATCTCGGGCATGGTCTTGGCTCCTCGAGTGCGACAGCGAGTCGATGAGACGAGCAAGAGCGGGAGAGCGCTTTCCAACGTGTCTGTGATTACAGGTGACCATGGCTGTTCGATCAATCGGCGGGGCATGCCAGTTCCGGCCAGGGCGCCGAAGGCCTCGCCGTCGGGTGTCAGGCAGGTCTGTGTGTCAGGATCTGCTTCGGATCAGCGGTAGGCGTTCGCCTGCAAGGAGTAGAGCTCGGAGTAGAGTCCGCCATTCGCCATCAGCTGGTCATGGTCACCCCACTCGGTGACCGTTCCACCATCGACGACGAGGATCAGGTCGGCCGACCGGACCGTGGAGAAGCGGTGCGACACGAGCAACGTGATGCGTCCGTTTTCGGCGCCGGATCGGGCTGCCGCCAGATAGCGCTCGAAGAGCGCATGCTCGGTCGGTGCGTCGAGGCTCGCCGTCGGCTCGTCGAAGAACAGGACCAACGGATCGGTACGCATCAATGCTCGGCCGAGTGCGAGCTTCTGCCACTGCCCGGTGGACAGGTCGACGCCGTCAGGCCAGGTCGCGCCGAGCTGGGTGTCCCCGGCCTTCGGCAGCTCGTCCACGACGGTCGGCGCACCTGCCCGATCCAACGCAGCACGCACCGCCGTGTCGTCGTCCAGTCGCGGCAGATCGCCGACGCCGACGGCGCGACGCGCTTGTAGCTCCCACCGCATGAAGTCCTGGAACGCTGCCGCGAGCCTTCGCCGCCAGTCGGACACGTCGATCTCGGCAAGCTCGACGCCATCGACCAGGATCCGCCCCTTCGTCGGTTCGTACATCCTGCTCAGGAGCTTGACCAGCGTCGTCTTGCCGGCGCCGTTCTCTCCGACGAGGGCGACCACCGACCCGGCAGGCAGGTGGATGGACACGTCCCGGAGGGCCGGGGTCCGGGCGCCGGGGTAGGTGAACGAGACGTTCTCGAACCGGATGCCGTCGACCAGTCGAGTCGGCGCGGGTCGGCTGGCTCGGCGCGCGTGCTGTGCGCGCACACGCGCGGCGTACTCCCGTAGCCAGAGCAACCGTCCGGCGGCGCGAAGGACCCGTCCGAGGCCCGCGATGCTGTACGCCGGTCCGAGCACTTGGTTCTGCACCCGCTCGCACACGATGATCGCGGTGATCACTTCGCCGGGCCGGGCCAAGCCACGACTCGCCTGCCACAGCACGAAGCCCACCGCGAGTGCGAAGCCGCTGGCGAAGAGCAGCGATCGGATCCCACCCGTCACAGTCTCCTTCACCTGGGCGCGATGGATCGGTCGACGGGCACGTAGCCACGCCGCATCCATCGTGCGCAACAAGGTTTCCTGCAGCCCGAAGATGCGGATCTCCATGGCGGCCCGCGAGTCGATCGTGAGGGTACGCAGGTGCCGGGCGAGCCGGGCCGAGGTTGCAGACTGCGCCTCGGCTTCGGTATGCCAACGCTGTTGCAAGGCTGCGATGGGGAAGGCTGGGAGGGCGAACAGCACGAGGAGGAGCACGAAGGGATGCAGGAGGACGAGCACGACGCCCGTCCCGATCGCACCGACGAGCGCCGTCGCGGTGGTCACGATGCTGTTCAGCGACTGGCCGAGGATGCCCTGGCTTTGCCGCAGAAGCTCCAAGCGGTCCTGGTAGTCGCGCCGTTCGTGATGCTCGAGCCCCGGAAGCTCGCTCGTCAGCTGCGCGATCTCCCTGTCGAAGGCGAAGCCCACCCGTTCCGCCAGCCCGACCCGGATCCCCGTGGCGACGTAGGTCGAGACATAGTGCAGGCCGACGGTCGCAAGCAGACCGAGGCTCCCGACAAGCAGTCTGGTGGTACTGCGTTCGAGCACGGCGTCAGCGACCACGCCGAGAAACCACCCGAACATGGGGTACATCAGGGCGCCGAGTGGTTCGAAGCCCGTTCCGAGCGCGCGCCACGGGTCGGTCCGTACGGCGGTGCCGATCAGGAGGGAGAGCTCGCGGAGCCGGTCACGCATCGGCGCTCCCGACCGTGCTCGCTCGAGCGCCGCACGCCTGCGGGTCCTCGTGTGGTACGACGCCGAACCGGTGGGCCTGCAGACGGAACATCGTGGCGTACCGCCCACCGAGTGCCATGAGCGTGTCGTGGTCGCCGTCCTCGACGATCCGACCACCGGACAGCACCACGATCCGGTCGGCGCGGCGGACGCTCCAGAGTCGATGCGTCACCAGCACGGTCGTCGTGTCGCGGGTGAGGGCGAGGAATCGGTCGAAGAGCTCGCTTTCTGCGCGGACGTCCAGACTTGCCGTGGGCTCGTCGAGGATCAGCAGGCCGGCTCCGGCGCGCACGGCGACGAGTGCCCGGGCGAGCGCGACCTTCTGCCACTGTCCACCCGAAAGGTCGGCGCCCTGCGGGTAGCCATGAGCCAGCACGGTCTGCCAGGACGCCGGGAGGTCGGTCAGCAGGTCGCCGGCGCCCGCGTCGCGCAGCGCTGCTTCGAGCAGCTCGTGGTCGTCGAGGTGGGCGGGTGCGCCGAACCCGACGTTGTCCCGCAGCGGGAGCTCGTACCGGATGAAGTGCTGGAAAATGGCACCGATCCGCCGTCTGACCGCCGGGAGATCGGCCATGGCGAGGTCCTGCCCGTCGAGCAAGACCTTTCCCGCTGCCGGTTCGTAGAACCCGCAGATCAGTTTGATGAGGGTCGTCTTGCCGGCGCCGTTCTCCCCGACGATGGCCACGGACTGTCCGGCGGGTATGTGCAGGTCGAGGTGGTCGAGCACCGGCGCTGCGTGGGGGGAGTAGCCGAACGTGACACCCTGCAGACGTACCTCCACTGGTCCGGAGGGGGCGCCTGTCGGATCGGCTCGCACTGGGCTGGTCCCAGCGGGGCGAACAGGACCGGTCGCGGAGGCGTGGGCGGGAGCCGAGGACGGTGAGCGCTGGTTCTCCGCGAGCAGGCGTCGCTCGACGTCGAGTAGCTGCTCGGCGAGGGATGCCGCCCGGCTCACTCGCCAGTGTGGGTCGCCGAGGAAGCCGAGCTCGCCCATCCCGAGCACGGCGAGACCGTACACGGTGACCGCGCCGATCCCGATGTGGCCGTGTACGGCGTGCCAGGCCAACGCGCCGACGACCACGGCGTGCGAGCTGACGACCGCACCGGTACCGAGCGCGAGCGTTCTCACCTGCGCGCGCCTGGCTCGCCAAACCGCCGACATCGAGCGCAGCCAGGTGCGGGCGTACTCGACCCCGACCCAGTCCGCGAGACCGAAGACTCGGATCTCCTTGGCCGCTTCCGGCCCAAGGGCAACGCCACGCAGATACTCGGCTCGTCGAAGATCGCCGGCTCCTTCAGCTCGTACCGCGGCGAAACCTCGCTCCATCCATCTGCTGGATGCCTGGTTGGCGACGACCCATCCGGCCAGGATGGCGATCGGAGCCCACCACGTGAAGGTCGACAGGATGAGTGCTGCGCCGAGCCCGGCGATCCGCATGGATGCCAGGATGCGTAGCGCCCACGGGGTCTGGACGTAGAGCCCGGTTCGCTCGAAGTCCCGGATCGCATCGAGATCGCGTACGACGTGAGGATCTTCGAGCGCTGCGATCCGATGGGGGGTGAGGAAAGCGCGGCTTGCGGTCCTGGAGACCTCGCGCATGAGTGCCGTGTTCATGAGCTCGGACAGCAGGCGGGCGAGGGTGAGGAAGACACCACTCGCAAGAAAGCCCAGGGCGACGAGCCCGACGGCGAGCAGCCCGTTGTTCCATGCCGTAGACCCCGGACCCGACGCGACCGCATCCGGCAGAACGGATACCAGCATGCCCGTGGCGAGGACGCTGGCGTTCGGAAGCAGTCCCAGGACCAAGACGACAAGCCCGAACCACACGAAAAGCGCCGGATCGGCGCGCCACAGCATGCCGACCAGTGCGCGTGCTCGCCGGAATGCGGTCGCCACGAGCTTCCCCCAGAAACCAAAAGAACACCGTGTGCCAGCGCGGGATACGGACCGAGCGCGCAACGGCTCTCGACTTCGCGTGCACGGATTCTCAGCACTGCAAGCGAAGCAGTTCTGCAGCAGCTTAACCGCAGGTGCGCACGCGTCAAAGGCGATGCTGGCATGCAGAGCACAGCGTGGTGAGCTGTACGTGATGCGACGCCCTTACTCCTCGCATGCCACGTACCCTGCGCAACGTCGTCACGAAGAGAGTTCGCGTACTCGGGTTTTCAGCCGACGAGTTTCCTCGTGCTTAGTAGCGCTCGCGGATGCACGCCGGTCGGAGAACTGAAATTGGCCAGGTACGTCGTGTCGCCCCGTCCGGGCGTCACGCACGGTCAACCAGCCGGGCCGGTGGTTGGTCGACCTGGTGATCATTCGGTGATTGCCGGCAGAATGAGTGATCTTGACAGGACTCGCTCGCGGCGGTCAGCACGACACCTCGTGCCGGACTTCCGGCCGACCTTCGAGAAGGAGCATGCCGTGGCCGAACTCGATGACTTCGCTGGAAACTCGTCGCACGGTCCGCTAGCCGGCGTCGTCGTCGTGGATCTCTCGCGTGCGTTGGCGGGTCCGCATGCGGCGATGCTTCTGGGTGATCTGGGCGCGCGCGTCATCAAGGTGGAGAACCCCAATGGTGGTGACGATTCCCGAGGCTGGGGTCCGCCGTTCGTCGGGCCCGAGGATGCGCTCGAGTCGACGTACTTCCTGTCGTGCAACCGGAACAAGGAATCCATCACGCTCGACCTGAAGTCCGAGGAAGGGCGTCACCACCTGCGTCGGTTGCTCCGCCATGCCGACGTGTTGGTGGAGAACTTCCGGCCCGGCGTCCTCGACCGGCTCGGCCTGTCCATTGCCGTGCTCTCCGAGCTCAACCCTCGACTGATCATTCTGTCCATCACAGGTTTCGGCCACGACGGGCCGGAAGGGACGCGTGCCGGTTATGACCAGATCGCCCAAGGTGAAGGTGGTCTCATGTCGCTCACCGGACCGAGTCCTGAGGAGCCGATGCGAGTCGGTGTACCCATCGCCGACCTGCTCGCCGGCATCTACGGGGCCTACGGGGTGGCGGCTGCGCTGCACGAGCGGGCCCGCACCGGCCGCGGACGGGTGGTCCGAACGTCGCTGCTGTCGGCGATCGTCGGTGTCCACGCCTACCAAGGCACGCGCCATACGGTCGCGGGTGAGGTCCCCCGGGCCCAGGGAAACCATCACCCGTCGATCTGTCCCTACGGCCTGTTCCATACCGCCGACGGCATCGTGCAGATATCCGTGGGGAGCGAGGGTCTGTGGCGTCGGTTCGCCGAGGCGTTCGGGCTTCCGGTGGACGGCGCAGGGTTCGGGACCAACGCCGAACGGGTACGGAACCGGGACGCCGTCATCGCCGCCATCGAGGAGGCGTTCGCGGCATGGTCGACCGAGCCCCTGCTCGTCAGGCTGGACGAGATCGGCGTACCGGCCGGCGAGGTCAAGACGCTCGACCGGGTGTACGCCTGGGAGCAGACCAGGTCCCAGGGGCTGTTGATCGACGTGGACCACGCGACGCTCGGTCGGATCCGGCTGCCCGGTCCCGCGATCCGGTTCGACGACAACGCCTTCGCCGGCGGCCGGGAGACCCACCTCGCGCCGCCCGCACTCGGGCAGCACACCGCCCAAGTCCTCGCGTGGCTGGACGAGCTGGAGGCGAAGCCGACACCTCCCGCCTGACGGTGGCGCGCATGTGATCAGCGGACCGCGGAGAAGATCCCGGCCAGGGAGGCCTGGATCGGTCATCTTTGGTAGGCTGACTGAGGCCGGCTTGGCTGGATGTGTGAAGACGTTCCGGCGACGTTTCCCACGCATCGGGCCGGGTCCCAAGCGGAGGTCGTCTCCCACCCGCCGCGATCTCGAGGTCGCCGGGTCTGGCCGGCCGTCGTACCGATCTCGGGACGACGGCCTGCGTGAGGGTACTGCGGCGCGTCGCCTCGCCGATGGGCGGCCGCGGCAGGTCACGCTCACTGGGTGACGGCTTCCGTGACGAGGCACGGAAGCCTTTTTCGTACCTCTTCAAACGACATCGCCGAAGTGTCCGGATCGCCGAGGTGGCCGGGCCGGCGGTGATACGCGACCGAACGACTCGAGGAGGGTCCTCATCGCAACAGAGCTTCGCGTCAACGAGCGGATTCGGGTTCCCGAAGTCCGGCTTGTTGGGCCGAATGGTGAGCAGGTCGGCATCGTGCGCATCGAGGATGCGCTGCGCCTTGCCCAGGAGGCCGATCTCGATCTCGTCGAGGTGGCTCCGACGGCTCGGCCGCCGGTCTGCAAGCTCATGGACTTCGGGAAGTACAAGTACGAGACCGCTCAGAAGGCCAGGGAAGCTCGGCGTCACCAGGCCCAGACCCAGATGAAGGAGATGAAGCTCCGGCCGAAGATCGACCAGCACGACTACGAGACCAAGAAGGGTCACGTGGCGCGCTTTCTTCGGCAGGGGGACAAGGTCCGGGTCACGATCATGTTCCGGGGTCGGGAGCAGTCCCGACCGGAGCTGGGGTTCCGGCTCCTGCAACGGCTGGCCGAGGATGTCGCCGACCTCGGATACGTCGAGTCCCAACCCCGACAGGACGGCCGTAACATGATCATGGTCGTCACGCCGCACAAGCGGAAGGCGGAGGCCCGTGCCGAGATCGAGGCTGAGAAGGCACGGCGTGCTGCCGAGCGCGCGGCGGAGCGGGAAGCCGAACGCGCACGTCGAGCGCCGCAGCAGGCGCGACGGGAGCGCGCACAGCAAGCCGCTGACATCGAGTAAGCACCGAGCAAGTACCAAGAAACCACACGCGTCAGATACGTCCGCCGCCAGGCCCGGGGCGCCCGACCCCGGGCCGGCACGTGCGGTGGACCGGGTCGAGCCGAGGGACGACTATGCCGAAGATGAAGACCCACAGTGGGGCAAAGAAGCGCTTCCACGTCACGGGCACTGGAAGGCTCATGCACAAGCGCGGCGGCCGGGGCGCGAAGCTTGAGAAGAAGCCGTCGAAGGTGATGCGCCGGCTGGCCCCCGAGGTCGAGACCGCCGCCCCCGACAAGAAGAAGATCAGGAAGCTGCTCGTCCGCTGACGAGGTCAGCGCGCGATCAAGCAGCCCGTTGGAGCAAGGAGTACGCCAGTGGCACGCGTGAAGCGGGCGATCAACGCCCACAAGAAGCGTCGCGAGATCCTCAAGCAGGCCAAGGGATACCGCGGCCAGCGTTCGCGCCTCTACCGCAAGGCAAAAGAGCAGGTCACCCACTCGCTTGTCTACGCCTACCGCGACCGCAAGGCGCGCAAGGGTGACTTCCGTCGGCTGTGGATCACACGGATCAACGCGGCCGCCCGGCAGAACGGCATGACCTACAACCGCTTCGTGCAGGGCCTCAAGGCCGCCGGCGTCGAGGTCGACCGGAAGATCCTCGCCGATCTGGCTGTGAGAGACGCCACGGCATTCGCCGCACTCGTCGAGGTAGCCCGCAACGCGCTGCCGGCCACCTCGAACGGATCTGAGGCAGCCGGGGCAGAGGGCGGTTCGGCCAAGTCACACGCCGCCGCCTGAGACGGTCCGCACGAGCACGGGCGGTTGTGCGATCGTGACGCCAGTGGCCGGTCCCGAGTGCACCGATCCACGCGCTGCTCGGGTCGTGGCTGCACGTCGGCTCGTCAAGCGATCGTTTCGCACCAGGGGGAGGCAGTTCCTCGCCGAAGGGCCCCAGGCGGTCGGTGAAGCGCTCACGGTGCCGGGCGTGGTCCGTGAGCTCTTCGCCACGGGGCACGGTGCTCAGCGACATGCGGAGCTACTCGATGCGGCCGAGCGAGCCGGCGTTCCGATCCGCCTGGTGTCGGGCGAAGTCTTCGACACCATGGCGCAGACCGTCACCCCCCAGGGCGTGCTGGCGGTGTGTTGCTTCGTCGACGTCGCGTACGAGGAGGTCGTGGCGTCGAAGCCCCGGCTCGTGGCCGTACTTGCACAAGTACGCGATCCGGGCAATGCCGGCACGGTGCTGCGGTGCGCCGACGCGGCCGGCGCCGATGCCGTGTTGTTCACCGACGCGTCGGTCGACGTCTACAACCCCAAGTGCGTCAGGGCATCGGCGGGCAGTCTCTTCCACCTTCCGGTGGCGGTCGGAGTGCCGGCGTCGGAAGGCGTAGCGGCGTTGCGAGCGCACGATGTGACGGTCCTGGCGGCCGACGGCCAGGGCGACATCGATCTCGAGAGCGCAGAGGAGCAGGGCCTGCTGAGCCGCCCCACGGCGTGGATCTTCGGCAACGAGGCCTGGGGCTTGCCGGTCGGGACCCGTGACCTCGCCGATGCGGTGGTACGGGTTCCGATCTACGGCAAGGCGCAGAGCCTGAACCTCGCGACAGCCGCGGCCGTCTGTCTCTACGCGTCGGCCCGTGCGCAGCGTGCGGAGCGCCGCTCCTAGACTTCCCGCGTACGGCCTGTGCCGTACGAAGACCCGACGATGGGACGACCCGAGCACGATGCCCACCAACCACGACTCGTCGGCTTTGACCGACTCGAAGCTTTCCGAGGATTCGCCGCTGCATCCTGACCGGGTGAACCGGATGCGGGACGAGGCGATCGCCGCCATCACCGCGGCGAAGGATCTCGAGGAGCTGCGCGCTGCCCGGCTCGCGCACGCCGGCGACCGGAGCCCACTGGCGCTGGCCAACCGGCAGATCGGCCAGCTACCACCCGAGGAACGCAAGGACGCCGGCATGCGGCTCGGTGCCGCACGCCGGGCGGTGTCCGAGGCACTCGCTGCGCGCCAGAGCCAGCTGGCGGCCGAGCACGAGGCGCGGATCCTCCGCGAGGAGACGGTCGACGTCACCTTGCCATGGGACATCGAGCCACGCGGCGCGAGGCATCCGCTGACCACGATCCAGGAACGCATCAGCGACGTCTTCGTGGCCATGGGCTGGGAGGTGGTCGAAGGTCCGGAGGTCGAGGCGGAGTGGCTGAACTTCGACGCGCTCAACATCCCACCGGATCACCCGGCACGCACCACGATGGACACGTTCTTCCTCGAGCCGGAGCACGCAGGGGTCGTGCTTCGCACGCACACGTCGCCGGGTCAGGCGCGGACGATGCTCAGTCGCAAACCGCCCATCTACATCGTGTGCCCTGGTCGCACCTACCGCACTGACGAGCTCGACGCCACCCACACGCCGGTCTTCCATCAGGTGGAGGGCCTCGTGGTGGACGAGGGCATCACGATGGCGCACTTGAAGGGCACGCTCGACCATTTCGCGCAGGAGATGTTCGGTTCGGGCATCAAGACCCGGCTCCGCCCGTCGTACTTCCCGTTCACCGAGCCCAGCGCGGAGCTGGACTTGCAGTGCTTCGTGTGCCGCGGCGCTTCGGTGGGCAACCCCGACCGCCCCTGCCGGACCTGCTCGAGCGAGGGCTGGATCGAGTGGGGTGGCTGCGGCGTCGTGAATCCGCGCGTACTCATCGCGTGCGGCGTCGACACCGAGAAGTACTCAGGTTTCGCGTTCGGGATGGGATTGGAACGCACCCTCATGTTCCGCCACGGCATCGAAGACATGCGCGACATGGTCGAAGGTGACGTGCGCTTCACGCAGGCGTTCGGGTGGGAGGCCTGATGCTGGTCCCGGTCTCGTGGTTGCGAGAGATCGTCGCGCTGCCCGATTCGGTGACGTCGCGGGAGATCGCCGAGCGGCTGGTTCGTGCCGGGCTCGAGGTCGAGACGGTCGACGAGGTGGGCGCGGACGTGAGCGGCCCGTTGGTGGTCGGCCGAGTGCTTTCGTACGAAACCGAAACGCACTCCAACGGGAAGACGATTCGCTGGTGCCAGGTCGACGTCGGCGAGGGCCAGCCTCGCGGCATCGTCTGCGGTGCTCACAACTTCGCGGTGGGCGACCTGGTTGTGGTGGCGCTACCGGGGACGGTGCTTCCCGGTGGGTTCAAGATCACAGCTCGGCGGACGTACGGGCACATCTCCGACGGCATGATCTGCTCGGAGCGCGAGCTTGGCATCGGTGACGACCACGCGGGGATCCTGGTGCTCGCACCCGGTGAAGGGACGCCTGGCGAGGATGCGCCGCAGATCCTCAAGCTGCGTGACGACGTGCTGGACATCGCGGTCACACCGGATCGCGGCTACACGATGTCGATGCGTGGCGTCGCGCGCGAGGTGGCGACAGCCTTCGACCTGCCCTTCGTCGATCCTGTCACGGACACCTTAAGAGAGCCTGCGGACTCGGGTTACCCGGTGCGCGTGGAGGACCCGGTCGGATGTCCGTCGTTCGCGGCCGTGACCGTGGTCGGCGTGGACCCCAGTGCGGTGAGCCCGCGCTGGTTGAAGCGCCGCTTGCAGCTTGCCGGCATGCGGCCGATTTCGCTCGGCGTCGACGTCACGAACTACGTCATGCTCGAGCTGGGGCAGCCGATCCACGGATATGATCGCGCTCTGCTGCGTGGGCCCATCGTGGTGCGCCGAGCCGAGCCGGGGGAGAAGCTGCAGACCCTCGACGGTGTCACGCGGGTGCTGGATCCGGACGACATCGTCATCACCGACGACTCCGGGCCGATCGGTCTGGCGGGCGTCATGGGTGGCGCCACCACCGAGTTGTCGGATCGCACGACCGACATCGTGGTCGAGGCGGCGTACTGGGACCCGATGACCATCGCGCGCACGTCACGCCGCCACAAGCTGTCGACGGAGGCGTCCAAGCGGTTCGAACGTGGTGTGGACTCGCAGCTGCAAGGCTTCGCCGCTCGTCGGGTCGCGGAGCTGCTCGTGGAGCTCGGTGGCGGACGCATCGAGGAAGGGTCGACGCTCGTCGGTGTGATGCCCGACCGCGAACCGGTGCGGATCCCGGCGAACCACGCGGGCCGGGTGGCGGGTTACGACATCCCGGTCGAGCGCAGCGTCCGGCGGCTCGAAGACGTCGGATGCCGGGTGTCGGTTGCCGACGGCACGCTCACCGTGGTGCCGCCATCCTGGCGGCCGGACCTTCGGGATCCCAACGACTTCGCCGAAGAGGTCATCCGCCTGGAGGGCTACGAGGCAGTGCCGAGTGTGCTCCCCGTGGCGCCACCAGGGCGTGGACTCACGCCAGACCAGCGACTGCGCCGGCTGGTCGGTCGTGTGTTGGCCGGTGCGGGGTACACGGAGGTGCTGGCCTATCCGTTCGTCGGTCCGGCCGACTTCGACCGGATGCGGGTGCCGGCCGACGACCCGCGGCGACGGGCGGCCCGGATCGCCAACCCTCTGTCAGAGGAAGAGCCCCTGCTGCGGACGACGTTGCTGCCAGGGCTGCTCGCCACGGCACGGCGGAATGTCGGGCGGGGGATGACCGACCTCGCGTTGTTCGAGATGGGCGCCGTCTTCCTGCCGAAGGACGGGGCGCCGGCGGCACCCCGGCTGCCGGTGGACCACCGCCCGAGCGACGACGAAGTGGCGGCGCTGGACGCCGCGCTGCCCGACCAGCCTCGTCGGGTCGCCGTCTTGTTGTGCGGTGAACGGCAGGCCTCCGGCTGGTGGGGGCAGGGGCGGCAGGCGAGCTGGGCGGACGCCGTGGCGGCGGCGCGTCTCGTGGCCGACGCCGCAGGCGTTGCGCTGGAGCTTCGTGCGGCCGATTACGCCCCCTGGCATCCCGGCCGGTGCGCTGCCTGCTATGTGGATGGGCGACTGGTGGGCCACGCCGGTGAGCTGCACCCGAAGGTGGTCGAGGCGTACGGTCTACCCGCACGCGCGAGCGCGATGGAGCTCGATCTCTCGCTGCTCGGGATGCGGACGAGCCCGGTGCGTGCGCCCCGTGTCTCGCCGTATCCGCCGGCGAAGGAAGACGTGGCACTGATCGTGAAGTCGGACGTGAGCGCCGCCGACGTCGAGGCGGCCCTGCGGGAGGGCGCCGGCGAGCTGCTCGAGTCGGTACGGCTGTTCGACGTCTACACCGGCGCACAGCTCGAGCCCGGAACGAAGTCGCTGGCATTTGCCCTGCGCTTCCGCGCCCCTGACCGGACGCTGACCGACGCGGAGGTCGGTGCCGCCAAGCGCGCCGCGGTCGAGGAGGCGGCGCGGCGTACCGGCGCCGTCCAACGCGGCGCCTAGCGGGCGTCTTCTCGTCGGGACACCCTGCCCGATGCCCACCACCGACCGAGCCGGTGGCATTTCGTCGTGCCTATGAGCCGGTTTTGCTGAACCGTCGGTGGCGAAATGTGCTTTCACCTTCAATGAGAGAAGCTCGGTCGTCGCTCTCGACCTGGCTTTCGGTCCACTCTCGTCGCGAGCACAAGGTTGTTTGAGGAAAATGCGGATTACCTCGATTGGGCATGCGGGCTTTTTCGTCGAGACCCGAGGCGGAACGATTCTGTGCGATCCGTGGGTGAATCCGGCCTACTTCGCGTCGTGGTTCCCATTTCCAGACAACAGTGGCCTGGACTGGGAGGCGTATCGAAATCCGGACTATCTGTACGTGTCGCATCTGCATCACGACCACTTCGATCCTGAGTTCCTGCGGACCGGTGTGTCGAAGCAGGCGACGGTGCTGCTGCCTGCGTACCAGACCAACGACCTCGAGAACGCGTTGCGAGAGTTGGGTTTCAACAGCTTCGTCCGAGTGCCGAACGCCAAACCGCTCACGCTCGACGGCGGTCTACGGATCATGATCATGGCACTGGTCTCGCCGAGCGACGGACCGATCGGAGACTCCTCGCTCTCGATCGACGACGGAACCGGATGCATACTCAACCAAAATGACGCCAAGCCGGTGGACTTGGATCCGCTTCGCGAATTTGGCGTCTATGACATCCACTTCTTGCAGTTCTCCGGCGCGAACTGGTGGCCGATGGTCTACGAGCTTCCGGAGTCGGCAAAAATGGCATTCGGCCGCAGTAAACGGGAAAACGGTCTGGCGCGAGCCTATCGATATGTACGCGAGATCGATGCACGCTATGTCGTCCCGTCGGCAGGCCCAGCTGCCTTCTTGGACGACGAGCTGATCGGGTACAACGACGTCGACAAGGACCCGGCGAATCCGTTCCCTGACCACACGGTGTTCCTGGAGTACCTGCGAGAGCATGGGCACGACAACGGGATGCTGATGGTGCCCGGCAGCACGGTGGAGGTGGACGGTGGTCGTGTGGCACTTCGCCATCCGCCGGATGAACCGTTCGCGCCGTACCTTGACAAGCGGCTGTATCTGCAGGCCTACGCCGAGCGTGTCCGGCTGCGGCTGGAGAAGGAGAAGCGGGCGTGGCCGGCGCCGCAGGTCGACATCTTCTCGTCGGTGAAGCAGCGTTTCGAGCCGCTGCTGCGGATGGCCAGCACGATCTGCACCGGCGTCGGCGCACAGCTTCTGCTCGACATCACCGACAAGACGCGGAGCGAGCGCATCGTCGTCGACTTCATCGATCGGGAGGTCCGCCGCTGGGACGGCGAGAAGTGCCGGTACCGCTTCTCGATCGAGCGGCCGCTCGTGGAACGGCTCATCGCGGATAACGAGCAGGACTGGGTGAACAGTCTGTTCTTGTCCATGCGGTTCCGGGCGGCGCGGATCGGCCCGTACAACGAGTTCGTCTACACGTTCTTCAAGTGCCTGTCACCTGAGCGGATGGCGTACGCCGAGCGCTGGTACGCCGAGCAGGAGGACACGTTCGAGGAGATCCGGTTGGGCGACTGGATGGTGCAGCGCAAGTGCCCGCATCGCCAGGCGGACCTCAGCCATTTCGGCGAGATCAACGGTGATCGGTTGCGGTGTTCGATGCACGGGTACGAGTTCGACCTGCCGAGTGGCCGTTGTCTCACAGCGAGTGACCGTCCGATCCGAGCACGACGCGTGACCGAGCAGGACGAACCCCAGCCCGAGCCGCAGCATGAAGTCCCAGAGGACTGAGGCTTCAGAGCCTGCCAGCGGACCTGATCGGTCCCATCACGGTCCGGAGCGGTGCAGGCTGTCGGCCGCGTGCCGCATCAGGCCGGGCAGCCTCTCGTCGTAGAGCTCCGCGCTCGCGGCGAGCTCGTCGGCGTACCACCATCGGTAGGCAGTCGTCGTCGCCTTCTCGATCGCATCGAGTCCGTCCAACGACACCGGCACGTCACCGACCCGTACGGCGAAGAACACCTGGTCCTGAACGATCCGGAAGCCGTCCCAGGCGAACTCGACCGTGCTGGATCCGAACGGCTCTCCTAGTGCGTCGGGCGTGACGACGATGCCGGTCTCCTCGCGGAGCTCACGGCAGGCGGCCTCGCGAGGGGTCTCGTGGGGAGCGATGGCGCCGCCGACCGTGAACCAGAAGAGTCGATGCGGTCGTGCCGGCTCGAAGCCGCGCAGCAGAAGGATCCGACCGTGGTCGTCGACCGGGAGGACTCGGCTCGTCGTGCGCTCGATGGTCACCCGCGCGCCGCGTGGGCGGCGCGGGTTCTCGGCACGGCTTGACGGAGAAGGCACGGTGACCACGGTAATACCGCGCCTCGTGTGTGAGGCTTGCTCGCCAGATCGCTGCAGTAGGTTTGGTGCCCGACGTCTTGCCGGGCCCCCGCTTCGGTCTCACGGTGGGCCCGTCGGGTCTTGCGGAGGTGTCCATGCCGGAGCTCGAGCGGTTGTGGGCCGAGGTGACGGGCGTCCAGCCGCAACCTGCCGTCGCCGTCGTGCTCATCTGCGCGGCCGCAGGGTTCGCCGCCGTGGCGATCACCGAGATCTGGCGTTGGTCACGTCACGTCGTCACGATCGCTCACGAGGGTGGGCATGCCCTGGTCGCCGTGCTGGTGGGCCGCCGGCTGAGCGGTATCCGGCTGCATTCGGACACCTCGGGGGTCACGATCTCGCGAGGCAAGCCGACCGGTCCCGGTATGGTCGCCACGACCATGGCCGGCTACGTTGCACCTCCGGTCATAGGTGTCGGCTACTCGGCCATGCTCGCGAACGGCCGAATCGTCGCCATCCTCTGGATCAGCATCGTCGCCCTCCTCGCCATGCTGATCGTCGTCCGCAACGCCTACGGCGCCCTCACCCTCGTCACGACGGCGGTGGCGATCTTCGTGGTCTCGTGGTTCGCCCCGGCACCGCTCCAGGCCGCGGTCGCGTACTCGTTCACCTGGTTCCTGCTCTTCGCCGGGATCCGTCCGGTCGTCGAGCTGCAACGCAAGCGAGCCCGCAGGATGGCCCGCGACTCCGACGCCGACCAGCTTGCCCGCCTGACCCGCCTGCCTGGGCTCGTGTGGGTGATGGTCTTCGGGCTGGTCTCGCTCGGCGCGCTGGTGCTCGGTGCTCGATGGCTGCTGCCGTGGCAGGACTTGCCGTTACTTGAGATCACGACTGCCGGCTAGACCGCTGTGCGCGTGACGTGGCGGACGCGGCGCCCGCGCCAGCTTCGAACCGACCCTCGTGGACTGGCCCGTCGTACGCATCGTGGATGCGGCAGCTCGGTCCTCGCGGGTCGGTACGCATGGCCGCATCCCAGAAAGAGATGGCGCGCGAGATCGCGGGACTTTGCAGTGCATACCCAGGACGTCCCGCGATCATCGCAACGCCCGACCCATTCCGGTGCCTAGGTTAGGTTCCCTCGGTCGCACTCTTCAACCGCCTCAGACGGCCTTCGAGCGGACGGAAGTTTCGGACTCGGCTCCGGTGAATGTCCGGTTACGGACCTGTGACGGCCAGGGGCAGGCCGTGCTGTTGTCCAGGGTCTCTCGCTCGCCATATCGTCACCGACAACCACTCGCCATGAGGGACGTGCGATCGGTTCTCGGGGGTTGTTCCCGAATGGCGAAACGGCGTGGCTTCTCCTGCCGCCGTGGCCACGAGGCGTAGGTGGCGGGGAAGCGCTTAC
Source organism: Actinopolymorphaceae bacterium (assembly GCA_036564245.1). Lineage (GTDB taxonomy): Bacteria > Actinomycetota > Actinomycetes > Propionibacteriales > Actinopolymorphaceae > Thermasporomyces. The sequence goes on from DATCKU010000108.1 coordinate 102,028, forward strand.
CAACCATCTGAGGGACCCGAGCTTAGCCCCGAATGGAAGGGGTCGACGATGACGACATCGCACGATCGCTCCGTGCGTCTCACCCGACGTGACCTGTTGCGACTGAGTGGCGGGACCTTGGCCGCCACGTCCCTTGCCAGTTGTACGTTCTTCTCGACCGATCCAGCGGGGCAGCAGGGCCGCGGTGGTGATGCGGCAGGGCCGAAGGGCAAGGAGGCGCCCAGCCTGGCCGAACTCGTGAAGAAGGGTGAGCTGCCGAAACTTTCGGAGCGGCTTCCGAAGGATCCGCTGGTGGTCGAGCCGGTCGACAAGATAGGCCAGTACGGCGGAACGCTCCACACCGTCCTGTTGAACGCGACAGACACTCCGTGGCTCATTCGGATCGTCGGCTACGAGCCGCTCATGAGGTGGAACCGGGACGCCACCGAGGTGATCCCGAACGTCGCAGCATCGGTCGAGGCGGCGAACGACGCCCGGGAGTTCACCATCACGCTCCGCGAGGGCATGAAGTGGTCCGATGGCGAGCCGTTCACGGCAGACGACCTGGTCTTCGCCTACAACGAGGTCGTCCGTAACGAAGAGCTCTTCCCGGTGACCCCCGAGATCTACACGTCCAACGGCAAGCCCGCGACGGTGGAGAAGGTCGATGAGAAGACCGTCTTGGTGACCTTTCCCGAGCCGAACGGGCTCTTCATCATGAAGCTCGGCAACCAGACCCACCTCATCAACTACCCGAAGCACTACCTCGAGCAGTTCCACAAGAAGTTCAACCCTGATGCCGAGCAGATGGCCAAGGACGAGAAGCTCGCCAGCTGGGTTGATCTCTTCCTTGGCAAGGCGGACGTGTGGTCGAACCCCGACGTCCCGCGCCTGCACCCGTGGATCATCGTGACCCCGCTCGGCGAAGGCAACCAGGTCAAGCTGAGCCGCAACCCGTACTACTGGAAGACCGACCCGGATGGCAGTCAGCTTCCCTACATCGACGAGGTCGTCTACGAACTCAACACCGACGCCCAGGTGATCCTCACCAAGGCGACGGCAGGCGAGATCTCGATCAGCACCCGCCACATCAACACGCTGCCCAACAAGCCGGTGCTGGCGAGGTCGCAGGAGCAGGGCGACTACCGCTTCATCGATCTTGAGAACACGCTGATGAACGACATGGTGATCGCCCTCAACCTCACGCACCGAGACCCCGTGAAGCGGCGGATCTTCCAGAACAAGGACTTCCGGATCGGCCTGTCGCACGCGATCAACCGTCCTGAGATGATCAAGTCGGTCTGGCAGCGGCAGGGCGTGCCATGGCAGGCCGCCCCGGACGACCGGTCGGAGTTCTACGACGAGGAGTTCGCCAAGCAGTACACCGAGTACGACGTCGACCTGGCCAACGAGCATCTGGACCGGGCAGGGCTCACGGAACGGGACGGCGACGGTTTCCGGTTGCGCCCCGACGGCAAGCGACTCTTCATCCAGATCGAGGTGGCGAACCCCACGCTGATCCCGTTCTGGGTCGATGGCGCGACGCTCGTGGCGCAGTACTGGAAGGCCGTCGGGATCGACACGCAGGTCAAGAGCGAGGACCGCTCGCTGTTCTACGAACGCAAGGACGCCAACCAGGCCGACTGCACGGTGTGGACCGGTGACGGTGGGCTCAAGTGCGAGATGGTCGAGCCCCGGTGGTACTTCCCGTTCAGCAACGAGTCGAACTACGCGCCGCTGTGGCAGCAGTACTTCAACTCCCGCGGTGAAACCGGTGAGAAGCCACCACCGGAGACGCTGCGGCAGCTGGAGCTCTACTGGCAGATCGTGGCCACCCCAGACGAGGCGGAGCGGAAGGAGCTCTTCCGGCAGATCCTGCAGATTGCCAAGGAGCAGTTCTACGCGATCGGGACGGTGCGGATCCCCACGGGCTACGGGATCGCGAAGAACAACTTGCAGAACATTCCGGACCTGATCCCCGAGTCGCACGTCTGGGCGTGTCCGGCCAACAGCAACCCGGAGCAGTGGTACTTCGCCTGACCGCGCCGCCGGATCACCGGCAAGGATCGGAGAGGAGCGGCACAGTGAGCGGCCGACGCGTAGCAAGGAGGCGAGGACCGTGTTGAGCTACATCATGCGCCGGCTCTTGCTCATGGTGCCGGTCCTCTTCTTCATCTCGGTGGTGTCGTTCATCATCATCCAGTTGCCACCGGGCGACTACCTCACCACCTTGGTGTCGCAGCTTCAGGCCCAAGGTGACACGGTCGACCAGGCCCAGCTGGAGCAGCTGACCAGGCGCTACGGTCTCGACGACCCGATCTTCGTGCAGTACCTCAAGTGGATGTCGCAGATATTGTTCCACGCCGACTTCGGTCAGTCGTTCGCGTGGAACAAGCCAGTGACCGAGCTGCTTGCGGATCGGCTCCCGCTGACCGTGGTGCTCGCCGTCACGACCTTGCTGTTCACCTGGGTCGTCGCGTTCCCGATCGGCGTGTACTCCGCGGTGCGTCAGTACTCCGTCGGCGACTACGCGGCCACCACCCTGGGCTTCCTGGGGCTTGCGATCCCGGAGTTCCTGATCGCGCTGGTGCTGATGTGGATCGGGCTGAACTACCTCGGGATCAGCGTGGGTGGCCTGTTCTCACAGGACTTCGTGGACGCCGACTGGAACCTCGGCAAGGTCCTCGACCTGCTGAGTCACATCTGGGTCCCGGTCGTCGTGCTGGGAATGGCGGGTACGGCCGGTCTGATCCGGGTGCTGCGTGCCAACCTGCTGGACGAGTTGCACAAGCCGTATGTCGTGGCGGCTCGGGCGCGCGGCATGCCGGAACGGCGCCTCACCATCAAGTATCCGTTGCGAGTCGCGTTGAACCCGTTCTTCGCGACGATCGGATGGGTGCTACCCGGGCTGGTGGGTGGTGAGGTCATCGTGGCGCAGGTGCTGTCGCTGCAGACGACCGGTCCGTTGCTGCTCGAGGCGTTGAAGAGCCAGGACATGTACCTCGCCGGCTCGATCATCCTCATCATCAGCGTGCTGACGGTGATCGGCACTCTGATCTCCGACATTGCCCTTGCCTGGTTGGATCCTCGGGTTCGACTGCAATACCACTGATGGTCTCGGCGAGATGGTGGGAGCCGAACGATGACGCAAATTGGGGCACCCGGGCAGGAGACACCGGCGACCGGCGCCGGCGGTGCCGGGGCGGCGGCCAGCGACGAGGCCGCGGTGGCAGTCGCACCGCAGTACAAGCTCGTATGGTGGGGATTCAAGCGGCACAAGCTGGCAGTCGTCGGCCTGATCGTGACGGCCTGCATCTACTTCTTGGCGATCTTCGCGGAGTTCCTCGCGCCGTACTCGAACGCCTACTACAACGCGGACTATGCGTACGCACCGCCGCAACGGCTGCACTTCCTCGATGACGGGAAGTTCGGCCTGTACGTCTACGGCTACAAGTCCGAACAGGACCCGGAGACGTTGGAGCTTTTCTGGACGACGGACACGAGCGCGAAAGTGCCGGTGCGGTTGTTCGCCAAAGGCGAGGAGTACAAGCTCTTCGGGCTGATCCCTAGCGACATCCACCTGATCGGTCCGGCGAGCGGCCCGGACGGCCCGCCGATGTACCTGCTGGGAGCCGACCGCAACGGCCACGACCTGCTGTCCCGGATCATCCATGGGACCCGTGTGTCGATGTCGATCGGCCTGGTCGGTGTGGCCATCGCGTTCGTCCTGGGCATCGTGCTCGGTGGCATCTCCGGCTTCTTCGGCGGAGTCATCGACACCGTGATCCAGCGTGGCGTCGAGTTCTTCATGTCCATTCCGACGTTGCCGCTCTGGCTCGGTCTTGCCGCCGCGGTGCCGCCCGGCTGGGGTCCGCTCCGACGATATTTCGCGGTGACCGTGATCCTGTCGATGATCGCGTGGACGCATCTGGCGCGGGTGGTGCGAAGCCGATTCCTCTCCCTGCGTGAGGAGGACTTCGTGACCGCGGCAATAGTCGACGGCGCAAGCCAGCCGCGGATCATCTTCCGGCACATGCTGCCGTCGTTCGCGAGCTATCTCATCGCCTCGCTGACCCTCTCGATCCCGGGCATGATCCTGGCCGAGACGTCCCTGTCCTTCCTCGGCCTCGGCCTGCAGCCGCCGGTGGTGAGCTGGGGTGTGTTGTTGCAAGATGCGCAGAACATCCGGGCGGTGGCGACCGCACCCTGGCTGCTGCTACCGGGAGCGCTGGTCGTGGTCGCTGTCCTGGCGTTGAACTTCCTCGGCGACGGACTGCGCGACGCCGCTGACCCGTACAAGACGTAACGGCCTGAGCGCACACACATCGTGCCCGCTCGGTTCGCTCAGGAGGAGACGCAATGGACCAGACACCGCAGACCCGGGAGATTCTCGAGGCGGGTACGCGGGGCCACCAGGCCGTGAAGGGCGCGCCTGGACCTGCCACGGGACCGGCAGAGCCGGCCAACGGTGATCACAGGCTGCTGCGGATCCAGGGTCTCAAGACTCACTTCTTCACCCCGGAAGGCGTCGTCAAGGCGGTGGATGGCGTCGACCTGGAGGTCGAGAAGGGGCGCACGCTGTGTGTCGTCGGCGAGTCCGGGTGTGGCAAGTCGGTGAGCGCGCGGTCGATCCTGCAGCTGGTCGAGCGACCGGGCAAGATCATCGAGGGGAGCATCCTGTGGCGCCCGGACGAAACCGCGGAGTGGTCCGACCTCGCCAAGCTCGACCCGAAGGGTGAGGAGATCCGCCGGGTCCGCGGAGCCGAGATCGGCATGGTGTTCCAGGAGCCGATGGCCTCCCTGTCGCCCATGTACACGGTCGGGTCTCAGCTCATCGAGGCGATCCAGCTGCACGAGCCGATCTCGACAGCCGAGGCGAAGGAGCGGGCGATCAACCAGCTCCGCCGGGTGGGTATCCCGCAACCGCAACGCCGAATCGACGCGTACCCCTTCCAACTCTCGGGCGGCATGTGCCAGCGGGTCATGATCGCGATCGCCCTGGCGTGCAACCCCGCGCTCCTCATCGCCGACGAGCCGACCACGGCTCTCGACGTGACCACGCAGGCACGGATCCTGGACCTGCTCAAGGACCTGCAGGAGCAGACCGGGATGGCGCTGGTCTTCATCACCCACGACCTCGGCGTGGTGGCCGAGATCGCCGACGACGTCACAGTGATGTACCTCGGCAAGGTGGCCGAACGCGGCAGCGTCACCGAGATCTTCGAAGACCCGAAGCATCCCTACACCCAGGCACTGCTGCGCTCGATCCCGACGATGCGGGGCAGCTCGCAGCGCCAGCGGCTCGCGACCATCCGCGGGATGGTCCCGCATCCACAGAACCGGCCGTCGGGCTGTCCCTTCCACACGCGGTGTGAGTTCGCGATACCAGGTCGCTGCGACACGGCCGAGCCACCGCTGGTGGAGTTCGGCGGCGGGCACCTTGCGCATTGCCACCTGTACGACGGCTCGGGCACGAGGTTGTTGGCTCCTGCTGCGACGCCTGGGACGCCAGCGGTCGTCCGCGGCCAGGATGCGGCCGCACCGAGCGCGGCCGCCGCAATGGACGCCAAGGAATCCTCGACGGGGGCGCGTTCGCCGGTCGTGACCCGTCCTCGGCGGCCCGCAGCTGGATCGACCGCCACGCCGTTGGTCGAGGTGTCCGGTCTCACCATGCACTTCCCGATTCGGCACGGGATGTTCGGCCGCACCACTGGAGCCATCCGTGCGGTCGACGGTGTGGACCTCACGATCTATCCCGGCGAGACATTGGGTCTCGTGGGTGAGTCCGGGTGCGGCAAGACCACGGTGGGACGGTGCCTTGCCCGGGTGCTGAAGCCGACCGGTGGCGAGATCCGGTACCGGACGACGTCCGGTGAGACCGTCGATCTCGCCGCGCTCGGGAGTCGGGAGCTCAAGCCGTACCGCCGCGAGATCCGTGTGGTCTTCCAGGATCCGTTCTCGTCGCTGAATCCCCGGATGACGCTGCTCCAGCTCGTGGGCGAGCCGCTGAAGACCAACGAGCTGGCCTCGGGATCGGAGCTGCAGGACCGTGTGGCGGAGATGCTGCGTCGGGTCGGGTTGCGCCCGGAGTACATGCATCGCTACCCCCACGCGTTCTCCGGCGGCGAGCGGCAGCGGATCAACATTGCCCGTGCTCTCATCACCGAGCCTCGACTGGTGATCGCGGACGAGGCGGTGTCGGCACTCGACGTCTCCGTGCGAGCACAGATCCTCAACCTGCTCGCCGACCTTCAGGAGTCCTTCAACCTCACGTACCTCTTCATCTCCCACGACCTCTCGGTCATCGAGCACCTCTGTGACCGGGTGACGGTGATGTACCTGGGGAAGATCGTGGAGACCGCGGAGACGTCGGCGCTCTACTCCACGCCGCATCATCCGTACACGGAGGCTCTGCTCAACGCCGTACCGCTACCGGATCCGCACAAGCGCCGGGCCCGCCACGAGCACGCCCTGCCGGACGACCTGCCCGACCCGGCGAACCCTCCGTCCGGGTGCCTGTTCCATACCCGCTGTCAGTACGTGCCGGGGGACCGCTGCTCCACCGAGGTACCAGCGCTGCGCAGCCTCGGACAGGATCATGTGGCAGCGTGCCACTACGCTGAGCAGCTCGACCTGGCCGGCGCCGTCGAGCTGCGCGGGCGTGGCTAAGGATTTGCATAATTTTGCCATCTACAGCATACTCATGCATGCACGGATGGATGTCGACCTGGAGCATGCATGGGATTCCGAGCGGCCGTCGCGGGCGCAAGTGGCTATGCCGGTGGTGAGCTGCTGCGTCTCCTCCTCACGCACCCTGAGATCGAGATCGGGACGCTCACCGCGGGTACGAGCGCGGGAAGCACGCTGGGTGAGCATCAGCCGCACCTGAGCCCGCTCGCCGATCGGGTTCTCGAGGCGACCGAGCCGGGCACCTTGTCCGGACATGATGTGATCTTCCTGGCGTTGCCGCACGGCCAGTCCGCCAGGCTCGCGGCGCAGCTCCCACCCGAGGCTCTGGTGATCGACTGCGGCGCCGATTTCCGGCTCGAGGATCGCGGCGACTGGGAGCGGTGGTACGGCGGTGAGCACGCCGGTACGTGGCCGTACGGGTTGCCCGAATTGCCCGGCCAGCGTGACCTCCTCCGCGGAGCCCGGCGGATCGCCGTGCCCGGCTGCTACCCCACGGTGTCCAGCCTCGCGCTCCTTCCCGCGGTGCAGGCCGGCGTGGTCGATCCGGGTGACATCGTGATCGTCGCGGCGTCGGGCACCTCGGGCGCCGGACGAGCTCCGAAGCCGCACCTGCTGGCGACGGAGGTGATGGGCGCGGCGTCGGCGTACGCGGTCGGAGGTACGCATCGGCACACGCCGGAGATCGAGCAGAACCTCCGGCGCGTGGCGACGCCCGAGACCCACGTGAAGGTGTCCTTCACTCCTGTCCTCGCTCCCATGCCGCGGGGCATCCTGGCCATCTGCAGCGCACCCGCTCGACGGGGCTTGGACAGCGAGGGCGCTCGGCGGATCTACGCGCAGGCCTGGGCGGACGAGCCGTTCGTTCGCCTGCTGGCGGAGGGCTCGTGGCCCACGACGGCGGCGACGCTCGGCGCCAACAGTGTGCACGTGCAGGTGGCCGTGGACGAACGCGTCGGTCGCCTGGTCGCTGTCGCGGCCGTCGACAACCTCGTGAAGGGCACTGCGGGCGCCGCCGTGCAGTGCATGAATCTCGCCCTCGGCCTTGCCGAGACCACTGGCCTCACCACGATCGGACTTGCCCCATGAGTGTCACCGCCGCCAAAGGATTTCGTGCCTCCGGCGTCGCGGCCGGGTTGAAGCCGAGCGGACGCCCAGACGTCGCCCTGGTGGTCAACGACGGCCCGGGCTATGCCGGCGCCGCCGTGTTCACCACCAACCGCTGCAAGGCCAACCCGGTCTTGTGGAGCGAGCAGGCGTGCAAGGACGGGCAGATCCGGGCCGTCGTCATCAACTCGGGTGGCGCGAACTGCTACACCGGCCCGGAAGGCTTCCAGAACACGCACGCCGCTGCCGAGCTGGTCGCCACGAAGCTCGGCATCGGCGCGATCGACGTCGCGGTCTGCTCCACGGGCCTGATCGGGGTGCAGCTCGACCGGGACAAGCTGCTTGCCGGCATCGAGTCGGCCGTCGAGTCGCTGAGCGCCGACGGCGGGGAGGCCGCCGCTGTCGCGATCATGACGACGGATACCCGGTCGAAGCAGGCGTCATACCCAGGGAACGGCTGGACCGTCGGCGGGATGGCCAAGGGCGCCGGCATGTTGGCGCCGTCCCTCGCCACCATGATCGTCGTCCTGACGACCGACGCCGCCGTCGATGCAGCCACGGCAGACCGGGCGCTCCGCGAGGCAACAGCGAAGACGTTCGATCGGCTCGATTCCGACGGCTGCATGTCGACGAACGACACCGTGCTCTTGCTCGCAAGTGGAGCGTCGGGCGTCACACCGGACTACGACGAGTTTGCGGCGGCGGTGCGAGACGTCTGCCACGATCTGAGTCGCCAGCTGCTCCGCGATGCCGAGGGGTCCGAGCACGACATCGCCATCCACGTGGTCAATGCGGCGACCGAGGACGACGCCTTGGAGGTCGGCCGCGCGATCGCACGCAACAACCTCTTCAAGTGCGCTGTGTACGGCAAGGACCCCAACTGGGGCAGGATCCTCGCAGCGGTCGGTACGACGCGCGCCGCCTTCGACCCGGCGAAGCTGGACGTGGCGTTCAACGGGGTCTGGGTCTGCCGCGATGGGAGCATCGGCGAGGACCGGTCACGGGTCGACCTGTCCGGACGCGATGTGGAGGTCACGGTCGATCTCAAGGCAGGAAGCGAGTCCGCGACGATCTGGACCAACGATCTCACGCATGGGTACGTCCACGAGAACTCGGCCTACTCGACCTGACCTGCAGACGATGACCACGTGACAAGGACGGATGGCGGCGACACCGTGAGCGGACGACCGTTCACGCCCGGCCAATGGTGAACCGAGAAGAGTCATGAGCACTATCACGAATCGCGACCACCTCGAGGCGCAACGGAAGGCGGAGACGCTGATCGAGGCGCTTCCATGGTTCGAGCAGTTCCACGGCTCGATCGTCGTCATCAAGTATGGCGGCAACGCCATGACCGATGACGCGCTCAAGAAGGCGTTCGCCGAAGACATCGTGTTCTTGCGATACGCCGGCATCCGTCCGGTCATCGTCCACGGCGGTGGGCCGCAGATCAGCCAGATGCTCTCCAGGCTCCAGATCCCCAGTGAGTTCCGTGGCGGGCTGCGGGTGACCACTCCTGAGGCCATGGAGGTTGTGCGCATGGTCCTCGTCGGTCAGGTTGGCCGGGAGCTCGTCGGGCTCATCAACTCGCATGGCCCGTTCGCGGTGGGCCTCTCCGGCGAGGATGCGGGTCTGTTCACCGCCGAACGGCGGACGGCGATGGTCGACGGAGAGCCGGTCGACATCGGCTTGGTGGGCGACGTGGTCTCCGTTCGTCCGGAAGCCGTCCAGGACCTGATCGAGGCCGGTCGGATTCCCGTCGTGTCGAGTGTGGCGCCCGACGTGTCCGGCCAGGTGCACAACGTCAACGCCGACACGGCAGCGGGGGCGCTGGCCGTCGCCTTGAAGGCGCGCAAGCTCGTGGTGCTCACCGACGTCGAAGGGCTCTACCGGGACTGGTCGGAGAATCGCGACGCGAGCGCTCTCATCAGCGAGATCGACGCGGACGAGCTCGCCGCGATGCTGCCGTCGTTGGCGTCCGGCATGGTGCCGAAGATGGAGGCCTGCCTGCGGGCGGTGCAGGGCGGCGTACCGCAGGCGCACGTCATCGACGGACGGGTCGCTCACTCGCTCCTGCTGGAGATCTTCACCAACGAGGGCGTGGGAACCATGGTCGTCCCGGCCCAGGACACGAGGAACGACGGGCAGACGGCCCGTGCCGCGACCACGACACAGAAGGAGCTTGCTGGCCGATGACCTCGACACCGCAGTACGACACGCTCGCGGCACGGTTCGAGGCCGCGCTCATGCCCACGTATGGCAGACCTCCGGTGGCGCTGGTGCGCGGCGAGGGCTGCACGGTCTGGGATGCCGACGGCAAGGCGTACCTCGACTTCATCGCCGGCATTGCCGTTTCCTCGCTCGGCCACGCACATCCGGCACTCGTCTCCGCGGTCTCGCACCAGGTGGCGCAGCTCGCGCACACGTCCAACCTCTTCCTGCACGAGACCGAGGTGGCGTTGGCAGAGCAGCTGCTCGGCCTGCTCGGGTGCGAAGGCAGGGTCTTCTTCACCAACAGTGGAACGGAAGCCAACGAGGCCGCCCTCAAGCTCGTACGCAAGTACGCGGCCGCCCATGGTCGCAGCTACATCGTGGCCGCCGAGAACGGATTCCACGGCCGCACCATGGGATCGCTCGCGCTCACCGGGAAGCCCTCGATTCGTGAGCCGTTCGGACCGTTCGGCATCGACGTGCGGTTCGTTCCGTACGGCGATGCGACGGCGTTGAAGCAGAGTGTGGACGAGGATTGCGCCGGGGTCTTCCTCGAGCCGGCCCTGGGTGAAGGCGGTGTCGTGCCGGCGCCCGATGGGTACCTGCAGCAGGCCCGCGAGATCTGCGATGCGACCGGTGCGATGTTCGTACTGGACGAGATCCAAAGCGGCATCGGCCGGACGGGCACGTGGTTCGCGCACCAGCACGAGGGTGTGCGGCCCGACGTTGTCACGCTGGCCAAGGGTCTGGGAGGTGGCCTGCCAATCGGAGCGTGCATCGGCGTGGGCGAGTTCGGCACGACGTTCGGCAAGGGGGACCACGGGTCGACCTTCGGCGGAAATCCCGTCGCATGTGCGGCAGCACGTGCGGTGCTGGACACGATCCAGCGTGACGGGCTGCTCGAGCACGTCACCACGGTGGGTCGCCAACTGGCCGAGGGCGTCGCGGCGGTCGAGCATCCGCTCCTTGCCGGTGTGCGGGGACGCGGCTTGTGGCTTGCGGCCGTGCTCACCCAACCCAAAGCGGCACAGGTTCAGCAAGCTGCGCAGGATGCCGGGTTCCTGGTCAATGCCGTCCAGCCGGATGCGGTACGCCTTGCGCCTCCGCTGATCATCACGGCCGACGAAGTGCAGGCGTTGGTCGATGCTCTCCCGACCATTCTGGCTGCCGCCGCTGCGCATTGAGGAAGGACGGTTCCAGGTGCGACATTTCCTGCGCGACGACGACCTCGCGCCACAGGAGCAGGCGCAGGTACTCGACCTGGCCGACGCGATGAAACGCGACAGATTCGCGTATCGGCCACTCGACGGGCCGCGGTCGGTGGCCATCTTGTTCGACAAGCCGACCTTGCGTACCCAGACCTCGTTCACGGTCGGTGTGGTCGAGCTCGGCGGGCATCCGATGGTGGTCGACACCCGGCTCGCCCAGATCGGGGTCCGCGAGTCGGTCGCCGACACGGCGCGAGTCCTCGGTCGGCAGGTTGCGGCGATCGTGTGGCGGACGTACGAGCAAGAGCGAATCGAGCAGATGGCGCAGTTCGCGGGCGTCCCGGTGGTCAACGCGCTGACCGACCAGTTCCACCCGTGCCAGGTGCTCGCCGACCTGCAGACGATCCGGGAGCACAAGGGACGGTTGGCCGGGCTGCGGCTGAGCTACCTCGGCGACGGCAGCAACAACATGGCCCATTCGTACCTCCTGGGCGGCGCGACCGCCGGGATGCATGTGCGCATCGGCACGCCGAAGGAGTACTCGCCCGATGCCGCGGTCGTCGAGCGGGCGGCCGAGATCGCGGGCCAGACCGGCGGTTCGGTGACGGTCGTGCACGACCCGACGGAGGCGATCGAGCAGGCCGACGTGGTGGCCACCGACACGTGGGTCTCGATGGGACAGGAGGACGCGGCGGCCGAGCGCAACACGGTGTTCGTTCCGTACGCCGTCACAGAGGACGCCCTGAGCAAGGCGGCCACTGATGCGATCGTGCTGCACTGTCTTCCGGCCTATCGGGGCAAGGAGATCAGCGCTGGCGTGCTCGACGGCGCGCAGAGCGTCGTCTGGGACGAGGCCGAGAACCGGCTGCATGCCCAGAAGGCCCTGCTGACCTGGCTTCTCACGTCGGCGGTCGACTCCGGGAGCGGCGCCGGCGACGGTGGTGCCGGGTCGCGCGACGCGGGGGAGGCGCCGCGACGATGACGGATCGCCAGACCACCAAGCAGTCCACCGACCGGCAAGGACCGAAATGGTCTGCGACCAAGACAGCTCGGCAGCAGTACATCGTCGAGGTGCTGTCGCGGTCGGCGGTGCGTTCCCAGGCGGAGCTTCTCGACCACCTCGCTGAGGCGGGAATCGCGGTCACGCAGGCCACGCTTTCTCGCGACCTCGAGGAGCTGGGCGCCGTCCGGGTCCGCAATGCGGCGGGCGTCTTGGTCTACGCGTTGCCGGGCGAAGGGGGCGACCGGACGCCGCGAGCCGTTCCAGACGAGCCGTCGGCGGCGGAGACCCGTCTCGCCAGGGTCTGCGGTGAGCTCCTGGTCTCGGCTGTGGCGTCGGCGAACCTCGTCGTGCTGCGTACGCCGCCGGGTGCGGCACAGTTCTTCGCCTCGGCACTGGACCACGCCGAGCTTCCCGACGTTCTCGGCACGATCGCTGGCGACGACACGGTCCTCGTCGTCGCGCGAGATCCGGCGGGCGGCGACGCCATCGCCGAGCACCTGTTGGCGCTAGCCCGTCAGCACCGACCTGCAAGGAATTCCTGATCGGGGGCGAGCCTCCGACCCGGCACGAGGAGAAAGACATGACCGAACGAGTCGTACTCGCCTACTCCGGCGGGCTGGACACCTCCGTCGCGATCGGCTGGATCGCCGACCAGACCGGCGCCGAGGTGATCGCCTGCGCGGTCGACGTCGGCCAGGGTGGCGAGGACATGGAAACCGTACGCAAGCGCGCTCTGGCATGCGGGGCAGTCGAGGCGGTGGTCGTCGACGCGAAGGAGGAGTTCGCGAGCGACTTCTGCATGCCCGCACTCGCCGCCAACGCGCTCTACATGGACCGCTATCCGCTGATCTCGGCCTTGTCGCGCCCGCTGATCGTGAAGCATCTCGTGGCGACGGCACGAGAGTACGGCGCTTCGGTGGTCGCCCACGGCTGCACCGGCAAGGGAAACGACCAGGTGCGCTTCGAGGTGGGGGTCGGCGCGTTGGCACCGGACCTGAAGGTCCTGGCGCCGGTCCGTGACTTCGCGTGGACCCGTGAGAAGGCGATCGCCTACGCAGAAGAGCACGGGTTGCCGATCGACGTGACGAAGAAGTCGCCGTTCTCCATCGACCAGAACGTCTGGGGCCGTGCCGTGGAGACCGGTTTTCTGGAAGACCTGTGGAATGCGCCGACCAAGGATGTCTACGTCTACACCGAGGACCCGACCGCGTGGAAGGCGCCGGACGAGCTGGTCATCACGTTCGAGGCCGGCGTGCCCGTGGCGATCGACGGCGTGTCGGTGTCACCGCTCGAGGCGATCCAGCAGCTCAACGCGCGTGCTGGCGCGCATGGAGTCGGCCGGCTCGACATGGTGGAGGACCGGCTGGTCGGGATCAAGAGCCGCGAGGTGTACGAGGCGCCGGGAGCGATCACGCTCATCACCGCGCACCAGGAGCTGGAGAACGTCACGGTGGAGCGCGAGCTGGCGCGGTTCAAGCGGATCGTCGGCCAGCGTTGGGCCGAGCTCGTGTACGACGGGCTGTGGTACTCGCCGCTCAAGCAGGCGCTGGACGCGTTCATCCAGGAGTCGCAGACCTACGTCTCCGGCGACATCCGGCTGCAGCTGCACGGCGGGAACGCTGTGGTGAACGGACGGCGTAGCGCGGCCTCGCTGTACGACTTCTCGCTCGCGACCTACGACGAGGGGGACGAGTTCGACCAGTCGCTGGCGCGTGGCTTCGTCGAGCTCTGGGGTCTGCCCAGCAAGATCGCCGCCCGCCGTGCCCACCGTCAACAATGACCACGTTAGGTGGGCTCTCGACGGCTCGCCGCGGCATGTATGCGGCGGGAGGGTACGAATCGACTCGGGTAGCGCTCGGCGAGGAGGCAGGGTGACCGAGGCATCGGAAGCGACTCGGCTCTGGGGCGGACGGTTCGCCACAGGCCCGTCGGACGCTCTGGCCGCACTGTCACGATCGGTGCAGTTCGACTGGCGGCTCGCGCCGTACGACATCCGTCAGACCCGCGCCCACGCCCGCGTCTTGCACCGAGCGGGTCTGCTCACCGACGACGAGCTGAGCCGGGTCTGTGCCGCACTGGACGAGCTGGCCGATGCGGTGCTGCGTGGGGAGGTCGAGCCCGCGCCCGGCGACGAGGATGTCCACACGGCCGTCGAGCGGGAGCTAATGGAGCGACTTGGTCCGCTCGGCGGCAAGCTGCGAGCCGGGCGCAGCCGCAACGACCAGGTCGCCACCGACTTCCGGCTCTACCTGCGTGACCAGGCGCGCCGGATCGCCCACGCCGTCACCGAGCTCCAGGTCGCGCTGCTCGACCAAGCCGAACGCCACGTCGACACGGCAGCGCCCGGCTTCACCCACCTCCAGCACGCCCAGCCGGTGTCGTTCGGCCACGAGCTTGCCAAGCACGTCCACGCACTCGCCCGGGACATCGACCGGCTCCGCGACTGGGATGCTCGCGCCGACGTCTGCCCGCTGGGCGCGGGCGCGCTGGCCGGCTCGTCGCTGCCCTTGGATCCGGATGCCGTGGCCGCCGAGCTCGGCTTCTCTCGTGCAGCGGACAACTCGATCGACGCCGTCTCCGATCGCGACTTCGTCGCAGAGTTCCTGTTCTGCACGGCCATGCTCGGCGTCCACCTCTCCCGTCTCGGTGAGGAGTACTGCCTGTGGGCGTCGACGGAGTTCGGGTGGGTGCGCCTGGACGATTCGTACGCCACCGGCTCGTCGATCATGCCGCAGAAGAAGAACCCCGATGTCGCCGAGCTGGTGCGCGGCAAGTCCGGTCGCCTGATCGGACACCTGACCGGCCTGCTGGCGACGCTGAAGGGTCTGCCGTTCGCGTACAACCGTGACTTGCAGGAAGACAAGGAGCCGGTCTTCGATGCGGTGGAGCAGCTCCTGCTCGTGCTGCCGGCGCTGACCGGGATGGTGGCGACCAGCACGTTCGACGCCGTACGCATGGCGGCGGCAGCACCGCTCGGCTTCGCCCTCGCGACCGACGTCGCCGAATGGCTGGTCCGCAAGGGCGTACCCTTCCGGGTCGCGCACGAGCTCGCCGGTGCGTGCGTGCAGGAGTGTGAGCGACGCGGAATCGACCTCGGCGACCTCTCCGACGCCGACCTCGCGGCGATCTCGTCCGACCTCACACCCGAGGTACGCGAGGTCCTCACCGTGGAAGGCGCGCTCTCCTCACGGTCGGCGCGGGGCGGTACGGCGCCGGTCCGGGTTCGGGAGCAGCTCGCAGACCTTCGGCGCCGCGTGGCCGACGCCGCGTCCTGGGCAGCGGGCCGCTCGTCGTAGGCCGCCTTCGCGGTCAACGGGACGTCAGGAACCCACCGACGCCGTGCATCCGGTGGCTACAAAGCCGGTCGGTGCTCGACGGTTCCGTCGGTCGCCGGGGCAGTGGCCGTGCACCACGTGTCGGGAGCTTTCGTCCACTCGATATAACCATGGCTGTGACATCGGCTTTGCGGGATGTGTTCGACCGTCCGGTGCTCCAGGTCGCGCCGACGCTCCTGGGGCAGATCATCGAGCACGAGACCCCGGAAGGGCTGGTGGCGATCCGCCTGACGGAGGTCGAGGCGTACGACGGTCCGAACGATCCCGGCTCGCACGCCTACCGTGGGCGTACGAACCGCAACGCGGTGATGTTCGGTCCGCCGGGTTTCGTGTACGTCTACTTCACGTACGGCATGCACTGGTGCATGAACCTCGTCTGCGGCCCTGACGGCCACCCCAGCGCCGTACTCCTGCGGGCCGGCGAGGTGATCGAAGGCGTCGAGCTCGCCCGGTCGAGGCGGCCCGCAGCGCGGACCTTCCGGGATCTTGCTCGCGGTCCCGCACGGTTGGTGCAGGCGCTGGACGTGGGGAAGGAGTGCAACGGACTGGACGCCTGTGATCCAGCCTCGCCCTTACGATTCCGTCCGGCGAGGCCGGTCCCTCGATCACGGATCCGCCGAGGGCCCCGGGTAGGCCTGGCGAACGGCGCCGAGCGTCCGTGGCGGTTCTGGGTCGACGGGGATCCGACGGTGTCGATCTACCGTCCACACACCCCCAAACGCCGCCGCAGCGGCGAATCGGTTTCTCACGAGTGAGCGCCTTCGGGCACTCTTGGAGACGGACGGTCTCGCGGAAGGTGCGAGACCTTGACGAAAGGAACGATGGTGACCGACAGCATCCTGGACGAGTTGCAGTGGCGTGGCCTGGTCGCGGAGTCGACCGACGAGGCCGCGCTCCGTTCCGCGCTCGCGTCAGGACCGGTCACCTATTACGCCGGCTTCGATCCGAGCGCACCAAGTCTGCAGCTGGGAAACCTCGTGCTGCTCGTCACGGCCAGGCGCTTCCAGCTGGCCGGCCACCGCCCGATCATCCTGGTGGGCGGTTCGACCGGACTGATCGGGGATCCCAAGCCGGACGCCGAGCGCACGCTGCAGCCTCCTGAGGTCGTGGCGGGCTGGGCCGAGAAGATCAAGGAGCAGGTGCGGCCGTTCGTGTCGTTCGAGGGCGAGAACGCCGCGATCGTGGTCAACAACCTCGACTGGACGGCGAACATCACGGCGCTGGAGTTCCTCCGCGACATCGGCCGGCACTTCCGGGTCAACCGGATGCTCGCCAAGGAGGCGGTGAGCGCCCGGATGCAGTCCGAGATCGGGATCGGCTACACGGAGTTCAGCTACCAGATCCTGCAGGCGTACGACTACCTGGAGCTCTACCGGCAGTACGGCTGCACGCTGCAGATCGGCGGCTCGGACCAGTGGGGCAACATCACGGCTGGTGTCGACCTGATCCGCCGGGTCGAGGGCGCGTCGGTCCACGCGCTCGCCACCCCGCTGCTCACGGACGCGGAGGGTCGCAAGCTCGGCAAGACCGAGTCAGGTGCGGTGTACCTTTCACCGGAGCTGACCTCGCCGTACGCCTTCTACCAGTACCTCTACAACGTCGAGGACGCCCTCGTCGGGACGTACCTGCGCGCGTTCAGCTTCCGTTCCCGCGAGGAGATCGAGGAGCTGGAGAAGGCGACCGCCGAGCGCCCAGCGGCCCGTGAGGCGCAGCGTGCACTGGCCGAGGAGCTCACCACGCTGGTCCACGGGGCGGAGGAGTGTGATCGCGTCGTCGCCGCGTCGCGTGCCTTGTTCGGGCGCGGTGCGCTCGCTGAGATCGATCCCGGCACCCTCGATGCGGCCCTGCGCGCGGCACCACATGTCCGGATCGACGTGGGGGAGACCTGGCCCTCGCTGGTCGACCTGCTGGCGGAGACCGGGCTCGCCGCGAGCAAGTCGGCGGCGCGGCGGATCATCGAGGAGGGCGGTGCCAGCCTCAACAACGCGCGGGTGACCGACGTGGACGCTGTGCCTTCCGAGTCCGACCTGTTGCACGGACGTTGGCTGGTGCTCCGGCGGGGGCGTCGGAACGTCGCAGGCGTCGAGGTGGCGCGGCGCTGACCAGGCGTTCGGTCCGGCTTGACGCACTATCGACCAGGACATAAGGTTGCATGTGCCTCGCAGGTGGTGCGGGACGCTGTGTGCGGCCGGGCTTGCGAGGATCTTCCAACCCCCTGTGATCTTTCAGGTCTCTCTGTGCGCCTGAACAGATCGTGGGGAGTCGGCAGGAGGGTCAGGAGGGCCCAGCCCGATTTGACCCCGACTGCCCGGCTGGATAGGTTCGAGACCCGCGTCGAAACGTGATCACCTCGGGTGTAACGTAGTGACGCAGGTCGCGGCGAGATGGCCAGAAGGCAGCCCGCTTCGTGAGGGCTTACCTTCGGCATCGAGTCGCAGGAGTACGGCCTCGACGGATCGCCTTGCGCGTGATCCTGTCGGGTGCCGCCCAGAAGCTTGACAACACGACGTGGCACCTTTGCTACCTGGTGTTTGAGAACTCAATAGTGTGCTTGTTTGGTTTCTGTTTGTGTGTGTCTCTGTTTTGTTTTGCTGGGGTTGTCTCCCCGTGTTTGGTTTTTGGTGGAGAGTTTGATCCTGGCTCAGGACGAACGCTGGCGG
>DATCKU010000109.1:0-52206 GCA_036564245.1 Actinopolymorphaceae bacterium
GATGCGACCTGGACCACATGGTCGAACACCGCCACGGCGGACCCACCTGCCCCTGCAACCTCACCACACTCTGCAGACGCCACCACACCGCCAAACACCAAGACCACTGGTGGTGGACCCAACCCCAACCCGGCACCTACAAAATCCAAAGCCCACCCGGACACCAATACACCCGCACACCCGAACCCCTCCCAGGCACCAACGACCCACCACCCTTCTGAGCACAAGTGCCCCCGGTACATTGGTCGACGCTGGGAACCCTTTCAGGCTCGGTCCTGTCACGTTGACCATCCAGGTGCTTGATGACGAGCCGTGCCTGTTCGGTGAGGAGAGTCGTGGACCTCTACTTCACATGCCGTCCAGACCCCGTTCTGCTATAAGAATCCCGCTGGTACTTTTCAGCGGACGTGCGATCGACCACGTGGTCGTGCTCGAGCATTCGCTCCTTCTCGGTGGCCCTGACGCCATGGCAGACATCGTGGTGGCAGTCGACAAGATTCGACGCTTCAGTGGTGAGCTCGCCGGACTCGAGGTGGGACGAGCACTGGCGGCATCGATAGCAAAGCGCCGCGAATGAGTCGGTAAGCCGTCCCGACTTGTGGTGCAGTCGCTTGGTGAGACGACCGAGTACAGAACGAGCACAGAGCCAGTACAGGCGACACGGTGAGCCTGGGAGCATGGCGTTCCATCATGCGATAGGTGAGTTGCGTGATGCCGCGTCGGCTGCCGACTCGGCTGCGGAGCAAGTCGCCTCGATCAAGTTGTCCGCCGCGTTGGCCGATGCCGGTGACGGGATGCCGGGATCCCGGAGCGTCGCGGCCATCGACAACGTAGGCAAGGCGTGGAAGCGGCAGATCGATGGCTGGATACGGCAGGCGAACGACTACGCCGCGGCACTTCGAAAGGCCGCCGACAACTACGAGAAGAACGAAGAGGCGGCGGCCCGCGACCTGGGCGGGCACGGCTGAGTAGGACGGTCGATGGTCACGTACGGCGATGTACGCAGATGGCGGGACGAACCGCTGCTGACAGCAGAAGAACGACTGAAGAAGCTCTCCGATCGGCTGCTCGGGCTCTCCGACGAGTACGCGGAGATGGGCACGCCCAAGACTTGGCGAGGCCCTGCGGCTGACGCGGCGGGACGGCGGCGGAAGACGGTCACCGAGCAGATGGAGTGGATCGTGGCGCGGGCGTCCGCTGCCCGGCGCGGTGTCGGTCAGGTCGGCGATGCCATCGGAGGCTTGATGCGAGGGGTCCGCGAGGCCGAGGCGTTCGCCAAGCAGAACGGGCTCGAGATCGGCGATGACGGGTCGGTCCGCGATGTCAAGCCTGCCCAGAACGTTCCCAAGCATCAGATCGATGACGTGCGGCGGGAGCGGCAGCGGGTGAGGAACGAGCTCGTCGACCGGGTGGAGCAGATCATGCGGCGTGCGGTCGACATCGACAACGAGCTCACCAGCGTGCTCAACCAGATCGCGTACGACCAGATCAAGGACGGTGGCGCAACCGGCCTTGCTGCAGCAGACCGCGCGGGATTCACACTCGGTTCGCTCGACATCATCGAGCCACCCGGTGGCACGGCGACCCCGGGTGACAACGCTGGCTGGTGGGACACGTTGTCGGACGAAGAGAAGAAGTGGATCATCGCGCATCGACCGGACTGGGTTGGCAATCGCGACGGCATTCCGTTCGAAGCTCGTGACGAGGCAAACCGCAACCGGCTGGCGGCGGAGAAGGAGCGGCTGCTCGCTGAGCGCCGGCGTCTGGTCGGAGCGAGGTCTCGTTTCCACACCGGTCCATATGGAGGCAATCCGGCCTTGCAAGGCCGCGACCTGCGCGCTATCGAGCAGAAACTCCAAGCCATCAGTGCGATCGAGAAGGTTCTCGCCAGGCCGGGGGAGCGCCAGCTCGCGTTACTCAACCTGGATGCTCCGCGGGCCGAAGCGGCAGTCGTCAACGGCAACATGGACAAGGCCGATCATGTTGCGGTCTTCACGCCGGGCACAGGAGCGACGGTGCCTGGCGGTTTGGGCGACTACGACAACGAGATGGCGAGCCTGAAGCACCGGGCCGAGGCCGAGCTCGCTCGACATGGGAAGGGCGGAACGGTTGCGACGGTCTCGTGGATCGGCTACCAGGCACCGCAGTGGACCCACGACCTTCCGGTGTTCGAAGGTCGTGCGGAGGAAGGAGGGCGAAAGCTTGCGTCCTTCCTGCAGGGAATCGACAGCGCCCGGGACACAGATGCCCATGTCACCGCGATCGGACACTCGTACGGCTCCACCACGACCGGTCATGCGCTGAGGCAGAACACCGGCGTCGACGACGTGGTCTTCCTCGGATCGCCCGGCGTGGGGACCGACCACGTAGGAGGCCTGAAGGTTCCCGAGGGTCATACGACCGTCATCGAGTCCGGCGGTGACCTCGTCACGAAGGTCGGCTGGTTCGGTCGGGATCCGGAAGACATGAAGGGCGTCAACCTCGGCTCGGCCGACGAGGCGACGCTCCCGGACGGTCGCAGGCTCTCCGGGTTGTCGAACTGGAATCCGGCGAGTCACATGGACTACCGGAAGGACGGCACCACGAGCCAGTACAACACCAGCGTGGTCGTCGGCGGCATGCCGGAACGCATGGTGCGGACGAAGGAGTGGTGAGCGGACATGGTGGATGACCTTCTGGAGCGGCCTGACATCGAGACGGTTCATCGGCGCTGTCTCGACATGCTGCACGACATCCGGGAAGCGCTCGTCACCGAACTTGGCGTCCGACCGTGGGACAACGGCGTCGTGCTGGCCAACGGTTCCACCGTGGGTGGCACAGCCGCTGGTGTGGGTGGCGAAGCGGAGGTCCGGCGCTATCACGGGGGAGTTTCGCCGGGCAACCTTCCAGATGCGCAGTGGCCTCGCGCTGTCGACGTGGTGAGCCGGTTGGCGCGACGGTACGGCTTCGACAACCCGGTCGTGGTCGTCGATCGACCGGGCGATCACGAGGTGTCGTTCGCCGACGAGTACGGTGCGGAGCTGCTGTTCGGCACGGCCGCGAACACCACGCTGAGTCTCGCGACCGGCTGTCACCCCGTTGCTAGCCGGCGCGATCTGTAGCTCAACTAGGCGTGGTGGCCACGGCAAGCTGGAGCCGGCCCACGAAACGTGGTCATTGTCAGGGCAGGCCTACGAAACGTGGGCATTGTCAGAGGAGGAAGCCGGCGGGGAACGGGTCGGTCGGGTCGAGGAAGTACTGCGCCGTGCCGGTGATCCACGCCCGACCTGTGATGCTCGGGACGACCGCGGGCCGGCCACCCACGGTGGTCTCGGCGTGCAGACGGCCGATGAACCGCGTGCCGATGAAGGATTCGTTGACGAAGTCCTGGTCGAGTCCGAGCTCGCCACGTGCATGCAGCTGCGCCATGCGGGCACAGGTTCCGGTCCCACAAGGGGATCGGTCGAACCACCCGGGGTGGATCACCATCGCGTGGCGAGAGTGCTTGGCGTCCGATCCCGGAGCGGCGAGGTAGACGTGGTGGCATCCGGCGATGCGCGGGTCCTCGGGGTGCACCGGCCGGCGCCGCTCGTTGATGGCGTGCATGATGGCAAGGCCGGCGCGAAGCAAGGCGTCCTTCTCGGCGCGGTCGAACCGCAGGCCGAGCGCGTCGAGCTCGACGATGGCGTAGAAGTTGCCGCCGTACGCGAGGTCGTAGCGCACCGTGCCAAACCCCGGCACGGTGACCTCGTGGTCGAGTACGTCGACGAACGCCGGTACGTTCCGCAGGGTCACCCCGGTGGCGGCACCGTCCTCGACAGCGACGTCGGCCACGACGAGCCCGGCCGGCGTGTCGAGCCGGACCTGCGTCACGGGTTCGACGACGGGCACCATGCCGGTCTCCACCAGCACCGTGGCCACTCCGATGGTGCCGTGCCCACACATCGGCAGGCAGCCGGACACCTCGATGAAAACCACACCGAAGTCCGCGTCCGGTCTGGTGGGAGGCTGCAGGATGGCCCCGCTCATCGCCGAGTGGCCGCGGGGTTCGTACATCAGCAGTGTGCGCAGGTGGTCGAGATGGTCGATGACATGCTGCCGACGTTCGGCCATCGTGGCGCCGGGGATCACGCCGATCCCGCCGGTGATGACACGCGTGGGCATGCCCTCGGTGTGCGAGTCGACTGCATGGAAGACGTGTCGGGAGCGCATCACGACCTCCGGGGCACGCGTTCGGTGGCCTTGCGTATGACCGCGGCCTGCTCGTCGGTCAGTGGGAGCCGTGGCGGTCGGCACGGCCCGCCATAACGACCGACCAGGTCCATGGTCAGCTTGATCGCCTGGACGAACTCCGTCTTGGAATCCCAACGCAGCAAGGGATGCAGTAATCGATAGAGCGGAAGAGCGGTCGTGAGGTCACCGGCCGTCGCCGCTTCGTACAGGCGTACGCACAGCGCAGGCAACGCGTTCGGGAAGCCGGCGACCCACCCGACGGCCCCGGCGATGCCCAGCTCCAGTGCGACGTCGTCCGCGCCGATGAGGACGTCGAGCTCGGGAGCGAGCTCGTGGATCTGGTAGATCCTGCGGACGTCCCCGGAGAACTCCTTGACGGCGACGATGTGGCCTTCGCCATGGAGCCGGGCGAGCAGCTCAGGTGTGAGGTCGACCCTCGTGTCGTGCGGGTTGTTGTACGCGACGATCGGCAGGCCCACCTTGGCCACCTCCGCGTAGTGGGCCATCACCACCCGTTCGTCGGCCCGGTAGGCGTTGGGTGGTAGGAGGAGCACGGCAGCCGCCCCGGCCTCCGCGGCGTCTTCGGCCCAGCGCCTCGCGGTCAGCGCGGAGTACGCGGCCACACCGGGCACGACGACCGCGTTGTCTGGTACGGCTTCGATGGCGGTACGAACGACGCGAGACCGTTCCTCGTCGGTCAACGACTGGTACTCACCGAGCGAGCCGTTGGGAATGACCCCGTGACACCCCTCGCCAATGAGCCAGCGCACGTGCTCGGCGTAGCGGTCGTAGTCGACCTGGAGGTCGTCGCGGTACGGAAGGGCGGTCGCAACGAGAACGCCGTGCCACGGTTGTCGAGGTGTGGTTCCAGTCATGATGTGCCTTCGTCGTTGTCGGGGGTTTCGGCCAACAGACCAAGCGGGACGGGCTGGGCCAGAGGACGTCGGTGCAGTGCGAGAGCGGCCTCGGCCGTCGGGGTGGTCGAGGTGAGCTGTGAGGTGAGCGCGATCGTGGGCTGGCCGCAGATGCGGCCCTGGCACCGACCCATTCCGGCGCGGGTGAGCAGTTTGACCGAGCGCGGGTCGGTCGCCCCGAGCTCGCGAACCGCGGCCCGGATCGCTCCTGCAGAGACCTCCTCGCAGCGGCACACGATCGCGTCGTCTGGTAGGTCGGAGAGCCAGTGGGTTGGCACGAAGCTCGCGTCGTGGAGCACCTTGGCGAACGCCCGGAGCTCGCTTCGTCGGATTCGAAGCAGCGAGATCCGCCAGCGCAACCTCCGATCGCGTGGTCGACCCGCCTCCTCGGCGATGGCGTGGGCGGCGAGTTCTCCTTCGACCAGGGCGAGCGGCGCGCCACCGATGCCTGCGGTCTCTCCAGCCGCGTAGACGCCCGGAACGCTCGTCCGCTGCCCGGCGTCCACCGCCACGTGGTCACCGTCCAGGTCGCAGCCCAGCTCGGCGAGCAGCTC
This sequence comes from Actinopolymorphaceae bacterium, assembly GCA_036564245.1. GTDB lineage: Bacteria > Actinomycetota > Actinomycetes > Propionibacteriales > Actinopolymorphaceae > Thermasporomyces. The sequence continues at coordinate 5,681 of DATCKU010000109.1, forward strand.
GATCTGTGGCGTGAAGCCGTATCCGATCGCGAGCGTGTCGCATGCCACCTCTTCTGTGGTGGTCGGCATACCGCGAGGGTCCAGCTGACCGATCGTGACGCCGGTGAGCTTGTCGTCGCCGTGAGCGGCCACCACGGCATGGCCCGTGCGGTAGGGGATCTTGTGTCTTGCGAGGGCAGCTGCGTACGTAGTGGCTTCGGCGATCCGCGCCGGATGCCTTGCAAGTACTGGCAGGTGACGCAGATAGCGACGGGTCCGGCTGGCTTCGTACACACCCACCACCGTCGCGCCGGCTTTGGCGAGCGCCACGGCGACCGGGAGCAGGAACGGGCCGCTGCCCGCGACGACGACGCGGCTGCCGGGTGCTTGGCCGCTGCCCTTGACCAGTGCCTGGGCTCCGCCGGCCGCCATCACGCCCGGAAGCTCCCAGCCGGGAAACGGCACGTGCCGGTCGTACGCTCCAGTCGCGACGACGACATGGCGAGCCCGGTGCGCGAACGCCCCCTCCGCGATGCTGCGCACGACGAAGCCGCTGTCCAGCCGTTCGACCGTCCACACCTGGTGGCGCGGGCGGTAGGTGAGGGTCCCGGCCACCATCGCCTGGTCCAACCTCGTGCGCAGCCGGCGGAACCTCCGATCGTGGGTACGTCCTCGGAAGTACTGGCCGCCGGGACGGCCCCCGGCATCCAGGAGAACGACGCGCATGCCGTACCCGGCGGCGGTGGTCGCAGCCGCGAGCCCGGCCGGACCTGCGCCGATGACCGCGATGTCGTACAACTCAGTCATCGGCCGTCCCATCCGTCGTCACGACGTCGCCTGGCCGCGCCGGCTCCAGACACGCCCGCACGGCGCTCCGACCGTTCACGGTGACCAGGCAGTCGAAGCACACCCCGATACCGCAGAAGAGCCCGCGTGGCCGACCCGATCGGGTGGTACGCCATCCGCGGCGTCCGGCGGCCAGAAGGGCCGCGGCGACGGTCTGGCCCTCTTTCACGGCGACGGGTTCACCGTCGACGGTGATCTCGTGCGTCTCGGTCATGAAGCGAACCTGTCCGGTCGGAAGGGTCCGAGGTCAGGATCTCCGCCCGTGAGGGCCTCCGCAACCAACGCGCCAGTCGCGGGGGCGAGGCCAATCCCGGCACCCTCGTGGCCGCAGGCATGGAAGAGGCCGTCGACGCGGGGATCCGGGCCGATGACGGGGAGGTGGTCGGGCGTGTAGGGACGAAAGCCCCGGTATGCCCGCATTGCCGAGACCTGGGCGAGGAACGGGAAGAGCCGGACGGCCTGAGCGGCCAGCTTCCGCAGCACGGGTACGGACAGTGACCGGTCGAAGCCCACGCGCTCCCGGCTCGCGCCGATGAGGATCGTCCCCGACTTGGTGCTCTCCACGACGGCCGAGGTCTCCAGGCCAGCCGAGCTGCTTGCGACGTTGGCCATGTAGTCGGCCGTGTAGACCTTGTGGCGTACCCGGCCTGGCGGTTGCGGCTCGGTCACGAGGATGAACCCTCGGCGCGGAAGGATCGGCACCCAGGCGTCGGCGAGGGCCGCCACCTCACAGCCCCAGGGCCCGGCCGCGTTGACGACCGCCGGGGTGGCGATCTCTCCTGCAGTCGTGATCACGCCTTTGATGACGTCGCCTGTGGTCTTGCGGATACCGGTCACGCGTACGCCGGTCTGCACTGTGGCACCCGCCAGTCGCGCGGCGCGAAGCAGCAGCGCCGCGGCCAGCATGGGCTGGACCTGGGCGTCCTGCGGGTAGAACACTCCACCCGCGAGATCCCGTGCGATGCCAGGCTCCACGTCGGCCAGCGCCGAGCCGTCGATCCGCTCGACCTCCACGCCGTACGACTTCTGCCGGTCGGCGAGGTCGTGAAGGCCCTCCAGGGCGTCGGGTGACGAGGCGACGACGAGTCCGCCCTTGCGTTCGTACTCGAAGTCGACACCTTCGGGAATCCCGGGCGCAGGGCCGAGCCTCGTCGCGGGATCGTTGGCGAGCTCCTCCCAGAGGGCAAGCGAGCGTGTGGCCAGCTCGAGCTCGGGCCCGGGCTCCTTGTCTGACACCAGCAGGTTGCCCTCACCGGCTCCGGTCGTGCCGCCCGCGATCGACCCGGCGTCGACCACGGTGACCGTAAGCCCGGCCCGGGCGGCGTAGTATGCGCACGCCGCACCGATGACACCTGCACCGATGACGACTACATCGGGGAGGGACGACACCCAGGCACTATGTCACACCTCGCGACACGCCGAGAAGGTGTCCGCCGCTCGTGAGGCTCAGCGCGCGAGCACGCGCGGGTAGAGGGTGTCACGGAAGAAGCTGCCGACCTGTTGCTCCCACGGTGTGGTGTGGAACTCGTACGCCTGCGTGTCCGGTGTCCTGGGCAGCTCCCACACCACGACGTTGTTGGGTGAGACCTTCTGGTAGATGCGAGACGCATCGAGGCTCTTCTTCTCGGCGATGAGCATGATCCAGCGGGGTGCGGTGCGCTTGATCGCGCCGCGCAAGCTCCGAGGTGGGAAGCTCTGGCGTAGGACGGTCGTGAAGCCGTACCGCGTCAACTCGTTGATCCCCTGAAGCCAGCCCAACGGACTGAGCGGCAGCGTGATGGTGTCGACCGGCGTGCGGCGTCCGATCCCCTCGGCGACGACGGCGGCGATCCGTCGGTCGGCAGCTGCCGCGGTGAGCGCCACCTCGCCGCCGCGTCCCAGACCCATGACCCCGATCTTGGTCGGATCGACGTCACGACGTTTCGAGAGGTACGACACCGCCGCGGTGACGTCGCGCTCGCACCTCCAGCAAAGCTCCATGGCGTCGCCGTCGCTTGCGCCGTGACCACGCAGGTCGAAGAGCAGCGTGCCGTAACCCTGACGAGCGAGCTCGACGGCGTGTGCGAGGACGCTGGAGCGGGTGGTGCCGGTGTCGTGCACCAGGACGACCGCCGCCCGGTTGCGAGACGGGACGTACCACCCGCGCAGCGTCACCCCGTCGCTGGTGGTGAACGTGACGTCGTCGTACCGCATGCCTCGAGCGGCCGGCGTGATGAGGCCGAGGTGCGTCGGCGGCGGGTTGACCGCCGCGACGGTCTGGATGAGCGGGCCGACGAAGAACGCCAGGCTGAGCGGGATACAGCAGATGGCGAGCAGCCGAGGTCGCGACTTTCCTTGGCGACGCGGAATCGTCCGGATCAGGGTGATCAGGCCGAGGGCGAGCGTCGGGGCCCCCAACAGCAGCGCGACGAGGCCGGCGGTCGCGCGTAGCGAGAGGCCGTCGGAAACTGTGTGCGGAATCCCGATACCGCAGCCCAGGACGGTTCCCGTGAGGCCGAATGCCATGGCGAGCACAGCACGAAGCCGCAACCCGAGCCATCGATCCATGCGTATGGCGAAATACGTTGCCGCCCCGACGACTGCCGGCCGGAAGATCTGACCGGGCAGAAATCCGCCGAAGGCTACGACGACGGCCGTCGCACAGCCCAGCATGAGGAATGCCTGAGGCAGAAGGGGTAGCGCATCATGCGGGGACGCTGTGGTGCGCGATTGGTTGATGAGGGTCCGGCCGCCTCGTCGCGAGAAGATCCGGCGTCGTCTCAAGCGAGGGCGGTGCTTGAGGCGGGAGCGCTGCGCCACGGCGGACACGTCCCCTCCCTTCGAAACAAGCACCCATCGGCGACGGCAGCAGTGCCGGTCGCGGCCTCGCCGATGGGTGACGGTTCCTACGATGCTTTCGCAACCGTTGGTCTGCCAGGGACGAAAGCGCCTTCCTCTGGTGCGGTTATCCCTTGCGTGCAAAGGTCAACCGTCCGGATTAGGTGAGGGTCCTGCCAGCCACGCGCGCGTAGCCGGAGCGCTGTCGTAGGAGGGGTAGGCTCCCCCGGTGATGACTCGACGGCAGGCGAGATCGAGATTGCGTAGGACGACTCGCGAGGCACTGCGTCGTGTTGCGTTACGCACCTGCACGACACTTCCGCTGAGTGGCCTGATCGACGCACGACGTCACGACCAGCCGTTGCGCAACATCGTGGTGGTCACCGGTCCTCATCGGTCCGGTACGACAATCATGGGCAGGCTGCTGCTCCACGCGTCGCGTACATTCCTCGTGTACGAGCCGTTCAACGTCGACTGGGGCCTGGAAGGCGTGCCTCACCGGTATCCGTACCTACGCGCGCAGGACGTCGACCATCCGGCGGCACAGGTGCTGCGCCATTTCTTGCGTACGGGAGAAGGGCAGTGGCTCGGTGACGGTAGGCGGCTTCCCGCGCACCACCGCCGCATGCGCGCGAACCGGAACAACATCCGGGGAATGCGGCCCCTCGGCTACACGGCCATCGTCAAGGACCCGTTTATGATGCTGAGCCTCGGGTGGATCAACCAGGCGCTGAGCACCAACCCCGTGGTCGTGACGCTGCGCCATCCATGTGCGTGGGTCGCCAGCCTGGTACGCCGGTCGATGCATCCACGTGCTGCCGTGCGGTCGTTTCGAGCCCAGGACGGCTACGGCGATCCGGTCGTGCGGGAGATTCTCGACCAACGTGACTGGGAGCAGGCCGACGTGATCGACGCCGGCGCGGCGACGTGGGCGATCCTCGTTCGGATGTTGGATGTGCAAGCCGAAGCGGGTGCGCGCTTCCACCTGGTCAAGATGGAGGACTTCGCATCCGACCCGTACGCCGTCATTCTCCAGACGTACGAGAAGGTGAGTCTCACCCCGCCGCGCAACCTCGAACGGATCGTGGAGGAGTACACCGGAGCCCACAACGTCGTGACGCCGGACGAGCCCGTTCTGCACGTCCTACGACGCAACAGCGCCGCGCTCGTCGACGCCTGGCGTACGAAACTGTCGGCTCAGGAGCAGAAGCGGGTCCGCGAGATCACCGAACCGATGGCCGGCGGACGGTACGACACCTGGTGAGCGACCCCGTGGCCTGCTCCGGGCTGATCACCCCAGCCGATGGGCCACTTCGTCGCGCAACTGGGGCAGCATGTCGTGCAGGATTCCCGGGCATAGGGTCGAGACGAAGTCCATGTGACCGTAGATCTCGGTTGGCGGTATCTGGTACTGCTGGCACGCGTAGGCGCAGATGTCGACCAGCGAGTCCCACTGCGTTTGGGGCGGCACTGCGCCGTCGTGGTACGAGCCTTCGTTCGCGATGCCGAGGCCGACGTAGTTTTGCCCCGACGTATGGGCACCCAGCACGAGACCATAACCGGCGGTGAGTGTGCCGAGGCTCTCGTGACGCCCTTCGGTGACATAGCCGCCGCGGCTGTTGACGAAGTGGTAGCCGGTGTCGATCCAGCCGTTGTCGTCCATGTGGAGATCCTGGACCCAGTGCGCGTGGGCATGTGCCTGGGCACGCGAGAAGTCGGACGTATTGGGGCTCACCGTGTGGTGAATGATGATCATTTGTGGCCTGCGGTCGAGGATGGTGATGGTCCCGGACGGTGGCCGGGCACCCCACTCCTGCGTGCTGTCGATGTCTGGTGGTGGCACAGCTGCGTGAGCTCGCGTGGGAAGCGCAGTCGCGGCGACGAAGCCAGCGGCACCAGCGAGCAGGGCACGACGTCGTAGTGGGTACGCGGGTAGCACGATGTCTCCTTGCGAAGCTCGAGATCATCCGGCTCTGGCTCAAAAGGGGCAAGGCAATGGAGGCTGCATGGCAATGGAGGCTGACGAGCGGCGCATCGCTATGCCGCAGCGTGGCCGCGCCGCTCGGTCAACCTCACGGGTGTACGACCGTCACGGAGTGTTGTTCGCCAACGCGAGCAGTCGATCCCGACTGCCGTTGAACTTGTCGCGGTCGACGTTGCCCGAGATCCCCGGAACGGAGCCGGTGCTGGTGTATTGCCAGACCGTCCAGATGGAGAATCCGCTCGGAAGCGACGGACTGTGGTTCGAGGTCCAGTGAGCCACCCACAGCGGGCTCCGGGACGCCATGCCGTTCCAGCCACCGGTGCAGGTGTTCCAGAAGCTGGGGGAGGTGTAGATCACGACGTCGCGGGTCGTACGTGCCTTGTAGGTGTTGTAGAAGTCGAGAATCCAGTTGCGCATCGCGGTTTGCGACAACCCGTAGCACATCGATCCGTAGGGGTTGGCCTCGATGTCGAGAACACCGGGAAGCGTGAGGTTGTCAGCAGACCAGGCGCCGCCGTTGGACGCGAAGTAGTTCGCTTGAACCGCACCACTTGACACATCGGGGCGGGCGAAATGGTATGCGCCGCGAATCACGCCTGCGTAGTACGCCGCTGGATAGTTGGTGTTGAACCGCGGATCCTTGTAACTCGTCCCCTCGGTTGCCTTGATCCAGGCGAACTGAATGCCGGCGTTTCGTACTGACGTCCAGTTGATGGAACCCTGCCAGTGCGACACGTCGATGCCCTGGACACCCGAGGTGTGAGACAGCGGTGCGATCGGCTGGTCGGTCTCCTCACCGTGAACCAGTGCGCCCACACCCATGTATGCCTGGCCGGGCTTGATATGGACCGGCGGCCTGGACGATGTCTCGCGTGCCATGGATGGGCTTGCAGTGCTGAGCAGGAGTGCGACGACACCGACGAGCGTCGCGATGACGGCTCGTCGTCTAGATGTCAATGAGCCGTGGAAACGCATGACTTGCCTCCCGACTGTGCGTTTCAACCACAGTGTTGTGATGTCATCGGCTGGAACTACGCGTGCCAAACACACGTGGAAACACGGGATTCGATCAGCCCTCACGGCGTGCCGGTGTCCCTGGCAGACACACCGGAACCGTGGGTCGTTCCGGGCGTCGCTGCAAGCAGATGGCTAAGGTGAGGCGGTGCCCGCTTCCGCCTCGGGCGCACCAAGATAAACTTACGAAATTCGAAGCGATGCCGTAAAGCGATTCCACATGGCCGTCACCGGACATCTAGGCAACCATTCACCCACCATTTCGCGTCTTCGCCCTTCACCTGCTCAACAATGACCAGGCGCGGCGACTACACACCCGCCGCAGGAGGGCTTGGCACCCAGCGAAGATGGTGCTCACTCCGTGAGCGCTTGGTGTGAACTGTCGCTACTGCGGTCGCCCATCGGCGTTCAAGTGCCGAACTCAGCAGCAGCAGTGCCACCACCTGAGTTAGTCAGCGGCAGATCCCGGGTGAATTCGACAACGCTCCCGGCTGATGCAACGTCAACTCGTCGTAGGGTCCACGACATGTTCAGTTTCAGTGCGCGCTTCGAACCCAGCCGCGGTGCGCCGCTTGACGGCCGGACCGACGGTCGAGTGCTCCAGAAGCACGTCCGACCGGTCCTGAAAGCCGCAGGCCTCGATCAGTTCGCAGGACGGCAGGCATGGCGTCGATCAGAGCACACCATCGACTACGTATCGTTTCGTTTGTTTACGTCATATATCGCGTACGCCGTCGGCTGTACGACCTATTCGTTCACCGGCGAGGTAATGACCAGGCGTGGCGACTACGCAGCAGCCGCAATAGGGCTCGGCGCCCGGTGTCGATAGGGCTCACCCTGCGAGTGCTTGATGGGTGACCTGCAGATGACGGGAATCGAGCCCTCGTTGCACCGGAGGTGTGTGGTTCAGCTCGATCCGCGAGTGGTGTCCGGTCGTCGGTGACGACGCTCCGCGGTAGCGATCATCCGCTCTGGGACGCGAGCCACTCGTTGACGCGGCGTTCGGCCTCCTCGCGGGAGACGTCCTCCACCCGCGTCATGATCGTCCAGCGGCGGCCGTACGGGTCGCGGATGCTGCCGAACCGGTCGCCGGTGACGAACGTCTGCGGCTTCTCGCGGACGGTGGCGCCGGCCTCGACCGCCTTCGCGAACGTCGCGTCCACGTCCTCGACGTAGAGCGCGAGCGACGCCGAGACGGCGTCGTCGGTGCCGGGGGAGACGAGGCCGAACTCCGGGTTCGGGTCGCTGAGCTGCAGGATGGAGTCGCCGATGCGGAGCTCCGCGTGGGCGACGGTACCGTCCGGCATGTCGTTGCGGCTGATCACCTCGGCGTCGAAGACGCGCTCGTAGAACTCGATCGCCTTGGCGGCGTCGCTGACGACCACGAACGGCGTGATGCTGTGGTAGCCCTCGGGCTTGTAGTCGGTCGGCATGTCTCCACCCTGTCGGTGGAGCACCGTACGGTCTTGTAAGAACGCGACAGCGGGAAGGAGGAGGTCGGTGCGGGCCACCACGAGTACGAACAACATCCTGCGGCCGCAGGAGGCGTTGGCGCGCATCGACCTGCGCCGCTATCCCGCGCCGCCCGATCTCAGCCGCTACGTCGAACGGTTCTGGGCCGTGCACTGGGACCTCACCGAGCCGTACGAGGTCGGGCTGATCCCGCAGCCGTGTGTGAACCTGACCTTCCTGCCGGTGCTGGGCGCCGAGGTACACGGTGTCGGCACACGCACGTCCAAGCATCCGCTCGTCGGTCGCGGCCAAGTGTTCGGCGTGAAGTTCAGGCCGGGCGGGTTCGCCGCGTACCGGCACGTCAACGCGGCGGCGTTCACCGACCGTTCGACGCCGATGCGCGAGGTGTTCGGGGCGAGTGCGGACGAGCTGGCCGACGCCGTCCTGGCCACGCCGGACGACGAGCGGCGGATCGAGCTGGTGACCAAGTACCTGCGCCAGCGCATGACCGTCGACGACACGACGTATCAGCAGGTGTTGCGCGCGGTGAGCACCATGCTCGATGACCGCACGATCACCCGGGTCGACCAGGCGGCCGAGCGCTGCGGCATGTCACCGCGCACAATGCAGCGGCTCTTCCGCCGGTACATCGGCGTGGGTCCGAAGTGGGTGATCCGCCGCTATCGGATGCACGACGCCGCAGAACGGCTCGCGAGCGGGACCGTGGGCGATCCCGCCGCGCTCGCCGTCGAGCTCGGGTGGTTCGACCAGGCGCACTTCACCAGGGACTTCTCCGCGCTCATCGGGATGTCTCCCGTGGAGTACGCGAACGCGTGCATGGCGGCCGGCGACCGCGAGCCGACGGCCGTGCTGACCGCCTGAGCAGACCGACACCACCGACGCGTCGCTGACGGAGAGGTGTCAGTTCCGCACTACTACGACCCCTACGCCGACCAGTCGCTCTAAGGTCGCCCAACTAGCGAAGGCACTGGGTTGACGGACGCTCAAAAAGCCCGGAGCCTCTCGTATGCCCACAGACCGTTCCACGGCGGAGTGTTGGCGCAGATCTTCTGTCAGTCGTCCTGGGACTCGGCTGCTTCCGCCCTGGGTCCAAGCAGCTCGTCGCGAAGCTTCTGCAACCCAGCCTCGAGATCTTTAAGATCAATATCCCACTGATAGGGGTGCCGAAGGTTAAACCTTCGTTCCAGCTCGTCCTTGCCACCGAGCTTTTCGACGATCTCTCGGATCAAGGCATCAGAACGCGGCCCATAGATTGTCTCGTGGTGGACCAGGATGTCGGTCAGCGGATGGTCACCTGGGCGCCCGTTAGGCATGTCGCAACTGTACGTGAGCATGAGGCAGAGGCTGGAACTGAAAGCCTTGAGCATCCATCAAGCAGGCCTTGGGACTGAGAGAGCTGCCTCTCCTTCGTGCTCCTGCTCTCTGGTCTTGCCTCTACCTCTGTGGCCATCGTGCCGGAGTTGCTAGCTGCGCGGCCGGTTGGGGTCAGATAGGGGTCACGATCAGATGCGGCGGTGGGAGTGGGTGTCGAGCAACGCACGCAGCCGCGTTGCGTCTTCCTCACCCAACCCACGCTTAGGTAGCACGAGGGCCATCGCACCAAGCCCCTTCGACGCAAGCAGAACGAACGACCGGTCCGTCTCGGCGTACAGCGGGAAGCTAGACCAGAACCATCTGGACTCCCCAGTAGCGTTGCCTGCACGTACCCCGCTGTCAGTCACCGTGGTGCACACCGGCTGGGACAGCCATGGATTCCCGCGCAGGATCAGTCGCGCCTGCCACCGATAGACCAAGCGAGAAAGGAATCGGTGGAGGAGCCAATACAGCACCAGGCTGACTCCGACGCCCACGAGCAACAAGACAAGGGAAACGACGGCGATGATCAGGGCGGCATTCGCTGACATTTCCCAGACCTCCGCCCGAACCAAGCCTATGGCAAGTCCGACCAGAGGAGCGATCGCCAGCACGGCAACCACCCAGCGGCGCCCGACGCCCCGCCTCTGAGCGGTGATGCCATCGAGCAGATCATCTTCGGTGAGGACTAACGAAGCTCGACCGGGCCAGCTGCGACCTGCTCAGATGCCATAGCGGAGCAGCCTACTGGTGCGGGCTTTCGCCGCGGCCTCGTAGACGAGTGCAACATCGACAGCTCGGAACGGCGACCTGCGTAGTACGAGATTCGGAACGGCGGCCTGCGTAGTACGAGATCAAACTGCTCGTCCCGGTGACCTGGACACGTGGGGGTCTAGCAGGCCGCCTGTCATTCCGAGTCATCGACCCACTGCATGCTGGGTCCTCCTCGGCGGGCTGCCAGCTTGGGAGTCGTGCGTCTACCGGTCCTGTGGCCGGTTCCTCACCGGAATTGCCGGCCGCGAGTGGCCTGGAATGGCCGCAGCGCATGGAGCGGGTGACGGGAATCGAACCCGCACCGCCAGCTTGGAAGGCTGGAGCTCTACCATTGAGCTACACCCGCGGTAGGAGGGAGCCTCGCAGGCTGCCCACCGGGCAATCCTAGAGGATCCGATCAGGTCGTAGGCGTTGGGTCCGCGCCAGCGGGATGCCGATCTCAACGGATCAGACGCGGCGTCAGCTCCGGTGAAGGCACTCGCCTGCTCTCTGTCAGAGGGCCGGCAGTCAGCGAGACCGACTCGGGTCGGCAAGGGTCGACTGCAGGACAAACCTCTCGTATTCCCCAAAGAGGGCCAGATCGGCCAGCAGCGTGTGCCTGGCGTACCCTCGTGCACTAAACTCCGGGCGGCACCGCGAGGCCAGCGTAGTGCCCGCCGACCCCGACCCGATCGGGGTGGGAGGCTAGTCACGTCCTGCGACGCTCGACCGGCCACGGCCGGTGCCCTGGCCAGTGAGACGCGGCGTGGGAGGTGACCTGCGGGGAGTGGCGCAGCTTGGGAGCGCGTCGGCTTTGGGTGCCGAAGGCCAGGGGTTCAAATCCCCTCTCCCCGACGACGTGATGTCGGTCAAAAGGACCGCCGCCGACTGTGGGAGGCGGGCGCTACCAGGCATGTCGCATCCAGCGCTCGGTGCGCGCAATGATGGTGGTGGTACGAACGCCCGGTCGTGGCACCCGCTGGCCGGCCTTCGACGTACGTAAGATCGCCCGCCGACCGGTAGGCGGTCCGTTGCGCGTAGCGTGTCAGGCGTACACTGCCATCCACGCCGGGAACGTACTCCCTGTCCTCCGGGTTACGGGGGACGTCCCGGAAAACTGTCGCGTCCAGCCTAACTTCGGGCCATGTTGACGCCCACAGCCCGCAAGGAGATCCGCGATCGTGAAGAGTGCCGTCGAGACCCTGAGCCCGACCCGGGTCCGGCTGAAGGTTGAGGTGCCGTTCGAGGAGCTCAAGCCGAGCCTCGACACTGCCTACCGGGAGATCGCCAAGCAGGTGACGATCCCGGGTTTCCGCAAGGGCAAGATCCCGCCCCCGATCATCGATCGGCGGATCGGCCGGGAGTTCGTCCTCCAGCAGGCGGTCAACGACGCCATTCCGCGGCTTTACGTCTCGGCCATCCAGGAGAACAAGGTCGAGCCGGTCGGTCAGCCCTCCCTCGAGCTGCCCGACGAGATCGTGGACGGAGCCGACCTGTCCTTCACCGCCGAGGTCGACGTGCGGCCGGAGATCACGCTGCCGGAGTACCGCGGTCTGGAGGTGAAGGTCGAGGACGCCGACGTCAGTGACGAGGAGGTCGCCGAGCGGCTTGAAGCGCTGCGCGAGCGGTTCGGCTCGCTGACGACGGTCGAACGCGCTGCCGGCGAGAACGACCACGTCACGATCAACCTGTCGGCCAGCAAGGACGGCGTGGAACTGGAAGACGAGCGCACCGCGGGCGTCACGTACAAGATCGGCAGCGGCGCCGCGCTCGAAGGGCTCGACGACGCCTTGCGCGGGATGCAGGCCGGTGAGTCGAAGACTTTCCGGAGCAAGCTCGTCTCCGGTAAGCACGCCGGCGAGGAAGTCGACGTGACCGTGACCGTCGAGTCCGTGAAGGAGCAGCAGCTGCCCGAGCTGGACGACGAGTTCGCGCAGCTGGCGAGCGAGTTCGACACCCTGGACGAGCTTCGGGCAGACCTTCGTACCCGGCTGGAACGCACCAAGCGACTCCAGCAGATTCCGGAGGCCCGCAACCAGGTCATCGAGAAGCTGCTCGGGCAGATGGACATACCGCTCCCGGAGAACGCCGTCGCCGAGACGATCCGGGCTCGTCGTGAATTCATGAGCCGGCAACTGGACCAGATCGGGCTGAGCTGGGAGCAGTACCTGCAGAGCGAGGGCCAGACCGAGGAGGAGTTCGCCGCCGAGCTCGAGCGTGACGTACGCGAGAACATGAAGGCGGAGTTCGTTCTCGACAAGATCGCCGATGCCGAAGAGCTCACGGTGAGCGAGCCCGAGTTGCAGTACGCGATCGCGCAGCGGGCGTACCAAGCCGGCATGGACCCCAACGAGTTCATGCGACAGATCGTCGAGAACAACCAGGTGCCGGCGCTGGTACGCGAGGTTCGCCGGCAGAAGGCGGTCTCGACGCTCGTCGAGAACGCGGTCGTGACTGACGCCTCGGGTCGCACGGTCGACGTCAGACGAATCCAGCCCGACGGGTCGCTCGCTCCGGAAGGCGAGACGGACTCCACCGAGCAGGCTGCGTCCGACGCGGAGAGCGGGCAGGAAGGCAGCTAGGTCGCCAACTGGTCGGCCTGACAGAACCCCGACACCGGGGTGCATACCGCGGGAACCGCCCGTCGTCCAGACCCTGGGTACGTGTCCTCGGTGTCCTGTGGCACGGACCCGCCGCCGGACTGGCGTCGTACGCACGGTTGGTACCGGTGACAGCTGCGCCGTGAGCGAACATGGACTCACCGCTTCGGCTGGTGCCGAACGGGTTGGCTAGGGTCGAGATTGGCTTTCCGGGATCCGCGGGGCAGCCGTGCTCGCGGGCAGGTCTCCAGGCCCGCGGAACACCCGGACCCGCGGAAACACGGCGAACACGAGTCAAGGCGGAGAGAGTCAAGGCGGAGAACGTGAACGGATACGCGTACGAGGCTCAGAGCCCGAACGGCTACGCATACAGCCTCGATGATCACATCTACCAGCGGCTCCTGAAGGAGCGGATCATCTTCCTCGGCTCCGAGGTCCGCGACCAGAACGCCAACGCGATCTGCGCGCAGATGCTCGTACTCAACGCCGAGGACCCGGAGAAGGACATCTGGCTGTACATCAACTCGCCCGGAGGCTCGGTCGACGCCGGCCTGGCGATCTACGACACGATGCAGTTCATCTCCAACGACGTCGCCACCCTGGCGATGGGTCTGGCCGCGTCGATGGGCCAGTTCCTGCTTGCCGCGGGCGCCAAGGGTAAGCGGTACGCCCTGCCGCACTCGCGGATCATGATGCACCAGGTATCCGGCGGTCTCGGCGGAACGGCGTCCGACATCAAGATCCAGGCGCAGCAGAGCCTGCACCTCAAGCGCCAGCTCTTCGAGCTCACCGCGCTCCACACGGGTCAGCCGATCGAGCAGATCGAGCGCGATGCCGACCGGGACCGGTGGTTCACCGCCGAGCAGGCCCGGGAGTACGGCTTCATCGACCACGTCGTGAAGTACGCAGGCGAAGTCACCCAGACCGGTCCGGTTAGTTGACCGCCAGGACTTTGGAGGATCCAGCAACGATGAGCAGCATGAACGTGGGTGGCGGCCGCAACCTCCCCGATCTCGTCACCGATCCGTCGCGACTCCCGCGCGGCGACTACTTCATCCCGCGCTGGGAGGAGCGCACGCCGTACGGCTACCGCCAGATCGATCCGTACGCCAAGCTCTTCGAGGAGCGGGTCATCTTCCTCGGCACGCCGATCACCGACGACATCGCGAACGCCGTCATGGCGCAGATGCTGTGCCTGGAGTCGATCGACCCCGAGCGTGAGGTCACCCTCTACATCAACTCGCCCGGCGGGTCGATCACGGCGCTGACCGCGATCTACGACACGATGCGCTACATCACCCCGGACGTGCACACCGTCTGCCTCGGCCAGGCCGCGTCGGCAGCTGCGGTGCTCCTCGCGGCCGGTGCGCCCGGCAAGCGGTCCGCGCTGCCCCACAGCCGGATCGTGATCCACCAGCCCTACACCGAGGGTGGGTACGGACAGGCGAGCGACATCGAGATCCAGGCCAACGAGATCCTGCGGATGCGGGCGATGCTGGAGCGCATGATCGCCGAGAACACCGGACGGCCGATCGAGGAGGTCGCGCGCGACATCGAGCGGGACAAGTACCTCAGCGCCGAGCAGGCGGTCGAGTACGGCCTGATCGACGAGGTGCTGACGAGCCGCAAGAAGAGCCTGGTCCGGGCCTAGCTCCGATCCCGGGGTGTCGCACGGGCGGCCGCGGGCCGGGAGCGATATATCACGACAGGACGTTTCGGGCTGAATCGGCGAGGTTTCGCCAACTCTGCGCCGATAGGCGGGGTGAACGTGACCAGAACGGCGAAGAAGGGAGTACCGTCGGTTTCGGTACCCTCGGAGCGTGCCCCGCGGCCGGCTCACGAGGCTGGCGCAGCAGCTCGAGGGGCGACAATGTAGGCCAAAATCGTCCGCAGGTCCGATCCACGCCCGCGCGGCGTAGCAACCGAAGGAGACGTTCCGGCAGTGGCACGTATCGGTGACGGCGGTGACCTGCTGAAGTGCTCGTTCTGCGGGAAGAGCCAGAAGCAGGTCAAGAAGCTCATTGCAGGTCCGGGCGTCTACATCTGCGACGAGTGCATCGACTTGTGCAACGAGATCATCGAGGAGGAGCTCAACGAGTCCTCCGAGATGGGTCTGCGCGAGCTGCCCAAGCCGCGGGAGATCTACGACTTTCTTGATCAATATGTCGTCGGGCAGGACAACGCGAAGAAGGCCCTGTCCGTCGCGGTCTACAACCACTACAAGCGGGTCCAGTCGAGCCTCGCCGTACCCGGTCGACACGCCCGGGAAGAGCCTGTGGAGTTGGAGAAGTCCAACATCCTCTTGATCGGGCCCACGGGATGTGGCAAGACCCACCTCGCCCGCACGCTGGCCAAGATGCTGAACGTCCCGTTCGCGATCGCCGACGCGACAGCGCTCACCGAGGCCGGTTACGTGGGCGAGGACGTGGAGAACATCCTCCTCAAGCTGATCCAGGCCGCCGACTACGACGTGAAGAAGGCCGAGACCGGCATCATCTACATCGACGAGGTGGACAAGATCGCTCGCAAGGGCGACAACCCCTCGATCACCCGTGACGTGTCGGGTGAGGGTGTGCAGCAGGCGCTGCTCAAGATCCTCGAAGGGACGACGGCCAGCGTGCCGCCCCAAGGTGGGCGCAAGCACCCGCACCAGGAGTTCATCCAGATCGACACGACCAACATCCTCTTCATCGCCGGCGGTGCCTTCGCTGGGATGGAGCGGATCATCGAGCAGCGAATCGGGCGTCGCGGCGTGGGATTCGGCGCGTCCATCCGTACGAAGGCCGAGCGGGAGCAAGACGACATCCTGTCGGAGGTCATGCCGGAGGACCTGCTGAAGTTCGGCCTGATCCCGGAGTTCGTCGGTCGGCTCCCCGTGATCTCCACCGTGCAACCGCTCGACCGCAAGACGTTGGTGCGGATCCTCACCGAGCCGCGTCACGCGCTCGTCAAGCAGTACCAGAAGCTTTTCGAGCTCGACGGGGTGGAGCTGGAGTTCACCGAGGATGCCATCGAGGCGATAGCCGAACAGGCGTTGCTGCGGGGGACCGGTGCTCGGGCGACCCGCGCGATCATCGAAGAGGTCTTGCTGAACGTCATGTACGAGGTTCCGAGCCGACCGGACGTCGCTCGGGTCATCGTGACGCGCGAAACCGTGCTCGACAACGTCAACCCGACTCTCGTACCACGCGATCAGATCGCTGGTCGCAGCAAGCGGTCCTCTGCCGCGGAGCGGCGCGAAAAGTCCGCCTGACCGGCCCGACCGTGCGCCGGCCACTGCGCTTCCCGTGGGCCGTCTCCGTCTCGTCCGGGCGTGGCGTGGGCACCCGATGTGAAGGTCGGCTGCGTCCTCGCCTGGGATGACGAACGACGGTGCGCCCACGCCCGGCTTCCCGTAGCCCCTACGCGTTCCCTGTCGTCAGCACCGCGCGGAAACGAGCCTTGCTGTTGATCATGTGCTCGTACGCCTCGGCCGCGCGCTCGAGCGGAAAGACCTCGGTCATCACCCTCACCCCGCTGAGCTTGCTGAACGCAAGGGTGTCCTGCGAGTCGATCGAGCTGTCGGACGGCCAGCCGACGACCGACTGTCTGCTGGCGATGAGCGGAATGCCCGGGACCTGCAGTGGCTCAGGTGCTGCACCCAGGACAACCAACGTGCCGTTCACTCCGAGACCGCCGAGCACCGCGCTCATCGCCTCGCCGCTCGTCACCGTCGCCAGCACAACCTTGGCGCCGCCGAGCTTGCGCAGCTCCTCGGCCGGATCCTGCGCCCTGCTGTCGATGTAGCGGGACGCGCCGAGTTCCCGTGCCAGCGGCTCCTTGTCCTTGCCACGGGCGATGGCAACCGTGTCGAAACCCATCTTCGCGGCAAACTGAATGCCCAGGTGGCCCAGCCCTGCCACACCCAGGATGGCGACGAGCTCGCCCGGGTGCGCGCCGCTGTTGCGCAGCGAGTTGAACGTCGTCACGCCTGCGCACATCAAGGGGCTGCATCGACGGCGGAGAGCTCGTCCGGGATCGCCGCCAGGGTGGCGGCCGGCGCGATCATGTACTCGGCGTATCCGCCGTCATAGCTGATGCCTGGCACCTGCAACGCGACCTGGCAGGTGACGAAGTCGCCTCGGCGGCACGAGTCGCAGGAGCCACAATGGCCCCCATGCCAGCCGACTCCCACGCGGCGTTTGCTCCAGCCCAAGACGCCCGCGCCTACGGCATCGACGTGCCGGCGACCTCATGACCCGGCACACGCGGATACTGGATCCCAGGCCACAAGCCCTCCTTGGTCATGGCGTCGCTGTGACAGACGCCGCAGGCTTCGACTTTGATCCGTACCTCCCCTGCGCCGGGCTCCGGGATTTCCCGTTCGACGATCTCCAATGCCCCGCCCGCCTGAGTCACTTGCGCCACGCGCATTTCGGCATGATCCCTCCGCGGTGTATCGGTCGTTCCCTCATTCTTTCGCTGGTCTCGGCTGGAGATCGTTAACCTCGTCAACAGCACCTTGTCGTTGGATCAGCCGGGCGTTCGTGTCGGTTGCGCGGGCGAGATCATGATTTCTGCGACAGTCGACTGGTCCGTACGGCGGTGCGCGGTCGCGAGACCTGCTCACGTACGGCCGCTCGACGATGCGGACGAGAGTCTGCAAGGTCCAGGGAGTCGCTGCCCGCAGCGGTTGGCCGGGTTGGTGTGGCGCTGCGTCGGGTTTCGCAGCCTCGTGCCTCACGCCGCGACGCCCAGGGTGAGCATGATGTTGGCGTACGTACGGATGTCACCGGTGGCGACGACGAGGGCGACGTCCTCGGTCTTGGCGGCGTCGTAGAAGCTGAACCGATCCAGCCGCTCGATGGGTGTGCCGCTCGGCAGCAGGCGTTCGAACTCGGCGAAGACCTCCGGTGTCGGGAGCTCCGGTGGCGGCTGCATCACGGCGGCGGCCTCGACAGGTGCCGCGTCGACGAGTGCCTCGAGGACCTCGGTCACCGAGAGCCGCCCGGGGGAGAGGTTGAGGAAGACGTGCGTGGCGTTCGGCCCGGCGGCGGTGATGAACGGGTAGTGCCCGTCGGCGATGAGAACTCGTGAGCCGTGGCCCGCCGAAGCGAGCGCGGCGAGGATCTCGGGATGGATGAGCTTGTATCGCAGCATGCCGCAAGGCCCCCTCATCACATCGTACGAGTCCCGGGTCGACCCGGGTCTTCGTACATGACCACGTTCACGACGCCTGGAGGCCCCACAACCGAGGTGAGCTCGTGTTGTGGGGACTCAAGCCGTACTGTACGTGGTCATGTGCCAGAGGACGGCGCTGGTGGCAGGTGCCGGACGTAGCGGAGTTCACGTACGCGGTACGTGATCCGTTCATGGACTTGGCTTTGGCCGTCCGGCTTCCAGCCATGGTGCTCGTAGAACCGGCGCGCCCGGTCGTTCTCCTCGATGACCCAAAGTGTGGCAGTGCGAAAGCCCGCGGCGGCGAGTCGCTGGATGATGACGTCGTGGAGCCTCGAACCGATGCCACGCCGCCACACGCTCGGGTGCAGGTTGATCATCCAGAGCTCGCCAACCGACGGCGCGGCGTCCGGATCGCGACAGGGTCCGTAAGAGGCCAACCCGAGGCACTGGCCAGTCGCCGGGTCCTCGGCGAGCAAGGTCGTGGACGGCTGCGTGGGATCGCTGAGGATTTCCCGCCAACGAGCGGTGCGTTCCCTGACTGACAGGTTCGCCAGGTAGTCGTCCGGGAGGATGCCCACGTAGGCGGCCTGCCATGCGGCGACGTGTGTCTGCGCGAGTTGGTGCGCGTCGTCCGGCTCGGCGTCGCGTATGCGTGGCTGCATGCGTTGGTTCTCTCGCGTGACAGAGCTCCGCACTCTGGGGCAGGGAACGAGGACTTGCCCAACGTACTGGATGGTCACGAGGACTTGTCCAGCCTAGTTGGACGTTTCCGGGGCATGTAGGCCTCGGATCGGTGGTGATGGCCCACGGAACGTGGTCATTTGGGGGGAGGGATGGGTCACTGCGCCCGGAGCAGGGTGGCGGTACGTGGTGGGAGCGTGAGGTTGTCGCCGGCCGTCAGTTGACGCTTGACACGGGACTCGCTGGAGTCGACGACGACGGTGTAGGCCTGCGCCCAGGGTGGTCCCGGTAACCGGACGTCGATCGGCTCGTGGCCGGCGTGCAACCAGAGCAGGAACGAGTCGTCGAGCGGCTCACCCGTGGCAGCGTGCCGTCCGACGTGCTCGCCGGCGAGGAACATGCCAAGTGTGCGCAACGAGGAGTCGTGCCACGCCGCGTCGTCCATCTCCGCACCCCACGGAGCGAACCACCCCACGTCGCGCCGGCCTGATTGAGGATCGGCCTGCCCGGTGAAGAACTGTGTGCGCCGAAACACGGGGTGCTCGCGACGGAGTCGCAGCAAGCCTCGGACGTAAGACCTCAGCTGTCCCCATCCACGGTCGTCCTGCCAATCGAGCCAGGAGATCTCGTTGTCCTGGCAGTACGCGTTGTTGTTGCCCCGTTGCGTGCGACCGCGCTCGTCGCCAGCGAGCAGCATGGGCACACCAGTCGAGAGCAGCAACGTGGTCAGCATGTTGCGTACCTGCCGCTGGCGTACCGCGACGATGGCCGGATCGTCGGTCTCGCCTTCCACACCATGGTTGGCCGAGCGGTTGTCGTCGGTGCCGTCGGTATTGTTCTCGCCGTTCGCCTCATTGTGCTTGCGCTCGTAGCTCACGAGATCGCGGGCGGTGAAGCCGTCATGTGACGTGACGTAGTTGATGGAGGAGAACGGTCGGCGCCCGCCGTGCCGGTAGAGGTCGCTCGAGCCGGAGAGTCGCGACGCCAAGTCGCGAACCCCGTCCGGCGTTCCCAACCAGAAGTCACGCACTGCATCACGAAACCGGTCGTTCCACTCCGACCATGGCGGTGGGAACGCGCCCACCTGGTAGCCGCCTACGCCGAGATCCCACGGCTCGGCGATCAGCTTGACGCTTCGCAGCACGGGGTCCTGGTTGACGGCCGCCAAGAACGGTGCCGTCATGTCGACCTCGCCCTCCGTGCGTGCCAGCGCCGGGGCGAGATCGAATCGGAAGCCGTCGACGTGCATCTCCTGTACCCAGTACCGCAAGGAGTCGAGGACCAGCCGTACGACCTCGGGATCCCGCAGGTTCAAGACGTTGCCGGTGCCACTGACATCGGCGTAGTCGTGCGGGGTCTCGCCGAGTCGGTAGTAGCCGGTGTTGTGGATGCCGCGGTACGCGAGGGTCGGGCCGCCGCGGCCCTGTTCGCACGTGTGGTTGTAGACCACGTCGAGCAGGACTTCCAAGCCCGCTTCGTGAAACGCCTTGACCATCTGCTTGAACTCGGTGACCTGCTCGCCGCAGGTTCCCGAGGCCGAATAGCCGGCATGTGGGGCGAAGAAGCCCAGCGTGTTGTATCCCCAGAAGTTGCTGAGGCCACGGCCTCGCACCATGGGTTCGCTCACGAAATGGTGGACCGGCAGCAACTCGACCGTCGTGACACCGAGGTCGACGAGCTCGGCCAGCACCGCCGGGTGGGCGAGTCCGGCATAGGTTCCTCGTAAGGCTTTGGGGACCTTCGGATGCCGCATGGTGTAGCCGCGCACGTGCAGCTCGTAGAGGACGGTGTCGCTCCAGGGCACGTGCGGTCGCTTCTCGTCACCCCAGTCGAAGTCGTCGGCGACGACCACCGACCGCGGGACGAACGGCGCAGAGTCCAGATCGCTTCGTACCAGGTCGTCACCGGTGTTCACGTCATGTCCGAAGATCGCTGGATGATCCTGCAGATCGCCGGTTATCGCCCGTGCGTAGGGGTCCACCAGAAGCTTCGCGGGATTGAATCGCAAACCGGCTTGTGGATCCCACGGTCCGTGCACGCGATACCCATAACGCTGGCCCGGCTCCACGCCTTCGACTGTGGTGAACCAGGTGCCGAACATCTGCTCCCGCAACGGGATCCGGTGCTCCGACCCGTCGGGATCAGTGAGGCAGAGCTCCACCCGTTCCGCCAACGGAGCCCACAGCGCAAACGTCGTTCCCGCCCGGTCATGTGTCGTTCCGCGCGGTGGGCAGCCGTCAGGCGTCCAGGAGAAGGTCGTCACGGACTAGAAGGGTAGAGGTATGTCGCAGCGCAGCCGGGGGACGCCCTGACTGGCTGAAACCTGGGAGATCGTCGAGGTCGGCATCTCAGCATCACGCCGTCAGTGGCACGCGCCAGGTCATCTGGTTTCCGCCCGACTCCTCACTCACCTCCAAGGTGCCGCCCAAGTGCTCTGCCCGTGTGCGCAGATCCGCCAGGCAACTCACTGCCTCTGAGGTTTGTCGCTTCGTGCCGTCATCGCTCACCGCGAGCGCAAGCTCGTCCTCGGTGAGCCGTACCGTCACCTCGACGCTGGTAGGCGACGCATGGGTCGCCACATGGTTCAGGGCATCGCGCACGGCGGGGATCAGCTCGCCGCGCAGCTCAGGCGGTACGCCACGGTCGACCGGTCCGCGCACCACGAGCCGTGGAGTGAATCCGAGGATGGCGCGGGCGGAGTCGATCTCGTACAAGAGTTGCGTACGAATCGAGCCTTCCTCACGTTCTTCGTGGTGGAGCTGGAAGATCGTGGATCGTACCTCGCGAATGAGGTCGTCCAGCTCGTCGATCGCGCGGTCGATCCGGCTCTTGACCTGTGGTGCCGTGCTCAGGCCGGCCGCGGTGTGCAAGCCCATCTCGACGGCGAAGAGCCGTTGGATGACGACGTCGTGCAGGTCCGACGCGATCCGGTCGCGGTCCTCCAGGACCCGCATCCTGGCTCGTGCCTCTTGTGACTGCAGGTGCTGCAGTGCGAGTGCCGCCTGGCTGGCGAAGCTCTTGACCATGGCCTGCTCGTCTCGAGCCTGCCGCTCTTGCGGGGTTCCTCTGACCCAGCCGAGGCACAGCACGCCTTCCACCTCGCCGGACGCAAGGAGTGGCACGAGCATGCCGAACCCGACCGTCGACAACGCGTCCTTCCACTCGGGCACCGGGTCGAAGTTCGGTTCGCCTGGGAGGTTGTCCGAGACGACGGGCTTTCCGGTCTCGATGACCTTCTTCATGAGGCCTCGACGAGAGACCCGCATGCCTTGGGTGCGCTCGAGGTCCAAGCCCTCGACGGCGAGCGTCACGCTGTCATCTGGATTCTGCGGATCGAGGACGAGGAGGGTCACAGAGTCAGCGCCGGAAACCTTCCGCAGCTCTCGGACGACCAGTGTGAGCGCCTCGTCGCGGTCGACGTCTTCGAGCAGGAGTCGGGTCATCCACAGGCTCGCCTCGAGCCAGCGTTCGCGTCGCTCACGCTCCTCGTGCAAACCGAGTTGGTGGAGGACGAGAGCTGCCTGATCGGACAAGGCCTGATGCAGGGTCGGGTCGCTCATCAGGTTCGTCGGCTCGTCCGAGGCGCGAGGCCAGGAGAGCATGAGGACGCCCAGCGTCTCCGCGTGCGCGACCAGCGGGAGGTACATGGTGGGCCCGACTTCCGTGCCGTGACGGCTCCATCCGGCAGCCGGATTGAACCGCGGATCGCTGCGCGAATCGGTGGTGAGGACCGGCGCCTTGGCGTCGATCACGTGCGCCACGAGGCTCGGTCGCACGACCTCGATGCTCGCGGGCGGCTGACCCACGCCGGCGACAGCCTCGGGGAGCAGGCCGTCCGGCCTTTCCCGCCGGTCGACGCGTGCGAGCACCGCCGTGTCGGCGTTCGTCACCTCACGGATGCGGTGGACGAGGCTGTGGAGTGCCGCGCCGCGGTCGACCGTGTCGAGGAGCAGGCGGGTCGTCTCCGCGCACATGCCGACCCAGGACTCGCGGGTCTTGATCGTGAGCGAGTTCTGGAAGTTCTCGATGCCCAGCTCGACGAGCTCGGCAACTGTCGACACGGTCCGCTCGTCGTCCTCGTCGAACCCGCCAGCTGTGGCGTCGTTGCCGAAGTACAGCACCCCCGTGACGTCGCCGGGCAGCGTAAGAGATGCCGCGACAAGACTCTTCACCTGTGGGTGCCCGAGCGGAAAGCCCCGGAATGCCGGGTGGGACCCGAGGTGAGATATTCGTACGGCCGCGCCGGATTCAGGCACCAGCTCGAGAATTCCGCTGCTGGGGAGCTTGGTCGCGACCTCGGCTTCATGCCCAGGATCAACACCACACGACAAGAACTCGACGATTTCCCGATTCTTGTCGAAAAGGGCGAAAATGCCGACCGGAGCGGCCACGATTCGTGCCGTTTCGTTGAGCAGCCGGTCGATGGCCTGCCTCAGCTCGAATTTCACGCCCACACCCCGATTGGTGGTCCCCGCAAGGCTGGATCCTTGATTGGACACTCACAATACTGGCAGCCGACGCGGGGAATTCGGGCCACAAAACCAGATCGCCGCTCCTCGTGCTGTCGCACGTTCCGTTCGGAAACTCTTGCGACAATTGTGGGGATCGTGGACGACATCCGTCAGGTCGGCGAGGCCCAGCTTGTGACGAATTCGTTCACCTGTCACGACCGATGCCGATCGGCAGATCCCAACCATTTCGGTGACGACGGTGGGCCGGTCGATGATCCTCCGATGCGGCCCCTGCTACCACGCCCCTCCTGTTCCACCTCGACCGGAGGACTCCACGCCCTCGTGGCGCAGCCGAGGGCTCGAGGGGAGCCCGCGGTCGGGAGGCTGAACGACCGCCCAGGACAGCGGCTGCGTTGACCGGCAGAAAAGTGATGGCGTACTATCTAATGACAGTTCACCCTCACTTTTCGGAGGTGCAGCATGCGGACCATCGCGCTCGAGGAGCACTTCGCGACACCCGCGTTCTGGGCAGGCGCCGGGCGAGCGCTCGCCCAGCAGGCCAAGGCCCTCGGCCACGGGCAGATCGTCGAGGAGCTGAACGAGCTCGGTGAGCGCCGGATCGCCGCGATGGACGAAGCGGGGATCGACGTGCAGGTCCTCTCGCTCACCTCGCCCGGCGTCGAGCAGCTCGACCCCGCAGACGCCGTATCGCTCGCCCGCGAGACCAACGACCTGCTCGCTGAGACCGTGCGCGCCCATCCGAACCGCTTCGCCGGCTTGGCAACCGTCCCCACACCCGACCCCGAGGCCGCCGTCGCGGAGCTGGACCGCGCCGTCACCCGGCTGGGGTTCAAGGGCGCGGTGATCAACGGTCACACGCGCGGTCGCTACCTCGACGACGAGTTCTTCTGGCCGATCCTGGCCTGCGCCGAAGCGCTGGGTGTCCCGATCTACCTCCACCCGACACCGCCGCCGAACGCCGTGGTCGAGGCGTCGTATCACGGCAACTACAGCCAGGCCGTCGCCGGTGCGCTCGCCACGACCGCGTGGGGATGGCACGTCGAGACCGCGACGCACGTGCTCCGCCTGGTGCTGAGCGGCGCGTTCGATCGCTTTCCCAAGCTTCAGCTCATCGTCGGCCACATGGGCGAAGGTCTGTCGTTCATGCTGCCGAGGTTCGAGCAGGTGATGGCCCACGTGGCGAAGCTCGAACGCCCCATCCACGCGTACTTCCTCGAGAACCTCCACTACACATTCGCCGCGTTCAACTGGACACCGACGTTCCTCAACCTGCTGCTCCAGGTCGGCGTCGACCGCATCCTGTTCGCCACCGACCATCCGTACGCGTCGATGGGCGTCGCCCGTACGTTTCTCGACCAGCTGCCGGTCAGTCCACACGACAAGGAACGCATCGCGCACACCAACGCCGAACGCTTGCTGGGGCTCTGATTCCCGTGACAGGACTACGCGAACGCAAGAAGGCCCAGACCCGGGCCGCCATCCAACGGCACGCGCTGCGGCTGTTCCGCAAGCAGGGTTACGAGAACACGACCGTCCAGCAGATCGCGGCCGCAGCGGACGTCTCGGAGAGCACGTTCTTCCGTTACTTCCCGACCAAGGAAGACGTCGTGCTCTGGGACGAGTTCGACACGCTCATCCTGGAGCGGCTCCGCGAGCAACCGCCTGGAGGCGATCCCATCCAAGGCCTGCACGCTGCCCTCCGGGCGACGTTCACCGAGCTGCCACCGGCCGAGCAGAAACAGCTCCGTGAGCGCATCGACCTGCTGCTGTCCGCTCCGCCGCTACGCGCGCTTTTGATGGACGAGCTCGAGCGTGCGATCGGCGTCCTGGCACAGGCGCTCGCCGAACGGCTGGACCGCGACGCGAACGACCCGGGCGTACGAGCCGCTGCGGGAGCGGTGATCGGCGTCTGGCTGTCCGTGCTGTTCGCCATCAAGGACAACCCGAAGACCGACCTGGGCTCGCTGATCGACGACGCCCTCGTCGGACTCGACATCGGAGTGGGTCAGCTGAGCGGCCGACGGTCGAAACGTTGAGCGCGCAAGGCGCCGTCTCGTTGTCAGCACTACACCAGCTCAACTGGCCAGGAGCTGTCGGAGCTCGGCCAGCTCCGCCGAGTTCATCGGGTAGCAGTGCTCCGGGGCGGGGTACCGGCGCTCCCGGACGTCTGCGACGTAGCTGGAGACCCCGTGGAGCATGTGCTCCCTCACGTCGGCGTACTTCTTGACGAAGCTGGGCACCCGCCCGCGCGTGATGCCGAGCAGATCGTGCAGCACGAGCACCTGACCGTCGGTTGCCGGGCCAGCACCGATCCCGATGATCGGGATGTCGACGTGCGGAACGATGAGCTCGGTCGCCGCCGCAGGAATGGATTCGAAGACCAGGGCGAAGCATCCGGCCTCCTGCAGCGCCCGCGCCTCAGAGAGGATCTTCGCAGCAGCGGCGGCGGTCTTCCCCTGCGTCTTGAAACCACCGAGCATGCCAGCTGTCTGCGGTGTGAGGCCGACATGTCCCATCACGGGGATACCCGCATCGACGATGGCCCGTGCGCGCTGCGCTGAGACACCGCCGCGTTCCAGTTTCACCGCGTCGCAGCCGGCTTCCTTCACGAAGCGCTGTGCGTTCTTGACGGCCTGCTTGTCGGATCGTTCGTACGAGCCGAAGGGCAGGTCGCCGACGAGCAGCGGTGTGCGCAGCCCTCGGCGTACGGCGGAAGCGAGCACCAGCATCTCCGTCATGGTGACCGGCACGGTCGAGTCGTACCCCAGGACGGTCATGGCGGCCGTGTCACCGCACAGCACCAGGTCGACGCCGGCCTCTTCTGCGACCTGAGCGGAGGGGTAGTCGTATGCCGTGACCATCACGATCGGCTCGCCTGCGGCCTTCATCTGCGCAAGCGTGGGAATGGTCATCGGACGGCGTGTGGTCTGACGCGGGATGTCGAGCTGGGTTGTCATCGCGTTTCACCTTCTGTGCATGGCAGTTGGGCCGAAGATGCGTACGGGGAGTCGAGCAGCACGCTCGGATCGCTGTCGATGCGTGCGATGCCGTTGCGTTGGTCGACGTGGACCACGACGGGTGCGTGACGGGCGAGCTCGTCCTGGTCGTACTGCGCGAAGGACGCCACGATGATCGTGTCGCCTGCGGAGACCAGGCGAGCTGCGGCGCCGTTGACCTGCATGGTCCCGGAGTCGGCCGGGCCTTCGATGACGTACGTGACGAAGCGCGCTCCGTTGTCGACGTCCCAGACGTGAACCTGTTCGTGAGGCACGAGATCCGCCGCCCGCATCAGGTTGGCGTCGATCGTGATGCTGCCCACGTAGTCGACGTCGCAGCCGGTGATCGTGGCGCGGTGGATCTTCGATTTCAACAACATGCGCTGCATGGTCAGGTGTCCTCCCGGGACGTGTCGGACGAGACGACGATGTTGTCGATGAGCCGCGCCTTCCCCACCCGAGCGGCGACGGCAACCAGGGTCGGGCGGCCGGTGAACGAGTCGCGCGGCGACAGGTCGGCGGCGTCGCGGGCCTCGAGATACTCCGGCTCGATGCCTGCCTCGGCCAGCACCTTGTGTCCGGCGGCAAGGGCCGTGTCGACGTCGGTCTGGCCGGCGTGCACGGCGTCCTCCACGGCACGGAGCGCGCGATGGAGCGCCGTGGCTCGGGCCCGCTCAGCGGGCTCGAGGTAGGCGTTGCGGGAGCTCATGGCGAGCCCGTCCGGCTCCCGAACCGTCGGCAGGACGACGATCTCGATCGGGAACTCCAGATCTCGCACCATCCGCTTGATGACGAGGGCCTGCTGCGCGTCCTTCTGCCCGAAATAGGCGACATCGGGCCCGACGGCGTTGAAGAGCTTGGTGACGACCGTCGCGACACCGCGGAAGTGGCCGGGACCTCGCCGCGACGGGTCACCACAGAGCACGTCGGTGAGACCACCGCCCACCTCGACGAAGGTCGCGTACCCCTCGGGGTAGACGTGCGTGGCGTCCGGCGCGTACACGACGTCGACTCCGCACTCACTGGCTAGCCGCACGTCGCGGGCCTCGTCGCGCGGGTACGCGGCAAGGTCTTCGTTCGGCCCGAACTGTGTCGGGTTGACGAAGAGGCTCATCACCACGACGTCGCACTGCTGCCTCGCGGCGCGGAGCAGCGACAGGTGTCCCTCATGGAGCGCGCCCATGGTGGGTACCAACCCGATCCGGCGCCCGGCGCGCCGGGCGGGTCCGAGCGCTGTCCGCAGCTCGTCCCGGGTGCGGACGACCGTGGCCTGGTGCCCGGCTGTGTCTCGCGTCGACTGGTCCGCCACTGGCGTAGCTCCTTCCGTGCGACTGTGCGAGTGGGTCTGCGGATCCCGCGATCGCTGCGCCACCCGGCGCGTGTGGTCGGCGAGCTCCTCGTAGAGCGGTCGAAGCTCGGGCGCGAGCCTCATGAGTGCGTCCAGGTGATGGGAGACGGTCTCGTCGTCGCCGCGGGCGATCGGTCCGGTCAGGGCTGCGGCGCCGTCCTGCGCCCAGTTGGCAGCGGTACGAAGCACGAGCGGCGCGAGGGTGGCTCGGGGGTCGGCGACTCCGACCCTGCGGAGCAGGTCGGCCGCGGCTTCCTCGAGGGTGATGAGGAAGTTCGACGCCATGGACGCGGCGGCGTGATAGGCAGCTCGCGCGTCGTCGGGCACCTCGAACGCCCGCATGCCGAGCCGCTCGGCGAGGGCGTACGCCACGGCCAGTCCGCTCGGTGGCGCAACGTCGAGACCGGCGCGTGTGGCCGTGGCCGGCGTTCCCGACACCGCGCAGGGTACGCCCTTCAAGTCGGTCGGTGCGCGCGGGATCGTCTGGAGCGGATGCACGCTGAACGTCTGGGCGCCGCGGTCGCGAGCCGGCGAGAGGACGTCGAGGCCGTGTGCGCCGCTGACGTGCCCGACGTACTTCGGCAGGTCCAGGGGCCGGCCACGGTCGATCTCCATGAGCTCGGCACACACGTGGCCGATCGCGCGATCAGGTACGCAGAGCAAGACGATCTCGGCGGCGGATGCGGCGCGTCGTAGGTCTCCTCGGCTCCAGGCGGTGACCTGGAGCCCGGCCTGCCGAGCCGCGTGAACGACAGAACCTCCGACCCGCCCGTTTCCGACGACGGCGAGTCGGCACGCGTCGAGGAACGGGGACGCGCGATCAGCCGGCGCCCCACGGTCCCGTTCCAGTTCTCGCATGGGAGATACCAGACGGCTTCCGGTGTGGGCAGAAACTGGTGTCTCTGCCGGAGTTGTCACGCTCCGTACCATCCACGCCTCGTAGCGAGGTCGCAGCGGTCCGGTTTGGCAGCGCGTCTCGAGTATAGGCACGGGATTCGGAAGGAGGCCCCGCGAACGAGGACGCGACCGATGCCGGGCAGCGCGCGGTGCAAATGACCCCCTGGACGATCTCGAGCTGGCCGGTTTCGTCCTTGTCTCGCCTTCGACCGGCCCGGCTGGGTAGCGTCCGTGCAGGTGCAGATGCCCGGAGGTGTGCATGGCTGGGACGTCCTCGACCTTCGAGATCCTCGACGACCGGTTCAACGAGTGCGTGAAGACCAGCGCTCAGCTGGACAAGCTCTTCGAAGGATGCCGCTGGGCG
This sequence comes from Actinopolymorphaceae bacterium, assembly GCA_036564245.1. Classification (GTDB taxonomy): domain Bacteria; phylum Actinomycetota; class Actinomycetes; order Propionibacteriales; family Actinopolymorphaceae; genus Thermasporomyces. The sequence goes on from DATCKU010000109.1 coordinate 34,418, forward strand.
GAGGGACCTGCCTACTTCCCAGCCGGTCGCTACCTCGTGTGGAGCGACATCCCCAACGACCGGATGCTCCGCTGGGACGAGACCACGGGAACCGTCGGCGTCTTCCGGCAACCCTCGAACTACTCCAACGGCAACACGGTCGACCGGAACGGGCGGCTGATCACCTGCGAGCACGGCACCCGCCGGGTCACGCGCACCGAGCATGACGGCTCGATCACCGTGCTGGCGGACCGGTTCCAGGGCAAGCGGCTGAACAGCCCGAACGACGTGGTGGAGCGCTCGGACGGGTCGGTGTGGTTCACCGACCCCGCGTACGGGATCGACGGCGACTACGAGGGCTACCGAGCCGAGAGCGAGATCGGCGGCTGCCATGTCTATCGGATCGACCCGGTGTCAGGGGAGTGCCAGATCGTCGCGGACGACTTCGTACGCCCGAACGGTCTTGCGTTCTCACCCGACGAACGCAAGCTGTACGTCTCGGACACGGGCGCGTCGCACGTACCGAACGGACCGCGGCACATTCGGGTGTTCGACGTGTCCGAGGACGGTACGAAGCTCTCGGGCGGTGAGGTCTTCGCGACCTGCACGGCCGGATCCTTCGACGGCTTCCGGCTCGACTACGCGGGGCGGATCTGGGCGAGCGCCGACGACGGGGTGCACTGCTACCACCCGGACGGCACGCTGCTGGGAAAGGTGCTGGTGCCCGAGGCGGTGGCGAACGTGGAGTTCGGCGGGCCACGTCGGAACCGGCTCTTCATCTGTGCCACGACGTCGCTCTACGCCATCCTGCTGCCGGTGACCGGTGTGCGCCGCTGAACGAGGTCTGCGTCACACGGTCAGCCTTCAGTGACTGCGCGAGCCGTCACAGCATGATCAAGGCGACGATTCGCCACAGCTCTTCGTGAATGTTCCCGGTGAGCTCCAGGTCGACAGTACGCCCGGACTCGCCGCCGTCGAGCGTGAAGTCGAACCACCGGAAGCTGCCCTGTGGGATCGTGGACTCGCCCGACCGGCCGACGATCTGACCGTCCACGCTCACGACGGTCTCGCTGGAGGTCGCGAACGCGTCCCCGGTGAGGACGTACACCTGATGAGCTCCGGGCGGCACGGCGACTCGCAGGATGGTGGGATGCGGTGGGCGGCCGAAGACCAGGTCTCGCCGCAGGACGTCGAGCATCGCGCGGTCGCGGTACTCCGGCACCCTGTCGACCCACCCGTAGCCGGCCTCCTCGCTCCACGCGTCCTGCGGGCTCAGCCGTCGGTAACCGCTGAGTACGGGGCTCGCTGGGCCGCCGGCGTCCAGGGCGAGCGCCACGCTGTCGCCGGACGGCACCGCGATCACGTCGAGCCTGCGGGTGTCGTCGCCGACCGAAGCGCCGTTACCCGCACGCACCTCGACGGTGAGCGTCGCGAGCGTAGGATGCCCTGGCGGCGTGAGCGGCACCTGAAGCGCCTGCTCGCTGCCGGCCGGAATGGTGGCGGAGAACGGTTCGACGACCCAGCCGTCGGGGGCGTCGATCGTGACGGTCACGGGGATCGACGTGTCGGAGGTCGTGTTCACCACTGTGACGGTCAGCTCGGAGCGCTGACCAGCGAGCCACGGCAGCGACGCCTCGACGTCGGTCACCACGATCTCCGGAAGTGTCGAGTCCGGATCGGGAATGACCAACGCGCAGAGGTGCCAGTGCTGATCGGGCAGGCTGTCGAAGGTCAGGTCGACCTCCCGGCCCGAGGCCCCGCCATCGACGCTGAACCTCAGCCAGGTGAACGTGCCACCCGGCAGGAACGGACTCTCCGCCACCCGCTCGCCGTCGACAAAGATGTACGTCGGGTGGGAGTCCGGTCCTGCGTCACCGACCAGTACCGCGACCTCGTGCTGGCCGGCAGGCACCGCGATCCGCAGCGTCCGCGCGGGAATGTCGTTCACGAAGTCCCTCCGCAGGGCGTCGAACGATCCCCCGCGGTCACGGGACTGCGGCGGCGTTCCGACCCAGCCGAACCCGCGGGCGGGATCCCACGCGCTGTCGGGCGTCAGCCGTGTGTAGTCGCGCACCAGCGGGCTGTCGGGCGTACCGGCGTCGAGCGCCAGCACGCAGCGCCGGGCGGCAGGCGTCACGACGAAGGCCCGATCGGACGCGCCGAGCACGGTGCGTCCTTCGGGTCCGAAATCGAGGTCGAGCGTGACGTTCTCGGCGACCAGGGGCGGGAGGACCGGCAGCTTCAGGGTGGCGAACTCGGTCGAGGCGACAGGCTGCTCGACCTGTGAGGTCATCCAGCTGTCGTCGGGCGGCACGACCCGAGCACGCACGATCAGGTCGTCTGGCGTCGCGTTGCCCACCTCGACCGGCAGCCGGTTGGGCCAACCGCCGAAGAGCAGCGCCGACGCGCCGCGCAGGTCCACCTGGAGCCACACCCGACGCTCGTCGAGGATCCGGCTGAACCCGAAGAAGTACGACACGATCGTGTCGCGCCACACCGTGGCGTGCGTGACCTGCGCGTCGAGCCGCTCGAGTACCTCGGCGTGCCGATGAGGATCGATGTGCTTTCTCAGTGCCTGCCACCACCGACGGAACTGCAGCACGCGTTCGAGCCCGGTGAAGTGCGAGTCGTAGATGTGCTGGATCACCGTCGAGCCGGAGTGCAGCACATGGGTGTAGGGCACCTTGTGCATGAAGAGCAACAGCTCGTCGGGACAGGTCTCGAGGTGCTCGTAGCGGCTCGCCCACGGCTCGGCGTACAGCCCGGTATAGCCGGTGCCCGTGGCAACCGACCGGTCGAAGCCGGTCCCGACCGCATCGGTGAAGTGGGACTGGTTGGCCGTCGACCACGGGTCGGGGTCGAAGTGCGCGCCGAGCGGATAGGTGAGGTACCCCATGCCGAGCGGTGACGTGTAGGCCTCGTACGTCTCCCAGGACGACAGCAGCATCCTGGTGAGAACCTCGACGACGCCAGGGTGTGAGCCGAACGTCATGCGTACCCACTCGGTGGCGATGTCCTCGGCGGCGAGCCTGGGGTTCCATGCGAGCCGGGCGAACCCGTGCGTGTTGGCGGCGGCGAGGTGGTGACCGGTCCAGTTGCGGTCGGCACCGAAGTTGATGACACCGGCGAAGCCCACCGTGGTCTGCCCGTACGCCGACCCGTCCACGATGCTCGCGACCGTGGTGCCCGGCCCCTGGGCATGGGTGTCGAAGTCGAGCACGTCCTTCCATTGCGGTACGAGGTAGCAGAGGTGGGTGGAGTGGCCGGTGTACTCCTGGGTGATCTGCAGCTCGATCATCTGGTTGGTCTGGGGGAGTGCGCCGAAGAGCGGGTTGACCGGCTCCCGGACCTGGAAGTCGATCGGGCCGTTCTTCGTCTGCACCGCGACGTTGCGGGCGAACTCACCGTCCAGGGGTGCGAAGACGCGGTACTGGTACTCCGCCCAGTCGTTGAAGCCTTCGTGGACGAACGACCGCCACATGATCTTCCCGCCGTACGGCTCGATCAGCTCGGCCAGCATGTTGGCGCCCTCGGCGTGGGTACGCCCGTAGTCGAGCGGGCCGGGCTGACCCTCGGAGTTCGCCTTGACCAGGAACCCGCCGAAGTCCGGGATGTGCTCGTAGATCTCGGCGATCTTGTCCCGCCACCACGCCTGCACCCTGGGGTCGAAGGGGTCGGCGGTGTCGATCGGGTTCGGGTCGTTGCGGGTCAGCACCATCGGGCTCGCGTAGTTGGCGGACAGGTGAAACGTCACGCCCCAGTCGCGAAGCACGCCAGCGAGCGCGGCAAGACCCGGGAGCCGTTCCGAGGCGAGGAACTGCGCGTTCGCGTTGACGTTGTTGACGACCGTGCCGTTGATCCCGACCGAGGCCAGTGCTCGGGCGTAGTCGGTGTAGCGCGGGTCGAGGCTCGGTAGCTCGTCCCAGCGGAAGATCGATGCGCCCGCGTAGCCACGCTCGACCGTACGGTCCAGGTTGTCCCAGTGGTTGACGAAACGCAGTGGGCTCGCCGGCCGGTCCTTGACGTCGAGGTGGTCGATTCGTTCGTACGTCTGCAGCAGGCGCAGCAACCCGAACGCGCCGTAGAGCACGCCGCGCGCGCCTTCGCTGGCGACCAGCACGGTGTCCCGTCCGTCGACCGTGCGCCGCCGAAGGATGTAGCCCTCGGGCCCGAGGGCGCGCAGCTCGGCGATGGCGACGTGCTCGGCCACAAGGGGGGAGGACTCGGGCGTCCCCAGGATCAGGGCGCCGTGACCTCGTGGGTGCGGCTCGGTGCTGACCTCGCGGCCCAGCAGGCCGGACAGCCCGCGTACCAGCTCGCTCGCCGCCGAACGCTCGACAGGGCTGGCGCTCGGGGGAGTGACGACGTGGGTGATTGCACGGCGATACGCCGACAGCAGATCCGGACGACCGACCTTGGGGTAACGCAGCCACAAGGCGTACCCGTCTTCAGGAGTCGGCGCGGCCCACGCCGGCACGAAGAAAGGGAACGAACCACCGGTCAGCGCAGCACCTGTCGTGACAGCGCTTCGGGTGAGGAAACGCCTGCGGGTCCACCGCCTGCCGTCGCCGGACCCACCTGTTGTCGTCGTTGTGTCCGTCACCGGACCTCCAGACCACGCAGCAAAGCCCGCACTGCAGGCTGCTGAAAAGGATGTCGGGCTCAGGGCAGTCTGAGAACGTCTGAGGAGTACGTCAACTGATCCGACCGGTCCAGGACGCGCTCGCACACAAGGCACCCGACGAGCTCTGGCGGCTCATCCAAGGCCTTGCGAAGGCCGCGACCTGCGGGCTGCTAGCCTCCCGTCTCATGGAGGACCTGCTGCGCACCGGAATGGTCGGTGCTGCTCTACCCGGTCGCCCACGCACGCGCTGACCAGATCCCGATCTCGTCTGACGCGTGCTGCGCCCGTTCGCGCGTGATGCGCAGCCCGGAAGGGCAGGTATTCGTGCCGTTGGTTCTCCTCGCCTACCTGGCGTTCATGTCGATCTCACTTCCTGACCATGTTGGTAACGTCGCGTGGCCATCGGTTCGCGTGGCGGTGGGACAACCGCTCGCCGCGCTTGGTGTCCTCGTGGTGGTCGGCGTCGCGGGCTATGTCGTCTCGAGCTCGTTGGCCGCGTTTCTGCTTGCCCGCCTCGGCATCGGTCGGCTGTTGACCTGGAGTACGGCGCTTTCGGCGGCGGGACTGATGGCGTACGCCTCGGCCCGTGCGTTCTGGGTCGTGCTGCTCGCGGTCTTCGGCGCCGGTGTCACATCCGGTGCGATCGACTCCGCGCTGAACGGCTACGCCGCACGGCACTTCGGTGTTCGGCACATCAGTTGGATGCACGCCTGGTTCTGCCTCGGCGCCATGGTCGGGCCGGCTGCCTTCGTGCTGCTTCTCGGCCACGGCGTCGGGTGGCGGTGGGTGTACGCCGGGCTCGCCGGGGTGCAAGGCCTGCTTGCGCTCGCCTTCGCGCTCACCAGCGGGCGATGGGCGACTCCGCCTCGTGGTGTCGCCGAGGCGGAACGACCCACAGACCCGACGCTTCGCCTGCGACTGCGTTCGTGTGCTCTGCTGCCCAGCCTGACGACCTATGCGCTGCAGTCGGGGATCGAGGCCAGCACGAGCATCTGGGCGTACGTCTACCTGACCGAGGGTCGCGGCGTGTCGTCTGGGATCGCTGGACTCGCCGTTTCGGCCTTCTGGGCCATGATGCTGGTCGGTCGGCTCGTCGTGGGTCACTGGGCCGACCAGTTCGGAGTGTCGCGCTTCCTTGGGTTCGGCGTTCTCGGCATGCTGCTGAGCAGCGTGATCGTGGCGGCTCCCGGGCCCGCGTGGCTCGGCGCGATTGGAGTCGCGGCCGTCGGCTTCGCGGCTGCACCGATGTTTCCCTTGCTGACGCTCACCACGGCCGAGCGCGTGGGCGCAGGAGCAGCCGATCGTACGGTCGGCCTGCAGTTCGCGACGTCAGCCGTGGCGGGCGCGGTGGTCCCAGGGATCACGGTCGGGTCGCTCGCTGCGGTGTTCGGCCCGCAGGTCGTCGGGCCGTTCCTCGTCGGCCTGGCTGCTGCCATGTGCCTTGCCCATCGAGGGCTCTCGTCACTCCGACGGGCTCACCCACACGACGGGCTCAGCTCACCTCGTAGTCGGCCCCGGGCTTCCAGTCGCTGAAGATGTAGTCGTTCTCGGAGACTTCCGCGCCGGAGGCCTTCGCTTGTTGCATCGCCCGCTCCCGGTCGGCCTCGGTGGCATCGCTCAGCTTCTTGAGCTCGGCCCGGAGGTTCGTGATCGACCCACCGAGGTAGCCCTGCAGGATGTTGCCCACGTGTGGGGTGATCGGCTTGCGTTGCGCATCGACGGCAGCGATGTCCGGGTTCCGCACGATCGCCTGCGGCATCAAGAAGACGTTGTCGGTGCAGAACTTCACCGCCTTCTTGTACGCATCGATCGCGTCGGACTCGGCCACCAGGTCCAGGTTCAGTGGCGGCTGGTCCATCGCTGCGATCATGCCTTTCTGATACTCGTCGGTCATGAACGACGCGATGAGGTTGGACGCGGCATCCGGGTTGTCACTGTCGGCGGCGACGAACCACGTGGCGCCCGGCCGGCCGCGATAGGTCCACGGCTTGCTCCCCGACGTGGGGACGAGGATCGGACCGGAGGCGATCTTGTCGACGAACGTCGGGACGAGTGCCTTGGACCCGCCGGCGCACCAGATGCCGTCGATGAAGATGCCCACTGCCCCGGCGGCGTAGCGGGTCCGGGCGTCCACGACGCTGAAGTTGTTCGTGCCCGGCAGCATGAACTTCGAGTCGTACAGCTCCTTGAAGAACTCGATGACCGTCACGTAGGCGTCGTCGTGGTAGGCGTACTCACCCGTCGTGAACCTCAGTCCCTGGTAGCCCGGGAAGCCGGCGGTCTGCGCCATGTCGTCGATCTGGTCACGTACCCGGCTGCCGTCTGCTCCCATCGCGAGGGTCATCGGCGGAATGCCTGCGGCCGCCAGCTTCCGACAGGCGTCGAGGTAGCTCGCGTAGTCGGTCGGCGGATCGTCCGGGTCCAACCCGGCCTTGGCGAAGTGGTCTTTGTTCAACCAGACCAGGGTCGTGCTCTGCCGGAAGCTGAACAGCGGAAAGCCGTACAGCTTCCCCTCGACGCTGGTGATCCCATCGGTCAACGTGTTCTTCGGGATCTTGGCCATCGTCTCGTCGGGCAGGGTCAGTTCACGCACCCAGTTGCCGCGTACCAAGGCAGGCAAGGGCAAGCCGACGACGTTGGAGTAGACGTCGGGCATCTTGTTGGCCTGGTGGGCGAGCTGGTACGCCTGCTGTGCCTTGGACGCGTCGTAGTACGTGTGCACGACCTTCGTGCCCAGCTCGGACGACTGCTTCACCGCCCACTCGTCATGCAGTTTCTGGAACGAGCTGAAGTGGTCCCACCAGTCAACGGTTCCGGACCCTCCACCACCCGACTGTGCGCCGGACCTGGTCGTTCCTCCCGAGTTGCAACCGGCAGCCAGCCCAGCTGCCGCCATCGCCGATGCGCCGAGGAAACCGCGGCGGGTCAGTCCAGTCATGGTCACCCACTCCTCTGCGTTGTCGTAAGTCCGTACGTGTCCGGACGTCAGGACTTCACCGCCCCCGAGATGCCCTCCACGAAGTAGCGCTGCAGGAAGATGAAGAGCACGACGACAGGCAGGATCGAGATCACCCCGGCCGCGGCCATCCCCGACCAGTCCGTCGCGGTCTCGCCGACGAACGCCTGCATGCCCACGCTGACGGTTCGGATCTCCGGGCGACTGAACGAGAACACCAACGGCAGGAAGAAGGAGTTCCAGGTCGTGATGAAGGTCAGCACGGCAACGGTCGCGGTGACCGGCATGGCCAGGGGAAGCATGACCGAGAAGAACGTCCGCACGAAGCTTGCGCCGTCGACGAGGGCCGCTTCCTCGAGCTCGCGTGGGATCTTCCGGAAGTACCCGTAGTACAGCAGGATCGCCGACACGTACGCCGACCCGCTGAGAGCCAGGATCATCCCCGCCAGCGAGTCGATCAGCCCCAGCTGCATGGAGACCTTGACGACCGGGATGATCGTGTAGCCGGTCGGTACGAAGAGCGTGGCGATCAGGATGCCGAGGAAGAGTCTCGAGCCTCTGAACCGGTAACGAGCCAGGACGTACCCGCAGGTGGCGCACCTCACCGTGACGATGACGACGGTGGCGAGTGTGACGACGACGGTGTTGATGAGGTAGCGGCCGAAGTTCGCGTCGTTCCAGGCCCGGACGTAGTTGCTCCAGACGAACGTGCTCGGCACGAGGTTGAGCCCGCCCGCGAACATCTCCAGGTTGTTCTTGAGCGAGGCCGACACCATCCAGGCGAACGGGAACACCCACAACGCGGCAGCGCCGACGAGGAACGCCGAGCCGATCCACCAGGGCAGCCGACGCAGGACCCGCTTCCACCGTCGAGTGCGGGGAAGCCGGCTTGCGACAAGCTGAGCGGTCACGGGTTCGACCTCCTCATCCGGCGGCCGGCGTAGAGGCCCCAGAGCTGGATGGCCCCGACGACCGTGACGAGCAACCCGAAGAGCACCGCTGCGGCGGACGCGTGACCCAGCTGAGGGATGGAGGCTGCGAAAGCCCAGCGGTAGATGTAGATCTCGATGATCTCAGTGTGGAAGTAGGGCCCGCCACCGGTCAGGGTGTACATGAGGTCGAAGTTGTGGAAGGTCTCTTCCACGGTGAGCACCGTGATGATGAGGAGGAACGGCTTCAGCAACGGAAGCGTGATGGTGGTGAAGATCTGCCAGACACCCGCGCCGTCGATTCGAGCCGCCTCGTAGATCTCCTGAGGAATCGTCTGCAGCGCCGCCAGCCAGTAGATCATCGTGACGCCGAAGAACTTCCACACGTAGAGCGCGGCGGCGGTGGGAAGTGCGGTGTTCTGGTCGCCGAGGAAGTCGATGGTCTCGAAGCCGAATGCCCGAAGGATGCCGTTGACCGGTCCGCTCCCCGGCTCGAGGACGAACCGCATCACGACGCCGATGATGGCCGTCGTGGTGACGACCGGGATGAAGAACGCCGAGCGCAGCAGTCCGACGAGCGGGAGCTTCGGCGAGTTCAGCACGATGGCCAGCAGCAGGCTGAGGAACACGCGCGCTGGCACCACGAACAGCATGAAGAGCAGGGTCACCTTGAACGAGTTCCAGAAGAACGGGTCGGCGAACACCGCGCGGTAGTTCTGCAGCCCGACGAACCGTTGCTCTGCGTCGAACCCGTTCCACTCCACGAGCGAGTACCAGTAGCTCGCGATGATGGGGTAGATGGTGTAGAGGCCGTAGAGCACCACCGTGGGCAGCAGGAAGACCCAGATCCAGATCGCCCGTTTCCGATCCCGTCCGGTCGAGATCCGCTCGTCGACCGTTGCGGCGCGGGCCACCCCTGACTTTCGTCGAGTGAGTTCGACCGACCTGATCGTCATTGGGGCCGCCCGCTCATCGTCGTCAGCCTGTGGGTTCCAGGGTCAGCAGGGACACGGCCGGCAGGGGAAGGGAGACGTCGAGCGTGATCCGGCCGGATTCCGCCGCGACCGTACGCGCAGGCTCGAGCTCCTCGAGCCCTTGCCGGGCGGTGATCTGGGCAAGCTCTGCGTCCGTCGGATCCTGAGGCGAGCCGAGCGACTTCCAGACCGTGTAGGAGTTGCTGTGCCGGGCGTCGATCCGGTAGTGGCGCACGAGGTACGACTGGCTCGGCAGGTTGCGTATCGTCACGGTGACCTGCGTGTCCTGCTCAGCCCATTGGTACTGGTCGTCGGTGTGCCGCCACACCAGCACCGCCAGCCCGCCGTCCTCGGCGCGGGAGGCCAGCACGTCGACCTCCTCGGGCATGCTGCTGCCGTCGGGGTTCTCCAGCTCGTCGATGCTCCACGCCGCGTCGGACGTCGCGCGAACCCGCTCGCTCCCGAGCAACGACAGCATCCGGTACGCGTTGAGCAAAGGCTTCTCGATCCTGCCCGCGGTGAGGAACGACCGGGTGCCCTCGAAGAACCGCTCGCCTTCGAAGTAGAAGCTCCACGACGTCGCCCTGTGGACCTGGACGGTCTCGCGTGCGTTCAGGTCAAGGATCTTCTTCATCAGCTTGACCTGGAACACGGGGTAATACTCGGTGTTCTGGAACTCGTAGTTGGGATTGTCGTAGCGGCCGAAGTGGGCGGGGACCGCGGCATCGCACTCGTCGACGACCGCCGGAAGGGTCCGGTACTGCTCGTACTCCGCGATCGTCCGGTTGAACGTCTGCACGTCGTACAGCATCTTCGTCGACGACGGGCTGAGCCGTTCGGTGGGCGGGCTGTTCGCGGGGAGGTACTGGCGGGTCGGGAACCTGGACCCCTTGGTGTGGTACGAGATGAAGTCGAGCGGCTCGTTCCGGCTCGAGGTGTAGTCGAGGAAGCCTTTGAGGAAGTCCAGACCACCGCTCGTGACCGTCGGGCCGCCGACCAGAGCGTTGGGGATCACGCTCCGAACGGCTCGCGCTGTGACCGTGTACAGCTCGTTGAACTGCGCCAGCGTGCCCCGCCAGTAGAAGATGTCCGGCTCGTTCCAGAGCTCCCACAGCCAGGTGGAGACCTCGGCCTCGCCGTAGCGCTCCAGGCAGTGGCGTGCGTGTGCTGCGACCAGGCCGGCCCACTTGTCGTAGTCGCGTGGCGGGTAGGCCCAGGCGCCGGCCTCGTACGACGTGTAGACGGTGGGGCTCGGCACGACGGTCAGCTCGGAGGCCTCCGGCGGCAGCAGGTCGCGCGGTGTGAAGCCGAGCTCGACGATCAGGTGGTGGCCGGCGCCGACGATCGCGTCATAGGCCTGGTCGACGAAGGTGAAGTCGTAGTACGGGTTCCCGTCGGCGTCCTCGTGATAGACGTTGCCGGAGCCCCAGTGCGGGATGCCGAATCCGCTGCCGGAGCAGAAGACGTAGTGCGGGCGGACGTGGTATCCGCCACCGGAGAAGTCGGCGAACGTCCGGAGCAGGTGCTTCCCGGTCGGCGTGTAGGTCCAGTTGATTTCGTCGTAGCCGATGCTCTCCCAGATCCGGGCGAGGGGCCCAAGGCTTGCGGCGGCGTCCACGTCGACGTGTGCCCGCACCACGTGCGGCGCATCGGGATCGCTGGGGGCCGCTGGTGGGAACGGCCCGAGCCTTCTTCGGCTGACGTGAGCGAGAGAGGTATCGGTGCTCATGGTCGTCGACCAGCCTCATCTTCTGCGTGGGCAGGCACTTTCGTACGAGGTCAGCGACCTCCCGACATCGGCGTTCCCTAGGTGGTGAGGAGAAGCGAGTTCGAACCTTCAGACGGACTGTCTTGGTCCCTGAGTGTCTCGCTGCAACCTGAAAACTGTCAACATCAATCGTTTACAATGTACGATCCCGGTCGGAGCGCTATGGTCGTGTGCGCGAACGAGAGAACACGTGAGCTCGAGGAGGTAGACCCGTGATCCCCGAGGGCGCGGTTTCACCGCTGCCATCGCAGCCCGCTCTCGGCGATCTCGTCACCGATGTCCTGCGCAAGATGATCATCGAGGGGCAGGTGAAGCCCGGTCAGCACCTCAAGGAGTCCGAGCTCGCAGATGCGCTCAAGGTGAGTCGCGGACCGATCCGGCAGGCCCTCGCACGACTCGAGGTGGAGGGATACGTCGAGCTTCGCCGTCACCGCGGAGCGTTCGTCAGCACCTTGACCAAGGCCGACGTCGAGGAAGTCCACACCCTCCGCGGCGCGATCGAACGCCTCGCTGCCAGCCGCGCGTGCACGCGGCTCCAGGGCGAGGGATTCGCCAAGATGGACGCGGTGCTCGAGCGGATGAAGGGCGTGGACACGGCGATCGATCCCGAGGACGCGGTCGAGCTCGACCTGCAGTTCCACGACATCATCTACGACTACTGCGACCACAAGCGCGTGCAGCGGGTCTGGGCATCCATCCGAGGTCAGGTGACGGTGTTCCTTCGCGCCCGCAACGCGAGCTTCCCGGACTTCCTCGAGGTCGGTTACGTCGAGCACCTCGAGCTGCGCGACACGTTGGCTCTGGGCGATCCGCAGGCGGCCCAAAAGGCCGTCGACAAGCACATCAGCGGGGCGTACGAACGGCTGAAGCAGCTCAACCTGCCCGAGCGGTGACCGGTCGCGGACTACCACGATCGGCCGGTCCAGCATTGATCATTGCTGCTGCATGAGGTCCGGTCGTTGTCGGGAGTCGCCGATCAGCTCGTCGACGACCTCGGCAAGGCGGTGCACTCCTCGGGTTTCGGCCATGCGCTCTGCCATCCGGCGTGCGGCCGCCCGGTAGCGGGGGTCGTCGAGCACGGCATGGACGGCACGACGAACCGCCGCGGGTGACGGGGTCTCGCTCCTGATCCGGCGTCCGACACCCGACCAGGCGATCCGGGCGTTGACCTCGGGCTTGTCCTCCTGGCTACCTGCCGCGACGATCGGTACGCCGTAGCGCAGGGCGCAGTGCACGCCGCCGTAGCCGCCGTTCGTGACGTAGACGTCGGTCTTCGGCAGCAGATCGTCGTACGGCAGGAACTCCGCGGCCCGCGCGTTCGCAGGAAGCGGCGGAAGCGACTCCACCGGACGCCCACCGGTCGATACGACGAGTAGGACGTCGTCGTCTGCCAGGCCTTCGAGCGCGGGCTGGATGATCTGGCGGTAGTCACGATTGGCGATGGTGCCCTGGGTGAGGTGGACGACCGGTCGCGAGCCGTCGAGCTCGTGCCACCACGGAGGGAGCGGAGCCTGCGAGCCGGACGCCGAGATCGGTCCGGCGAAGTGCAGGGTGGCGGGCGCGTCGGAGCGCGGGTACTCGAACTCGGGCACGGTGAACTGCACGATCGCCTCGGCATGACGCGGCCAGTCGAGGCATGCGAAGGGGATCGGGCGGCCATGCAGCCGGTGGAAGATCTGGTCGGCGATCCGCTCGGCAGGCGGCAGTACGAGCTTGCTGGCCAGGAGGGCGAGAACGCTGTTGCGGATCCGGCCGAACGGGCCGCGGAGCGGGGTGAGCCCCATGCCAGTTGGCGCGGTGTCCCGGCTGGAGATCGTCAGCGGAACCATTCCGCACATCACGATCGGTGGCCGGGTGCCCAGGGGATGGCCGAGCAGGAACGCCCCACCCGTGAAGCCCGGGTCGGTCAGCACCACGTCGACCGGCTCGGCCGCATGCAGGGCCATGACGGTGTCGTGCTGGGCCTGACCAGGGCGGATGAAGATGTGCTCGATGTCGTGGGCGAGAGCCTTGGTGCCTTTCAGAGTGGCGCGTTCGGGGAAGGTCTGGTTCCAGTCCTGCCGGTCGTCGTAGTCGGCTTCGGCTGGCAAGGGCACGTGCTCGGCGCCGGTTGCCTCGACAGATCTGGCAAACCTCGACCCGGTGACGAAGCGCACCCGGTATCCACGCTCGACGAAGTGCCGCGCGACCGGGAGCAGCGGTGTGACGTGGCCGTAGATGGGCACGGAACCGATCACGATCGATGACATCCTGACTCCCCGTGGCTCCGGGGTTGGGATAAAGTTGGAGCCACTGACACAGTATTCATTTGTATGAGACCGTAGTCAATACGATTACGCGCAGGACAGGAGTTGGCCGGTGTGACGGTCGAGATGCCGAGAGCCGAGAGTCGTCGCCGCACGTACCGCTCTGAGCTGCGGCAACGTCAGGCCGCCGAGACCAGGCGGCGTGTCATCGAGGCCGCCGTCGAGGTGTTCGGCGAGTACGGATACCAGGCGGCGACGTTCGCACAGATCGCGAAGCGGGCCGGCGTGTCGGTCGAGACGGTGCAGAAACACGGGCCGAAGTCGGCGCTCATGTGGGCCGCGGTCGAGGTCGCGTCGTTCGGTGTGGAGGGTCGTAACGTCGACATCTTCACCACCGACATCGGCAAGCCCTTGCTCGAGGCCAGCGACCCCGATCAGTTCGCCACTCTCGCGGGTGAGGCAGCACTCGCACTTCACGAGCCGGCTGCCGGGGTCTGGACCGCGGTCACCGGTGCCGCGCACGGCGACCGCGAGCTCAGACGTCACCTTGCCGAACGGCTCGCCGAGATCAGAGGGCAGGCCGAGAACATCCTGAGGTTGCTCGCCGAGCGGGGCTGGCTGCGCACCGACGTGCCCTTCGACGACCTGGTCGAGACGTTCTGCGTCATCACCAGCACCGAGAGCTACGTCCGCTTCGTGCTCGTCGACGGCAAGTCGCGCGAGGCGTACAAGGCCTTCATCTCCCGCGTCCTCCGCGACACCATCCTCGCCCGCTGAGTCGCCCGAGCGAGCGACCTCCCGGGCCAGCCGGACACGACGTGGGTCGGCGGTTGCAACTAATCTCGGCAATCTCGCGTCTTGGTCGCAGAAGCGTCCAAGGACGGTGAGCGAAGGATGTCCGCAATCGATGTTCCGGTGGTCGGAAGCATGGAGACGGCCAGGCAGTCGGCCAAAGAGCTCAAGGACGCTGAGTTCGAGGCGTACATGAACGCGCGCCAGTCCAGCCTGCTGCGCACCGCGTACCTGCTCACCGGTGACCGGGACAGTGCCGAGGACCTGGTGCAGACGGCCTTCGCCAAGCTCTACCTCTCGTGGGACAAGGTACGACGCCGGGACATGCTCGACGCGTACATGCGACGCATCATCGTGAACGAGAACAACGCCCTGTGGCGGCGCGGCTGGCGACGCAAGGAGGTGACGACAGACGAGGTTCCCGAGAACGGTCCGACGCATGACCAGTACGACCACGGTGAGCGGTCGGCGCTCTGGAACTTCGTCCAAACCCTGCCGCGGCGGCAGCGCGCGGTCATCGTCCTGCGCTTCTACGAGGACCTCAGCGAGGCCGAGACCGCCGACATCCTCGGAGTATCCGTCGGCACGGTGAAGTCCCAGACAAGCCGAGCTCTCGCCTCGATGCGTGAGCGGGTGCACACGCAGCGGATCCTTGCGCGGGACGGAGAGGACGAGTGATGAACACCCCCGACGTGAACGAGCTGGCCAGGGAGCTCCAAGCCCGTTCCCAGGACGTTGCCGGCCACCATCCGATCGACCTCGCCGGCGTCAAGCGTCGCGCCCGCCAGATCCGTCGCCGCCGTACGGTCGTCACGAGCGCGGTAGCCGCCCTCGCGGTCGCGGCAGTGGCGCCGGCCGGCTTGGTGCTGAGCGGCGTGGTCACGACGCTCGAGGGCCCCGACCGTCCGCCGATCGCCGGTGAGCCATCGCCGACGTCGACCTCCTCCCCGGCCTCGACGTCGGACGGGGAGCAGCGTTCGCAGGGCACCACCCGGCTCAGCCTCGATGGGCTCGAGCGCGGCGAGAACCCACGGATCCCGTACCTTGACCGGAAGACCCTCGTCACGCCGGACGGGAAGCGGGTGGCCCTCGACGGCGCGTACAGCTGGATCACGCCCTACGCCCGGGGATGGCTCGTCGGATCGTGGGGCGAGTCGGGCTCGGAACTGACCTTCCTCGATGCCGACGGGTCGGCACAGCGCAGTCAGCCTGGCTCACAGGCCGTGGTGGATGCCTCCGGAACGTTCGTTGCCTACGTCGCCGCCGAGGGGGCGAGCGAGGAGCCACAGCTCGTGATCGCCCCGACGATGGGCTCGGAGGGGGCGAAGGTCCAGATCCCGGTGGATCCCAGTGCGACTCCGGTGGGTTTTCTCAGCGAGGATGACGTGGTCTACAAGATCGAGACCGACGATGGTCAGGAGGGGACCTTCATCGCTCATGCCCCTCGCACGTCCGAGCAGGTGCCTGGAGTACTGAGAGCCTGGAGCGCGACCGGGCACGGGTTGATCGCGGCGATGACCAGGCAGCAGGACTTCGGCAGCTGTTCGGCGGTCATCGAGGCGGACGGGTTCGACCGGCGGTGGGAGACGTGCGACTTCAGCCTGGGGGCGTTCAGTGCCGATGCGCGGTACGTGCTCGGCACGGATCCCTTCCTCGACGGCGTAGGTCAGAGCCAAGTCGCCATTCTCGACGCGAGGTCAGGCGAGGTGGTGGCGCACTACCAGAAGCGGGATTCGGACGCCGTTTACGTCAACAACATGGTGTGGGAGGACCGCACACACGTACTGGCCACGGTCTTCGACGACGGTCGGTGGGCGGTCGTCCGCATGGACACCAACGGCGGCATGGAGCTTGCGACCGACCCGGTGCGTGGCTCGGACGTCGATTGTCCGTTCTTCTTCTCGCTCCAGCCCTGACCACGACCACGACGCGACCCTCGCGGACGCCAGGCCTCAGGCGTTGTCGAGTCGGTCCAGGGTGTCGGCGTCCAGGCGGATCTCGACGGCTTCCAACGCCTCGTCGAGCTGCGCCACCGTCGACGCGCCGAACAACGGGATGACCACGGGATCCTGGTGCAGCATCCACGCCAGCACGACCTGGTTGGGCGTCGCCCCCAGCTCTCGTGCGACGCGGCGCAGCTCCTCGAACCGTACGTATCCGCTGGGATGCGCGTACCCACGATCAGCCGGGAGCGGGCGATCGGTGCGGGCGTAGGCGCCACCCAGCAGTGCCATGTGCCCCACCAGCGTCACGTCCCGGTGCTCGGTGAGGTAGTCGAGATGTTCGACGCTCACCTGCCGGTAATGCGGGGCCCCGAGGAATCGCACGCCGGGCTGGGCCAGCGGGCTGGGCCAGAGGTAGGTGTACTGCTGCTGGATCACCGAGTACGGTTCGACGCCATGGTCGGCGGCTAGCCTCCGAGCGCGCTCCAACCGCCAGGCGGCGGTGTTGCTGCAGCCGACCAGGTCGACGATGCCGTCGGCGGCGAGCCGACCGAAGGCGCGGACGGTCTCGTCCAGCGGGGTCGCGCGGTTGTCGATGTGGGCGTAGTACAGGTCGATGCGGTCGACGCCCAGTCGGCTGAGACTGCCCTTGACAGCAGACTCGATGGCGGCCGCGCTGAGCCTTCCCACATCTCGCTCTGCGGGTTCCCCGGCGTGGTCGTCCTGGCACCGCATTTGGTGGCGATCACCAGCTGGTCGCGATTGCCGCGCGAGCGCATCCAGCGGCCCAGAAGCTCCTCGCTCTGGCCACCGTCGCCGGTCCATTGGTCGTAGTTGTTGGAGGTGTCGATGAACGTCCCGCCAGCCGCGACGAACCGGTCGAGGATCGCCATCGAAGTCTCGGGATCCGTCGTACTGCCGAATCTCATGGCGCCGAGGCACAAAGCGCTGACGGTCCGGCGGTTGCCCAGGGTGCGATACAGCATGCGAATGCTCCTTGTCGAACTGACGGGGTCGAACTGATGGGTGTGATCGAAGGGATGGGTGTCTCGTGACCGCCCTGACCTGCCGGGCGCTCGGTGCCCGCTCGTCAGAGAGGCGACTACCCAGGCTCTGCTGCCGACAACGTGTCTTCGAGTGGCCGTCGGTACGCCGTGATCTTGCGGTTGATCACGTCGAGGTCGCGGTGGAGGTCGGCGATGTGGCGGCGGACCCGATCCCGATGTGCCTCGAGCAGCTCGGGCCGTTCGCGCATGGTGTGCGCGCCGGCTCTCACGAGCTCGGCGTACCGCTGCATCTCGTTCACCGGCATACCGGTGCCGCGCAGCCTCAACAGCAGTACGAGCCATCGCAGATCGGCCTGCGTGTACTGCCGACGGCCGAACCTGTCGCGGGTGACCGGCTGCAGCAGTCCCACACGCTCGTACCACCGCAGCGTATGGCTCGACAGGCCGGTCAACGCGGCGACTTGGCCGACGGTGAGTGGTTCGTCGATGTCGGTGGGAAGTTCGTCGATTCTTCGGGCCCCGACGTCCTCGAGATCCTGCGCCACGGCGTTCAGCATGCCGCTTGGAGTGC
>DATCKU010000110.1:0-145834 GCA_036564245.1 Actinopolymorphaceae bacterium
CGGCGGGTCACGTGCGGCGACGGCGGCGGACCCGCACCGGATCGGCGGGATGCGGGGTACTGCGCCGCCGTTCGAGGTACGCCTCGCAGTGCTTGACCAGCTCGTTGTAGGCGTTCTTGCCCATCAACTCGATCAGCTCCGCGCGGTTGGAGATATAGACCGGCTCACGGGCGGTGTGGGCCTCGGTGTTTCCCGTGCAGTACCAGTCGAAGTCGTGGCCGCCGGGACCCCAACCCCGCCGGTCGTACTCGGTGATGGTGACCTCGGTGTAGGTCGTGCCGTCGGGCAACTCCACGTCGCGGTAGAGCCGGCGGATCGGCAGCTGCCAACACACGTCCGGCTTGGTCTCCAGCGGATGGATGCCGACGCGCAGGGCGTACTTGTGCAAGGCACACCCGGTGCCTCCATGGAAGCCGGGCCGGTTGTGGAAGATGCACGCGCCGTCGACGACGCGGGTCTTCCGTTCACCTTCTTCGTCCGTTTCGACCCAACCGTTCTTGCGACCCTCCGCACGGTATTGCCAGTCGTCGGCTGTGAGCTTCTTGACCCAGCCGCGTACGCGCTTTTCGTCCGCCTTGTCGGCGAAATGCGCTCCCAGCACACAGCATCCGGCGTCGGGCCGTTCGGCGAAGATGCCGCGGCAGCCGGCAGCGAAGATGCACTGCCATCGGGAGGTCAGCCAGGTGAGATCGACACGGAACACCTGGCTCGCGTCGTCGGGGTCGGTGAATTCGACCCACGTACGGGGAAAGTCGAGCGGAACCTCGGGCATTCTGAAAACCCTACGCCTCGCGGCGCTCAGGGTGACGCAACCCGGCCGAGAGTGCCGACCGCAACGTCTCGGCGTCGCGCCCCCAAATGACCAGGCGCGGCCACCGCCCCTCCTGATGACCAGGCACGGCGCCTGCCCCCTCCTAAATGACCAGGCACGGCGCCTGCCCCCTCCTAAATGACCAGGCGTGGCGACTGCTCGCCCGCCACGGCAGGGGCCAGCACGCGTCGAGGGTGGTGCTCACCCAGCGCGGGTACGTGACAGAGGAATCCATCCGCCGCGCATGGATCACTGCCACCGTGGGTCCCGGCTTGATCGTCGGCGCCCGCCCTGATCTCGCCCAGCTGACCGGCTAGCCTGGCACGCATGCGACTCGGCGTCCTCGACGTGGGCTCCAACACCGTCCACCTCCTCGTAGTCGACGCCCATCCCGGCGCGCGCCCGCTCCCTGCGTACTCCCACAAGACCGAGCTCCGCCTCGCCGAGCACATGTCCGACTCAGGCGCAATCACCACCAAAGGTGCGGAGAAGCTCAAGCAGCTGGTAGCCGAAGCCCTCGAGATCAGCGAGGACAAGGGCTGCCAGCAGATGCTGGCCTTTGCCACCTCGGCGATCCGTGAGGCATCGAACGGGGACGCCGTCCTGCAGAGCGTGGCCGCGGAGACTGGCGTCCAGCTGACCGTGCTGTCCGGCGAGCAGGAGGCCCGGATCACCTTCCTCGCCGTACGGCGGTGGTACGGATGGTCGGCACGCCGGCTGCTGGTCTTCGACATCGGCGGTGGGTCGCTGGAGATCGCCACCGGGTTGGACGAGGTACCCGACATCGCGCTGTCGCTGCCGCTCGGCGCGGGCCGGCTGACGCGTACCTGGTTCAGTGCCGATCCGCCGCCGGCTGAGGAGATCAGAGCCCTCCGACGGCACATCCGCGCCGAGATCGCCCGGGACGCGGGGCAGGTCCTGCGGTTCGGCACACCGGATCAGGTCGTGGGGACGTCCAAGACGTTCCGGCAACTCGCTCGGGTCTGTGGCGCCGCGCCGTCATCTGAGGGCCCCTACGTCAGGCGCACCATGCAACGCGCCGTGCTGGGACAGTGGCTTCCGAAGCTCGCCGCGATGAGCTCCGCCGAGCGCGCGCAACTGCCAGGCGTGTCACAAGCTCGCGCACCGCAGCTCCTTGCCGGGGCGATGGTCGCGGAGGCGACGATGGATCTTTTCGACGTCACCGAGATCGAAGTGTGTCCGTGGGCGCTGCGCGAGGGCCTCATCCTTCGTCACCTGGACACGATGGCCTAGCAGGAGCTCTCCCGATGAGCGACACACCAGCGTTCGCGCAGCAGGCACCCACCCAGCAGGCTGCCAGCGAACCCTCGTCTGGCGTACGAATCGCCGTGGACGGCGGCGCGACCACGTTGATCATGTCCGTTCTCGGCGGAGATCGGGTGGAAGTCCCCGGCTTTCAGTGGACCAGCGACGAGGACCCGGTCGAGCAGCAGTGCCGTCGCGTCGGCGAGGCGTGGGAGGCGCTGGGCAAGCCGTCACCGGTCGAGGTGATCGCACTTGGCCTGGCTGGTGGCGCCTACGACCGGCCGAGTCGGGAACGGCTGGCTCCCATGATCGCCGAGCGTCTGGGGGCCGGCAGGGTGCTGCTCACCGGCGACGACGTCACGACCCACCTCGGCGTACTGGGCGGAGAGCCTGGCGTCGTGGTCGCCGCTGGCACCGGCGTCGCCTGTCTCGCCGTGACACCTGACGGCGAACTGATCAACGTCGACGGTCTGGGCTACCTGTTCGGCGACGCGGGCGGAGGCTTCTCGCTCGGGCTCGCGGGGCTGCGCGCTGCGCTCGCCGCCTTCGAGAGCCGTGGAGCGCCGACGGAGCTCGTCGAGCGCGCTGAGCGTCGTGTCGGCAAGCCGCTGCGTGAGGCGGTCAAGGCGTGGTACCGCTCCCCGTCGCTGATCGCCGACGTCGCGTCCTTTGCAGCCGAGGTCACCGAGGCTGCGGCCACGGACTCGGTGGCGCGGGTCTTGTGCGTGAGTGCCGGTGAGGAGCTCGCCGTGAGCGCTGCGGCGGCGGTACGACGGGGCTTCCCGGCAGCCCGCGACCAGAGCGTGCCCGTCTCGTGGGCAGGTGGTGTCCTGAGGGCCAAGGTGATCTTCGATGCCTTCGCCGACGGGTTGGCGCAGCTCTGTCCCGCCGCACGGTTGCGGGAGCCGGTCGGTGACTCCCTCGGTGGAGCCGTCCGGCTTGCCAGCAATGAGCAGGTCCCGCACCTTTCCGCTGTGGTCACCTATGTCGCTGCTAGCCCACAATGACCATGTGGAGCATGTTTGTTGGACATGCCTCGGACATGCCTGATCGTCTGACGGGCAGGCCTGTCGCGAATCGGACGTGCCTGTCGGACCTGCACTACGTGCCGACACGTGTCATACCCCCGTCAGGCGTAGTGCACATGGTCATTTGGGGCGGGAATGGGTGCACAGCGCGCATGCGGAAGGACGGGCGGCCGTACGCTTGACGCCGTGCAGCAACCGGATGGGAGTACGCCGCCGCAACGCCCCCTCGGCGCCCACAGTGGGTCGCACGTACGACATCAGCACGGCAAGGACGTGGTCGTACGCGTACCCGAAGCCCGGATCGCGTTGTCCACGGCGTCGGTCTACCCCGAGTCCACGGCGACGGCCTTCGAGCTCGCCGCCCGGCTCGGCTACGACGGCGTCGAGGTCATGGTGGGCGCCGATCCGCTGAGCCAGGACATCAACGCGCTGCGCCGGCTCAGCGAATACCACCAGCTGCCGATCGTCTCCATCCATGCGCCAACCCTGCTGATCACGCAGCGCGTCTGGGGGACCGAGCCATGGGGCAAGATCGACCGCAGCGCCGACGCCGCGAAGGTGGTCGGGGCGCCGGTCGTCGTCGTCCACCCGCCGTTCCGCTGGCAACGGGACTACGCCCGTGACTTCATCGCGGGAATCACGCGCCGTCAGGAGGAGACCGGGATCCGCTTCGCGGTGGAGAACATGTTCCCCTGGCGCGCGGCAGGGCAGGGCCTGCAGGCGTACCTCCCCGATTGGGACCCCCGCACCTTCGAGTCCGCCGATGTGACGCTCGACCTCTCGCATACCGCGACGGCCGGCGTCGACGCGTACGACATGGCGTACGACCTCGGCGAGCGGCTGACCCACGTGCATCTCGCCGACGGCTCGGGCTCCAGCAAGGACGAGCACCTCGTCCCCGGAAGGGGTACCCAGCGGTGTGCGGACGTCCTCGAGCTCCTCGCGCGACGCGGCTTCGACGGTGCGATCGTGCTCGAGGTCAACACCCGCCGTGCGGCCAGCCGCGCGGAGCGGGAAGCCGACCTCGTGGAGGCGCTGGCGTTCGCCCGGCTGCACTTCGCGGCTCCGGTCGTTCCCTCCTACACCGTGGCAGCGGACGGCACCATCGAGGCCGTCGGCAGCTGACCGTCCCCCTGATCACACTCTGATCACGGCACCGCATGGCTCGATTCCGGCATCGGCGTCTGTGACCTTTCGCGGTCAGCCAGCTGATCTCTGCTTGAACTACGCAGACTTCTCGATCACTCTGAATCCGACATCTGACCCAAATCGCCATTCGTGATCCGGCACGAGACCTGCCCACGGATGACGGTTCGGGCCTCGGCGTCGGAACGAGGGGTCTGCGATGCGTGGGATCGCGCGGTCGGTGGTCAGGATCCTGGTCGTCCTCGGCTTCGCGTGGGGCTCCGGTCTCGCCATCGCGACTCCCGCCGGCGCCGCTCCCGCCTACGTCGCACTCGGCGACTCGTACTCCTCCGGGGTGGGAACCCGCAGCTACTACGACGACAGCGGAAGCTGCAAGCGCTCCCCCTACGCGTATCCCGTCATCGACGCGGGCCGGCTCGGTGCGGCACTGACCTTCGTCGCGTGCGCCGGTGCGACGGTCGCCGACGTGCAGAACAACCAGCTCGGCAGCCTCACTAGCTCCACGACCTATGTCACGCTCTCGGTCGGCGGCAACGACGCCGGATGGGCGTCGGTCATCCTGAAGTGCGCACAGCCGTGGCCCACGACGTGCTGGGGCGAGATCGACGCGGCCGAATCGTTCATCAGCAACACGCTTCCCGGTCGTCTCGACGCGCTCTACTCCGCCATCCGCAGCCGTGCGCCCAACGCGCGTGTGGCGGTCGTCGGCTACCCGCGCCTGTTCAACGGTGAGGAGTGCAACCTCGCGGCGCGGATCAGCCCCGGAGAGCAGGCCGAGCTCAACGCTGCAGCAGACCTCCTGTCCTCGGTCATCGCGGCACGAGCGGCCGCGCACGGCTTCCGCTACGTCGATGCGCGACCCGCCTTCACCGGACACGCCGTGTGCGACGACGTCGAATGGATCAACGGTCTGTCCAATCCGATCAGCGAGTCGTACCACCCGAATCGGGATGGACAGGTGGGCTACGCCGACCTCGTGGAGTCCGCACTCCGCAGCTAGCCGCGAAGCTGAGGAAAGGCCAGGCACAAAGGCCCTGTCGCCTGGTCGTTCGGCACACGGCCGGCGATGGCATCGGCCACGGGCTGGCGGACGCGAGGCTCAGCCCGCCTTGGCGAACTGCGCCTCCTCGGTCGAGCCGGTCAGCGCCGTCGTCGAGGAGTTCGGCGAGATGGCCGTGCTCACCAGGTCGAAGTAGCCCGTGCCCACCTCACGCTGGTGCCGGGTCGCCGTGTAGCCCGCAGCCTCCGCGGCGAACTCCCGCTCCTGCAACGCGACGTACGCCGTCATGCCGGACTCGGCATAACCGCGCGCCAGCTCGAACATCGAGTGGTTCAGCGCATGGAAGCCAGCCAGCGTGATGAACTGGAACGCGTAACCCATCTGACCCAGCTCGCGCTGGAACTTCGCGATCGTCGCGTCGTCCAGGTGCTTCTTCCAGTTGAACGACGGTGAGCAGTTGTACGCCAGCATCTGGTCGGGGTACTCCGCCTTGATGGCTTCAGCGAACTTACGTGCCACCTCGAGATCCGGCGTCGCCGTCTCCATCCACAGCAGCTCGGCGTACGGCGCGTACGCAAGGCCGCGAGCGATGCACGGCTCCAAACCGTTGCGTACGACGTAGAACCCCTCGGCCGACCGCTCACCGGTCAGGAACCTACGGTCGCGTTCGTCGATGTCGCTCGTGAGCAGCGTCGCCGACTGGGCATCCGTACGCGCGATGATGAGCGTGGGCACGTCGCAGACGTCGGCGGCCAGGCGCGCCGCCGTGAGCGTACGAATGTGCTGGCCGGTCGGGATCAGCACCTTGCCGCCCAGGTGACCGCACTTCTTCTCGGACGCGAGCTGATCCTCCCAGTGCACCCCCGCGGCACCAGCAGCGATCATCGCCCTCATGAGCTCGAACGCGTTGAGCACGCCACCGAACCCGGCCTCGGCGTCGGCGACGATGGGTGCGAGCCAGTCCTGCCAGTACCGCGCTCCGCCGTTACCTGTGGCGGACCTGCGCTGACCATCGCCTGTCGCCTCACCGTTCCACTGCTCCGACCAGGTGATCTGATCGGCACGCAGAAGCGCGTTGTTGATCCGGCGCACCACGGCAGGAACGGAGTTCGCAGGGTACAGACTCTGGTCGGGGTACGTCTGACCAGCGAGGTTGGCGTCGGCCGCGACCTGCCAGCCGGACAGATAGATCGCCTTGAGTCCAGCACTCACTTGCTGCACTGCCTGGTTGCCGGTCAGCGCGCCCAGCGCGTTGACGTACTCCTCCTCGTGCAGCAGTCGCCACAGGCGCTCGGCACCTAGACGGGCGAGCGTGTACTCCTCCCGCACCGATCCGCGTAGCCGTACCACGTCCTCCGCGGTGTACGGCCGCTCGATGCCGCGCCATCGACGATCGGTCTCCCATTGCCGACGCAACCTGTCGACTTCGGCCTGCGCCGAAAGCCTCGGTGTCGTGGCGTCCTCGGTCGCGTCGGCAACCGTCTCGGAACGTCCTTCCTTGCCCCGCGAAGTCCTCGCCGTCGACTGTGGCGTCATGATCTGTGCCCCTCCGTCCAAAGACCGGTGCAATCCAGAGGGCTTCTCCCCCTCGTCCCCGAGTCTCGTTTGGGGGCACACAATGCGGCGGCGTTCCAGCGTAGAAACTTCTGCGATTCTTCCTCTAGCATCAATTTCATCGCCACATTCATCGTGAAAGAAGTCGGACATTTGACTCAAGAACTTCATCTTGCGACCTTTGGCCAACGACTGCGGCATATCCGGCGCAGCCGGCGGATGACGCTGTCCGAGCTCGGTGCCAAGGTCGGACGGGCGCCGTCCCAGCTGTCGCTGCTCGAGAACGGTCGCCGCGAGCCGAAGCTCTCCCTGATCACCCAGTTGGCCGAGGCGCTCGACGTCGGCGTCGACGAGCTTCTCTCCCCCACACCACCCAGCCGCCGGGCACAGCTGGAGATCGCGCTCGACGAGGCTCAGCGGGACCCGCTGTACCAAGGTCTCGGCTTGTCGCCACTCAAGGTCGGCCCACGGGTGCCGACGGAGGTGCTGGAGCATCTCGTGACGCTCTACGAGGAGCTGCGACGGCGGGCGACGAAACCACCCGCCACTCCTGAGGAGGCCCGGATCGCCAACGCCGAGCTCCGGCAGAAGATGCGCGAGCGCAACAACTACTACCCCGAGATCGAAAAGATCGCGGCACGAATTCTCGACGGGGTGGGATACCGCGGCGGCACGCTGTCAGAAGCTCTCGTCTGCGCCATCGTGCGCCACTGTGGTTTCACCGTGCGGTATGCCGACGACCTGCCGCGTTCGGTCCGCTCCATCATCGACCTGCGTCACCGGCGCATCTACCTGCGTCGGGAGTCCCTCGGCATGCACACGCCGCGCGGAGTGCTGCTGCAGACGCTTGGACACTTCGTCCTCGACCACGCCCAGCCACGTGACTTCGCCGACTTCCTCCGACAGCGCGTGGAGGCCAACTACTTCGCCGCGGCGGTCCTGGTGCCGGAGAAGGTCGCCGTCCCCTTTCTCAAGCAGGCCAAGGCCGATCGCGACCTCGCGGTAGAAGACCTGCGCGACGTCTTCTCGGTTTCGTACGAGATGGCCGCCCATCGGTTCACCAACCTCGCGACGCGGCATCTGGATCTGCGGTGCCACTTCGTACGAAACGACGAGTCCGGCATCATCTACAAGGCGTACGAGAACGACGGCCTGGTCTTCCCGGCTGACTCGACAGGGGCGATCGAAGGACAGCTCATGTGCCGGCGCTGGGCGGGTCGCCAAGTCTTCGCCTCGCCGGAGCGCTATCCGACGTACTGCCAATACACCGACACTCCCACCGGCACGCACTGGTGTGTGGCACACGTCGACCCAGGCCGGGAACGCCACTTCGCCATCACGCTCGGCGTACCGTACGAGGCCTCGCGCTGGTTCCGCGGCCGTGAGACGACCAACCGCGCGACCTCGCGGTGCCCGGACGGACCCTGCTGCCAGCGCCCCCCGGCAGAGCTCTCGGCGCGCTGGGAAGGCAACGCCTGGCCATCGGCTCGGGCCCACTCGCACGTCCTCGCAGTGCTGCCGCCCGGCGCGTTCCCGGGAGTGGACGAGACCGACGTGTACACGTTCCTCGACCGTCACGGCGACTCCTGACGGTGCCGACGGCCTAGCTCGTCGCCGGTCTCACGCAGGATCGCGGGACTCGTGGAAAGCCCAGGCTGCTGACCGCCCGCCACCGCCGGCCATGGCAGGGCGTCTCGTCGCCTCGCCAAATTGCAAGACCAGCGCAAGACGGCCAGACACCTGCCATACGTGGTCATTTGTAGGCGGCCTACGATGGCGGCCTGTGACTGTCACATGGCGTCGACGCTTCAGCCCGGCCGCCGCGTCTGCGTGGGAGGCCGTGCGGCACACGCGTGGGTCGACGTTCGCCGCTTATCGTCCTGCCTTGCTGACCGCAGCCCGCAGCGAGCGGTTGCGGCACCTCGTGACGACGACACCGATGCGGGCGTTGGTCGACCGCTTCGTCGCAGGTGAGACCCCCGACGACGCCGTCGAGACGGCGCGGCGCCTCTCGGCCGAAGGACTTGCCGTCTCGATCGACCGACTCGGCGAGGACACCCACGACCGCGACCAGGCTGATGCCGCCACCAAGGCCTACCTCGATCTCCTCGACCGGCTGTCCCGCGCTGGCCTTGCCCGTCACGCCGAGATCTCGCTCAAGCTCTCCTCGATCGGCCTGGCGTTGGGCAAGGACGGACACAAGATTGCGCTGGAGAACGCGCACACGATCGCAAGCGCCGCCCAGCACGCTGGCACGTGCGTCACCTTCGACGCAGAAGGCCACGCGACCACGGAGTCGACCCTGTCGATCCTGCAGGAGGTGCGCCGCGACGTCCCCGAGACCGGTGCCGTGGTGCAGGCCTACCTGTACCGGTCGGAGGGCGACTGCCGCGACCTCGCCTACCAGGGCTCCCGGGTGCGCCTGTGCAAGGGCGCGTATGCCGAGCCGGCTTCGGTCGCGTACCAGAAACGACACGCGGTCGACCGTGCGTTCGTGCGCTGCCTGAAGATCCTCATGGCCGGCGCGGGATATCCCATGGTCGCGACCCACGACCCACGGCTCATCGAGATCGCCGGCGCCCTGGCCATGCGGTACGACCGCTCCCAGGGAAGCTACGAGTACCAGATGCTCTACGGAGTACGGCCGGAGGGACAACGGCGGCTCGTGGAGCTGGGCGACACGGTACGGGTGTACGTCCCATACGGCGACCAGTGGTATCCGTACCTCATGCGCCGACTCGCCGAACGCCCGGCGAACCTGGCGTTCCTCCTGCGAGCGTTGCTGACCCGCTCCTAGACACGCCACAGCCAGCCCACCACGCGGTACGCGAGATCGGTGCTCCGGCGCAGTCCGATCCGGCATTCGATGAAAGGCAGGTAGAGATGAGTCCCGGTCAGCACACGGTCGCGGTGATCGGTGCCGGCAAGATGGGCGAGGCGATCCTGTCCGGGCTGCTCCGCGCGGGCTGGGCGACGACGGATGTGCTCGCGACGGTACGCCGGGCCGAACGCGCCGAGCATCTGGTCAAGACGTACGGCATCCGGGTGCTGCCCAACGCCGAGGCGGTCGCGGCGGCCGACGTCCTCGTGATCGCAGTCAAGCCGCAGAACGCCGGCACACTGCTCGCCGAGCTCGGCCCTTCGATGCCACCCGACAAGCTCGTCATCTCGATCTGCGCCGGGCTGCCGACAGCGTTCTTCGAGAAGCGGCTGCCCGACCGCACGCCCGTCGTACGCGTCATGCCCAACACTCCGGCGCTGGTCGGCGAGGCGATGTGCGCCATCTCGGCTGGTTCACACGCCAACGACACCCACCTCGCGCTCGCCGAAGACATCCTGCGGCCTTTGGGAAAGACCATGGTGGTCCCCGAGTCCCAGCAGGACGCCGCGACCGCCCTCTCCGGATCCGGGCCTGCCTACTTCTACTACCTGGTCGAGGCGATGACCGACGCCGGAGTCCTGCTCGGTCTTCCGCGCCAGGTCGCGCAGGACCTCGTCGTGCAGACGGCGATCGGTGCCGCGGTGATGCTGCGCGACTCCGGTGACTCTCCCGTGTCGTTGCGGGAGGCCGTGACCTCACCCGGAGGTACCACGATCAGCGCGATTCGCGAGCTGGAACGCCACCGGGTGCGTGCAGCGGTGATGGACGCGATCGAAGCCGCCCACAACCGCGCCCGCGAGCTTGCCGCCGGAGTCGACTGACCTGCGCTCGCAGCCTTGCCGGGGACGACTGACCTCGGCTTGCAGCCTGCTCAGGGAACGCCGAGCAGCCGCAGACCGGCGGCGGTGCCCGCCGCTGCGATCACGACGACCGCGAAGGGTGCCTTGCACCAGGCGAGGACGCCACCCACGGCGATGCCGGCCGGGCGTGCCACACCGGCGAACTCCTGCCCGTCGAGCAACGCCGCGGTGCCGACCAGTGCGGCGAGCAGCGTGATGGCCGCCATCGCCATGGCCCGCTCCAGCCGTGGGGAGATGTCGACGCGGGTTCGCAGCACCGGTCCGGCAAAACGGAAGGCGAAGGTCCCGACGCCGAGCACGACGGCGGCCAGGACGAGCGATGCGGACGTCATACAGCGGCCTCCTGGTCGGTTGTGTCAGCCTTCTCGTCGGTTGCGGGTTCCTTCTCCTGGTCGGTCTTCCGGCCTCGCAACCCGACGAGCACACCGGCGAGAGCGAGGAGAACCGGCAGTCCCGCGGGCAGGAACGGCGCGGTGGCCAAGGCGATGACCACACCGGCCAGCGCGGCGCGCCGAGTCGCCGGATCGCGCATGGCCGGCAGGATCAGCGCCAGCAGGACGGCAGGGAACGCCGCGTCGAGACCGAATGCCTCCGTGTCGGTGACCACTTGGCCGCCGAACGCGCCGGCGAGCACGCCGAGGTTCCAGCACACGAACAACGCGATGCCGCATCCCCAATAGGCCGAGCGGCGACGCCGGGGGTCTTGCTGTGCGAGCGCGAATGCAACCGACTCGTCGATCATCAGGTGGCAGCCGATGATCCGACGCAGGCCCGAGCCGAGCACATCGTTCACCGCAAAGCCGAACGGCAGGTGCCGCGCGTTGACCAGCAGACCTGCGATGACAGCGGCGATCGGGTTGCCGCCGGCACCCACGATCCCGACGAACATGAACTGCGCGGCACCGGCGAACACCACGACCGACAACAGCATCGGAAGCCAGAACGGGAGACCCTGGCTCACCGTGATCGCGCCGAACGAGACACCCACGATCGTGTCGGCGACACACACGAGTGCGATGTCCCGGGCAAGACCACTGTCCAGGGTTCGCCACATCGAACGCATGGTGTTCGATACTGAACCCGAGGGGGTTGTTCGTCAAGCCGAACGAATGGTCCTATGGAGCGAACCATGGCAGCCGCCGTCAAAGCGCCGATCGCCGTCATTGCGCAGTCCCTCAAACGCGAACGCCAGCGTGCGAAGCTCTCGCTCGCCGAGGTGGCCCGTCGAGCTGGGATTGCGAAGTCGACGTTGTCGCAGTTGGAATCCGGGTCGGGCAACCCCAGCATCGAGACGCTCTGGGCGCTGGGCGTTGCCCTCGGCGTTCCCTTCGCCCAGCTCGTGCAGCCAACCCAGCCCGCGGTCCAGGTCATCCGGGCTGGAGAGGGCCCGACTCTTGCGTCGGAGCGATCCGACTACGTGGCGACCCTCCTGGCCACCTGCCCACCCAACGCGCGCCGTGACATCTACCTGATCAGAGCTCAACCGGACGCGCCCAAAGAGTCCGAGCCGCACATGCCCGGCGTCATCGAGCACGTCGTCCTGAGCAGCGGCCGGGCCGTGGTCGGTGTCGCAGATGATCCGGTCGAGCTGAAGCCCGGCGACTATGCAGCGTATCCCGCCGATGTCGCGCATGTGTTCAAAGCGCTCGAAGCGGACACCGTCGCCGTCATGGTGTCCGAGCACTCCTGACCCCCGTATCCGCCGGTGACGTGAGCAGGCGACGGTCACGTGGTTCACGGCCGGCGCACTCGTCCTCGCCGTCCGCCAGCGCTTCGACGAGCGGTCGTCGGGTGGACTGTCCCGGGGTCGGCCGTCTGCGCAGGCGATCCGTCAGCATGACAGGCCGATGGCGCGCTTGGCGGCGGCGATGGTAGGTGCGGCGAGTGCTCGCGCCCGTTCGGCTCCGCGTCGGAGGATGTCTTCCACCGCGGCGGGATCCTTCGCAAGATCCGCGTACCGCTTCTGAATCGGCTCCAACACCCCCACCACCGCATCGGCGACCTCCCGCTTGAGCTCGCCGTACGACGAGAACTCCTCCGCGAGGCTCGCCGGATCCGACTCACCGCGACAGGCCGCCAGGATGTCGAGCAGGTTCGACACGCCCGGCTGGCGTGTCACGTCGTACCGCACGGCGTTCATCGAGTCGGTGACCGCCCGCATGACCTTGCGGCGTACGAGATCGGGTGGATCGAGGACTCGGATCACGCCCAGGGAATCGTCAGCCGTGCTCTTGCTCATCTTCGCCGTCGGCTGCTGCAGGTCCATGACCCGCGCGGCGACCTGCGCTCGCATCATCTCCGGGACGACGAACACCTCGCCGTACGTCCGGTTGAACCGCTGCGCGAGATCACGAGTGAGCTCCAGGTGTTGGCTCTGGTCGTCACCGACCGGCACCTCGGTCGTGCGGTAGAGCAGGATGTCGGCCGCCATGAGCGCGGGATACGTGAGCAGCGACGCCCGGGTCTTCGGCCGCCCACGACCCTTCTCCTTGTACTGGATCATGCGGGTGAGCTCACCGACATACACCGCCGACTCCATGAGATAGGCGAGTTCGGTGTGCTCGGGCACGTCGCTCTGCCGGATCAGGATGCTGGCGGTGGGATCGAGACCGGCCGCGAGGTAGACCGCCGCCGTGTGATGGGTCAGCGCGCGAAGCCGGTCGGGGTCGTGCTCGACTGTCAGCGCATGCAGATCGACGACGGCGAACACGCACCGTGCGCTGCGCTGCATCTCGACGAACCGCCGAAGCGCTCCGAGGTACGCGCCGAGGGTCATGGCCCCGGTCGGCTTGATGCCGGAGAAGACGGTCCGTGGGTGGTCGTGCATCGCGGGCATGGCGTGTGACTCCTTCGCGGGTTGGGTGAGCCGCCCCGAGTCGCGGGCCACGCGATGCGCTGCAGGCAAACGAATCGGCCGCCCACGTCGGAGGGCGGCCGTGCCTGGTAGCGGTCTTTACGTACGCATGGATCGGGGGCCGCCCGTCAGGCGGCGCCAACCATGTCGAGGATGCGTACGCACACGAGCAGGATACCGGAGCGATCGCCGCCGGGCCGGTCGTACGACCCGTCCCCACTCGCTGATCTTCTCCGCGACCCACCGCGCGCCTGGGCCGGTCGAGCAGGTCATCGATCAGATCCGCCTGATGAGGCCGCTCCACGACACGTTCCCCGACCCCCGCGCCGCGGCCGGATCGTTCAGCCGGGATCGGTGAGGCCTCGGACGCTCGCTCGCCGGGGTCGTCGATCGGCTCGCGGTACGCAAGGATGGGCGGCGATGACCGGGACCCAGCAGCCGTGGATGATCGGCGTCGATGTCGGTGGCACCCAGATCAAGGCCGCACTCCTCGACGCCACCGAGCGCACAGTCGTCACACAGCGCCGGCCGACACCGACACGTCCCGAGCCCGTGCTCGACGCCGTGACCGAGGTGGTCGAGGAGCTGCGGGCTCGCGCGCACGACGAGCACGTCACGCTCGGTGTCGCGGTTCCCGGCATCCTCGACGAGCCGCGGGGGATCGCCGTCTACTCGGCCCACTTCGGCTGGCGCGACTTCCCGGTGTGCGAGCTGCTGCAGGCCCGGACCGGCTTACCGGTCGCGCTCGGGCACGACGTGCGGGCGGCGTGCGTAGCGGAGTGGCGACTGGGGGCCGGGCGGGCCGACCGCGACAGCTGCTCCGCCCTCGTGCTGGTGACCCTCGGCACCGGCATCGGTGCCGGCATCGTGACCGATGGACGCCTGCTGCGGGCCGCCGGCTACGCAGGTCAGCTCGGGCATGTCGTCGTCGACCCGTCGGGTGCCGAGTGCGGCTGCGGACAGCGAGGCTGCCTCACCACGGTCGCCTCGGCGAGCGCACTGGTACGCCGGTACGCCGAGCGGACCCACACCGAGCTGAGCGCCGAGCAGATCGTCCGCAGGGCGGCCAACGGGGATCCGGCAGCGACGGCCGTCATGGACGACGCCGTCTCGTCCCTCGCGGTGGCGCTGCACACGGTGGTCACGCTCTTCGGTCCGGAGATCGTCGTGCTGGGCGGCGGCCTGGCGTTGGCGGGCGAGCACCTGATCGGGCCCCTGCGGAGGCGGACGTACGACAGGCTCAGCTTCCAGCGCCGACCTCGAATCGTCCCCGCTGCGCTCGGCGACATCGCCGGGGCGATCGGAGCGGCTCTCCTCGGGCGTCGCCTCGCACCGACGCCGGCCGATGAGGCAGGGTGGGAGTTGTGACTGGATCCGCACGGCTGGTGTACGACGACGGGCTTACGGCGTACGACTTCGGACCGACCCATCCCCTCGCGCCGATCCGGGTCAAGCTCACCGTGGCGCTGTCCACGGCGCTCGGCTTGATCCACGAGCCACGGGCCGAGAGCGTCAAGCAGGGCGTGGAGCGGGTGCCCGCCCCGACAGCCTCCGACGACCAGATCGCGAGCGTGCACGACCCCGACTACATCGAGGCCGTGAAGTACGCAAGCGACGCCCCTCACCAACCGATCGTCGAGGCCGGGCTCGGCACCACGGACAACCCCACGTTCGCCGGCATGCACGAGGCGTCGGCGCATGTGGCAGGGGCGAGCCTCGAAGCGGCACGCAGCGTGTGGGAAGGAGAAGCGCTGCACGCCGTCAACATCGCCGGCGGGCTGCATCACGCGATGCCGGACCGGGCGAGCGGGTTCTGCATCTACAACGACCCTGCCCTCGCCATCCGATGGTTGCTCGACGCGGGCTGCGAGCGGGTGGCCTACCTCGACCTCGACGTCCACCACGGCGACGGCGTGCAGCACATCTTCTACGACGAGCCCAGGGTGCTCACGATCAGCCTGCACCAGTCGCCACGCACCCTCTTCCCGTTCGTGAGCGGCTTCCCGAGCGAGACCGGGGGGCCCAACGCCGAGGGCTACGCCGTCAACGTCGCCTTGCCAGACCGGACGGACGACGCGGGGTGGCTGCGCGCATTCCACGCCGTCGTCCCGCCCCTGCTTCGGGCGTTCCAACCACGGGTCATCGTGAGCCAGCACGGCTGCGACAGCCACCGCCTCGACCCGCTGGCGAACCTCGCACTCTCCGTCGACGGGCAACGGGCGGCCGCCCTCGCGGTGCACGAGCTTGCGCACGAGCTGTGCGACGGGCGGTGGGTCGCGACCGGCGGCGGGGGTTACGCGCTGGTCGACGTGGTGCCCCGGACGTGGAGCCACCTCCTCGCGATCGCCGGCGGCGAGCCGTTGGACCCGCAGACCCGGACTCCGGACGAATGGCGGCAGCTGGTCCGCGCCGAGTGTCGGCGCAATGCGCCGGAGCTCATGACCGACGGGGAGCCCGCCTCCTACACCGACTGGTCGACGGGGCTCGATCCCGCGAGCGAGCTCGACCGGACGATCCGCGCCACCCGGGTCGCGGTCTTCCCGTTCCACGGTCTCGATCCCCACGCCTCGTGAGCGACCCGTGGTCGGTCGCGCTGGGTCACGCGGCACGTGCCGAGCGGTCATCGGCGGCGCGGCTTGCCCGTACCGTACGGCCTCGAAGCTGGCCGTTCCGCCGCCGCGCTGTACCCTGTGAAGGCCCTCGACCGGTGCTCCATGCTCAACTTTGGGATCATGGAAGTCCGCTAGGGGTGTCCTCGACGCCCCTTGGTTCGGGTGCGCATGCGTTGGGGTACGTACGATCCGAAAGGAACTCCTGAGTGGGATCCGTCATCAAGAAGCGTCGTAAGCGAATGTCGAAGAAGAAGCACCGCAAGCTGCTCAAGAGGACGCGCGTGCAACGCCGACGGCTCGGCAAGTGACGACCACGAGGTCACCGCGGTCCGGACACGAGCCGGATTCCGGTGGATCGGTGGGGCTCGAGGTGACCTCGAGCCCTTCTAGCTGAAGTCGATTGGCGCACGGGGAGGGCACAGATGGCGCGCGTGGTGTTGGTGACAGGTGTCTCCCGAGACCTCGGGAGCCGCTTCGCGCGCTTGCTCGCCTCCGACCCGGCTGTCGACCGGGTGCTCGGGGTCGACGTCGTCCCGCCTCGACACGATCTCGGCGACGCGGAGTTCGTGCGTGTCGACCTGCGTAGCCCGGTCGTCTCCCGGGTGCTCGCCCGCGAGAAGGTCGACACGGTCGCACACCTCAACGTGCTCGCCGCCCCTACCCATGCCGGCGGCCGAGCCACCATGAAGGAGATCAACGTCATCGGCACGATGCAGCTGCTGGCCGCGTGTCAGCGGTTGCCGTCCGTGCGCAAGCTCGTCGTCAAGTCGTCGACCACGGTCTACGGTGCGTCGCCCAACGACCCGGCGATGTTCACCGAGGACATGGAGCCTCGCGCGCTGCCACGGTCTGGCTTTGCCAAGGACGCCGTGGAGGTGGAGGGGTACGTGCGTGGCTTCGCACGCCGCCGGCCCGATGTCGTGGTGACGATGCTGCGGTTCGCGAACGTGATCGGCCCGCGGGTCCGTACGCCGATCACGCGCTACTTCACCCTCCCCGTCGTACCCACCGTGCTGGGCTTCGACGCCCGGCTGCAGTTCACCCACGAAGACGACCTGTTGGAGGCCCTGCGCCTTGCCACGGTGCAAGACGTGCCGGGCACGTTCAACGTCGCGGGTGACCGGATCCTCATGCTGTCGCAGGCGATCCGCAGGATGGGCCGGCCGTCGGTGCCGATTCCCGCGTTCGCGGTCTCGACCTTCGGACAGGCGTTCCGTGCGACCCGCCTGGCCGACTTCACGCCCGAGCAGCTGTCGTTCCTCACCTATGGCCGGGGCGTCGACACCACGCGGATGCGGGAGGAGTTGGGATTCAAGCCGACATACACGACACCCGAGGCGTTCAACACCTTTGCCGCCGCGCACGAGCCGGGGATGATGAGTGCCGATCGGGTACGACGCGCGGAGCGCTACGTGGCCGACTTCTTCAGGGTGAACGAACCCTCGAACGGGGTACCTGAACGCCATGGCTGATTCGTCCGAGGCGAAGGTCATTCCCATCCGCGGAGAGCGGCGAGGCGGCCAGGGTGGGACCGGCCGTCGGTCGCACACGAGAGCCACCGGTGACCACGCGCAGAACGGCAGTTCAGGCGGCGCGTCGGCGGCCGACGTACTCGGCGCGACACTCCGCATCCTGGCCCGCGATGTCGCCGCGCGGATGCTGGGTGAGGACTGGCGACCAAAGATCGCGGCAGGACTGCAGTTCATGCGGCGCCGGCTGACCGGCGACTACGAGGTCGACGATCTCGGATTCGACCCCCATCTCACCGAGAACGTCCTGCTCGCGTTGCTGCGGCCGCTCTACCACACGTGGTTCCGGGTCGAGGTGCGCGGCATCGAGCACATCCCCGCCGTCGGTGGTGCGCTCATCGTCGCCAACCATTCCGGGACGTTGCCGCTCGACGGTCTGATGACGCATCTCGCGGTGTACGACAACCACCCGGCGCATCGCCACATCCGCATGCTTGGCGCCGATCTCGTGTTCCAGCTGCCGGTGATCTCCGAGCTGGCCCGCAAAGGAGGCACGACGCTCGCCTGCAACGAGGACGCCGAGCGGTTGCTCAAGTCCGGCGAGCTCGTCGCCGTGTTCCCGGAGGGATACAAAGGGCTCGGCAAGCCGTTCTCGGAGCGGTACAAGCTGCAGCGCTTCGGTCGTGGTGGCTTCGTCGCGGCGGCGCTGCGCTCCAGCGTGCCGATCGTGCCGTGCTCCATCGTGGGCGCTGAAGAGGCGTACCCCATGCTGGCCAACCTCGAGCCTCTGGCTCGCCTGCTCGGTCTGCCGTACTTCCCGATCACTCCGACGTTCCCGTGGCTCGGGCTGCTCGGCGTCGTGCCCTTGCCGTCGAAGTGGATCATCGAGTTCGGTGAGCCGGTGTCGACGGATTCCTACGAGCCCGACGCCGCCGAAGACCCCATGCTGGTCTTCGACCTCACCGACCAGGTGCGCGAGACGATCCAGCACACCCTCTACGCCCTGCTTCTGGACCGCCCCGAGGCCTTCTGATCGCCTCACAATGACCAGGCGCGGCGACTACGCACCACCCATGGCAGGGGTCGGCACCCAGCGAGGGTGCTGCTCACCCAGCGACCTGCAGCGGCGACACCACCGGCCCCGCAAAATGTCCAGGCGCGGCGACCACGCACCACCCACGGCTGGGGCCGGCACCCAGCGAGGGCACGCCACCCAGCGACGCGACGCTCAGCGGCGACGGAACCGGCTGAGCATCCCGAAGGGATACGGCTGTGGCCGGTCGCTCACCTTGGTGAGGCGCTCCATGTGCTCGTCCGACAGCGGGCTGTCGGCCGCCTTGAGGTTGTCCTCGAGCTGCGCGAGCGTGCGCGCACCGACGATCGGAGCCGTCACGCCAGGCCGCTGCATGACCCACCGCAACGCCACCTGGGCAGGGCTCCGACCGGTCTCCTCTGCGATCTCGACCAGGGCGTCGATCACGTCCCACGTGCGTTCGTTCGCGTACGTCTGCCAGGACTCCGGCCAGCCACCGCCGTCAGGATCGACATCGACCCGACTTCCTGAGGGAGGCACATCCATGCCGCGGCGGTAGCGGCCGGTCAACCATCCACCACGCAGCGGGCTCCACGGGATGACCCCGAGTCCCTCGCTGAGGCAGATCGGGATCAGGTCCCACTCCGACTCCCGGTCGAGCAGGTTGTACAGCGGCTGCAGGCAGACGAACCGCTCCCAGCCTCTGTGACCCGCCAAGTCGATCGACTTCTGCAGCTGCCAGCCGGCGTAGTTGCTCGCCCCGAGGAAACGCACCTTGCCGCTGCTCACCAGGCTGTCGAGCGTGGACAGCGTCTCGTCCAGCGGAGTCGCGTTGTCGAACACATGGATCTGGTAGAGGTCGATGTAGTCGGTACGCAGACGACGCAGACTCGCCTCGACGGAGCTGAGGATGTGCTTGCGTCCGCTTCCTTCGTCGTTGGGCCCTTGCCCCGTGGCGCAGTAGACCTTGGTGGCGATCACCAGGTCGTCACGAGGCCTTCGTTCAAGCCAGCGCCCCACGATCTCCTCGGATGCGCCTCGACCGTAGATGTCGGCGGTGTCGATGAACGTCCCACCCGCCTCGACGAACCGATTCAGCATCTGGTGAGCGGTCGCCTCATCGGTGGGGTTACCGAAGAGCATGGTGCCGAGGCACAGCTCGCTGACCTTCAAGCCCGTACGGCCAAGAAATCTGTACTCCATGCGGCCGAGCATACGAACTGGAGCGCGCTCAAGGTCAACTCACAATGACCAGGCGTGGCGACGACGCGCCAGCGTCGGGCGGCATCGGCGCCCAGTGAGGCTAGGGCTCACTCCGTGCCCTGATCGCATGCGACGCTTGCGCAGCAGGCGCCGATCTGGTCCCCCGTCCGTATTGTCCACAAGCTGCACAAGTGGCTGATCTGTCCACAGAATCGACATTCACAGCGTCACGGCAGCAGAACCACGCCAACCTGATCGGCATGGAAAAGCCAGATCGTCCACCAGCAAAGCTCGTGCCGTTCGACGTCTCTGGGATCTTCGATCGACGACAGGCGTTGGCTGCAGGGTTCGACGACAGCGAGATCCAACGCCTGATCAAGAACGGTACGTGGCGCCGCCTGCGACGAGGGCTGTACGTCAAGGCCGAGGTCTACGAGGCACTCGACCCGTTCGACGTCCATCGGCTCGAGATCCAAGCGGCCCTACGGCGAGTGCGGGCCCGCGCGGTTGCCAGCCACACGTCGGCCGGTGTCCTCCACCGCCTCGACATGCACGAGCCCGACCTCTCCGTCGTACACCTCACTCGACCCGACCTGCGCGGCTCCCGGTTCGAGGATCGGGTTCGCCACCATTCGGCTCAGTTCGACCTGGGGTCGGCGGTGCTGATCGACGGCATCCCCACGACGCCGATCGCACGAACCGTGATCGACATCGCCCGACATTCCTCGTTCGCTGAAGGGGTCGTCGTAGCAGACAGCGCGTTACGCCAAGGCGTGGAGCACGAAGCTCTCCTCGCCGAGCTGGACACGTGTCGAAACTGGGTAGGCGCCCGGACTGCGGGCCGCGTCGTCTCGTTCGCCGACGGCCGCGCGGAAAGCGTCGGCGAATCGCTTGCCCGCGTGGTGTTTCACGAGCTCGGCCTTCCAGCGCCGCAGCTGCAGGTCGAGTTCTGTGGCAGTACCGGCACCGTGCTCGCCCGGGTGGACTTCTACTTCCCCGACTTTCACACGGTCGTGGAGTTCGACGGCAAGATCAAGTATCAGGGCGCGAATCCCGGCGAGGTGTACTGGCAGCAGCTCAAGCGCGAGAACCTCCTGCGTGAGCGTTTCGGACTCGAGGTCGTCCGAATGACCTGGACGGACCTGTATCCGGACCGCCGCGCCGGGCTCAACGCACGGATCCGTACAGCGTTCCGACGCGGACGCCAGCGGGCTGCCTAAGGCATCAGCGGCAAGCCGCAGCGGGTGAGCAGTACCCTCGCCGGGCGCCGACCCCCACCGTGGCGAGTGCGTACTCGCCGCGCCTGGTCATTGTGGAGTGGTCAGAGCAGCAGGTCGAGGAGGCCGTCCAGGATCCTGTTGCCTGTCGGACCGTCCTCGACAGACGGCGACGGACTCGGGCTCACCGATACCGATGGCGACGGTGACGGCGAACGGCTCGGCTCCGATCGGCTCGGGCTTGGACTCGGCTGCTTGCTGTCGGACGAGTCCGGAGCCGGCGACTTCTCGACGGCGGGTGACTCCGACTCCTGGGTCTCGCCTGGCAAGGGGATCCCGCCTGGCAACAGCCACCCCAGGTCGAGCTTCGGGATGAGCCCCGACTGCTCGCTCTCCTGCTTCTCGGGTTGCCGCTCAAATGACGACGACGCCGGCTGTGGCGACTCCGTGGGGAGTGGCAACGGCAACGACGTCGGTTTCGGAACGAGCAAGCCAGTCGACCCGGCCAGCTTCTCATGTGGTGGTGGCTCACCCAGACCGAGATTCAAGATTCCGCCATCGTCGGAGTCCGCGAGCCACGGAAGTGGAAGCGGTAGCAGGCCACCTCCACGGTCCGGCGAATCCGGCGATGCAGGCTTGGAGCCAGGCGCGCCGCCCGGCGAGCTCCGACGGGTGCTCTGCGTGCTCCCGGACTCCGGATCAGCGCTCGAGCCCGTGCCCTCGGACTTGCCGGATGGATCAGCCTGCGACGAGCCACCGCTGACGCAGACCGGGCACAGGCTCCGCACCTGCCGGTCGAGCCGTTCGAGCGTGGCGAGGGCCTCCTCGTAGACGGGCCGGGCGGCCGGCGGCAGGGTTTGACCGATCGCCTCCAACTGCGGCTTCGCCGCGGCGACGAACTCATGCAGCCGGACCAGCGAGCCAGTCCGTCCGTCACGTTCGTACGCCTGGATCAAAAGGCCGCCCCCGTCATTGGTGTTGCGTACGAACTCGGACAGGGTTTCCGTGCTCAACTCGGCTCGCTTGGGATCGGCATCCGATGCGGTCTTCCCGGCGGTGAGCCCGGAGACCTCCGTGAGCCGGTTGGACGCCTGCCCGAGGTAGCGCCAGCCGCGCGACTCGTCGTTGGTCGTGACCGCCACCTCGGTCTGCTCCAGCCCGCGTTTGACGGGATAGAGGACGTCCCCGGGCAGAGCAGTCCTGGCGGCAGCCGCGGTGCCCACCATGCCGCCTGCAAGGACGACCGACGCCGCGACGGCGGCGATCCGAAGTCGGTTCGGCGTGCGTACGGCGGAACGGACGGCAGGGACGGGCAGATCGTCCGGTACGCCTACCCGAGCCTGTTCGGCAGCCGCCGCGACCAGACGTTCCCGTAAGGACGTACGGAAGGCCTCAGACGGCGAGACTCCCGCGGGGCGCAACATCGCCACGATGTCGACCAGCCGGGCGAGATTCGGGTCGTGCGTGCGCCTCGACCCCTCGACGAGGCGCGCGAAGACCTCGGCCCTCCGGCGAGTCGCCAGAAGTGAGGTCATGGGAGTCTCCTCGGGAAATGAGGTGCGTCGGCCAGCAACACCCCGTTAGATCTTCGCACCTCAGACGTTTCGGACATCTTGCTCAACGAATGACTACCCGTCCAGTTACGGGTTGTCACTATTTGTGGCGAATCAGTAACACCCCGTGGCCACCCGTCATCCATGGAGTCCGGCACGGCGTGCCGACGGCGAAAGGCCGGACACGCACGGCCGGGCCGATACACAAGCCATCGCGCGCTCACCGGATACCGTCCGGCAGTAGCTTCGCGAGATTGCGCACGGCACGCAGCTGCAACTGCTTGACAGCCCCTTCGCTCTTGGAGAGCACCTTGGCGGTCTCGGCGACTGACAGCCCGTTGAGGAACCGCAGCACCAGGCACTCCTGCTGCTCGGAGCCGAGCTTTTTGAGCGCGGTGACCAAAGCCTCGTTGGTCAGCCGGGAGAGCACGTCGTCTTCAGGGCCATCGGATGCCGAGTCATAGTCCAAGATCTCCCCGGTCGCAACCTCCAACCGGAACCGGCCCGACTTGAAGTGGTCGGTGACCAGGTTGCGGGCGATCGTCACAAGCCAGGCGCCGAAGTCACGCCCCTGCCACCGAAACGACGACAAGGCCCGCAGGGCCCGCAGGAACGTCTCGCTGGTGAGGTCCTCGGCGAGGACGTGCGTCCCGACGCGGTAGTAGATGTAGCGGTAGATGGTCGAGACGTAGTGGTCGTAGAGCTGGCCGAACGCCTCGGCGTCGCCCTTCTTCGCAAGCTCCACCAGCGCCACGATCCGCGTCGTCTCGGCGGTGTCCTCGGTCTCGTCGACGTGCGTTCCCCGTACGTCGGTGCGCTGGAAGGCCAGCTGAGCACGCCCGGGTCGGGCCTCCGCCGTCTCGCCGTGCGAGGCCTGCAGCATCCACGAAGCGTCCGACTCGTCGACCCGAGGATCGAGCCCGTCGTGTCCCGTAGGGACGGCATACGCCGGGAGTGCACACAGCCGGACCGTACGAACGAGCGCGATCAGGTTGGCTACGCCTGCCCGGTCGGCCCGGACGGTAGGCCTGCCATGGCGCGCCGATGCGGCATGGTCTGTCGGCATCTCCTGAGTGGACTCCACGGCACGAGCAGCGAGCGCGGCCCGAGAGGCCCGAGTGGGTCGGTCGGTCTGCAGCATCAGCGTGTGCTCCTGCCCCCCGCTGAGTGCATCTGGCACGCAAGGGATCGTTTCGGCCTACGGACGGCCATCGTAGGGAACTTCGGGCGAGACGGAAACATTCTGTAGTGCACGACTACCCTCGGCAGCTAGTTACCCGAAACGGACGTCTTTCTCCTTGCGGTACGACGCAAAGAGTTGCGTCTCAGTGCCGCCGCGGCGGCAGATGCTCCGCCTACCGCTCCGACCAGCGCGGCTGCGGCCAACCCAGCCCGGGCCGCCCGACGGGCCCGTCGGAAGTCTCGGATCCGCCAGCCCTTCTCTCGTGCGTAGGCGCGAAGCCTGCGATCCGGATTGATCGCGTACGGCATGCCGACCAGGGACAGCATCGGCACGTCGTTCGCCGAGTCGGAGTACGCGGAGCAGGCCGAAAGGTCGTACCCCTTCTCCTCAGCGAGCTTGCGGATGGCGTCGGCCTTGGCGACGCCGTGCAGCAGGTCTCCGACCAGCCTTCCGGTGTAGTAGCCGTCGACCGTCTCCGCGACCGTACCGAGGCCGCCGGTAAGACCCAGCCGGTCCGCGATCAGGCGAGCAATCTCCACGGGCGCTGCGGTGACCAGCCAGACCGGCTCGCCGCGGTCGAGGTGACGCTGGGCGAGGGCCACCGTTCCCGGCCAGATCTTCCCCGTGATCTCCTCGTCGAAGATCTCGGCGGCCAGCTCGATGAGCTCGTCGACCGGCCACCCCGCGATGAACGCCAGCGCCTGCTCCCGGATGTGCGCGACGTGGTTGGGATCCTCGGATCCCACCACCCGGAACCGGACTTGCTGCCATGCGGCGGTGAGGATCTCACGCGTCGAGAAGAAGCGCCGCGAATGCAGGCCGCGTGCGAGGTAGAAGAGCGATGCGCCCCGCATCAACGTGTTGTCGACGTCGAAGAAGGCAGCGGCCTTGGAAGTCTGAGCCGGCGAAGTCGCACGGTCCGGAGTCTCGGTCCCCGTCGGTGACGAAGCGTCATGCAGATGCTCGCTTGGCGTCATGGTGACCGAGCTTAGAGGTTCCAGTGAGCGGGAAGGTGCGGAGTGCAAGCGCTGATCGGCATGTGGATGCAGGAAACGATTTCGTGCTTGAGAAATCCGCTGCGACAGGGCGCGGGTGTAGTCGGTCGCGGCTGTGGGAGACTCCCCACGTGGGCCAACTGACCAACCTCGCCGACCTCGTACGCAACTGCGCTGCAAGCGCTCCGGAGCGTACGGCACTGGTCTGCGGCGACCGACGGATCAGCTGGGGGGAGCTCGACAGGTCGGTCGACACTGCAGCCGCAGCATTGTCGGGCGCAGGACTCGTGGCCGGCTTCCGCGTCGGTCTCGCGCTGGGCAACTCGATCGAGTTCGTGACGGCCTACTTCGGTGCGCTTCGAGCCGGGCTGGTCGCTGTGCCCATCGATCCGGCGAGCAGCCCCGAGGAGGTCGCCCGACTGGTCTCGTTCGTGAGGGCCCGCGTCGTGCTTGCCGAACCGAGCAGCATCCGTGCCGTGCGCACGGCGATCCGTACGCGCGACGCCCAGACCGAGGCCGAGCCGACCTTGGTGGTACCGGTCGGCGTGGATGCCGAGCCAGGCGAGCGTGCGTACGACGATTTGTTGGCCACCGCGCCGCGGGCTCCGGTGGTCTCCCCCGCCGACCCGGAGATGCTCGCCGTCCTGCTCTTCACGTCCGGGACCACCGGCGCGCCACGTGCCGTGATGCTGAGCCACCGCGCACTGCTCGCGAACGTCGAGCAGGTCAGCCGGATCGAGCCGACTCCGGTGCAGCCTGACGACGTGGTGCTGGGCTTGATGCCGTTCAGTCACGTGTACGGGTTGAACGGCGTGCTCGGGTTGGTCGCGCGGCAGGGCGCCACCTTGGTGCTGGTCGACCGGTTCGACCCTTCCGGAACGCTCGACCTGATCGCGGCGGAAAAGGTCACGCACGTGCCTGTAGTTCCGCAGGTGCTCGCGAGCTGGACGAGACAGCCCAAGCTCGCCGAACGCCTGGCAAGCGTGCGGGTCCTGGTGTCCGGGGCTGCCCCACTGCCGCAGGCGGTGCGCGACGCAATCGAGCAGGCGACCCGGCTCACCGTGCACGAGGGATATGGACTGACCGAGGCAGCGCCGACGGTGACGAGCACGCTGTGCTCGCCCCGCTGGAGTGCCTCGGCCGAGGTCACGGGCAGGGCGACCGCCGCCGTCGGCGCAGCCGAACAGCGACCGGCGAGTGATTCCGGCGAGGCGACGACACACGCAGGCGCACGGCGTCCTGGGCACGGTTCGCCACCTGGCCGCACCATCAAGGCCGGGTCGGTCGGCGCGCCCGTGCCAGG
Source organism: Actinopolymorphaceae bacterium (assembly GCA_036564245.1). Classification (GTDB taxonomy): domain Bacteria; phylum Actinomycetota; class Actinomycetes; order Propionibacteriales; family Actinopolymorphaceae; genus Thermasporomyces. The sequence continues at coordinate 25,969 of DATCKU010000110.1, forward strand.
TGTGGAGCTGCGGATCGTCGACGACACCGGGGCCGACGTGGAGCCCGGCGACCCCGGCGAGATCCTCGTGCGTGGCGACAACCTGTTCTCCGGCTACTGGCCGGACGGCCACGGTGCACCGGCTGAGAAAGGCTGGTTCGCCACGGGCGACGTCGGATACCTCGACCCCGACGGTGATCTCGTTCTTGTAGACCGGGTGCAGGAGCTGATCAGCGTGGCGGGGTTCAGCGTCTTCCCGCGCGAAGTGGAAGACGTCATCGTCGAGCTCGACGCCGTGGCGGAGGCGGCCGTCGTGGGTGTACCCGATCCACGGGGAGGCCGCACGATCAAGGCGTACGTCGTACCCCGCCTGGGTCACACACTCACCACCGAGATGGTGGTGGAGTACTGCGGGAAGCGGCTGGCGAGGTTCAAGCGCCCCGCAGAGGTGGAGATCGTGTCGGAGCTTCCTCGATCGGTGACCGGGACGGTGGCGAAAGCCAAGCTCCGCCAAGGCCCGAGCGAACCGTCGTCAGCAGACCGCGAAAGTGGAGGGTCGAGCCAAGCATGACTGGGTCCGAGACCCCAGCCCGCGTCGTGCTCTACAGCAAGCCTGGCTGCCACCTCTGTGACGAGGCGCGGACGACGATTGCGGCCGTCTGCAGCGATCTCGGCGTGGCATGGACCGAGGTCGACATCACGTCGGACGAGGACCTCTACCGGAAGTGGTGGGAGCAGATCCCGGTGACGTTCGTCGACGGCAAGCAGCACGACTTCTGGCGGGTCGACGAGAAACGGCTCCGCGCAGCGCTCGCCGGATCGTCCCCTTCCCGTTGAGGTGGTCAGTTCCCGGCCGGCTGCGGCCCGTCGGCCTGCGGAGGTCTCCGGGGCGGCTGGCTCATCCAGCGTTCCGGACCAGCCAGCTGCCGTGCCCGGCGTGAGCGCTCCGCCTGCTCCTCGGCGATCTGTCGGGCCTCGTCGCTCGAGCGGTGGACCGCCACCGCGTTCACCGGACCTGCGGGCGTGTCGACGTGGACGTTGGCGAGGCCCAGGCGTCGCTGCAGCGGGCCCTGCTTGATCCGTACGCTTTGCATCTTCGCGTGCGGCACCACCGCGGTCCGCCGGGTGAGCCAGCCGGCGTCGGTGACGAACACCCGATCGTCCGCCCCGTGACGGAGGTACCGCCACCCGATCGGCCGCAGCCATCGTGCCGAGCGCGGCGCCCTCGTTCGTACGACGCTGTCGACGTCCACGTCCGGCAGCACCCGTTGCAGCAAGGCGCGCGCGACCGGCCAGGGCGCCACCGGCAGCAAGGTGGACGACGTACGTACCTGGTCACCGTCCTTGGCCGCGTACCCCGCGACATCCACCGAGAGCTTCACCCACTGCTTCGGCCGCCAGAAGAGCTGCTGCTCGATCTCGACGCCCTGCACCCGGCCCGGTGGCACGGTTTGCGCCCAGGTATCGAGCATGCCTTTGCGGATTCGCAGACCATCGGGCGACTCGCTCACCGTGAACCCGAACTCGCTCACGAACTGCCGCCAGACGACACCGAGTCCGCCCAACGCCCACGGCACCAGGAACGCCACGCCGACGATCTCACCCAGCACGACAGAGACGCTCGCCACGACGACGAATCCGAGGGCGGCCGTGAGGAACGGCGCGCCGAGGATGGTCGCGGCGAGAAGCATGCCGGGCGTGACGCTCACCAGTTGGCGTTCCGGCGCTTCGGGCGTATCGGCAGCGAGCCCGGCGGCCCGGGCGAGCAGCTCGGCGCGGAGCCGATGGGCGTCCCGCTCGCTGAGGTAGGCAAGTGGTGCCTCGGTCTTGCCGCCCCCGGCGACCTCGAGTCGAAGCTCGGCGAGTCCGAGCAGACGAGCGAGCACCGGCCGCACGATGTCGACGGCCTGCAGGCGGTCGATCCGGATACGTCGGGAACGCCGGAACAGGAAGCCGCTCTCGATCCGCAGCTCAGCGGTCTCGCCCCGCCCCTCGATCCGATACTTCGTGAACCACCACGAGAAAAGACCCAGGACCAGCCCGAGCACCAAGGCGACACCGAGCTGGACGCCGAAGAGCACGAAGTCGAGCTCGCGGAGCGAGTCCTGACCCACGACGGCGATCGCGAGCGCGAAGTACTTCCACCCGTTGAGGATCGGCGTCGCCGGATGCAGTCGTCGCAGGGTCTCACCGGACGACTCGACGGTCGGCACGGGCTGCGTCGGGTCTGCCGAGCCGTTCTCGTCATTCACTGCTGGAACGCTCACAATCCCGCCGCCCGTGCCTCACCCAAGGCGGCGAGCCGGTCGCGCAGCCGTTCGGCCTCCTCCGGCGGCAATCCGGGGATCTCGGCGTCCGTCGCAGGTGTCGCGGTGTGCAGCTGCACCTTTGCGATGCCGAACTTTCGCTCCAGTGGACCCGCCGTCACGTCGACGTACTGCATCCTCCCGTAGGGCACGACCACCAGCGTCTTGAAAAGGACCCCGTGGGTGACCAGCAGGTCGTCGGCTCGCTCCGCGTACCCCCACGACTGCCAGTTCCGCCCGATGAGCCACCATCCCCAGCAGAAGAGCGCGGCAACCGCGACCAGCACGAGACCAGCCAGCCACCAGCTGACCATGATCCCGGCCACGAGGATCCCCGCCAGGCCGCCCAGCCCGAGCCAGATGGCGAGCAGGGTGCGGCGAAGGTCGCGCAGCCTCGGCGACACCGCCTGCCAGCGGAGGCCCGGCGGTGCGAACAACGTGTCCATGTCCCTGGAGGCTAGCCGGACGGCAGCAACCTGTCGTCTGGACCTCGCTCGAGCCGACGAACGAGGCCGGTCGCCGAGATCGCGGCGATCAAAGGCATGACCTCGTGATCACGTCGTCCGGTACGACTGTCCTCGCGGCGCTTTCCGATCGTCGTCCACGTGCCTCGTGGACAGGGGCGGATGATCGAGCCGGCCGCCGAACGGGCTGTGCGAGCATGGGGCCTCATGAGGACCGAGCGGATCGCCAGCACCGGCCCGGGGTTCACCAGCCGAGCCGGCCAGGGCGTGGGCACCGAGCCGCCGACCGAGGACCTCGTGCTGAACCTGGGTCCGCAGCACCCGGCCTCTCACGGCGTGCTCCGCCTGCGCCTCACGCTGGAAGGCGAGCGCATCGTGGCCTGCGAACCGCTGGTCGGCTACCTGCACCGAGGGGCCGAGAAGCTGTTCGAGGTACGCGACTACCGCCAGATCATCATGCTGGCCAACCGGCACGACTGGCTGTCGGCGTTCTCCAGCGAGCTGGGCGTGGTGCTGGCGGTGGAACGCATGCTGGGCATGCAGGTGCCGGTCCGAGCCGTGTGGGCACGCACGCTCCTGGCCGAGATCAACCGGATCCTCAACCACCTGCTGTTCCTTGGTGCGTTCCCGCTCGACGCCGCCTCTCCGCCCGTCGTCCACACCTTCCGGGAGCGGGAGATGCTGCAGGCCGTGATGGAGGAGGTCTCCGGCGGCCGGATGCACTACATGTTCAACCGCGTGGGCGGCCTTGCAGAGGATCTTCCGGCCGGCTGGCTGGACCGGGCGTCCGCTGCCCTCTCAGCCGCACGCCGACGCCTTCCGCAGCTTGAGGACCTCGTCTTCGGCAACGAGGCATTCCAATCGCAGACCCGCGGGATCGGGGTGCTCTCTGCCGACCTCGTCCAGGCCTACGGCGTGTCGGGGCCCATTGCCCGCGCCAGCGGTGTCGACTTCGACCTGCGCCGTGACGAGCCGTACCTCGGCTACGGGGAGCTCTTCTGCCCCGGCGGGCCAGGCCGGGTCGTCACGCATTCGGACGGCGACTGCTATGCGCGGTTTTGCGTCCTTCGCGACCAGATCCACGTCTCGCTCGACCTGGCCGAGGCGTGCATCGACCGGCTGCGGTCGCTGCCCCGCGGTCCGATCAACGTACGGCTGCCGAAGGTGCTCAAGGCGCCCGAGGGTGCGACGTACGTCTGGACGGAGAATCCGCTCGGCCTCAACGGCTACTACCTGGTCTCACGCGGCGAGAAGACACCCTGGCGGCTCAAGCTGCGATCGGCGTCGTTCAACAACATCGCGGTGCTGCCCGAGGTGGTGCAGGACTGCGCGGTGGCCGACCTGATGGCGATCCTGGGCTCGATGTTCTTCGTGGTAGGCGACATCGACAAGTGACTGCGGACCGGCGATGGCCGCGTCGGACGCCCGAGCCCGCCTCGCCGACCTCGCGCCGTCGACTACTTCGGAAGCTCGTGGACCTTGCCCAGCGCGCCCGACTGGACGAGCTCGCGAGGCGGGAGGAAGGGGCGACGCTCGTCACGCGCCCTTGCGGGCCGCTTTCGCTCGGGACTTGCGCGTCCGGGCCGGTTTCCCATGCGCCAGTGTGCCGGTCTGCATCGTGGATGGTGGCGTGTCGCACGGTGTCGAGCCGGCGTCAGGAGCCTCCTCACGTCGCGGGTGCTCCGCACCGGAATCGGCCTTGGCGGCTTCGCGCTTCCGCCTCTCCTCCGCCTCGATCCGGGCACGGATCTCCCAGGCGCTGAGGTCGACGACCGTCGGCTCCTCGCCACTTGCCCAGATGTCCTCGGCCTGCTCGGCATCGCGATCGTCCGATCCGGCTCTGGCGGCCGAGATGGGAATCGGCTTGGCCCCGTCGGACTCGGCAGCGTCGCCTGCTTCCTCACTCGGCTCGGGCGTGTGCTCAGCGACCGGCGCATCGACCTCACGAGCCACCGCAGCTGCCGGCTGGGCCTCGTCCGGCTTCGCTCCGGCCTCGACAGCGGGCACCGCGTCGGCCGGGCCAGCGTCCTGCGAGCCCTGGCGGACGAGGACCGGGTCGCTGCCTGCTGCCTCTCTAGTCGGCGCCGGCTCAGGTACCGCGTCGCTCAGGATGGTCTGTCGGGTCGGTGGCGCGGGCGGCCCGGCCATGAGCCGGAGGTGTTCTGCATACATGGCGGCGTATGCTCTGGCCTGCGCCACTCGCTCGGCGCCATGTGCTCGGCGGCTGCGGATCAGCTCCACGTCGAAGACCAGGGCCGCTACGATCCCGGCGCCGAGCGCCCCTACCGCGGCACCGGTGAGCAGACGGACGTCGCGTAGGTACGCGGCGGCGAACACCACAGCCGCTGCCAGCAACAGGATTGGCGTGGCCACCCAGCGGGCCAGGTGGCGGACACGATGATCGCCGCGACGTCCCATGCGCAGAGGCTACGGTTTCTTTGGGGCGTTTCGCTATACATCCCCATATATCCGGCGCGTCCGATACCTGCCGCGCTCGACTGACTACCGTCCGAGACGACCTGCGGTGTTCACAGAGCGCACGGGCGCACGTTCTGCCGTCCGAGCGACGTCGAAGCGGTCGCCAGGACCTCTTTCCGCCTCGAAGTCGGCAGCCTCACCCTGGCCGTCGTCGGGCCGTTTGGGCACCCGGCAGGCGCGCTCGAGCAGGAGAGCTCCCACGACCACGAGGATCGCCATGAACGCGGTGACGGCGGCACGGATCACCCGGTCGCGGGCGTCCGGGAACTCGGACTGGGGCACGAATCGCACGACGAAACCCGCATAGACGCCGGCGACGAGCGCACCGACGAGCGCGCTCGCCTTGGCGAGCGCCAGCAGGCGTACCGCGGTCATGCTGTCCACCGAGCGCCGCTTGCGGTGCAACCGGTCGTACATGTACCACGCACCGGCCAGCAACAACGCCGCGAAGAACCCCAAGCCACCCGCGGCCGACCAGGGTGCCCGGCCGACCATCGTCATTCCGGCGGCTTCCAGGACCGCGACGCCGCTCCACCCCAGCGCTCCGCCAAGAAGCAGCAGGACGACGAGCGATCCCCACTTGGTTGACTCGACAGGTCTCATTCGATCTTGAGCTCGAGTCCGTCGACACGGGTGACCGTCGTGGTGTCCACCTGACGTACGAGATCGCCGACGCGGCCCTGACCGGGGATCACGCCGTCTCGGTCGACGGCCGCCCACGGCACCAGCACGAAGGCCCGCTCGTGTGCCCGCGGATGCGGCAGCACGAAGTCGTCCTCCTGAACCACTTTGTCCCCCACGACCAGCAGGTCGACGTCCAGCGTGCGAGGCGCTCCCGGCTCGGTGCGTACCCGGCCGAAGGCGTCCTCGATCGCAAGGACTCGTTCCAGCAACGTGCGGGCGTGCAAGGTCGAGTCGACGAGGACCACGGCGTTGAGGAAGTCGGGCGAGCCTTCCGGCGCGCCGACCGGCGCAGTCTCGTACACCGGCGAGACCGCCACCACCTCGACATCCGGGGTGTCGGCGAGCGCATTCAGCGCGCCTTGCAGGTTCGCCGCACGGTCACCCAGGTTGCTTCCCAAGGCGATGACGACACGGCGGATTGGTCGCAGGCCGCCGGTCAACGTGTCGGCGTCGATGATCCAGGGGTTCGGCGTCTCGGTCACGTACGGCTCCGCTGAATGGTCACGGCGATGTCGTCGACCTCGGCGTCGACGGGCGCCTCGGGCTTGTGAACGGTCACCTCGACCTCCTGTACGGACGGGTGGTCGAGGCAGAGATCAGCGACACGCTGTGCCACCGTTTCAATGAGATCCACTGGATCTTTACGAACCGCGTCGACCACGTCCCGAGCCAGCCGGGAGTAGTCGACCGTCTGGGCGAGATCGTCAGTAGTGGCGGCGGGCCGAGTGTCGACGCCCAGGGCGACGTCGATCACGAATGGCTGGCCGCTGACACGCTCGTGCGGATGGACCCCGTGGTGCGCGTGCACTCGGAGCCCGCGAAGGGTGATCCGATCGACCACGGCGCCCTCCTCCCTGCATGCTGGCCCTGCGTGTTGGCCCGACAGTACCGGCGTCCCCATGTCGGACGAAAACCGGCAGGTCCTGATTCTTCCGTAGTCGGCGCGGATCGAGCGGTCTGGCGGCCGTTCGTTCCAACAGTGGTCACCCGGAAAAATCTCACCCGGCGTACCGGACCGCCAACTCATCCGTACCGCGTACGCGAAGCTGGACGGCTGTCAGGCCGGGCCCCGCCCGGACACGGTCCGGGTGCGGAGCTCGTCACTCGGACAAGTCCTCGCGCCCCGATCCGCATTCCCGACCGAGCCTGGCGGCCACCTTGACGGCGTCCAGGGCAGGCCGTACGGCATGGGTTCGTATGCACCAGACACCGGCCATCGCCGCCAGCGCGGCCGTGGCGGTGCTGGCGTCGTCGCGCTCGTCGGGCGGCCGAGGCTGCGCCGTCAGGGGATCAGCGAGCAACGCGCCGAGAAAGCTCTTGCGTGATGCTCCGACCACCACCGGGTGCCCGAGGTCGGTCAGCCGGTCGAGCGCGGCGAGCAACGTCCAGTTGTGGTCGGCGGTCTTGGCGAAACCAAGACCCGGGTCGATCGCGATCCGCTCGGCCGGAATCCCGGCGGAGTGGGCCGCTCCCAGCCGGTCTCGCAGCTCGCCCACCACCTCTGTGACAACATCACGGTAGCGCGCCTTCTCCTGCATTGTCCGGGCATGACCGCGCCAATGCATGCAGATGTACGCCGGTCCAGCCTCGGCCACGAACGGCAACATGGCGGGATCGGCCAAGCCGCCCGACACGTCGTTCACCATGATCGCGCCGGCCTCGACGGCGGCACGTGCCACGTTGGCCCGCATCGTGTCCACCGAGATCAGCGCTCCGGCGGCCGCGAGCTCCGTGATCACGGGTATGACCCGGCGAAGCTCTTCCGCCTCCGACGGCCTGCTCGCACCCGGCCTGGTGGACTCACCACCGACGTCGATCAGGTCGGCGCCTTCGGCCAGCATCTTGCGACCGTGCGCGATGGCCCGATCCGGCTCGAACCAACGGCCGCCATCGGAGAACGAATCCGGGGTCACGTTGAGGATGCCCATGACCAAGGCTCGTTCCGGCGTCGGCAGTCCCGCCACGTACCGGGCCGGCGCGCCCTTTCGTCCCTCGGTCACCGCAACCCCACCACCACGTCGCCCGCGCACCTTGTCGTCTGTCCAATCATCCGGGTCATCTGACCGACGTCGGGCGCGAGGGCTTGACGTGGCCGTCGCACTTCGCGACGTTCGGCTAATGATCGTTGGTCTACCGTTCCCTCGGAAAACACCTGTCCCTCGGAAGGCACTCGGTGCCCTTGTCGTCCTTGCCTCAGCGACGCTACTGGTGGCGTCACCGGTGACGCCGACCACACCCGCCCAGGCAACGTCGCCGACCCGACCCGCTCCCTCCGTCCCGTCGAGTGCACCCGTCGAGGCGTTCCAGCAGGCCGACACACGCCGACCAGCTCGGGCCCGGGTGGTGGCCGAGGAGCAGGTCGCACCTCGACAGATCGACCTCACGATCTCGTCGCCGGCCCTCGGTACCGAGGCCAAGGTACGCCTGCTCACCCCCGACGGCTGGGAGGAGCGGGACGCCGACGACACGTGGCCCGTCTTCTACCTCCTGCACGGCTGCTGCGGCGACTACACGAGCTGGACCGGGGCCACCGACGTCGAGGACATCCCCGAGCTTCGCGACGTGCTCGTGGTGATGCCCGAGGCCGGGGTCACCGGCTGGTACAGCGACTGGTGGAACTACGGGGAGGGTGGACCGCCCGCCTGGGAGACGTTTCACCTGAAAGAGGTACGCCGCATCCTCGAAGCCGATTACGGCGCAGGGCATCGTCGTGTGGTCGCCGGACTGTCGATGGGTGGGTTCGGCGCCTTGTCGTACGCCGCCCGCAACCCGGGTCTTTTCAAGGCGGCCGCTTCTTACAGCGGTGTGGTCGACAACCGGCACACCCCGGGAGCCGCCAGCACCATCCTGGGATTCGTCCGGCGGTACAACCTCGATCCGCTCGCCTTGTGGGGCGACTCGGGTGAGCAGGCCGAGATCTGGGCCGCGCACAACCCGGTCGATCTGGCGAAGCGGCTGCGCAACATCCCCCTGTATCTCTCCTGTGGCAACGGGGAGAACGGGCCGCTCGACCCGCCCGGAGTCTCCGGTGGCATCGAAGTCCTGCTCGAGAAGGAGAACCTGCTCCTCGCCCAGCGGCTCGAGCAGGTCGGCGCGCGACACGTCGTCACGCACTTCTACGGGCCGGGCACGCACGCATGGGCTTACTGGGAACGCGAGTTGCATCTCTCGCTCCCCATGTTGCTCAAGGCACTGCGCGTGGGAAACGGTCACAAGGAATAGTGCGGGAGTTCACCCAAAGTTCGGTCGAACGCCGTAGCCTGGGAGCAGGTCGTGCGTTGACCTTGAGGGGATGGGAAACTCGTCTCGGGACCGATTCCCGACGTACGAGAACAGCTCACTGGCCGACGGAAGGGCCGCCGGCCTCGCGTGAAAGGAGCGTCATGGGCCCCGCTGCCGCTGGCATCGCCGAATCCCCCACGGCCGTTGTCGCGTCAAGTGAACCCGTCACTCGTGTAGAAATCCTCGATCTCGTCGATGATGCCTTTGCTGCAGGGCCGGCATCGCGCGCAGCACTCATCAGCACCGCCCAGGCACGCGGGGCTCGGGCCGAGGTCGTCGCCTTGCTCGAGCAGCTGCCGGACCGCCACTACGTCCACCAGCGTCAGCTCTGGGTCCACCTGCCGAACATCCCGGTCGGCTTGTAGAGCACAGCAGTCTTCGTGCTCAGACGGTGAGCGCTACCCTCGCTGGGTACCCGGGCCTGCCGAGGGTAGCGCTCAGGCGCCACGCCTGGTCATTTTGAGAATTCGTCATTGTTGGCCGATGAGGCTCATCGCCTCGGCACGGGTCGCGGCGTCCCGGAACTGACCACGCACTGCCGAGGTGACCGCCTTGGCGCCAGGCTTTCGTACGCCGCGCATCGTCATGCACAGGTGCTCGCACTCCAGGACCACGATCACGCCGCGCGGTGACAGCTGGGCGACCAGCGCGTCGGCGATCTGACTGGTCATCCGTTCCTGCACCTGAGGCCGCTTGGCGAACACGTCGACCAGCCGGGCAAGCTTCGACAGCCCGGTGATCTCGCCCTTGGCGTTCGGGATGTAGCCGATGTGGGCGACACCCGTGAAGGGCACCAGGTGGTGCTCGCAGACCGACCAGACCTCGATGTCCTTGACCAGCACCATCTCGTCGTGGCCCAGGTCGAACGCCGTGGAGAGCACACTCTCCGGCGACATGCGCAGGCCCGCGAACATCTCGGCGTACGTCCGGGCGACCCGGGCCGGGGTGTCCTTCAGGCCCTCACGATCCGGGTCCTCGCCGATCGCGATCAGCAGCTCGCGGACCGCGCGCTCGGCGCGCTCGTAGTCGAAGCTGGGAAGTCGGGCGGCTTCGTGGGGCGCAGCGCTGTCAGGCATTCCCTTCCGAACGTCCCTCCTGGACGTCTGGCTCGCCCTCGGGCGCCGGTCCGATCACCAGGCCGCCTTCAGGCCCCTTGCCGTTCGGGAGCTGGGCCGTCTTCGGGATCTCCACCGGTGGGATGTCGGACGGGCGCCGGTTGGGGGAGCCGGTCCACGCCGGCCGAGGCGGACGCTTGCGCAGGTTGGCGAAGATCCGGTCGAGCTCGGGCTTGTCCAGCGTCTCCTTCTCGAAGAGCTCCAGCACCAGGTTGTCCAGCACGTCGCGATTCTCGACCAGCACGTCGAACGCCTCCTGATGCGCGGCGTCGATCAGTCGGCGTACCTCCTCGTCGACGAGCGCCGCCACCTGCTCGGAGTAGTTGCGCTGGTGCCCCAGCTCCCGGCCGAGGAACGGCTCGGAGTTGTTGTCGCCGAACTTGATCGCCCCGAGGCGTTCCGTCATGCCGTACTGCGTCACCATCGCCCGGGCCAGGTTGGTGGCCTTCTCGATGTCGTTGGCCGCGCCGGTCGTGGGGTCGTGGAAGACGAGCTCTTCTGCCGCCCGGCCGCCCATCATGTACGCCAGCTTGTCGAGCATCTCCGACCGGGTCGTGGAGTACTTGTCCTCCTCGGGCAGCGCCATCGTGTAGCCCAGCGCACGGCCGCGCGGCAGGATCGTCACCTTGTGGACCGGATCGTTGCCGGGCAGTGCCGCCGCGACGATCGCGTGACCACCCTCGTGGTACGCCGTGATCTTCTTCTCCTTGTCGCTCATCACCCGCGTGCGCTTCTGCGGTCCAGCGATCACGCGGTCGATGGCCTCGTCCAGCGCGGCATCGTCCACCAGCTTCTTGTTCTGCCGGGCCGTGAGCAACGCGGCCTCGTTGAGCACGTTCGCGAGGTCGGCGCCGGAGAATCCGGGGGTGCGCTTCGCGACCGCCATCAGGTCGACGTTCGGCTCGACCGGCTTGCCGCGGGCATGCACCTGCAGGATCTTGTAGCGGCCATGCAGGTCGGGCGCCTCGACACTGATCTGCCGGTCGAACCGGCCAGGTCGCAGCAGGGCCGGGTCCAGGATGTCCGGCCGGTTGGTGGCGGCGATGAGGATGACACCACCGCGCACGTCGAAACCGTCCATCTCGACCAACAGCTGGTTGAGCGTCTGCTCCCGCTCGTCGTGGCCGCCACCCAGGCCCGCGCCACGGTGCCGACCCACCGCGTCGATCTCGTCGATGAAGACGATCGCCGGCGCATTGGCCTTGGCCTGCTCGAAGAGGTCACGCACCCGGCTCGCACCCACACCGACGAACATCTCGACGAAGTCCGAACCCGAGATGGAGTAGAAGGGAACGCCTGCCTCGCCGGCTACCGCGCGGGCCAGCAGCGTCTTACCGGTACCCGGCGGGCCGTAGAGCAGGACGCCCTTCGGGATCTTCGCCCCGACCGCCTGGAACTTCGCCGGCTCCTGCAGGAACTCCTTGATCTCCTTGAGCTCCTCGATCGCCTCGTCCACTCCGGCCACGTCGGCGAACGTGGTCTTGGGCGTGTCCTTGCTGATCAGCTTGGCTCGTGACTTGCCGAAGTTCATCACCCGGCTGCCACCGCCCTGGAACTGGTTCATGAGGAAGAGGAAGAGCAAGGCGATGAGGACGAAGGGCAGCAGGGTGGAGATCAGCGACCCGAGCAGGCTGGGACGGGAGATCTCGACGTTGTAGCCCTCAGGCAGCTGACCCTGGTCGGCCTTGCGCTGCAGCAGCTTCTGCAGCTCGAGGTCCTGGCCGTTGACCCAGGCGGCCTTCAGCTTCTGGCCGTCCTTGGTCGTGATCCGGATCTCCTGGTCGGTCCCCCCGACGATGACGGCCGACTTCACCTGGTTGCTGCGGATCTCGTTGACGACCTTGTAGGTGTCCTCCTGCTGGAACCCACCGGACCGCGTCACGAAGTCGCCGACGAGCAGGATCACGATGATGAGCACAGCGATCCAGAAGATCGGCCCACGGAAGAAGCGCTTGATGTCCATACTCCCGGGACTTCTCAGGCCCCGTCCCTCCTGCTCACCAGCTCGTCACGTCCCAATTGCGTCCACCGGGGGTCTACCCCGGAACCAAGGGGCCCGCCCGCCGGCCGGCCCAGGAAACCTCCGACGCCCGCGTCGCGGGGTTGCGACCCGGCCCCGAAGAGACAACGATCCAGAAGCCCAAAGGCTCCCCGCAAGCCTGTGACAGCCCTCGAGGCGGCCCGGGCATCTCTGCTCCCCGGCAAGGACGCCACAGTGCATCCCGTGCCAGGTCTCGCGGCGTCGCGAGATGCAGGCGCGTGGCTGGAGACCACCGTCGACCTCACGAGCACGACCAGGGCGCGCGCAGGCTCGTGGCCCCTTGGCCATCCTGCCCCATCTCGGGCGTGGAGAGTAATGACCGTACACCGAGCGTGCTGCAGGCGCCGCGGCGGCGTACTCGCCGTTGTCGTCTTCACCAGCGAAACGTCGTAGCCAAGGTGTGGTGTTCCCGCGCTGGTCGGGGCGGACCAGCCCGATCCGCCCAGCCGATCCGAACCGTGCCCAGTCCATGCCATGCCCGAAGTAGCTGGTCGACTCTCGTCGATTCCGGCACACGTGCAGTTCAGGGCGTCCCCGGACGAGCTGCGACATCCTAGGACCGCTCGGCTCCGATCGCGCCGCGCCCCTCGTAGACGTGCGGTGCGAGCGTGCCGATGCATCGCAGGTTCCGGTACTTCTCGTCGTGATCGAGCCCATAACCCACAACGAACTCATCCGGGATGTCGAAGCCGACGTACTTCACCTCGACCGCCATCTTGACCGCTTCTGGCTTGCGAAGCAGCGTGCAGATCTCGACCGATGCCGGACCACGGGAGCGCAGGTTGCTCACGAGCCACGACAGCGTGAGTCCGGTATCGATGATGTCTTCCACGATCAAAACGTTGCGTCCGGTGATGTCGGTGTCGAGGTCCTTGAGGATGCGTACGACACCAGACGACCGGGTGCCCGACCCGTAGGAGGAGTACGCCACCCAGTCCATCTCGACGTGTCGGTCGAGGGCACGCGCGAAGTCCGCCATGACCATGACGGCACCTTTGAGTACGCCAATCAGCAACAGGTCTTTGCCCTCGTAGTCGCGTTGGACCGCCGCGGCGAGTTCCCGGATCTTGGCCTGGATCTGGTCCTCGGTCAGCAGTACGGCAGAGAGGTCCTGGCAGATCTGATCGGAGTCCACGGAGGATGAGCGTGCCACAGTCACTTCCTCGCTCGACCGCCGACCTCCACGACCTGGCCCGCGCCGGCGCGGTCTGTCACCAAGCACGGCGGGTTCTGCCCTGCTGACCTGGTGATACGCCCACGATCACGCGTGACCAGTCCGGCGGCTCGTTCTCGACCGTGCGCCTAGCGCGGCGTCGCGTCCGACGACGCCGGCTCGAACCGGAGGACGTCACCCGTTCGAGCAGCGCGTACCGAGCCCGGCAGGTCGACCCACGCTTGCCCACGCCAGTCGACCACGAGCGCCTCGGCGCCGATCACGTGGCCGGCGGTGAGATCGGTACCGGGACAGCCTGCATCCAGCGCCGCCCGGCGGATCACGCGCCGACGCACCGCAGCCGGCACGTTCTCCAGCGGGCCTACCGCGAGTCGAACCTCGGGGCCGGGAGCCGTCGGCACCCGGGCCTCGTCGTACACCCGATCCGCCCACGCATCGAGCGCGTCCGCGTCCTCTCGCAACAGGTCGGCAGTACGCGCCAGGGCAGCCGCGACGCCTGGACCCAGCTCGCGTTCCAGCACCGGAAGCACCCGCAGCCGCACCCGGGCGCGTGTGAACGCGGGATCGCTGTTGTGCGGATCCTCCCAGGTCGGAAGCTGTTGGGCAGCACACGCGGCGCGGGTCACCGACCGGTCGAGGCCGAGGAACGGACGCCGGTACAGCCCGCACGGGCTGCGAGCTGGCATCCCCGCCAACGAGCGAGCGCCGGATCCACGGGCCAGCCCGAGCAGCACGGTCTCGGCCTGGTCGTCGCGGGTGTGGCCGAGGAGCACCGCAGCCGCACCGTGTCGTGTCGCCGCAGCGTCCAGCGCGTCGTACCGGGCACGTCGCGCCGCCGCCTCCAGGCCGCCGGGCCCCTCGACCGAGACCGCCACCACCTCAACGGGGTCGAGGCCGAGTGACGTGAGGAGGTCCGCGGTGCTCTTGGCGCGTGCCGCGGATCCCTCCTGCAGACCGTGGTCGATCGTCACCGCACCCACGCGGAGGGCCGACCGCCTGGCCTCGAAGTGGGCCGCGGCCGCGAGCGCGGTCGAGTCGGCACCACCGGATGCGGCGACGAGGACCAGTGATCCTGGATCGAGGTCGGCGAGTGCCCGGCGTACCGCCAGGCGCACAGCGGCCACCGCCGGATCCGGGCCCATCGCCTACCGTCCTTGACCCGGCTCCTGTGACGTCGCGCCGTTGGACCCGCCTCGGGCGTGCACCCGACGCACCCATGCGGCGGGGTCGGCGATCTCGGCTTTGGTCGGCAGGTGGTCCGGCGACTCCCAGACCCGGTTGAACCCCTCCTGACCCACGGCCGCGACGACCGACCGGACGAACGCTGCTCCGTCGCGGTACTGCCGGAGCTTGGCGTCGAGACCGAGCAGCCGCTTCAGCAGGTGGTCCACCCAGGTGCCACCACTCCTGCGCCGCTGGAACCGTTCGCGGATCGTGGCGACGGTCGGAATGACCTCTGGACCGACACCGTCCATCACCACCTCGGCATGCCCCTCGAGCAACGACATGATGGCGGTCACCCGATCGATGATCTCTCGCTGCCTCGGTGTCTGGACCAGATCGAGGAGCGACACCTCGTCACCATCACCGCGCACGATCCGACCGACCTGCTCGATACCGTTCCGGAGCTGGGAGAACATCGCCGACGGGTCCAGGTCGGTCTGCTCGAGGAAGCTTCGGATCTCACCGCGCAGATGATCGCGAAGCCAGGGAACGGCGGTGAACTGAACCCTGTGCGTCTCCTCGTGGATGCAGACCCAGAGCCGGAAGTCGTGCGGATCGACGCCCAGCTCGCGTTCGATCTGGACGACGTTCGGCGCGACGAGCAGCAGCCGCCCCAAGGTCGGCTCGGCCTGCTCCAGCTCGGTCGCGGAGTCCCCGCCCGAGGTCGGGCTGGTTTCGTCCGAACCCCGGGATTCGTCCGCAGCACTGTCGGGCTGTCGCCGCTCGCCGGAACGTGCCGCGTCCGCATGGGTTCGGGGCGCCGGTACGGGTGTGGTGCGACCTTGCGAGCCTGCGGCGGGATCGGTCCAGAACGGGTCGAACTGCCCGAGCACCTTGTTGGACAAGAACGCGAGCAAGGCACCTGCCTCGACTCCGGTGATGCGGGCACCGAACGACCCGAGGGGCGGTCCCATTTGTCCGGCGTCACCGCGTCCGGAACCCGGCCCGCGACGAGCCCGCAGCTTCTCCGCCAGTGGTTGGAGAACCTCTCGGAACGCGTCGACGTTGGCCTGGACCCAACCCGGACGGTCGACGACCAGTACGGGCGCTCGACCACCGCTTGCGTCCATTCCCGTGTACTCACGGACGTGGGTCTCGGCGACCCGAGCGAAGTCCCTCAGCTCGGCAACGACCGCTCGGGCTTCCTCCCGACCCACGTCTGGACCGGGTCGCAGGAGGCGACTCGCGGTCGTGAAGGCGAGATCCCAGTCGACGATGCCGTCGGAATCGCCCGAGGTGCCATGGTGCGCACCATTTCCGGACCCAGTGGATCGGCTGCCGCCGGATCGGCCACTGTGGTCATCGGCGGCGCCGTGCCGCCCGCCAGCCCTGTTGCTCATGACCCCACCGTACGCGGTCGAGCCGGTCGCGAGCCGGCGTGCGCTCAAGGGCGAACCGCGTCACGAGCGACAGCCGCACGCCGCGAGGCTGGCTACAACCCGGTCGATCGCGGGCTCGGGATCTGCCCGGTACGCACGGTCGGCCATGACCGCGAAGGCGAGCGCCGAGCCGCCTCGGGTCGTCACGACACCGGCCAGCGACGACACGGCGTGCAAGGTCCCGGTCTTGGCCCGGGCGACACCGACCGCCTCCCGGGCCCCGCTGTCCTGGAAGCGTCGTTTGAGACTTCCGCTGTACCCGGCGACGGGAAGACCCGTGATCACGGGTCGCAGGTCCGGGAACTCCGGGCGGGCCGCCGTGACCAGGACCTGCGTGATCACGTTCGCGCTGATTCGGTCGTCCCGGGACAGCCCACTTCCGTCCCTCAATGTGATCTGGTCGAGATGTGTGACCCCGAGCCGGCCAAGCACCCGCTTGATGGCGCGTGTCGCACCGTCGAACGTCGCCGGCTCCCCTTCGGCGATCGCCACGTGCCGGGCCAGAACCTCGGCTGCGTCGTTGTCACTCACCAACAAGGTGTACTCGACGATCTGTGACAACGGTGCCGAGAACACCGAGGCGATCGGATCCGACGCGGCGCGCGCCTTGCCGCGCGTGGGTTCGCCGCGTACGGCGATTCCGGCATCCTCCAATGCCTGGACGAAGGCCTTGGCGGCCGTCATGGCGGGATCATCGGTACGAGGACGCCAGGCCGGCCAGGCGAGCCTGCCCTCGTCGACCCAGAGTGCCGAGATGGGGGAGACCACACCGCTCGGTACGTACTCCGGCTCCCAGGTCGGGCTCACCTTTCCCTGAAAGAGCGACTCGTCGAACCGCACGGTCACCCGGCTCGTACCACGCGCGCGAAGGGCCTGGGCCGTCCGCTCGGCGAGCTCCTCGACCGTCGCGGCCTCGGGCACGGCAGGGTCGTGGAATCTCGCCCGCGCCGCGGCTGTCGCGAAGTACGGATCCCCGCCACCGACCAGAACGATCTCTCCCGTTCGTCGGCCCGGCACCACCTTGGTCTCGAACCGGTGCGCAGGTCCGAGGGTGGCGAGGACGGCGGTGCCGGTGAGGATCTTCGTCGTCGACGCGGGGATGTAGCCGCTGGCGGCGTCCTTTCCGTACAGCAGCCTGCCGGTCACCAGATCCCGAACCGCGATCGAGACATGTGGCTTCAACGCCTCCGATCCCAGGGCGGAGCGCAGAGCTTTGGCCAACCCGGCCGACGTAGGGGTTGCTTGCGAGGTGGCCTCGGTGCCGGTTCCCGTGGGTCCGCCGAGCGAGCCGAGGACCGGCCCCGCCGGTTCCCGTGCGGCGACGCTTCGAGCCGTCGCCGGTGAGGGTGAACTGCCGTCGGGTGCGGCGTGTGCAGCTGGCGACGAGTCGGTGGTGCGCACGGAGTCGTCGCGGAAGAAGGCGAGAACGCCACCGGCGTCGGCGATTCCCAGACCCGCCGCGACCAAGGCGAAGACCAGGACGACGGTTCCTCCGACGAGCCAGCCGTGTTTGCGTTGGCCGCGTGCCTTGGGTCGCCTGCTCACACATCCCCCGCTCTACTCGGATCCTTCGCCTGCATCCGAACCCGCCCGTTGCGTACGTCCCCCATTTTCCCCGGCCCGCAGTCTTGTGCCGGTCGCAGTCGTCCTGGAGTTCTCACGCGTGGTGTGGCCCTCTCTCCCTCGCTTCGGCGCACCAGACCTCGGCCTGGCTCATACCCTCACCCGGTGAAGAGAAGACCTTAGGGCTTCACCAGCCGGACGCAGCGACCTGGTCCCCCACACCAATACCGACCGCTGGCGCGGCCGCCCGCACCGCCTCGGCGGGTCGCCGCCCCGGCCTCCCCCGCCCGGTCATGCGGCTGCGAGACTTGCGTACGTCCACCGTCAGCTCGCGCGGTGGGCAGCCATGCCGGGTGCGACATCGGGAGCAGCTGTGGAAGTCGACGTGACCATCGAGATCCCGAAAGGCCAGCGAAACAAGTACGAGATGGACCACGCGACAGGCCGGATCCGTCTCGACCGTACGCTCTTCACGGCGACCCAGTACCCCGCCGACTACGGGTTCATCGAGGACACGTTGGGGCAGGACGGCGATCCCCTGGATGCTCTGGTCTTGCTGCAGGAACCGACGTTTCCGGGTTGTCTGATCCGGGTCCGACCGATCGGGATGTTCCGGATGCGCGACGAAAAGGGTCGTGACGACAAGGTGTTGTGCGTACCAGCGAACGATCCGCGGCTTGAGCACCTGCGCGACATCGACCAACTTCCGGAGTTCGAGCGCCTCGAGATCCAGCATTTCTTCGAGGTCTACAAAGAGCTCGAGCCAGGGAAGTCCGTCGAGGGTGCGACGTGGGTCGGACGCAGTGAGGCCGAGGCAGAGATCGTCGCCTCACAGCAGCGTCATCGTGCCGCCGCCGGCTGATCGCTCGAGACCTGGCACCGTGTCGCGCCGACGTCTTTAAGACTCTCAAGGCCACCGAGCCTGCGTCGACTCACGACGTGCACGCTCCTAGGACCTCCGGGTTGGCGCGCCGCGTCGGGCGAGTCGTACCACGTCCCCGGTCCGCACGCCCAAGCGGCGGGCCGCATCGCCACAGTTGACCGCCAGCGCGAGCGCCCGGTCGGAGTCGAGATAGACGAGGAGTTCGGCTTCGCCCACGTCGGCGAAGGTGCGGCCGATCCGACCCGGCGTCGTGACGTCCTGCGCACGCACGTCAAGCTCGCCTTGCGTGGCGAGGCGTTCGAGGTCGTCGAGCTCTGCCCGCCCGCCGGCGAGCTGGACGTTGCCGAACCTGTCGACATACGTCACCTCGCAGATCAGCCCGTCGTCAGCGCGCTCACACCGCGGCGTGGCGAGCCGAACCAGCTCCTCGGTCGGCACGACGTCACCCACCGCGGCAACGTCCAGGCCGGCGGCAAGGTGGCCTGCGACCGGCATGAAGACGTCACGGCCGTGAAAGGTCTGGTCGGGTTCCGGCAACCACAGGTTGCGATTCGTGAGCTCGTACGCACGAACGATGCCGCCGAGTCGCTCGGCCGCCGGTATCAGCAGACCGTTGTCGGGCCCGATCAGGACGCTGCTGCCCAGCGCCCCGTCTCGACCGGCCACGATGGCCACGCCCCGACGCCTGCTGCCGACACCGGGGTCGACGACCCCGACATAGATGGCCGCCGGCAGGTACGGCGCGACCCGTGCCAGCACCGTCGCCCCATGGCGGACGTCCTGCGGGGGCACGTCGTGGCTCACGTCGATCACACGAGCGTGTGGGGCCAGCCTGGCGAGGATCCCGTGGCACACGGCGACGAATCCGTCCCGCGTCCCGTAGTCGGTGAGAAAGGCCACCAGTTCGCGCATGGTGCGCCGATTCTCTCAGCTCGCGCGGCATCCGACGACCGGCAGGCAGTGTGACTTTGCCGAGCTCGACGCTTCGGATCGAGCGTTCTCCCGTGGGTCGAGCGTTCACAGATGCCAGGTGACGCACCGGCCGGTCTGACCCACGACGACCTAGTCATGGACCCGTCCGAAGTGGGTCGGCTCACCCATGTACGACACGGGCCGGCGCTCGACGGTCCTTCCGGGACGTGGCGCATGCACCATCTGGTCGTGGCCGACATAGAGTCCGACGTGGTAGATCGTGTCGGGATCTTCGGCATTGCTGGCCCAGAAGACCAGATCACCCGGCCGTAGCTCGTCACGCGCGATCGGCACCGACTGCCGGTACTGCCCGCGCGAGTAGTGCGGCAGCGAGACGCCGACACTCTCCCAGGCACGCATCGTGAGTCCGGAGCAGTCCCAAGCAGACGGGCCGTCGGCCCCGAAGACGTACGGTTCGCCCAACTGGTCGACGGCAAAGTCCACCACGCGCTGCCGCACCGAGTCGGTGGGTTTCGTGGTGGACCCCTCGTCCCGAGGGTCGGACACGCGGCCACCCCGGCGGCGCGCCGGCTCGGGTTCAGGACCCCGCCGGCGGAGCACGACCTGATCGCGGGATTGGCGCGAAACCCTTTCCTGCAAGGCTCTTTGGCGCGCCCGCTCGAGCTCGGCGCGTCGCCTGAGGAGCTCGTCTCGTTCGTCCTGCAGCCGGGCTACCACTCGCTCCTGGGCTGCCAGAGCAGCCAGCACACGACGTTTGGCCGCCGCCCGCTGGGCCATCGCCGCCTGGGCGTCACGATGTGCCTTACGCGCTTGGCGTTCCAGGACGGTCGTGACGGCTCGGCTGGCGCGCAGCTCGTCGTACCGGCGAGCAGCGGCTGTCGTCACCATCCGCACCGTGGTCGCCCGGTCGACCAGGGTCGTCGGCCGACTGGCGGTGATCAGGCCGGAGAGCGCGTACAGCCCGGAGGCGAACTGGTAGCTGGTCGCCGCGAGCTTGGCCATGGCCTCTCGCGTGCGATTCGTCGTACGAACGGCAAGGCGCGCACGAGAGGCGAGCGTGCGAAGCCTGGCCTTCGCCCGGTCCAGTCGATGCGTGGCGGCGTCGTACTGCTCGATGGCCTGGCCGACCGCGACGACCAGCTGTCTGCGTCTGGCGTCGGCCTCGGCCAACCGGGCCTGCACCTCGCCGAGCGAATCGGACTCCGCATCAGGCTGTCGGGCACTCAGGCCGCCGCTGGCTGGCTGCACGACAGTGCCTGGGGCCTCCGAGGCGGTGCGGTGGGCAGTCGTTCCCCTGGCACCGGCAGATGGCGCCACGGCCATGGCGCCGATCGTCGCCAGACCGGCAATCACGGCGAACGCTCGGAATGCCCGCACAGTCGACATGTACCGACTCGAGACGCGGCGAAACATGACAAGTATGCGGTCGTTGCGGTCGCTACGCGCGCTTCTCGTCGTCGGGCATGCGGGCGTCGGATGCGGGATGCTCCACCAGCGCAAGCACCCGGCTGGCCATGAAACGGGCCGTGCGGACCGGCGTACCCCCGCGGGTCACTTCGCTCACCTCGACCACGCCGCGACCGGTGCTGATCTCCACACGACGGCCCACCCGGGTGGCCACGACCTCGTAGGTGCGGGTTTGGCCACCGGCGTCGATCACGATCTCCACGCGGTCGCCCTTCACCACTCCATGGTCGCGCACCTCGTGGGAGAGCGCATTCGATCGCCGGTGGCCAATCTCGCCATCTGCCGAGCGAGACCGCGTTCCCGGGTTCGACGGGACAGGCAGGTTCGTACCGTCCGGACACAAAAATGACCACGTTCGGTGGGTCTTCGCACCTTCCGAGGCCATCTGGCCTTTGTCGGATGGTGCCGACCCACCAAACGTGGTCGCCTCCGATTCGAGGAACCGAACGTCAGCTGGTGAGGTACATCTCGAACGCCTCACGCGCCAGCTGCGAGACCGTCTTCCCGTCTCGGGCAGCCCGCTCCTCTGCTTGCGCCCGGAGCGAGGGCGGCGCGCGAAAAGTCACCTGAGGAGACCTGCCCTTCCCACCGAGCGAGGGCCGGCCCCGCCCCGGCTTGGCAACGCTGGGACGGCTGTCGACCTCGGCCCGCTGGATGGGAATCGTCGCCGAGCCTTCAGCGCCCTCTGGCTCGGTCCGGGCAGCGGCCCCCGGCTCCTCCACCGTCGTGGACGCCTCAACGCTCGGCGTGGCATCGAGCGTGTAGTTCTGGTCCATCCGTTTCTCCTTCTCCTCGCGAGAGGCCCCGAAAGTGTTTGGCTCGGATCGCCGCCGCGGCCTTTGCATCGCTGCCGCAGCCTGCTGCTGTCAGCACGACCCCGGCAGCTCTGCCCGGTCGCTGCAGCCCCTCATGCCGCCTGTCGCAGTCCCCAAGCCGCACGACGTGAGGCTCTCCGAAGCCACTTCCGCTTCCGTCGACTTCCGCTCGACTGATCCAGGATTCCGGCAGTACTAGCTCGGAGGGTGACCCCGGGAACCCCCGAGCGGCCCGGCGTTGCGGATTCATCTGGTGCCTTGCTTGGTGTATTGCTCAAACTCCAGTCGAGTAATCTCCGGGTGATGAAGTTCGAATGCGGGGCTATCTGACCGAATCCGCGGGATCGCCGTGAAGTTGTGGCGCGGTGGCGGACACGAGGTCGCCCACTCCAGTGCGCGTCCCCACCCCCAGGGGTCGTCGGTGCGAACCAGCGGACCCTTTCGGGAACGCAGGACGTTGAGCAGGAACGGCAACGTCGACAGGCCAAGCAGGAACGCCCCCACCGACGACACGACGTTGAAGGTCGTGAAGCCGTCCGATGGCAGGTAGTCCGCGTACCGCCTCGGCATGCCCTTTGCGCCAAGCCAGTGTTGTACGAGGAACGTCGTGTGAAAGCCGACGAACAGGGTCCAGAAGTGAATCTTGCCGAGGGTCTCGTCCAGCATCCGGCCCGTCATCTTCGGCCACCAGAAATAGAAGCCCGCAAACATCGCGAACACGACGGTTCCGAACACCGTGTAGTGAAAGTGGGCGACGACGAAGTACGTGTCGCTCACTTGGAAGTCCAACGGAGGCGAGGCCACGATGACCCCGGTGAGGCCGCCGAAGAGGAACGTCACCAGGAAACCAACCGACCACAGCATCGGGGTCTCGAACGTGACGGACCCACGCCACATCGTGCCGATCCAGTTGAAGAACTTGATTCCCGTGGGCACCGCGATGAAGTAGGTCATCAACGAGAAGAACGGCAGATAGACACTGCCGGTCACGAACATGTGATGCGCCCAGACCGCCATGGACAGCAAGGCAATCGAAATCGTCGCGGCGATCATGCCGGCGTAGCCGAAGAGCGGCCTGCGACTGAAGACCGGGATGACTTCGGTCACGATCCCGAAGAACGGCAGCGCGATGATGTAGACCTCTGGGTGCCCGAAGAACCAGAACAGGTGCTGCCAGAGGATCGGCCCATAGCTTGTCGCGTCGTACACGTGCCCGCCCAGCCGCCGATCCGCCTCCAGCATCAGGAGAGCCCCGGCGAGTATCGGGAACGCCATGATGACCATCACGCTGGTGAGCAAGGTGTTCCACGTGAAGATCGGCATCCGGAACATCGTCATCCCGGGAGCCCGAAGGCACAGGATCGTCGTGATGAAGTTGACGCCGGTGAGGATCGTCCCGAGCCCGGCGAGATAGAGCCCCATGACCCACATGTCAGCGCCGAGGGTCGGCGAGTGCTCGACCTGGCTGAGCGTCGTGTAGCCGGTCCAGCCAAAGCTCGCGGCACCCTCAGGCGTGAGGAACCCAGCTAGCACGATCAAGCCACCGAACAAGAACAGCCAGTAGCTCAGCATGTTCAGCCGAGGGAACGCGACGTCCGGAGCGCCGATCTGCAGCGGCATGATGACGTTCGCGAACCCGGCAAAGAGCGGGGTCGCGAACAACAGCAGCATGATGGTGCCGTGGATCGTGAAGAGCTGGTTGTAGATCTCAGGACCTTTGTCTCCACGCAGAACCTGCATACCGGGCTGCGCGAGCTCGGCACGCATGATCATGGCCATCAGGCCGGCAATCAAGAAGAAGGCGAAGGACGTCGAGAGATAGAGCTTTCCTATGACCTTGTGGTCAGTCGACGTGATCCAACTGACCACGACCTTGCCCAACGACCGCCCTGACGCGGCAGCTGGAGTAGGGCCTGGCGGCGCATGAACGGTCGCCATAGACGATCCCCCGACCAATCGATCATGTGAAATCGATCTCCCGCCCCATCGCGTATGTAACCCTCTTGCCCGCAGGGCAATACTCCAAACGTGTGCGACAGGCACCACGTGCCGAATAGACTTCGCAGGATTTCCGCACCCCCGCTCACTCGCGACTCATGCCCGTCATGACCGTCCGATTTGTCCCCGCACGATGTCGTCGGAACGTCGTCAGCCACGGCTCGAATGTTCGACACGCCGCACCGCGTAGCGCAGATTTGCAATCCATGCCAGGCTTGGACACATGTCTGGTCAAGATCTCGAGCGACGCGGGCGCGCGTCCAAGGCCGCGTCGGCCTCCGCGACGACCGAACCTGCACCGGACGCTGGTGAGAACAGCCGCGACAACGGCAACGCGTCCAGCGAGGACGACGTGCGCCAGCGATTCCGCGAAACGTTGGAGCGCAAGCGGCGACGCCAGACCGAACGCCCATCCGTCGGCGGCGGCAAGTCCGGATCCAAGGTCCACGACGGGTTCAGACCGACACTCGGCCGGCGTTCGTTCCGGCGCAAGAGCGGGAGTTAGCCCACTCGTTCGTCTGCGTGGTCCAGGCCGACGCTCGACCGAAGCGGCACCGATCGCGTCGGTTCTGCCCCACGCCTTCATGAGACGTGCCTCACGTACAGCGTCGCCCAGGTCATGGGCGCGGGCGACTCGTGGGTTGTCGAAGCGGCGGAACGGGAATCACATGCACGAGCGGGGGTGTGGAGCTACCCATCGCTGCACACCTTCGCTCCGGCATGCTCCCGAGATTCCACCGTTGTTAACGATTCGGTGCCCATTGGGGAGAGTCGTACGGACGCTCGCCGCCGTTCGTTACCATCCGTGCCGAGTGAAGTGCTCGGACAGCACGGTTGTCGGCAACCACTAGCCGGCTCAACCGACCCGGGGGAAATGTGAGGGCTAGGGGCCAACTCGGCGCCACACCTCCGACGACCGCGACCTCCACGGTGCGGGTCGGGGTCGTGATACTCACGCTGGGCGACAGACCCGCTGAGCTCGATGCTCTGTTGCGCTCCGTCGCGGCTCAGGCGGGTCCCCCGATGCGGGTGCTGGTCGTCGGCAACGGCACACGCCTCCCACAGCTTCCCCGGGGGGTGGAGGGGATCGAACTACCGGAAAACCTCGGCGTCGCAGGGGGGCGAAACGCCGCGCTCGCCGCACTCCGAGCGTACGGCGACGTCGACGTGGTGATGTACCTCGACGACGACGGTCTGCTGCCCGATCCCCTCACTGCGGAGAAGGTCCGCGCGGCATTCGCTCGCGACTCCCGCCTCGGCATCATCAGCTTCCGAATCGCCGACGAGACCGGCGCCACCCAGCGTCGTCACGTCCCTCGGCTACGGGCGAGCGACCCCTGGCGCGCGTCGCGCGTGACGACCTTCCTCGGTGGTGGCTCTGCCGTTCGCATGGCAGTGGTCGACGAGGTGGGCGACTGGCCGACCGAATACTTCTACGCGCACGAGGAGACCGACCTCGCCTGGCGCGCGCTCGATGCCGGCTGGCGGATCGACTATCGGCCAGACATCGAGCTACGCCACCCGCGTACCCATCCCAGCCGGCATCCGGTGTACTACCGACTGAACGCACGCAATCGGGTGTGGCTCGCGCGCCGCAATCTGCCTGCGGTGCTCGTGCCGTTCTACCTGGGCACCTGGATCCTGATCACCTTGCTGCGTCGACCACCGCTTGCGGGCCTACGCCAGTGGATCAGCGGCTTTATCGAAGGGTGCACGACGCCCTGCGGTCCACGCCGTCCGATCCGATGGCGGACGGTCTGGCAGATGACTCGGCTCGGCCGACCCCCCATCGTCTGACCCACCCTCAATGACCAGGCGCGGCGGGTCCGCGCCAGCCACAGCAGGAGCCGGCACCCAGCGAGGCGACCACTCACCCGTCGACCCCAATGACCACGCGCGGCGGGTTCACACCAACCACAGCCGGGGTCGGCACCCAGCGAGGCGACCACTCACCCGTCGTCGGCTGAACGACTACCAGTTCGTGAACGATCCGTCCGCACGCCGGAACTGCGGTATCCGCGCGCTGCCCCGGAACTCCCGGGCCCGCGCGGCCTCGCGGTCGAACTCCACGCCCAGACCCGGTGCCTCCCCGCCGATCAACGCCCCGTCGCGCACCTCGAACGCCTGGACCGGGAAGATCTCGCTGTCTATGCCCGGAGGGAAGGCCTGTTCCTGCACACCGAACGGCGTGCAGGCCAGGTTGAACTGGAAGCACGCAGCCGTGCTCACCACACCGAGCGGGTTGTGGACAGCGATCCGGATGCCGTGAGTCTCACAGGCCGCGGCAATCTTGATCGCCTCCGTGAAGCCGCCCGCGATGCACAGATCGATCCGGGCGTAGTCGATGAGATCCTCTTCGATCAACGGACGGAACGCGGTCTTGGAGTCCAGCTGCTCCCCGGCAGCGAGAGGCACGCGGCTGGCGCGGCGCAGCTGCCGATAACCCTCGAGATACTCCGCCCGTAAGGGGTCCTCGACAAAGAAGGGACGCAGCTCGGCAATGGCGTCGCAGAACCACGTCGCCTCGGGCAGCCCGAACCTCGTGTGGACGTCGATCAGGAGCTCGATGTCAGGCCCAAGCTCCTCACGCAGGCGGCGAGTGAACTCCACCGCCTCCCGAGCCGACCGGTACGGCTCGAGAACGCCGTTGTGGTCGTTCGGGCTGTAGCGCAGGTGCCGCCAGCCGGCACTCACCGCAGCGCGCGCCGGCGCGAGCGGATCGTTGGACTCCCCGTGGCCGCCTAGGGCTGTCGGCCGAAGGTGGGTGTAGCACGGAACCTGGTCCCGCACCCTCCCACCGAGCAGGTTGTGGACCGGTTGTCCCAGCGCCTTGCCCTTGATGTCCCACAGGGCGATGTCGATCGCCGAGACCGCCGCTGCCACAGCACCTCGCGCCGGGAAGAACCGCCCACGCGACATGACCTGCCACAGATGCTCGGTCCGAAACGGATCCTGTCCGACGACGAGATCTCGCAGACTCTGACAGGCTCCCACCTCCGCTGGCTCGTGCCCGGAGATGCCAGCCTCGCCGACTCCGTAGATGCCCTCGTCGGTGTCGACCACAACGATCAGGGACGACCTACGCTCGCCTGCGATGGGATAGGTCGACACGTCAGTGATCTTCACGCCAACTCCTCCTGCCAGGCCCAACCCCCGCTGGCCACAACGTAACCAGACGGCCCGCCGAGCATCTATCACTGCGGCACCACCTGGCCAACGAGCCGTCAGAACTGGTCAAGTAAGCAACAGGATCTGGTCAGGGGCTCGCCGTACTCGTCACGGCGCCGAGGTGCCTGCCCAGTTGCCCTCGACCACCGGGCTGCGATCACGCAGCGGCTCCCACCACGCGCGGTTCTCGGCGTACCACCGGATCGTCTGCCGGACCCCGGTCTCGAAGCCGATCGTGGGCTCCCAGCCGAGCTCGCGCCGGATCTTGGACGAGTCCAGCAGGTACCGGCGATCATGTCCGGGACGGTCCGGGACGATCTCCTTGAGCGACTCCGGCAGCCCGAGCTCGTCGAGCACCAGCGAGGCGATCTCGTCGACGCTGGCCTCGACTCCGGTTCCCACGTGATAGGTCTCACCGACTCGCCCACGGTCGACGACGGCGACAATGGCGCGACAGTGATCGACGACGTGGATCCACTCCCTGCGGTTCTCCTTCGAGGCATAGACAGGGAGCTTCTGGCCGTCGAGGGCACGGGTGGTGAAGAGCGGCAGAACTTTCTCCGGGAACTGGTTCGGCCCGTAGTTGTTGGCGCAGTTCGTGATCGTCACCGGTAGGCCGAAAGTCTCGTGGTACGCCCGCACCGCGTGATCGGCTCCCGCCTTGCTCGCGTTGTAGGGCGTACGCGGACGGTAAGGGCTCTCCTCGGTGAACGCCTCGGCGGCGTCGAGGGCGAGGTCGCCGTAGACCTCGCACGTCGAGATGTGGTGGAACCTGCTAACACCCACACGTCGGCAGGCCTCCAGCAAGGTCTGGGTCCCCACGACGTTGGTACGAAAGAACCGTCCGGGGTCGAGCACCGCAAGGCTGTTGTGCGACTCCGCGGCGAAGTTCACCACGATGTCGACGCGATGCTCTCGGAGCGTGTGCTCGACCGTGGCGGCGTCTGCGATGTCACCGTGCACGAAGGTGATCCGATCCGCGATGTCACTCAGGTTGGTGAGCGTGCCCGCATAGGTCAGGGCGTCATACGCCACCACGGAGTCACCGGGTCGTGTCGTGACCCACAGCCTCGTGAAATGCGAGCCGATGAACCCTGCAGCGCCAGTGATGAGTACGTTCGTCACGCGGGGCAGGTTACAACGTCTTCCTCGAGAAGACGCGGACCCCGAATCGGTCGTCAACGATCGCCCGGCAATCAGGCGACAGCCTTCGGGCAGACGTTACGCGTCAGCGCATCCGCAGGAGTCGACGCCACCACGGACGTTGCCGGGGCAGTTGTGGTGCCTCCGCCGTCTCTTCCGCGCGACGTGCCCTCGCGGCAGCTCGGGCTTTGATCTCCTCGCGGTGCTTGCGCCATTCGGCGACGATCAGCTCAGGGTCGACCGGCACCACCACGACCGAGGGGCCTGGCTCCCGCGGCAACATGAGCCACGACTTGATCCGATGGTTGAGATCGTCAACCACGTCGCGGACCTCGCGTTCAGACCGAAGGTCACGCACGGTTTCGGGCAGGCGCTGCACCGCTTTCCGAAGTTGCAACGGCTCGGGCAGCAGGACCTCGGTCGAGAGCCCCTCCCGGCGTATCCATTTGGCGACCCATTCCATCTCGTCGAATGGCTTGTCGATGCCTGGGATCGGCTTGCCTGCGCCGGGAAGGTTGTCGAACTCTCCACGCTCCTGCGCCTCCCGGATCTGTCGGTCGACCCAGGTCTCGAAACCCATTCCAGGCGGCTTGCGCTCGGACACGGCGGGTCCTCCTTCGCGCCGTCCGGTCGGCAGCCCTCACAGAGGATGGCAAACAGCGCGGCACTGCGGTGCCTTGAAACGCCGAACGTCCTCCATGTTCATTGTGACATGCTGTGGCAGGACGCCCCGACACCACGGTCCTCATCCGGGGAACGCCCACGCCGCGACCAGGTCGTTGTACCGCTCGACGGCATCACGGATCCGGTCAATCGTTGCGTTGTCCGGCGTTGGCACATGTCCCAGCACGTACTGGTGGATCTGCTCCAGTGTCTGCCGCGCAGACTCCGGGATCGCGGGATCACACGCCAGGAATGCCGGAATCACCGTGCGTTTTCGCAGGACGTATCGGCCACGAAGAGCCAGCACAGCGAGTCGAAGCTCGTACAGCAGCGAGTTGACGTTCGCATCGGGTGTCCGGTTCGCCGCCGGTCGGTCAGGGTCCCGCCGCTCACGGCGTAGCCATGGAATGAACTCCTTGCAGTACGCACGAAAGTCGGCTTCGGTCGGAGTCCGGATCGAGGAGATGTCGAGCCGTCCAGCGATCACGTGTCCGCGTTCGATGACGTCGAGGATCTCCGGCGCCAACTCCAGCTTCGGATCGAGCGGTGCCACCAGCTGGTTGAGCGTCACCACGACCGCTCCGAGCCCTTTCGGTATCTCATGATGCCTCTGCAGGCTCGACGCCATCGCCTGGATGTCCTCGCAGACCGATGGCGGGCACTCGTCCGTGACGACGACCACGGTGTCGATGTCGCTCCGCCCAGGTATGTAGTCGCCTACCGGAAGCGACCCGACAAGGACCACCGCGACGACTTCATCCGGATGGCTGGCGTGAACAGCCTGCGCAAAACCGTCGGCGATCCGCAACGCGTCTTCTTCGGCGAGCACGAACCGCCTCCACGAGCGCACGTCTCGGCCTGTCTGGCAGGCCCCGTTTCCGGGACGGTAACCGTGCGGTAACACCCACGCAACACGGTATTTTTCTCATGAGGGCGTGGACATCCGCCCCGGCGAGCTGCGCGACCTGCCTCGCCTCACCGAGATCTACAACTATTACGTACGAAACTCACCAGCAACCTTCGACCTGTACCCGTTCTCGGTCGCCGAACGCCAGGAGTGGTTCGACCACTACCACCGCGACGGGCCGCACCGGCTCCTCGTCGCGTGTTCGGGAGCCGACATCCTGGGCTACGCGACGAGCAGCCAGTTCCGCGTCAAGCCGGCGTACGATACCTCGGTCGAGACCACTGTCTACTGCGATCCGACCGCCACCGGCCGTGGCGTGGGAACGGCGCTGTACACGGCGCTTTTCAAGCAGCTGGCCTCCGACGACGTGCATCGTGCGTTCGCCGGAATCGTGCCGCCCAACGACGCCTCGATCGCGCTCCACAAGCGATTCGGCTTCACCGAGATCGGGATCTTCCCCGAGGTCGGACGCAAGTTCGGCCGCTACTGGGACGTGCTGTGGCTGTGGCGGCCCATCCCCTGAGCCCGACAGCAAGCAGCCGCTGCGGCCACCGCTTTCCCTTACGACACTTCGGCAGTGGTGACGTCGCTGCTGGCCTGGCGGTTGAACATGTCGTAGTACGCACCCCTCAAGGCCATGAGCTCTTCGTGCGTGCCGCTCTCCACGATCTTCCCATCGGCCATGACAGCGATCCGGTGGGCGCTTCGCGCCAAGGCGAGCCTGTGGCTGATCCCGATCGCCACCTTGTCTCGCGCCATCGCCCGCAGGATCTGGAAGATCTCGTGCTCGGCACGTGCATCGAAGCCGCCGTCGGCTCGTCGAGGATGAGCACGTCGCACTGCTCATGGCGCACGAGCGCACGTGCGATGGCGATACGTTGCCACTGGCCGCCGGACAGCTCGAATCCGCGCTCGAGCTGCTTGCTCAGCGGTGTCTCGAGGCCGTCCGGCAGATGCCGTGTGGACGCTGGTCTGGCACGTACGAGGGCGCGTGGCGACGACTCCTGGCTGGTGAGCTCGGGCTTCATGTCGAGCAGGTCGAACACCGCCGTGGAGGCCAGCGCGACCTCATGCAGGTTCGACACGTTCCCCAGAATGACGAACAAGCTCCGGCGTACCTCGAAGACGATTCCCGCGTACAACGCCAGGTCGCCCAGCGTGAACCGCCCGTTCAGCGCCATCACGATGACGAAACCGTACGGCAGACCCAAGTCGAGGCCGCTGACCAGTGACCACGCGACGACCTGATATGTCCCTTTCGCCGGATGTTCTGCATGTGGTGGAACGTGGTCTGGAACAGCTCCCGCCACTGCGAGAGCAGCAACGGCTGCAGGCGGAACAGACGCAGCTCCTTTGCATACTCAGGCGACGTGAGCACCCGTCCACGAAGCCGCATCAGTCGCGCCGTGCCTGCAAGCGACCGCTCCACATCCCACGCGCGCGCGTCGTTCGAACCGCAACTGGACGAGGACCGACGGTGCCACGGTGGCGAAGATGACGAGCGGCACCCACCAGGCCAGGGAAAACGTCACACCCACGACCGGAAGGAGGACGAACACGCCCACCATCAGGTGGGTTCGACAACGTCGTGGCCAAGTTCCAGAACCTTGGCATGGCCTGCTCGGCGAGCTGGAGGGTGTTCAGGCGTTCGGGGATACTCGAAGAGCGCAAGGTCTTCGAAGCGGGCCACCTTGTCGTACAGCTGGTAGGTCACGCGCCCCTCGAGCTTGTCGCGGAACGCACCGAGCTGGAAGCCTTGCAGCGTCTCGACCGAGTCGAGAGCGACCTGGACCACCAGGAACGCCACGACGGCCCAGAGCAGCGTCGGACTCGACACGAGATCGCGCAGCGGGTTGGCCGCCTCGCCGTTCGCCATCAGCGTGGTGGTCTCGTCGATGACGACCTTGCCGAGATACAGCGTGGCGACCGGTCCCGTCCCGACCCCAAGGCTCAGCAGGGTGAGCCAGACGAGCTCCCGGGGCGCGGCGCCAACACAGCGTGAGGCTTCGCCCGAGCGCCTGCAGCTCCGCACCGTAGCGTCGCCACATCGTCCCTCCCGGCGCCACGCCGGACAGCAAGATCGACATCAGAGCCTGGCACACGCGGTCGGCGTGGCGCCACCGAATATCGCTGCCCTGCCCGAGCGGGCCCAACGTGACTGGGCTGCAGGAGTGGCCTTCCGGGTTGGCTGGGGCGGGAGGATTCGAACCCCCATTGCCAGGACCAAAACCTGGAGTCTTGCCCTTAGACGACGCCCCATCACAGGCTCAACGGCGGCTCCCACAGCCTAGCCGGAGCCCGCGCGAACCATGGCACCGGTTTCCGGTGCTTACGACGAAGGCACGGCCTACAATCTTCCGGACCTCGGGTCAGGATCCCATGGACGCCGGGAGCTGCCCGTCGGGACCGGGACGCGCAAGAATCTGCGGCATGACTTCCGACGATGCCGCGCGCCCTGATCATTCCCATGGTCAAGCCGGCCCGCCTGCCGATCAGCCTGCGTCTCTCCCCGCCGACGGGTCCGCGTCGCCACCCGTCGAGCCACCCACGAAGCCACAGGCCCAACCGCCGGCCGGCCCTCCCGTCGCCCGGCCGGAGCGTCGCCCCTGGAACACGTCCGGCTACATCGGCTTCGCACTCGCCGCGGTGGCCTTCGCCTCGAGTGTGCTCATCGCGTGGCCCGGAGCGATCTTCGTCGCGGCCCTTGCGCTGGCCTTGTCGATCACCGGGGCGGTGCGGCTCTACCGTGGGCGCGCGACGAACCACGCCGCGGTCTACACCGCGCTCGCCCTCGCGGTCACGACGATCATTCTGGGCTTCGTCTGGTCCAACCGGGCGCAGCCGTGCGCCAGGTTCGTGAACGATCAGGACCGCTTCACAGCGTGCTACAACGAGCGCACGGGCCTGCTGTGATCAAGGCAGCCAGCTCACGTGGCCGCGCAGCAGGGCGTACCCCACGAAGGCCACGATGTCGAGCAGTGCATGAGCGAACACGAGCGGCCACAGTCGGTTCGTCGCCTGCCAGAACCGACCGAAGATCAACCCCATGACGACGTTGCCGACGAAACCACCGAATCCCTGGTAGAGGTGGTAGGAACCGCGTAGCAGGGCCGAGGCGATCAACCCGGTATTCCGACCCCATCCCAGCTGCCGGAGCCGGGTCAGCAGGTAGCCGACGACCAGCACCTCCTCGGCCCACGCGTTCCCCGCCGCCGACAGCACCAGTACGGGCGTGCGCCACCAATGATCGGCCAGTGTCGACGGCTGGACGGTGAGGTTGTAACCCAAGGCCTGGGCCGCGAGGTAGAGCGCCAGTCCGGGGACGCCGATGAGGACGAAGAGCCCGACACCGGTCGCAAGGTCCCAGCCGACCCGCGCGCGATCGAGACCCACCAACCGGGGACCGACTCCGGTACGCCAGAGCAGGTAGACCGCGAGACCACCCCACGCGGCGAGCTGCAAGACGCCGGTGAGCTGGAACGCGAGGTCGAGCAGCTGGTGCGTCGAACGCGACGCGTTGAGCGCCACCGCCTGCTCGTTCAGCGGCTCAGGACGCAGGAGCGCGTCGAGGAGCGAGAGCAGGCTGCGAAGGCCGGAGAGGCCCAGGGTCATGCTGAACACCAGGGCCAACTCGACGACCAACGCCCGGCGCTCCCCCGACCCCGCGGCCGCCGTCTCACTCACACCGCTGTGCACGGCCGCACGCTACCGGGCGTCGCGACGCCGCGGGCACGGGATCTGCAGGCTCACCCCTCGGATCCGCGGCCGTAGAGCAGCGTGGCGATGTCGTCGGCGAACAGCCGTTCCGAGTCGTCCTGCGGCTCGTAGCCCACCACTCGGCGAGCGTTCGTGATGCTCCAGAACGTCCGGGCGTTGTTGGAGACGCCGTAGAAGATGTGGAACGGTACGCCGTACTCGTCGTCCACGTTGGGTGTCTCGATCGACTTGCAGAACAGCTGCTGCAGGTCGCGCTCACTCACGTAGCCGGCAAGATCGCGTATGTAGCGGTACGCCGGCCGGTCTCGGAAGTCTTCGGCCCGGATCTCGCGCGGTGCGACGATGCGGATCTGGATCACCTCGAGCTTCCGCCCGAGGCTGCCGCAGGCGTAGAGGAAGCCGAGCGATTCGTACGCCGCCTTGGCCCACCCGTAGAAGCTGTCCGGGCGCGGATAGTCCTCAGGGCTCACCCGGTCGCGAAGGCCTCGGAAGTACGGCTGTTCGTACCACTTGGCGGCTTGGTTCGTGCTGGCCGCGACCACTCGTCGTACGCCGGTGTCGAACGCAAGCTGGTAGACCCGTTGCATCATGTCGACGTTGCGACGCTCTCCGTCATAACGCGACTGGTGGTCTTCACCGGTGGGCCGCTGATACGCGAGGTGGACGACGACATCGACACCCGCGAAGTGTCTGGCCAGATCGTTGACAGGATCCGCCAACAGATCGGCGACCACGACGTCCTCACCCGGGCGTACGTCGAGGAGCGTGAGGTCATAGCGGTCACGGAACGCCGGAAGGAGCTGCTTGGCGATGTATCCGGTCGCACCGGTGACAAGAACCTTGGGACGTGCCGGCTCGAGCGAACTAGACATGCATCTAGCCTCGCCCATCACGATTGGGGAGCTCTACCCGGTTGCCAACTATGGACCGCGCGGTGCAGCCGGACCTAGCCTTGATCTTCACCGCACAAGCCCTGGGAAGCCACCGAGCCAGAGGACAGAGGATGACGACTGACGACTCTCGGTCGGACGCCGAGCTCGGTGCCGAGGTGTTGGCCGGTTGGGAGCGCATCGTGCGGTCCGTGCCCGACGGCCCACGGCGGATCCGCCGGCTCGCCGCGCACTTGCGCGTTCCCGTGCCGGACCTGATCTATGTCCGGGACGTCCGCAACCGGTTCGCACACGCTGACGGCAGCATCTCGCGTGACGACCTTCTCCAGGCCGTACGCATCATCCGTCGCATCCAGCGGACCGCTGGCTCGAGCCTCCCCGACGACACGACTGCCGACGAGGTGGAAGCACAGCCCTCGCCCCTCGAGCACGGGACCGATGGCGAGACCGACGATGCCCGCGCCACCGCAGACAGCGTCACAGACGACGCCGACACCGAGGCCTCCGACGCCGGGGACTCCGCCGCCGGCTCAGACGAGACCGTCACAGCTGGTCCCCCACGAGACATCCCACGACCCCGACGTGACCCTGACCCATCACCTCGAAAGCCTCTGGTCGCAGCTACGGACCCGGTGATTGCGGAGACCAGCATCGAGGACATCCTGGGGAGGCTGCGACGTGCTGCGCAGCGGCTGGCTTCGACGAGCTCTCGGGTGCGGGACTTCGTGGAGGACCACTGGGTGGCGATCTCCGTTACCGCCGTGGTCGCCGTGCTCCTGGCGGTCTACGCCACGTTCGGATTCATGGGTCTGCTCGCGGCGCCGTTCGTCATCGTGGGCGTCGTCGCGGTCGTCGCCGTAGCGCTCACCTTGGCCGTGATGGCCCTGATGGTGGTGTGCATCATCCTGGCGGTCTGCGCGCTCATCTACGCGATTGCCCTCTTCGTCCAGGGCGACTACCTGCAGGGCCTGCTGTTCCTTGGGATTGCGACCACCCTTGGCGTGATCTTCGGCGTCGCGCGCGAGATCTGGGACTGACCAGCCTCGGCAGTGCCTCCTCGGGGCGCCTTCACCCCAGATACAGCTTCATCCCGACATGCGTGGATCGAAAGCCAAGCCGTTCGTAGAACCGGTGGGCGTCCACTCGTTGCTTGTTGGACGTGAGCTGGATCCGGGCGGCGCCACGTCGGTGTGCTTCGTCGATGCACCATCGCATGAGCTCGGTCCCGACGCCCTGGCCACGCAGATGCGAGGCCGTCCGGACCGACTCGATCTGCGCCATGAGACCGCCGTTGTATATCAGGTGGCGAAGGAAGGTCAGCTGGCACGTCGCGACAACCTCGCCGTGGCGTTCGCCGACCAGCAGGAGCGCGTTGGGATCGGCATCGATCTCCTCGAACGCCGCGACGTAGTTGCGCTCGTCGCCTGCTTCCGGCACCTCCCGTATCGCGTCCGCTACGAGCAATGTGAGGATCGCCGGTAGGTCCTCACGCCGCGCCTCACGGATCACCAGCTGGTCGGTCGCTGACGGTGCAGACCGGTCACCCTCGCCCAGCAGGCCCACCCCTCGCGGGGTGCCGGAGCCTACCGAGGGGGGCGCGCTGTCGCCTCGCCTGGTCATTGTTCACCTCACGTCGTCTATCTGCGCTGGGCCACGGCGAACACCCGGCGGTAGGGCAGCACAGTCCCGTACGCACGGCGTGGATAGGCCTCCCGCAGTCGTTCCATGTAGGCCGCCTCGAAGGCGGGTCTGATCTCGTCGGGCAAGGCCGCCAGTACAGGCCGCGCGCCGGTGCCCTTCATCCACCAGAACACCGCGTCGTCGCCGTCCAGCACGTGCAGGTACGTCGTCTCCCATGCGTCCACGTCACAGCCGGCTTCCGCGAGGACGTCGAGGTAGACGTCGGGGCCCGGTGCCGACGGTCGCTGCGTCACCGGCACCACACAGTGGCTTGCCCAGGGCTCCTCCTTCGCCAGCTCGAAAAGAGTTCGATGAGCCGGGCTGTCGAAGTTTCCCGGTACCTGGATGGCCAGCCAGCCGCCTCGTTGCAGGTGGCCAACCCATCGCGGCAGGAGGTCCAGATGGTGCGGCACCCACTGCAAGGTCGCGCTGCTGACCAGCACGTCGACCGGGCTGGACGGCTGCCAGTCGCGCAGGTCGCCGAGCGTGTACGAAACCCGCGGTGCCGCGCTGCTCGCGCGCGCCCGCTCGATCATCTCCGGCGAGGAATCGATCCCCTCGACGACGGCGTTCGGCCACCGGTCGGCGAGGCGCGCGGTGAGATGACCCGGCCCGCATCCGAGATCGACGACCCGATGTGGATCGTGCGCGGCGACGCGTGCCAGCAGGTCGAAGAACGGCCGGGTGCGCTCGTCGGAGAAGCGAAGGTACTGATCCGGATCCCAGCGCATCGCCGGTCCGGCACTCATGCTCGACACGGCCTGCAAGCCTGGCACAAAGTTATCTCGATGTCAAGATTCTTGACGGCTCGGCCCAGTCACGTGCCCGTGGCCTGTCACGTTTACCCTTGGCCTGTGACGCCGCACGATCCTCCCGCTGAGCCGAGTCGAGCCGGCATCGAGGACGAGGTCGACCGGCTCGTCGCCGCATGGCGTCGGGAGCTGCCCGGCCTCGACGTGTCGCCGTTCGAGGTGCTCTCCCGGGTCAGCCGGCTGGCACGACACCTCGACCGAGCTCGCCGCATGGTCTTTGCGACCCACGATCTGGAGTCGTGGGAGTTCGACGTGCTGACCGCGTTGCGCCGCGCCGGCGCTCCCTATGAGCTCTCCCCTGGTCGCCTGCTCACCCAGACCCTGGTGACGAGCGGCACCATGACCAACCGGATCGACCGGCTCACCGCCAAGGGTCTCGTCGAACGCCGGCCGGATCCAACTGACCGCCGCGGGGTACGGGTACGGCTCACCGAGAAGGGTCGGGAACGAGTCGACGCCGCGCTGGCCGACCTGCTCGAACACGAACGCACGTTGCTCGCCGCGCTGCCCGAACCGGACCGCGCCCGGCTCGCCGAGCTGCTGCGCCGGCTCCTCGCGCCCTTCGACCAAAGCACCTGACGGCTTCACCCCGTGCGGTGGATGGGAGCCACCATCTGCAGGTGCCTGGCCAAGTGATAACCGTGCTGACCCGACAAGGCCCAGAGAAGTCCTCGGGCCGAGGTGACATGAGCCATCCTCAAGCGTCGGCTTCCCGACGATCCTCGGTCTCGCCCGACATGGCCCAGGGAATCGCCGCGGACCGAAACTCGCGCGGGGGACACGGTGGTCCACCGCGGCGCGGGACGGATACGCCATGATGACGTCGTGCAGATTTCGGCTCGAGCTGAGTACGCCGTGCGGGCGATGCTCGCGCTCGCCGCGAGCGGCGACATGATGACCGCACAAGCACTTGCTGCCGATCAGGACCTTCCCCACAAGTTCCTCGAGGCGATCCTGTCGGATCTGCGTCGAGCTGGACTCGTGCGCAGCCATCGAGGAGCGATCGGCGGATACCGCTTGGCGGCGCCAGCCGATCAGGTCACCGTCGGTGACATCATCCGTGCGGTCGACGGGCCGCTTGCGGGAGTGCGGGGGATGCGCCCAGAGGAAGCGACGTACGAAGGAGTCACCGAGCACCTGCAGACCGTGTGGGTGGCCACTCGTGCCGCGATCAGACAGGTGCTCGACGAGACCTCCCTCGAGTCGATCGTGAGCGGACGGCTCCCCTCGCACATTCGCGAGCTCGCGGCATCGCCAGGCGCGTGGGAGCCTCGCTGACTTCACCGACGCTTCTCGGCGAACGTAGCCATCCCTAGACGACGATCTGGCCCTCGAGCCGCGCGCTCGAGGGCCAGATCGTCGTGTCCAGAGAACACGGGGGGAGATTTATGGTGATATTTCGCCCTGAGCAGAAGCTGACTGCTGAGCAGCAGCGCTCAGCTCAAGTCGTACTCTCCCTTCTTCGCGCCGCCGACGAACGCGGACCACGCACTGGCACTGAAGATCAGGCTTGGCCCCTGGCGGTCCTTGGAGTCACGGACAGCAACCTGCGTCCCGAGGCCTGCCACCTCGACGCACTGTTGCATGCCAACGGATGCGGACGCCTTGCGCCATCTCGCACGGGACAGATCAACTTTCATATTTCGCCTCCTTGTGATTTGGCCATCTCCGACAAAATGGCCAAGATCTTCTGTCCAGACTGAGCCGGACTCAGTGCCACTGCGGCCGTGTGGTTGAACACCCGCGTCGCCCGCTCCACCTCTTCGGGATCCTCGACATACGTGATGCCGGCCTGACCATCGGTGAAGACGACCGGCGAGTGGATGTCTTCGTCGAACTCGCAGATCGTGAACTGACCCACCGTGCCTGGGTAGCTTCCCGCCTCGAACGGCACGATCTGGAA
Source organism: Actinopolymorphaceae bacterium (assembly GCA_036564245.1). GTDB lineage: Bacteria > Actinomycetota > Actinomycetes > Propionibacteriales > Actinopolymorphaceae > Thermasporomyces. The sequence continues at coordinate 64,637 of DATCKU010000110.1, forward strand.
GATGAACTGCTCGCTGAGCTCCAGCAGGTGCATGAGCTGACCGCGCATGACGGCGGGATCCTTGCCGACCGGGCGCCGGAGCGCGGCCTCGTCGACGATCACCCAGAGCTTGCTCGGATCGCGTTCCTTCCGCTCCCGCCAGAACGCCTCCTGCCTGGCCATACGAATCTGGACGGTGCGCTCACGCTCTTCGGGCGTGTAGAACGTGCACATGGCGTCCAGCGCTCGTGCGTACTCCTCGGTCTGCAACAGGCCGGGCACCATGAGCGGGACGAACGTACGGATCCGACGGGCATCGGACTCCAGCGACAGGAAGTGGGCTGTCTGCTTCGGCATCTGCCCGAGCGGCACCCACCAACCTCGCTGCTTGCCAAGTCGCTGCATCTCGTACATCAGGTCGATGAGCTGCTGATCCTCGACCTTGTAGAGCTCGAGCAGGTCCTTGAGCTCCGAGCGCTTCATGCCGACCTCGGCTGCCTCGATCTTGCGGATCTTGGACGGCGAGCAGTCGAGATGGCGGCCCGCGTCCTCGTACGTCAGCTCCCGCGCCTCGCGCAGTCGCCTGAGCTCTTTGCCGAGCCGCCAGCGGGCGATGGTCGGACCGGTCACTCTGGGCATTCGAGCCTCCCCGGTGAGTAACTGCCGTAAGTGTGCCTCTCGCCCAAAGATGTCGCAAGTACCTTTGGCTCGATCAGTTAGAAATTTGTCGTTCGGAAGAGTCGTAGCGAATCGGGAAAATTTACATTGGAAGAATTACTTGACCATCCGTGGCGATCCTGTCACTCTGGGAATCCCTGCGGGCCGTCGTAGACCCCGGCCCATTCCCTGCGCGGCGGCCCGTAGGATCCAAAACTTCCGACCGTCGGGTTTGCGTCCCCGGGCAACGACGTCCACGGAGCAGACCAAGGCGAACCAAGTTCCCGATGGAGGGGTCATGCCCGTCATCAGGACCCTCATGCCACGTCGTTTCCAGCTGTATCGCCACCGCGACGACACCGGCGTCTCCGGCACGGGTGTCGTTGCCTGGGGCACGGTTTACCCGAACGGCAAGGTCAGCCTGGCCTGGTGCGGGTCGCGTCCATCCGTCAACGTGTACGAATCACTCGACGACGTGACAGCGATCCACGGGCACAACGGCCAAACTCAGGTGATCATGTACGACGAGCTTGACCGCGATCTCGTCACGTGAAGCACGGACGCCGGGCCCCGGCGGTTGTCCGAGCTTCGAAAGGCTCATGCCGGTCTTCGCTTGCTGATCTGCACAGCACGAAAGACCAGGGCGCCGCGTCACGAGATCGCGGTCTACCTTTTTTCTTTGTCGAAGGTCTGCGTCTTTTCGGCGGCTACGTCGTCATGTCCACGCGGGCGCCGAAGGACTCCGCGACACACACCGCACCGGCCAAATCGACGCGGGTAGCCCGCAGAATCGCAGTGCCGAGGTCCACCGCACGCAGGTTCGCGCCACGCAAATCTGCGTCCTCGAGCCGCGTACCACGGAGTGTGGCGTACGACAGGTCGCAGCCACGCAACGACGCGTTCGACAAATTGGCCTCCGACAGGTCCGCGTCGCCCAGGCGCACTCCCGACAAGTCGAGGCCATGCAGGTCCGCACCTCGCAGCAAGACACTGGTCCACAAGCCACCAGAAACCGTCATCGGTCGCAAGACACAGTCGAGGAAGCTGCTACCGGTCAGCTTGCAGCTTTCCAGCGTTGCGCTGAAGAACGACGTGCGCCGAAACTCGCAGCCCACGAACGCCGATTCCTTGTGGCGCGAGGCGTTGAGCTTGCAGTTGGTGAACTCGCACCGGTCGAAGATGGCACCGTGGCTGTCGACCTCGGTGAAGTCGACGTCACGGAAGCTGCAACGCACGTAGCGACTGCCGTTCAGTGTCGTGCCATACCAGTCTTGCCCCGCGAACGTCTCACGCTCCGCTTGACCTGGTAGCTCGCTCACGCCGTCTATCCTGCCCCGTTGGGACCTGTCCTAGTGCTGGCCCTGCAGTGGCAGGACGCAGGCCTGCTTCGTCCAGCAACAGCTGGGTGAGGGCATCCGCGTCAGCCAGTCCTGCGGACAGTCCTCGGGAGGCGAACCAGTCGCACATCCGGCGTACGTCACGCTCGAGAAATCGGGAGCCCTGCGGATTCCTCACGACGTCCACCAACTGTGGGACATCGATGAGGACCGGCCCGGTTTCCGTGACGAGCACGTTGTAGGCCGACAGGTCACCGTGGGTGTAGCCGAGCCGGGCCAGCACCACCATGGCGTCCACCAATTGCTCCCAAAGCTCGCGCAGCCGTGCCGGCTCCGGTCGTAGTTGTGCGAGGCGTGGCGCTGCCGATCCGTCGTCCGTACGAACGAACTCCATCAACACCTCGGTCCCGAGATGCTGGACCGGGTACGGCACCGGGACCCCGGCCGTCCACAGCTCGCCCAGAGCCGCGAATTCCGCGATTGCCCACTGCTGCGCAATCAGGTTGCGGCCGAAGTTCGTGCGGTTGGTTACCGCGCGCCGCTCGCGCGACTTGCGAGAACGCCGGCCCTCCAGGTAGCTCGCGTCGCGGTGGAACAACCGGTGATCCGGGCTTCGGTACCGCTTGGACGCCAACAAGCACCTGCGGTCCGGCTGTGGGTCCTGCCCTGTCTCCGGCTCGCGCCACGACACGCGCTCGATCACGTGGACGTCGGCCTCCTTGCCGGTCTTGAGGACGCCGAGCTCGATGTCGGCCGCGGCGAGATCGGTGACCAGCCAGCCTGGGTACGGCTCGGGCCCTCGGGCGGCGCTCGGCGCGTCCCACGTCGTCCATCGAAAACCGATGGGCGGTCGATCCTCTGCGGCGTCCGCCTCGCGTTCGGTGGCGAGGAGCTTGCGTGCCTCCTCTGTCATTCGCCCGCGAGACCGCGGTGCGGGTTCGCGGTCAGACCGGCGCCGACGCATCCGCTGCGTGTACGGCGCGTCGTCGTAGTCGTCGTAGTCGTCGTAGGTGGAGTAGTCGCGGGACTCGGAACGTTCGTCGTGGTCGTACGCTGTCTCGTCGCTCGTCGTGTGCACGGGAGATCCTGCTTTCGGTCTGTCTCCCTGGGCACGGCTCGCGTCGTACCGTCACCGCACTGTGGGCTGACCGATGGCACGAAAGCTCACACCTGATGTGCGCGGTGCCAGGACGAAAACCCGCTCAGCGCCCGGGGAGATGTCGGGATGGGCGGGTGCGCGACCCAACCCGGACGGCGGTGTTGGTCATGTCGCACCTCCTCCCCTTCCAGACCGGCAGGCGCCGGGATGTCGGACAGCTGGGTCTACTCTGCCGCCTTCGGCGAGTTCGGACAACCACATTTCAGCGCCATATTGCAGGCGCTGCATCGCCCGGACTTCAGGTCGCCTGAGCCGTTCGCGTGCTGGCTCGCCGTCGGCCGGTGGCCTTTCCGCGGCAATTCGTACCTTCCAGAGGCATGTAGGCACCTGACAGAGGTGAGTCCCGCACTGAACGTGGTCATTTCAGGGGGGTGTCAGGCGGCGTTGCCGGAGTTCTCGGTCACGATGCGGGCGCCGGGCACCGGCCCGTACGCCGTGCGAACCGTCGGGCACACACCGGACCCGGAAAGCCTCGCGGCCAGGTCGTTCGCGTGCGCGGAATCTCGTGCCAGGAAGGCACACGTGGGACCGGAGCCCGACACGACCGCGCCCACGGCGCCGGCGTCGACACCTTCCTTCAGCACCCTCGCGAGCCGGCCACGCAACCGGAGAGCCGCCGGCTGCAGGTCGTTCGTCAGCGCGCGACCGACACCGCGGGTATCGCCCACCCGCAGGGCCGCCATCAGCGCGCCGGGCACCCGCGGCGGCAACACGGTGAGCCCACTGCGCATCCGGTCGAGCTCGGCATAGACCGCGGGCGTCGACAGCCCGTCGCCGTCCAGGGCGAAGACCCAGTGGTACGTACCCCGTGCAAGCGCCGGCGTCACGATCTCCCCGTGCCCGGCACCGACCGCCGTGCCTCCGAGCAGACAGAACGGCACGTCGCTCCCCAGCTCAGCGGCCAGCGCCATGAGCTGGGACCGATCCAGCTTGGTGTCCCACAACGCATCGCAGGCCACGAGCGCCGCCGCCGCGTCGCTGCTGCCGCCGGCCATGCCCCCAGCCACCGGAATGCCCTTGTAGATCTCGAGCATCGCGCCTGCCCCTGTGACTCCGCACCGGGAGGCCAGCAGGGTCGCCGCTCGGACGGCAAGGTTGTCGCCACCTGAGGGGACACCCGACACGCGCTCGGGTGCGGCGTGGACGACCACGTCGAACTCTCCCGCCGGGGCAGGCCGTGCGATCACCTCGTCGTACAGACTCACCGCCTGGTAGACGGATGCGAGCTCGTGGAAGCCGTCGGCTCGCAACGGTCCGACCAGGAGCGCCAGGTTGACCTTGGCAGGGGTACGCACGACCACCGCGGCGTCGGAGCTGTCCGGGCTCTCCGCACGTCCCGGCGTTTCGGTGTTCACCGGCTCGGCTTCCTCTCCTCGTCCGCACCAGCCACTCGCTGCAGCGCCTCGGCGATGCGTGCGAACGCACTCACATCCAGACGCTCCCCACGCGTGGACGGTTCGATGCCGGCCGCCCGAAGAACCTCCTCGGCACGTGCCGACGAACCCGCGAGGCCCGCGAGCGCCGACCGCAACGTCTTCCTGCGCTGTCCGAACGCCGCGTCGACCACGGCGAACACATCCTCGCGCGACGCCGTCGTGGCGGGCGGAGGACGGCGGACGAAAGCCACGAGGCCGGAATCGACGTTGGGTTGCGGCCAGAAGACCGTACGACTCACGTGACCCGCCTTGCGCACCTGGGCGTACCACGCGACCTTGACGGTCGGTGCGCCGTAGATGCGGGAACCCGGTGGTGCGGTGAGGCGCTCGGCGACCTCCAGCTGCACCATCACCATGCCATGGTCCACCGAGGGAACCTGGGCGAGTACTTCGAGGAGGACCGGCACCGCCACGTTGTACGGAAGGTTGGCGACGAGCGCCGACGGACGATGGTGCGCAAGGGCCCCCGTCACGTCCAGCGCGTCGCCGTGGACGACCGTGAGCCGGTCGACGGCGGCGTCGCCGGCGTACCGAGCCACCGTCGTCGGCAGCGCCGCGGCCAGTGTCTCGTCGATCTCGACCGCCACGACCTGCTGGACGACTTCCAGCAGCGCGAGCGTCAGGGAACCGAGGCCGGGGCCGACCTCCAGGACGACATCGTCGGGGCCGACGCCCGAAGCGCGGACGATGCGGCGCACGGTGTTGGGGTCGGTGACGAAGGTCTGGCCGCGCTGCTTGGACGGGCGCAGCTGCAGCCGAGCTGCAAGGGCACGGATGTCTGCCGGCCCGAGCTGGGCTCGCGGCGGTCGGATCGACCTGCCGGGATCGGTGTCAGACGCCTCGCTCACGAGGGAACGGTATCCATGGCACGAGGCCGGCGGCTGCGCACACCGCGGTCTCGTGTCGAGACCGGATGTGGCCGGACGCGCCATGGATACCGCGTCAGCGCCCACACGAGGGCGGGGTCAGACCCTCCGTGCGTGGACGAGGTGATCCCGCACCATGTACGTCACCGTCAGCTGTAGAGCCGGCTCCCGCACACGGGCCACGGGCTGTCGCCTTCCCGCTGGTAGAGGAGCTTGGCCCGATAGGTCTGCTCCGAGGCGGAATGGTCGATCGGATTGCCGGTGCCGCCCACCGACCGCCAGGTCGGCAGCGAGAACTGGTACAGCCCGTAGTAACCGGCTGGGTTCACCGCCTGCGGGTTGCCACCGGACTCGCACTCGGCCAGCGCGGCCCAGTTCAGGCTGTCGACACTGCCTCCGACCGACTCGACGGGCCGCTTTTTCGTCCCGACGACGACACGCTTGGCGACCGGCTTGGAGAGCACCCGCTGCGAGATCACCGTGGTCTGCGTCGGCTTGCCGTCGACGAAGGTGATCCGCAGGACCTTCGCCTTGGTGCCTGGCTCCCCTGCCCGCTCGACCCGGCTCTCGCCTTCGTACATCGACGAGTCGTAGCTGCGGATGGTCTCGTACGGGATGGTGACGGTGACCGTGCGCGTGCGGACCGCTACACGCTTGACGATGATCGTCGTCCCGTCGGCCAGCCTCACCGAGGGTCTGGGGCTCACCCGATCGTTGCCGTCGACGGAGACCCCGGCCGCTCGCAGCGCCTCCCGGACGGTGAGGACCGGCGCCGATATCGCGGTCCTCCTGCCGTCGTGCCTGATCACCACGCGCTTGCGGGTGTGAACGTCCACGCTGAGGCCCTTGCGGCCAAGGCCCACGGACCGGCTCACCGACATGCGCGCGCCGGCGTACCGGAGTCCGAGGTCATTGAGCGCTTCCCCGACGCTCAATGCCGTCACCCAATGGGTCGACTTCCGCCCGTCGACCATCAGCGTGAGCGGCCGGGCGTACCGGACGGCCACCCGACTCCCGTCTCGGATGGGAGCCTGCGGGTTCGGAGCGACCAGGTCACGCTCCGAGACCCGGATGTTGGCAGAACGCAGAACGTCAGCGACGGTGCTGCCGAACGTGTGAACGGTGCGTGTCTTGCCGTCGACCGAGACGGTGACGGCCTTGTCGAATGTCGCGTACGCAGCGCCGGAAAGGCCAAGCGTGCCCGCGACGGCGATGCTGACGACGCCGATCAAACTTCTTTTCTGCACGGTGCTCCGATGCTCGAACTTCCCGGGCACGGGCATACGGACGGCGCCAGATGTGGCAGGTGCCGGCGCCCTCTCCCTCCCCTTAAAAGGGCTGCCGGCCGGGCTGACAAAGAGCCCGCCCGCGCGTGGAACGCCGTGCAAAACCCCCCTGTACGCCGCCCGAGGGTGTGCGCTTACCCGGTAATCCCGGGCTCGCAAAACTGCCCGCCCTCGGCCAACGTTCCGAGACGATACGTGGACTTATCGGAGATAAACAAATCAGTGTGGAATTTCTCACTCTTCAGCAAAATGACCACGTTCACCCAGCCAATCGGAGCGATCAATACTCGATCTCGGGTATTCGGCCGTGTTTCGTGCGTTGACCTGGCCATTTGCAGTGTGAAGGAGTAAAGCAGAGGCGCTGGATCCCGGGGTCATGTCACGGCTCTTTTGACACCGCGGTCCAGCCCCGGCTGAGAACTCTCACACGGCACTCCCCGCCGTGAGGTGGCCCGCTGACCGGTCTCACGCCTTGCCTAATGAGGGATAAATCGGACAATTACCCCCGACAACTCCACCACGCGGGGAAACGAGCCCTCGTGAAGCGGCACAAAGGGTCCCGTCGGGAGCGGACAAAACGGACATTGGGTTCCAACCGGGCGTACGCAGGCTGCACGTCTTCCGTGCTATTTCCTTTCGAGAGCACGACTCCGGCTACGTGATGTGAAGGCCCTTTTCGTACCCCGTGATTTCCGCACTCGATGATTGAGACGGTCTCGGGATCCGGCGGGTTCTGGGCGTCGACCCATTTCCTCCGGCCTTACGGATCTCGTGCGCCATCTGTGGCAATCGATCTGCGACACGACGCGTCCGGACTCGGCCACCATTTTCCACAACCGACGGCCGGGATTTTCCACAGCCAACGGTCGGCCGATTTCCACAGCCATCGATCCACAGGCTTCACATGAGCCGGAATTCCGCATTCCGTAGACGCCCTATTCGCTGCGTGAATCGCGACCGGACTGACGAATGCCGAGCGCCAAAAAAGCCCAGGTCAGATACAAAAAGGCCACGTAACGTGGTCACTTGCGAACATGGCTTGCCGGAATGTCGACGGCTTTCGTCTCCGGCCGGGACGAGTCCGAGTCGCTCGACTCGACGGCGGGCTCGGCCGCGGCGGGGCTCGCCGTGAACCGGAGCCGCGCCACCCGCCGGCCATCCAGCTCGATCACGGTGAACGTGTGTCCTTCGTACTCCACCGAGTCGCCGACCGACGGCACCCGGCCGAGCCGCGCGATCACGAACCCGGCCACCGTCTCGTACGGCCCGTCCGGGATCCGCACCCCGGTCTCCTCCTTGAAGTCGTCAAGGCCCAGCCGTCCGTCGACCTCCACGTCACCGGACACCAGCCGACGCGACGTCGCCTCCACCGCGGTGTCGTATTCGTCCCGAATGTCCCCGATCAGCTCCTCGACCAGGTCCTCGAGGGTCACGATGCCGGCCGTACCGCCGTACTCGTCGAGCACGATCGCAAGGTGCTGACGCGACGCGCGCATCTCGGTCAGCGCGGTCAGGACCCGCTTGGTGCCGGGCAGGAAGAGCACGTCACGGGCGAGGTCACCGACCCGCACCGAGCGGCTCACGAGCTCCGGGTCGAGAAGATCGCGCACGTGGACGAAGCCCACGATGTCGTCGGCTGAGTCACGAACCACGGGGTAGCGGGAGTGTGGACGTTCCGTCACGAACTTCACCGTCCGGAACACCGGGGTGTCCGCATCGAGGAAGTCCACTTCCGTCCGGGGCAGCATCACCTCACGCAACTGCCGGTTCCCGGCAGCGAACACGTCGTCGACGATCGCCCGCTCCTCCTCGCTCAGCGCCTCGTGCCCGGAGACCAGCTCCCGCAGCTCCTCGTCGCTCATCTGCTCCCGACCGACCTGCGGATCGCCACCCAGCATGCGCACGACGAGGTTGGTGGACTGCGACAGCGACCAGATCATCGGTCGGCAGATCCGAGCCACCCGGTAGATGAGCGGCCCGAGCGCCAGGGCGAAGACCTCGGCGTTCTGGAGCGCGAGCCGCTTGGCCGCGAGCTCGCCGAGCACGATCGAGACGTACGACACCGCCAACGTGATGAGCACGACCGCAGCTGGCCCGGCCGCCGCGGGCGGCACGCCCCACCCCTCGAACACCGGGGCGAGCTGGGAGGACAGGTTCGCCCCTGCGAACGCGGCGGCGAGGAAGCCGCACAAGGTGACGCCGATCTGGACCGCCGAGAGGAACAGGTTGGGGTCTTGGTGCAGCCGTGCCACACGCTCGCCGCGTCGACCACGTTGCGCCAGAGCCTTGACCTGGCCCTCACGCAGCGCCACCAGTGCGATCTCGGCGGCCGCGAACACACCACCGATCACGATGAAGATCAGGGCCAGTCCGACATTGGCCAGGACACTGTTCATTTCCGCGCGTCACCGCCCGGTCGAGGGCGTGGCGCCCGGCGCGGGACGACACGTCTCGCCCCGGCGCCAGCCAGTTGTCACCATGACCCAAGAGTATGGCGAGTCCGAGAAGCCAGCCGGCCGCGATAGGTTCAGGAGGGTTTCCGTGCGCATCGAAGCTTTGGCGAGGTACGACGAGTAGGGCCGGGTGGCACCGGATGACGCGTAGTTCCGAAGAGCAACCCCTGAACCCTCGCCCTCTGAGCACCGGCGAGGGCGGTTCCGGGAGCCGACCGTCGTCCCCAGACCCCCGTGGGAACGGGGCATCGGGGCACTCGCACGTCTCCGTGCGGAAGATCACGACGCGGCTCGCCGATGGCCGAGAGCTGATCTACTTCGACGAGGGGGATCGTGGAGATCGCGCCGTCGTCGACCAACGCGAGCTGCCACCCCGGGCCAGCGGCTCGGAGCTGCGCTACGACGCGCTGCTCGACGAGTGGGTCGCCGTCGCCTCGCACCGGCAGGACCGGACCTTCCTCCCCCCGCCAGACCAGTGCCCGCTGTGCCCCTCGGCGCCTGGTCGGCTGACCGAGATTCCCGCCGACTCGTACGACGTGGTGGTGTTCGAGAACCGCTTCCCGTCCTTTGCCACCCACCCTGCGACCACTCCGGCGGCCGACGCTGCGACCGACATCGGCAGCGACGCCTCGCCGAACCCGGACGGATCCTCCCTGGTGGTCGACCCGGACCTGGAGCCGTTCGCTCGCCGGCCCGGCGCGGGACGATGCGAGGTCGTCTGCTTCACCTCCCAGCACGACACGCACTTCGCCTCGCTCACACCCCAGCGCGTGCGTACGGTCATGGAGGCGTGGGCGGACCGAACGGCCGAGCTCAGCGCGCGTCCCGAGGTCGCCCAGGTCTTCTGCTTCGAGAATCGCGGCGAGGAGATCGGGGTCACCTTGCACCACCCGCACGGGCAGATCTACGCGTACCCGTTCGTGACCCCGCGGACCAGGCAGATGCTCGCCTCGGTCGAGCGGTACGCCGCCCGCACGGGGCGCAACCTCTTCGAGGATCTCGTCGCCGCCGAGCGTCAAGAGGGCACCCGGGTGGTCGCCGAGTCCACGTACTGGACGGCCTTCGTACCCTCTGCGGCGCGCTGGCCGGTCGAGGTCCACCTCTACCCCAGGCGCCGGGTGCCCGACCTGCCTGCGCTCACCGACGCCGAACGCGACGACTTCGGCCCGCTCTACCTGCGGATCCTGCGCGCGCTGGACGACTACTTCGACGGAGCCGGGCCGCTTCCCTACATCGCGGCGTGGCATCAGGCGCCCGTCCAGGAGGACAGGCGCCGGCTCGCGGCCCTCCACCTGCAGGTGTTCTCGATCCGCCGAGCGCCCGGCAAGCTCAAGTACCTCGCCGGTTCGGAGTCGGCCATGGGCGTCTGGATCAACGACGTCCGTCCGGAAGCCATCGCCGCCCGACTGCGGGAGCTCGCGAGATGAGGCTTCTCGTCACCGGCGGTGCCGGATACATCGGCAGCGTGGTCACGGCTCTGCTGCTCGAAGCCGGTCACCGGGTCACGGTGCTCGACGACTGCTCCACAGGGCATCCCGACGCCGTTCCCGAGGGGGCCGAGCTGGTGCGCACCGGCATCGACCAGGTCGGCAGTGTGCTCGACGCGTCGTACGACGGGGTGCTGCACTTCGCCGCCAAGTCGCTCGTCCCCGAATCCGTCCAGCATCCCGACCGCTACTGGCGCACCAACGTGTGCGGCTCGCTCGCGTTGCTCGACGCCATGCGCCAGCACGGCGTACGCCGGATCGTCTTCTCCTCGACCGCCGCGACGTACGGCGAGCCCCCGACCATGCCGATCACCGAAGACACCCCGGCGGTGCCGACGAACCCGTACGGCGCCTCCAAACTCGCCGTCGACCGGATGCTGGAAGCCGAAGCCGCCGCGTACGGTCTTGCGGCGGCGAGCCTGCGGTACTTCAACGTCGCAGGCGCGTACGGCCGCTTCGGCGAGCGTCACGACCCCGAGACGCACCTGATCCCGAACCTGCTCGCGGTCGCCGCCGGCTGGCGCGAGCAGGCGCAGCTCTTCGGCACCGACTACCCGACCCGGGACGGGACGGCCGTACGTGACTACATCCACGTGCTGGATCTGGCCGAGGCACACGTCCAGGCACTGGATGCGGTGCGCCCCGGCGAGCATCTCGTCTGCAACCTGGGCACCGGCACCGGCTCGACCGTGCGGGAGGTCCTGGACGCCGTACGCCGGGTGACCGGCCGACCAGTCCCCGTCTCCCTCCGTCCACGCCGGCCAGGTGACCCGCCGACCCTGGTGGCATCCAACGACCGGGCACGTGCGACGTTGGGGTGGGAACCCCGGCGCGACCTCGACCAGATGGTCGCCGACGCCTGGCGGTTCCTGTGTGAGCGTTCGAGCCACAACGCTGGGAGTCCTCATGGTGAATCTGCCTGATCGGTTCGCCCAGGTCTTCGAGCGCGAACCGGACGGTGTCTGGGCCGCGCCAGGCCGGGTCAACCTGATCGGTGAGCACACCGACTACAACGACGGGTTCGTCCTGCCGCTGGCACTGCCGCAGGGCGTCCTCGCTGCGGTGGCCAAGCGGGACGACGGCATGGTGCGCATGGCGTCGGAGCAGGTCGAGGGACGCGTCGAGACCGCGGTGGGCCAGCTCCGGCCAGCGAGCGCCACGGAGGGCGTCGCCCAAGGCTGGGCGAGCTACGTCGCGGGCGTGGTCTGGTCGCTTCGCGACGCGGGCCACGACGTCGGTGGGGTCGACATCCTGGTCGACGGCGACGTCCCGCTGGGCGCCGGGCTCTCGTCCTCGGCCGCGCTCGAGTGCGCGACGGCTCTCGCACTCACCGACCTCTACGGACTGGACGTCGACCGGCCGACGCTCGCGCGGATCGCGCAACGTGCCGAGAACGTCTTCGTGGGGGTTCCGTGCGGGATCATGGACCAGTCGGCCGCCCTGCTCTGCACCCGCGACCACGCGCTCTTCCTGGACACGCGCACCCTGCAGACCGAGCAGGTCCCGCTGCGTCTGGCGCAGGACGGCCTGAGTCTCCTGGTGATCGACACCCGGGCGCCGCACCGGCTGGTGGACGGGGAGTACGCGGCTCGGCGCCGCACGTGTGAGCAAGCCGCGGCCGCCCTGGGCATCCCGGCACTACGGGATCTCGACACCGACACCCTCGAGGACGCGCTGGCGCGGCTGCCGGACGAGACGTCCAGGCGCCGGGTGCGTCACGTGGTGACCGAGAACGACCGGGTACGGCAGACGGTGGAACGGCTGCGCGCCGATCCCGGTGCCGCTCGCGAGATCGGACCGCTGCTCACGGCCTCGCACGTGTCGTTGCGAGACGACTACGAGGTGACCGTGCCCGAGCTCGACACCGCGGTCGACGCGGCGCTGGATGCCGGTGCGCTGGGTGCCCGCATGACCGGTGGTGGGTTCGGTGGCTGCGTGATCGCGCTCGTCGAGGCGGAGGCCGCGGACTCGGTCGCCAAGCGTGTGGCAGCGGCGTTCCGCTCGCACGGTTTCGCCGAGCCCGTATGGTTCGTCGCCGAGGCCTCGGCCGGTGCCCGCCGCTTGGCCTGACGGGGAACGGAGGCTTTCGATGTCGGCCTGTTGTTCGCCTTCAGCTGGTTCGAGTGACGCGTCGCCCGCCGCGGGCCAGGAAGTCGAGCTGCCGTTCGCGATACCCGAGCGAGACCCCCGGACGGTCGCGCGTGGGATGGTGAAGATCTCCGGCGGCGAGTTCCTGATGGGCGGGGACGATCCCGACGCGTTTCCCGACGACGGTGAGGGTCCCGTGCGACGGGTTCGCGTCTCGCCGTTCCTCATCGACGCGACCACCGTGACCAACCGTCAGTTCGCCAGCTTCGTCAAGGCGACCGGTTACGTCACCGAGGCGGAGCGGTTCGGCTGGTCGTTCGTCTTCCACCTGTTCGTGGGGCCCGAGCAACGGCGCTACGTCATGGACGCGACGGTGCCGGACGCGCCCTGGTGGCTCGGTGTCAAAGGTGCCAACTGGCGGGCGCCTGAGGGACCGGGCAGCGACATCTCCACGCGGCCGCACCATCCGGTGGTGCACGTGTCCTGGCGCGATGCGTACGCCTATGCCCGCTGGGCCGGCAAGCGGCTGCCGACCGAAGCGGAATGGGAGTTCGCCGCGCGGGGCGGACTCTCACGTGCCCGCTACGCGTGGGGTGACGAGCTCACCCCTCGCGGCCGGCACCGCTGCAACATCTGGCAGGGACGCTTCCCGCACGTCAACACCGCAGACGACGGGTACGTGGGTACGGCACCGGTGAAGTCCTTTCCGCCGAACGGGTTCGGCTTGTACGAGGTGGCCGGCAACGTCTGGGAGTGGTGCGCCGACTGGTGGAGTACGAGCTGGCACGTACCCGAGTCGCCCGAGACGCGGATCGATCCGAAGGGGCCGGAGTCGGGCGACGCGAAGGTCATGCGGGGTGGCAGTTACCTCTGCCATGCGTCGTACTGCAACCGGTACCGCGTTGCGGCACGTACCAAGAACACGCCGGACAGCTCGTCCGGAAATCTCGGCTTCCGCTGCGCTGCCGACCTTCCATGACGTTCTTGCCAGATGTCCGGCCGAGCCGTTTCGATGCCCGGCCGGATCGATCCCATGCCACGTGTTGAGCTGAGCCCTTCCAGTCCTCAGCCGATTCGGCTCTGCGCCAGGCACAAGGGACGTCCTCGAAAAACCGCGTGATCGGTCATGGCGCTGTGCCGCAGAATGGCCGACATGCGTCATTGGCCCCTTTTCGACCTGCGTCTGAGAACGCCCGACCTCGAGCTCCGACTGCCTACGCTCGACGACCTCGACGCGCTGGCTGATCTCGCCGCCGAAGGAATTCACGACCCAGAGGAGATGCCGTTCGCCGCGCCGTGGACCGATGCCGAGCCGGCCGAGCGTGCCCGTGAGACGCTCCAGTTCCACTGGCGCAAGTGGGCCTCGTGGAAACCCGACGACTGGTCGCTCGACTTCGTAGCCGTTCGTGACGGCACGGTGGTCGGCACGCAAGGCATCTACGCGCGGAACTTCGCGGTCGTGCGTGAGGTGGGCACCGGATCATGGGTCGGCCGGAAGTACCAAGGTCAAGGCATCGGCACCCAGATGCGTGCGGCCGTGCTGCATCTTGCGTTCGCCGGTCTGAACGCCGAGTACGCATGCTCCGGCGCGTTCACGGACAACCCCGCGTCGCTTGCTGTCTCACGCAAGCTCGGGTACCAGCCCGACGGGATCAACCTGCACTCGCGTCGTGGGAAGCGGGCGACCGAGCAGCGGCTGCGGCTCAGCCGCCGCGACTGGGAGGCGTCCCAAAACGGCGCAAAGGTTGAAGTCGGCATCGAAGGGCTGCAACCATGCTTGTCGTTCTTCGGACTCAGCGACGAGCCGACCCACCAATGACCACGCATCGTTGGCTTTCGCAAGCTTGCGGGCCCATGTAGGCATCGGAAGGGTACGGAAAGCCACGGCTGGTCAGGACGGCCAGCGTACGACGCGTTCGTGTCGTCCCCTCGCGCGGACGAGCATGGGCCAGCGACGCTCGCGCCATCTGTGGAGGTTCCCAGATGCCGGACGCGGAACTTTCTCGCAAGAAGCAGCGGGTCGTCGTCTTCGGCGTCGACGGCGTCCGCTACGACACCCTCCGTGCGGCACGCACGCCACGCATCGATGCGATCGCAGCCGCCGGATTCCTCGCACCGGTCCAGGTCAACCAGGCCGGGCCCACCATCTCAGGGCCAACCTGGGCCACGGTCGCAAGCGGCGTACTCGCCACCACGCATGGGATCTTCAACAACGAGCTCTACGGGCATCGTCTGGACGAGCACCCCGACTTCCTCACCCGGGTACGGCAGGCGATACCCGGCGCCCAGACGTTCGCCGCAGGCGACTGGCCGCCACTTATGAGCAAGGCGAGCGGCGGGCCGATCTTCCGCGACGCCGACCTCTGCCTGAGCGCCACGGAGCACGGCCCCGACTCCTGGCAGCCCGGCGAGGATCGCATCGCATCCGAGGCGGCGAAGGCACTGGGCACCCGTGAGATCACCGCGGCGTTCATCTACTTCGTAGGCCCGGACGTCGTGGCGCATGCGCGCGGCGTGTGCCCGGAGTACGTCGCCGCCATCGAGGAGAGCGACGCACGGATCGGCCGGATTCTCGATGCGATCCAGGCACGCCCGACGGCCGCGGACGAGGAGTGGACGGTCATCGTGGTGACCGATCACGGTCACGTCGACACGGGCGGGCATGGTGGCGACTCGGCCGAGGAACGAACGGCGTGGATCGCCGCAGCCGGCCCTACGGTTCCAGCGCAAGCTCCCGCCGACCTGGAGCAGGCCGACGTCCACGCCCAGGTGCTCCACACCCTCGGCATCCCCATCGCCCCGGATTGGAACCTCTTCGGCCGTCCGTTCTCCCGAGCCCACGAGCCCCGGGCCACCGGATGAGGCACCGTCCGCCATGAAGAGCTCGCCCGGCGAGCGCCACGAGACCCGAGGCGTCGGATGAGGCACCGCCTGCCGTGAAGACGTCGCCCGGCGGGGAAGAAGACGGCTCTCGCACGAGAGGACCAGGGAAGCCATGAAGATCACCAGCATCGAGACGTTCCTGGCCGACCAGATCGCCGTCGTACGGGTCCGCACCGATGACGGTGCCGAGGGCATCGGCCAGACGTCTCCTTTCCAGCCTGGGCTCACGGTACGGGTGCTGCACGAGATGGTGGCGCCGTGTTTCCTGGGCCGCGACCCCTGGGACCTCGAGGTGCTCGTCGAGCGCTGCATCCGCACGCACTACAAGTTCCCCAGCAGCTTCCTGCTCCGCGCCCTCTGCGGCGTCGACACGGCATTGTGGGACCTGCTCGGCAAGGTGACCGGCCAACCGGTCGTGAAGCTCTTGGGCGGCAAGGAGCGCGACGTCGTTCCGATGTACGCCTCGAGCATGAGCCGGTCCATCAGCCCTGAAGCGGAGGCCGAACGGCTGCAGAAACTTCGCCAGGAGCAGGGCTTCCGGTGCGCGAAGATCCGGATCGGTGAGGTCATGGGACGTGACGTCGACGCCTCACCTGGCAGGACCGAGCGCATCATTCCGTACATCCGCGAGGCGATGGGTGACGACTTCGACATCCACGCAGACGCCAACGGAGGATTCAGCGTCTCCCGGGCGATTCTGGTTGGCCGGATGCTGGAGGACTACCGCTACTTCCACTTCGAGGAGCCGTGTCCGTACCAGGAAATCGAGAAGACGGCGCAGGTCACCGCCGCGCTGGACATCGCGGTGGCAGGCGGTGAGCAGGACAACTCGCTCACCCACTTCCGCCGGATGATCGCCATGCGAGCGGTCGACATCGTGCAGCCCGACATCGGCTACATCGGTGGCGTCGCGCGAGCGCGACGTGTCGCATGGATGGCAGAGGACGCGGGGATTCCCTGCACCCCACACTGTTCGAACCGCTCACTGCTGCAGGTCTTCACCTTGCATCTCGCAGCCGCGATGCCGGCGTGCTCGCAGTATCACGAGTGGGGTATCGAAGACACACCATGGACGGAAGGGATCTACGAGCCACAGCTCGAGGTCGTCGACGGCGTGGTTGCCGTGCCGAGCACACCCGGATGGGGCGTGGAGATCCTGCCCGAGTTCCTTCGCAACGCCACACGCGAGGTCTCGACGCTGTGACTGAAGCCTGACAGTTTGCCGGCTCTCGCAGTAGGCGATCTTGACACCCTACTGGCGCTGTGCGACGTTCGACGTCGAGCGGGAGGAGGACCACGTCCATGGCTCTTCGTCGTCCCGTCATGCGAGCCGCTGTTGCCGTGACGGCCTTGCTCGTCGCCCCGATCGTCCTCACCACACAACCAACGATGGGCGCACATGCCGCCACGACCCAAGCCGCTGCGTCCTCGGCCGACGTCATGCCGAACGGCGCAGCCTTGGCCACGACACCACGTAGTGCACCGCACGTCGAGGCCAAGGCCGCAGCGAAACCTTCCGGAAACGACGGTCTCGCTCGCACCCCACCCATGGGCTGGAACGACTGGTACTCCTTCTTCTGCGACATCGACGAGGACCTCATCAAGCAAACCGCCGACGCGATGGTCGCGAGCGGAATGCGCGATGCCGGCTACGAGTACGTCAACATCGACGACTGCTGGTCGGCACCCGAGCGCGACGCCGACGGCAACCTCGTCGCCGACCCGGAACGCTTTCCCAGCGGTATCAAGGCACTTGCCGACTACGTGCATGCCCGAGGACTGAAGCTCGGCATCTACACCGACGTCGGGACGAAGACCTGTGCGGGTTATCCCGGCGGCTACGGGCACGAGGAACGCGACGCGCGCACGTTCGCGAAATGGCACGTGGACTTCGTCAAGGTCGACTGGTGCAACGTACCCTTCGAGGACTTTCCCGGCATGACCCAGCAAGAGGTCGCCATCGAGCTCTACGGCCGCTGGTCGAAGGCGCTCCAGCAGAGCGGACGTGACATGGTGTTCAGCGTCTGCGTCTGGGATCCCGCGATCAAGTCGTGGGAATGGGCACCCGAGATCGCCCACATGTGGCGCACCAGCTTCGACTACGGAGACAGCTGGGATCTCATGCTGCGCAACGCCGACGAGGTCGCGCCCTTGTGGACCTACGCGGGACCTGGTCACTGGAACGATCCCGACATCCTCATGGTCGGGATCGGCGGGATGAGTGACGTCGAATACCAGACGCACTTCAGCATCTGGGCGATGGCTGCTGCTCCGCTGCTTGCCGGCAACGACCTGCGCCACATGTCCGAGCAGACGCTCGAGATCCTCACCAACCGCGAGGTCATCGCCGTCGACCAGGATCCGCTTGGCGTCGCCGGCCGGAAAGCGCGAAGTGACGAGACCTCCGACGTCTGGGTGCGGCCGTTGGCTGGCGGTGACTACGCCGTCCTGTTGGTCAACCGCGCAGAGCGCCCGCAACTCGTACGCACCAGCCCCGAGGAGCTCGGCATCTCGGCTCACGGCCTGCTTCGCGTGCGCGACCTGTGGCGGCACGAGACGACGACGGCCACAGGCACGCTCTCGGCATACCTTCCGGCCCATGGATCGGCGATGTTCCGCATCTCGACCAGTGGGCCTGCGAGCCCGGAACCATCGGTTGCCTGGGGAGCGACCGCCGACGCCCGGGTGCCTGGGCTGGATCCCCCACTGCTCGAGCCCGGCACGACCACACCCGTCGACGGACTCGTCGTCAACAACGGCCATGTCCCGTTGCGTGATGCCAACGCCTCGCTGCAGCTCCCGCCCGGCTGGTCGGTCCGACCCGCACCGCAGCAGGAGCTCGGAACCGTACGACGTGACGGCGGCGAAGCTCGTGTCACATGGGAGCTCACCACGCCGAGCGACGTGGCGCCAGGCGACTACGAGCTCACGGCGACGGTGACGTACCGCGTCGGCGGCAGCAAGGCATCGGGCGGCAGCGCCTCAGACGATGGGGCGCACGCGAGCGCGGACCGGCCGAAGCCGCGCACGTTCAGCATGCCGTTCACGATCCCCGTCACCGTGCCGACACCACCGCCCTCGGGTGAGCCGTGGTTGAGCGACGTCGACTGGGTGGAGTCGCACAACGGCTACGGCCCCGTCCTGCGAGACCGCAACTACTGGGGCGACCCGCTGTCGATCCGCGGTACGACGTACCCCAAAGGCCTGTGGACACATCCGCCCGGCGACGTCGCGTACTACCTCGGCGGTCACTGCACGAGGTTGCAAGCCGACCTCGGTATCGACGACTCGACCGGCGGGCGCGGCTCGGTGGTCTTCGAGGTCTGGGCGGGTTACCCGGACGGGCGGGAGACCACGGTGTTCGACAGCGGCGTCGTTCGCGGAACCGATCCGGTGGTGCCGCTCGACGTGGACCTCACCGACGCCGTGTCGGTGACGCTCGTGACCAGGGACGCAGGAGACGGGGTGAGCTACGACAACGCCGACTGGGGTGGTATCCGTCTGACCTGCACGTAAGGCCTGCCGGAATCCACCAGTCCCCGCATCCTGCCGTCGATCGCGAGATGACATCGACGTCGCGTAGAACCCGAACGACAAGGAACGGTGGGCGATAACGATGCTGAGTGACAACAGGACGACACCGGTCACCTCGCGCGTCATCCGCTGCGGTGCCGTGGCGTCCGCGCTGGCGCTCGTACTGCTGGGCTGTTCGTCCGGTCAGGAGACCGCAGCCGAGGACACCGCCGGATCCAAGCAGACCGGCACCATCGAGCTCGCGTTGCTGCAAAAGCAAGGCGACCAGCAGTACTTCGTCGACGAAGCGGCAGGAGCCAAGGCCAAGGCGGCCGAGCTCGGCGACGTGAAGGTCACGGTCGCCAACCTCGGCCTGGACTCCAACCGGGCGATCAGCGAGGTCGAGACCGCGATCGCCCGGGGAGTCGACGGCATCATCATCGTGGTGCCCGACCAGAACATCGGGCCTCAGGTGATCGACCGAGCCCGCCAGGCCGGCATCCCGCTCGTCGCCGCCGACGACATCATCGAGGACGGCTCCGGCAAACCCGCGCCGTTCGTGGGCTTCGACGGCTACCGCATGGGCCAGCAGGTGGGCGAGTCGGCAGCCGAGCTCTACCAGGAGGCCGGCTGGGACGCCGCCAGCACCCGGATCCTGGCCGCATGGAAGCAGGACCTCACCGTGTGCACCGACCGGGTGAAGGGCGCCGCCGAGACGTTCGGCAAGGCAGTCGAGGACATGCCCGAGGTCATCGAGATCGGCACGGACAACACCCCTACGGGCGCACAGGACAAGGCCGGTGCGGTCATCACAGCCAACCAGGACGTCGAGCACTGGATCGTCTGGGGCTGCAACGACGAGAACGTCTCCGGCGTGGTCACTGCACTGCAGAACTCCGGCGTAAGCCCGGACGACATCATCGGCGTCGGGCTGGGTGCCTACTTGGCGTGCAAGCCGTGGCAGGCCGGGCAGCCCAGCGGCATGAAGTCAGCGCTCTTCATCGACGGGCACGACGTCGGCGCGTCAGCGGTCGAGGTGCTGGTCAAGCACCTGCGTGACGGCGAGCCGCTCCCGCCGGAGACCATCGCGCCCACGGAGATGGTCGATCCAGCCACCTGGAAGGACTCGGGCCTGACGTGCGTCTGACGAAGGCGACGACGCTCCGCGTAGCCGGAGTCAGCAAGGCGTTCGCGGGCGTCCAGGCGTTGGCCGACATCGACCTCGAGCTCGCCGCCGGTGAGGTGCTTGCGCTCGTCGGCGAGAACGGCGCCGGGAAGTCGACGCTGCTGAAGATCCTGAGCGGCGACCACCAACCCGACACGGGTGTCCTCCATCTGGACGGGGCGCCGGTACGGTTCGCGACGCCGGCGACCGCGCGGCGAGCCGGGATCCGGGTGATCTACCAGGAGCCCGAGATCATCCCGCACGTCTCGGTTGCCGAGAACATCTACGTGGGTGGGCTGCCGCGCGGAGCCCTGCGTCGCTTCGACCGGAAGCGCCTCGAGCAGCAGGTCCGCGACGACCTGGCCGAGCTCGGCCTCACCCAGTCGCTGGATCCCACCGAGCCCGGCAGCCGGCTCTCGGCCGCGCAACGACAGCTGGTCGAGATCCTGCGGGCTCTGACCTCGGGCGCGCGCGTCGTGTGCTTCGACGAACCCACGTCGTCGTTGACCGAACACGAGGTCGACGCGTTGTTCGGGTTGATCGACCGGCTCCGTCGCGAGGGTGTCGCGGTGGTCTACGTGTCGCATCGGCTGCGGGAGATCTTCCGCATCGCCGACCGGATCGCCGTGCTGCGGGACGGCCGGCTGGTCGGGGTACGGGCGACCCACGAGGTGACCGAGGACGAGCTCGTCCGCATGATGGTCGGTCGCGACCTGTCGCAGATGTTCCGGCGGGAGCGTGACACCAGCAGTCCCGGCGACGTGGTGCTCGAGCTGGTCGACGTCACGACCGACGACGTGTCGGGCATCAACCTGACGGTGCGGGCCGGGGAGGTGGTCGGCCTCGCCGGGCTGGTGGGAGCAGGCCGTTCGGAGCTGGTCCGTGCGGTCGTGGGCGACCTGCCCATTCGTACCGGCGAGGTACGCCTGGACGGCAAGCCGCTGCGCCTGCGGTCGCCACAGGACGCCGTGCACGCCGGGATCGGCTTCGCACCAGAAGAACGCAAGGCCGACGCGCTCATCATGCGACGGACGGTCCGCGACAACACCTCGCTGGCCGTGCTGGACCGGTTGCGGAAGTGGCGGATCGTGCAGCGAGGCGCCGAGCGTGAGCTGGTACGCCGGTTCGTCGAGCAGCTGCGGGTGCGTACCCCTTCCATCGAGCAGGAGGTGCGCAAGCTCTCCGGCGGCAACCAGCAGAAGGTCGTCCTCGCGCGCTGGTTGGCGAGGCGGCCACGCGTCCTCATCCTCGACGAGCCCACCCGCGGGATCGACGTGGGAGCCAAGGCCGAGATCTACGCCATCGTCGACGAGCTCGCCAAGAGCGGCATCGCCATCCTGGTCGTGTCGTCCGATCTCCCTGAGGTGCTAGGGCTTTGTGACCGCATCGTCGTGATGCAGAACGGGCGGATCACCGGCGAGCTCGACCACGACACCGCAACCGAGGAACGCATCCTCGCCCTCGCCATGGCCGAGCACCTGACGCAGAAAGGGGAACGCCCGTGAGCCGGACGGCCGCGCCCGATGCCGACACGTGGACGACGGAGCATGCGCGGGCCGGATCGTCAGTGCGCCGCGTGCTGGATCGGGTGGGCGTGCAGAACGTCAGCCTTCTGATCGCGCTTGCCTTCTTGGTGGCGTTGATCGGGGCACAGGATCCGAGCTTCTTCCGGGCCAGCAACCTCGAGATCATCGGGATGGCCGTGGCCATCACCGGCGTCCTCGCGGTGGCGCAGACCGTCATCATCATCCTGGGCGCGCTCGACATCTCCGTGGGTTCGTTGGCCGGGTTGAGCTCGGTGACATCGGCGATGATCTTCATGGCCACGGCGCAGAACGGTGCCGTCGGCATCGCCGGAGCGCTTGCCATCGGCATCCTGTGCGGTCTGGTCAACGGCTGCATCGTGGTCTTCGGCCGGGTGAACCCGATCATCGCCACCCTGGCCACGCTCGCGGCGTACAAGGGAATCGCACAGCTGGTCTCGAACGGCCGCGCGCAGGGCTACACCGGTGCCGACCCCATCTTCGTGTTCATCGCCCGCGGTGCGATCGCCGGAATTCCCACCCTGATCTGGATCCTCGGCGTCGTCGCGGTCGCGGCTCACGTCCTGCTGCGTTACACCGACATCGGCCGCAACATCTATGCGATCGGCGGCAACGACACCGCCGCCCGGCTCGCCGGCATCAACATCAACAAGTACGTCCTCGCTTGCTACGCGGGCACCGGCCTCGTCGCCGCCCTCGCTGGCGTCCTCATCACCGCCCGCACCGGCTCGGGTCAGCCCGTCTCCGGGAGCGAGGGGTTGGAGCTCGAGTCCATCACCGCCGCCGCCCTAGGCGGCTGCTCGTTCAAGGGCGGCAAGGGGACGATCGCGGGCACCTTGCTCGCCGTCGTCCTGCTCGGTGTGTTGAGCAACGGCATGACGTTGCTGGGCATCAACACGTTCTGGCAGAACGTCGCCAAGGGCACGCTGCTCGTCATCGCCGTCGTCATCCAGCAAGCGCGAAGCGGCGAGCGCCGGATCGGCATCCCCACCTGACACCTCTCCGGCGCCGCGTCGTCCGCAGTTGCTCGCTCAGAATGTGACGGCTCACTGGGTGGGCACTAGCGTCGCGTAGTGCCGGCGCATGCCGACGCTGCCGCGCAGTCGCCGCGCCTGGTCATTTGTTGAGCTTGGCGGCGAGGTTGGTTGCTAGGGCGTCGAGGAACTCGTCGGTCGTGAGCCACGGCGTGTCGCCGCCGACCAGGAGCGCGAGGTCCTTGGTCATCTTGCCGGACTCGACGGTCTCGATGCAGACCTGCTCCAACGTGTGCGCGAACTCGGTGACCTCGGGCGTGCCGTCGAGCTTGCCGCGATGCGCAAGACCTCGAGTCCAGGCGAAGATCGAGGCGATCGGGTTCGTCGAGGTCTTCTCGCCCCTCTGCCACTGCCGGTAGTGCCGGGTCACGGTGCCGTGCGCCGCCTCCGCCTCGACGGTCTTGCCGTCCGGCGTCAACAGCACGCTGGTCATGAGGCCGAGCGAGCCGAAACCCTGCGCCACGACGTCGGACTGCACGTCGCCGTCGTAGTTCTTGCAGGCCCAGACGAAGCCACCCTCCCACTTGAGGGCCTGAGCGACCATGTCGTCGATCAGCCGGTGTTCGTACGTGATACCCGCCTGCTCGAACTTGCTCTTGAACTCCGTCTCGTACACCTCGGCGAAGATGTCCTTGAACCGACCGTCGTACGCCTTGAGGATGGTGTTCTTCGTCGACAGGTAGACCGGGTATCCGCGCTGCAGCGCATAGTTGAACGACGCCCGGGCGAAGTCACGGATCGAGTCGTCGAAGTTGTACATCGCCATCGCGACGCCACCGCCGGGGTACTTCGCAACCTCGAACTCCATGGGCTCGCTGCCGTCGCTCGGCGTGAACGTCACGGTGAGCTTGCCCGGTCCGGGAACGACGAAGTCGGTCGCGCGGTACTGGTCGCCGTGGGCGTGACGACCGATCACGATGGGCTTCTTCCATCCCGGAACGAGGCGCGGGATGTTCTCGATGATGATCGGCTCGCGGAACACCACGCCGCCCAGGATGTTGCGGATCGTGCCGTTCGGCGAGCGCCACATCTTCTTCAGCCCGAACTCCTCGACCCGAGCCTCGTCCGGCGTGATCGTCGCGCACTTGACGCCGACGCCGTGTCGTTTGATCGCGTACGCCGCGTCGACGGTCACCTGGTCGTCGGTGGCGTCGCGGTTCTGGATCGAAAGGTCGTAGTAGTCCAGCGGGATGTCGAGGTAGGGCAGGAGCAGCTGCTCCTTGATCGAGGCCCAGATGACGCGCGTCATCTCGTCGCCGTCGAGCTCGACGACTGGATTCTTCACGCTGATCTTGGACAAGAGGGGCTCCTCTGCTGATGTGGTACGACGTGACGGCTAGAGGTTGTGCACATCTGCCTGCTTGGCGCGTACGGCCTCTGCCGCCGCGATCAGATTGGCAAGCTCGGCGTCGGACAGCTCCGTCTCGATCACCTTACGAACGCCAACTCGCCCGAGCTCGGCGAGAACGCCCAGGTAGACACCGCTGATCCCGTAATGGCCGTCCACCCAGGCGCAGACCGGCATCACCGCGCCTGAATCCTCGGCGACGGCGCGGACCATGCGGGCGGCTGCGGCGGACGGTGCGAAGTAGGCCGATCCGGTCTTGAGCAGCGAGACGACCTCGGCACCGCCAGCCCGGGTGCGTTCGACAAGCTCGTCGACCTCCGCTGGTGAGAGCAACTCGGTGAGGGGTCGCTGCGTTCCGTCGACGTTGACCGTGCACTTGCTGGGTACGGGCACCATTGTCTCGCCATGCGAGCCGAGCGTGAGGGTTTGCACGGCACTCACGGGGACGTTCAACCGCTCCGCCACGAAATGCGAGAAACGTGCGGTGTCCAGCATGCCCGCCTGGCCCATCACGCGGTGCTTGTCGAAACCGGTGACGATCTGGGCGAGTGCGGTCATCTCGTCCAAGGGGTTGGAGACCACGATCACGACCGCGTTGGGCGCGTACTTGGCGATGTTCTCCGAGACCTGCCGGACGATCTTGGCATTGGTCTCGAGCAGGTCCATCCGGCTCATCCCCGGCTTCCGCGGTACCCCCGCCGTGATCACGACGATGTCGGAACCGGCGATCACCTCGTAGCCTTCACCCGACGGACCAGTCGTGCGTCCTGTCACCTTGGTCTCGAAACCCTCGATGGGCCGCGACTGGTTGATGTCGAGTGCGATGCCTTCCGCCCTGCCCTCGATGATGTCGGTGAGCACGACCTCGTCGAAGATGTCGTACTCCGCCAACCGCTGGGCAGTCGTCGAGCCGTAGAAACCGGCGCCGATGACCGCGACCTTGCCGCTGCGCGCCATCGCTCATCGCCTCCCGAGGATTCGCCTCGCAGCCCATCCTCCTCCGACCGATGCCGGAGCGGAACCCGGTCCCGACGAGCTCAGACCGGACCCGACAGCCTCACCCGGAGGAGTCTCTTGGCATCGAGATATCTACCACGAGCGTAACCGAGCCCTCAGGCGCCCGGTCCCCCGCCCCCAGCGGGCGCGACGCAGTCCCTCTAGCCGGTCCTCCGAGCGGCCAACCGTCGAGCGGATCCGGGACTGGCCCGGCCTCGAGCGGATCTGGGAGTCCTGCCGCGAGCGGGTCTCGGAGTGCCGTGTCCCACCCGCTAGCCGATCCTGGGAATGGCGATGGCGAGGACGAGGAGCATGCCGCCCATGGCGGCGAGCGTGAGGACGTCGACGGTGCGGCTGCGGAGCACCAGGAGGCCGGCCCGACGGGTCGTGAGGACCAGTCGGAAGACGGCAGCGAGCAAGACCGAGAGCGCGAACAACGTCATGCCCGGCCGGAAGTCCACGAAGACCACGAGGAGCACCGAGATCGCGATCCCCGACAGGACCACGAGGAGCGGCCACTGCCGCCTCGGCCACGGCCGGATCGGGGGCAGCGGCTTCGAGGGGTCGTGGTGCTTGCCGGCCCGGAACGCAAGCCATGCTTCACGGAGCCGCTCAGCCATCGGTGTGCTCCAGATCGACGGTGGTGGATATGCCGAAAGGCTAACGAACGCCGGATGTCCGACGGGTGATCCCCGGCACGTCCCGGGCCGCCGGCTCCCACCCGTCAGTGGAAGAAGTGGCGGGTGCCCGTGAGGTACAGCGTGACGTCGGCGGCGCGGGCCGCGGCGATCACCTCGTCGTCGCGCACCGAGCCACCCGGCTGCACGACAGCGCGTACACCCGCATCGATCAGCACCTGCAGCCCGTCCGGGAACGGGAAGAACGCATCGGACGCTGCGACCGAGCCGGCCGCCCGCTGACCCGCACGGGTGACCGCCAACCGCGCGGCGTCGACCCGGTTGACCTGACCCATCCCGACACCCACGGTCGCGCCCCCGCTGGCCAGCAGGATCGCGTTGGACTTCACCGCCCGCACCGCACGCCAGGCGAAGGCGAGATCGGCGAGGACGTCGTCGTCTGCCGCAGGGCCCGCCGCCAGCTGCCACGCCGACGGGTCGTCGCCCGGCGCGTCGACGGCATCGGTCGTCTGCAGCAGCAGACCGCCGGAGATCTGCCGCATCTCGATGCCCCCACGCGCCTGTGGCGGTGCGCACCGCAGCAACCGGATGTTCTTCTTCCTGGTGAGGATCTCCAGCGCCTCGGGCTCGAAGTCCGGCGCCACGACCACCTCGGTGAACACCTCGGCGACCTGGCGCGCCATCTCGGTCGACACCGTGCGGTTGGCCGCGATCACACCCCCGAACGCCGACACCGGGTCACAGGCGTGCGCCTTCCGGTGGGCTTCGGCGATGTCGGTGCCGGTGGCGATGCCACAGGGGTTGGCGTGCTTGATGATCGCGACAGCTGGGGCGTCGAAGTCGTACGCAGCACGACGCGCAGCGTCGGTGTCGACGTAGTTGTTGTACGACATCTGCTTGCCGTGTAGCTGTTCGGCGCTCGCGAGGTCGGCTCCCTGCGCCGTCCCTGGCGTCATCGCTCGATACAGTGCCGCGCTCTGATGCGGGTTCTCGCCATACCGCAAGGTCTCCTTGCGTTCCCACGTGGCACCCAGCCAGACCGGAAAGTGCGTGTCTTGCTCGCGATCCTCGGGTGTCGCCTCGTCATCGCCCGACGAAAGCACGTTGTGCATCCACGATGCGACGTGCACGTCGTAGCTCGCCGTGTGGGCGAAGGCCTCGGCTGCCAGGCGGCGACGCTGCTCGAGCGTGAACCCACCTTCAGCGACAGCAGCCAGCACGTCCGCGTATCGCCGAGGTGAGGTGACGACGGCCACGGTCGCGTGGTTCTTCGCGGCGGCACGCGTCATCGCCGGCCCACCGATGTCGATCTGCTCGATCACCTCGTCGTGCGCGGCCCCAGACGCGACCGTCTCGGCGAAGGGATACAGGTTCGACACCAAGAGGTCGAACGCCGCGACGTCGAGCTCCTCGAGCTGGCGCCGGTGGTCGGGGTTGTCCATGTCCGCCAGCAGGCCCGCGTGGATCCGCGGGTGCAAGGTCTTCACCCGCCCGTCCAGACATTCCGGAAACCCGGTGACGTCTTCCACCCGGGTCACCCGGATACCGGCGGACTCGATGGTGGCAGCGGTCGAACCGGTCGACACGAGCTCGACGCCGGCGTCGGCGAGGCCACGTGCCAGATCGACCAGTCCGGTCTTGTCGTACACGCTGAGCAGGGCACGCCGGATCGGTCGACGTCCGTCGCTCGCTCCAGATACAACGCGATCGCTCACGGGATCGTGACCTTTCTTCCGCGTACGGTGAAACCCAACCGGACCATCGCACCGATGGTGTCGACGAGCTGCTGCCGCTCGGCGACCTTGATCCTCTCGGTCAACGACTCCTCGGTGTCGTCGTCTTCGACCGGCACCGCGACCTGGGCGATGATCGGCCCGGTGTCGACGCCTTCGTCGACGAGGAAGAGGGTCGCGCCTGCGACCTTGACGCCGTAGTTCAGCGCGTCGCGCGGTCCGTGCAACCCAGGGAAGGACGGGAGGAGGGAGTTGTGGCTGTTGACGTACCTCCCGCCGAAGCTCGCGAGGAAGTGCTTGCCCACGAGCTTTCGGAATCCTGCCGAGACGACGAGTGTGGGTTCGTACGCCTTGACCTGCTCGGTGAGCGCGATGTCCCAATCCTCCCGGCTCGGGAAGTCGTTCACCTTGACCACGAACGTCGGCACACCAGCACGTTCGGCCCGAGCCAGACCCTCGATGCCGTCGCGATCAGCCCCGACGGCGACGACGTGGGCACCGTACGCTGGCTCTCGAGTGGCGTCGAGGAGCGCCTGCAACAAGGTGCCGGTACCGGATACCAGGACGACGAGACGTGCGGACTTCAAAGGCTCCTCGCTACGTTCGCAGGGTCCCCGGGTTGGTGCCCTGGTGTCCTCGCGGCTCCTGTGCTCCGGTGCCGACGCTGGTGCGTTGCCTCCGGGCGCTCGCCCCGGGTTGGCACCGGACGATCCGCGCCAAAGGCGCGACAATTGCGTACGGACCCCGCAAAGGCCGTCGCGGGTCGCACCACCGGGCGGTGACCGTGGCGCCAGGGTGGGATGGGAACGTTGGTCACGATAGCGCCAGCCGTACCGATGACGGGAGAAGGGTCTGTGGAGAGCCCCGAGGACACGAGACAGGCTGACCCGAGCGGAGGAACCTCCCGCCCGGACGACGAACAGCCTGAATCCACCGAATCCACGACGGCGGCCCCGACCGCAACGAGTGAGTCCGAAGACCTCGGTCTTGCGCCCATCCCTGCCGAAGGCACGATCGCACCTGCTGACCCCGAACGCGTCTTCGGACGCCAACCCTCCCCGTCCGCCTACAGCCGGGTGATCGCGGCCGCCGACCGACCGCCGAAATCCGATCACGCTGGACGGCCCACGCCGGCTGGCGACCAGCCAGCACCTGGTCCGAGCGCCGGACCGGAGACCTCCGACTCGTCCACCCGCGGCGAGCAACCCGCCACCACACCGCGGCCCCACGACGCGCCAGGAGCCGGACATCCGGCGTCGCCTCCGCCACCATCCTCACCACCTTCCCCGCAGGACGTGTCTCGGCTCACGAGTCGCGGACGGCTTGCGATCTTCCTCGGCCTGGCCGGACTCGTCTGTGTCACGAGCGTGTTCGCGCTCCCGCTCGGACTCGGGCTCGGCATCGCCGCGATCGTGGTGGGCGCGCGGGCGCGAAAGCGCGGCCAGCAGGCCCACCAGGCGGTGCCCGGTGCGATGACGGGGATCGTCCTGGGCATCGTGTCGAGCGTCTTCGCGAGCCTGCTCATCGTGAGCGCGGCGGTCTTCTGGGAGGAGCTCGTCGAGTACCAGGACTGCGTCTCCGGGGCGAACACCAACACCGCCCGGGAGGCGTGCCAGCGCGAGTTCGAGGAACGACTCGTCGAGCGGGTCACCCCGCCGCCGAGGTGACGTCAGTCGTCGCGGCGCGCCTGTGACGCGCGTGTGGACCTCCAGCGCGCCCCCGCCCGCATGGCCAACACGGCAACCGCGCCCGCGATACCGAGCGTGCTCACGGCCACGACGCCCACCTGAACCACCAGAGGCCCGACGTGGCTCAGCCGCCCTGGACCGACGGACCCGTACGCCAGTGCGGCGATGGCCGTGAACCAGATCCCGCCCACGACGCCGGCGAGACCACCACGCAGTGCCGCATGTTCGATCGCGTACGCCGGATAGCGGCGTACCGCTGCCAGCCCGGCGACGCCACCCGCCAGCAAGGGCATGGCAACCACGCCGAGCATCCACCCGCCAAGCTCGGCATCACCAGGCAGCGCGGCCAACAGGGGGAACACCGGCAGGGGGCCGACCGCCACCCCGGTCGGCGCCACGACGGTACCCGTACCGAAGACGAAGCCGGGACCCAGCGCGAAAGCCGCGGCGCAGACCGCGGCGTTTGGCACGTACGCCAGGCTCACGAGCAGCAACAACGGCATGCCGAGCGGGCCAGGCGCGAGCTTCTCGGTGAGGGCGAGTGCCCGGCCGGCGTGGATCAGCAGCGACGCGGCGAGCAGCAGGAACCCCACACTCAGAAGGGCGGCGAGGCCTGCGAACCCGCCGTAGAGCGCCGCCCGGACTTCTTCGGGAACCCGCCGCCACATCCGGCCGGCATGCCCACTCATCCGGACGATCCCCGCTCCGCCTGCAAGTCCTGCAAGCAGCGTGCCGTGGACGAACGCCCGGATGATGTCCGGCTCGACTCCGTCCGCATGGCCGAGAAAGGCGACGAACGCAGCCAGCCCGCCGTAGCCGACCGCCAACACCGCGATGCCACCAGCGGCGTGCAACGCCTGCGCGACAGCGGAGGTACGGCCGACCCACGCACCTGCGCGACACAGAAGAAGAAAGGGAAGCAGCGTGAGTCCCAGGGGCGTGAGATCGACCGTGCCGTCCGGAAGCGCGATGGGCACGCCATGCGCAAGCAGCCAGGCGTCGACGCCGACGCGAAGCGCCCACCCTGCCGAGCCGCCCGGTGACATGAGCCACGCCAGCACAGCGAGCGCGGCGCACGGCAACGCCCCAGCGAGAGTCGCCCACCCTGCCGCGAGAGCGGCACCGACGGGCGCCGGTCGCAGGAGCGGTGTCCGGTTCTGGCCATCGCTCGAGTGCCGCGTGCGCAGCGCGGAGGACCCGGGAACGAAGGCGTCGGCGACCTGTCTGGCCATCATGCGTCATGCTCGCAGCTCACGGCCGCCACGCGACGGACTGACACGCCGTAACCCCACCCAAATGACCACGCGGCGCGACGACGCGGTAGCCGCAGCAGCCCTCCGCACCTGGTGACGCGACCAGCCAGGCTATGCCGCCCGCCCTCCCCCGAACACGCTCTGCCACCTGCTTCGTACACAGTGCACTCGCGATAGGTTCGGACAAAGAGGTCCCGCAGGCACTGGGGGCAAAGAGGGGATCGCCCGGGCTCGCGGTCGCCCCAACCCGATTGACGTCGTTTCGCGCTCGACATGGCGACAGAAGCCACAGTCTCGGGCCACGCGCTTTCGGGCTACGGGCTACCGGGCCAGACGCGGCGACACGTCTGGCTGCTGCCGTGCACGACCACTCGACGGCCAGTGGTTGCGTAGCCTCGCAATGCGCAGATCGCGGGCGCAACCAGTCGCACGCGTGCGGTGTCATCTTGTGGTGAGAGTCGGCGAGTGGCGGAGGGCTCATGGCGAATGCCGACGAGTTCGATGCCTTCTACCACGCTACGCGACAACGACTACTGCATCAGATGTACGCGATGACCGGGAATCTGGCTGACGCCCAAGACTGCGTCCAGGAGGCGTACGCGCGCGCCTGGCAGCATTGGCCTGCCGTGTCGCGACACGCCAACCCTGAGGCGTGGCTGCGTACTGTCGCGTGGCGCATCGCCGCGAGCCGATGGCGCAAGATCAAGAACGGCTTTGCTGCACTGGCCCGGCACGGCCCGCCGACTCACGCGCCGGAGCCGAATCCGGACAACGTCGCCCTGGTGACCGCGCTACGGCAGATTCCCGAGCCACAACGGCGAGCCATCGTGCTGCATCACCTGGTCGGGCTGTCCGTCGAGGAGATCGCACGCGAGACGGAGGTGGCGGTCGGGACCGTCAAGGCGCGGCTCTCCCGAGGTCGCAACGCACTCGCCGAACTGCTGCGTGATCCAAGTCCACAAGACACGGCAGGATCCGACGGCCACACCCGTCACCCCGACTCTCGACAACGCGGCCACTCCCATCCACCTGAGCACACCACTCCAGCCAGTCACACCAATCCGGCCGACGACCTACGCAACCGACGGTCCGCGGAGGAGACGCAGAATGCCCGGTGACTTCGACGGTGGAGCCGAGTCTCGCCTGGCCGAGCGGCTGACGCTCCTGCGTACTGACGTCGAGTCGGTCGTCTGGGCAGATGAGGAGACGATCCGGCGACGCGGAACCGTGCGCCACCTCCAGCGCACAGCCGCGACCGGCCTCGCGATCGTCGCCGGAGTCGGCGTCATCGGCTACGGCACGGTGACGGGCTTGAGCGGCGACCCCACCACGACCGACCCGCTAGCCGTCTCGCCATCCGGCACCGCACAGGCGCCGCCCCGACCGTCCCAACGCCAGGGCGAGCGTTCGCCGTCGGAGCACACCAGCGACCGCTGGTCGGGGTCCCCGCATCAACCCGACCCCAGTCGAACCACGTCGCCTGCACAAACCGGCAAGGCCCGACCGGAACGCTCGCCCAGCGCCGAACCGACAAGGACGCCTGACCGGGAGACCGAATCCCCGCCGGCGGCCTCGCCCAGCGAAACGACGCCGGACCCGACTGCGCCAGTGGCGTCGGCCGAGTCGCTGTTGGTCGAGACGGAGATGCCCGTCGTCGACGACTCCGGCCTCACCTGGTCGACCACCGCGACCAGCACGGGAGAAGGCTCAGCCGTGTCGTCGTGCCAGCTCGGGAGTCTCACGAGCCTGAAGGCGACGTCTGCCGCGCGTCGGGACTTCCAGTGGGGTACCGACTCCACGGTGACCGGTACGAACGTCGTGGCCAGCTTCGCGACGACCGCCGACGCCGCGAGCGCCTACGACACGTTCACGGGATGGCTCGAAGGCTGCACGTGGGGGACACCGCACGGGCCCACCGAGGTCGCGGTCGACTCTGGCGAGGCCAGCTGGTGGTGGGTCGGACGCGACGACGGCGACACCGGCGCGATCGACGTCGTGGGGCTGGTACGACGGGATCAGGTGCTGTCGGTCGTCGTGTGGCACCAGACGGGGCAAGACCTGAGCTACACGACAGACCCCATGGCGCCAGCCCTGCGGGCCAGCGCCCAGCGAATCACTCCTTGAGATCCCACTTCGCTCGCTTCGCGACTGAGATCCCACTCGCCGTTTCGCGAGGGGCGGGCAAGGCGTTCCCCATCACTTCGCCCACGCCGTTCACCAGATGGGACGCAGCGGCGGGATCGAGTCACCAGCCAAGCTGCGGATGATGGCGGCGAGCTCAGCGCGCGGGACGTGGAGGCCGGACTCATGGAGATGTCCGGCCAACTGCGCTTCCAGCTCGTGCAGGATCCGCCCGGCTACGGCGAGGTGGGTCAGAGCCTTGTCGGTCAGCACGACGAGTTTGCGCCTGCCGCCCGCGGGGTGTGGTCGGCGCTCCACGTAGCCCCGCTTCTCCAGGTCGTCGATGATCTGGCCGGCGGCCTGTTTGGTGACCCCGAGCTCCTCCGCGAGCTCGCTGCTCGTCGCGCCGGTGCGGCGCAGCACCTGGAAGACCAGGCCATGCATGGGGCGCAGGTCGGCGTAGCCCGCTGCGTCGAGACGGCTCACGAACTCGGAGACGACCAGCTGGAAGGCCATCCCCAGCAGGAAAGTGAGCTCGGTCTGCTCGAGGGGGTCATGGGTCTTCATCAGCGCTCATCTTGACACATCTATGTAAAGCCGCTTTACTCACGTCGAATAAAGTCACTTTACTCAGGAGGGCTCATGAACGTGGTCAGTGAGAGCGAGCAACGGACGACCAGGACCCCGGCGGGCTCGATGTTCGGCCTCGCGGCCCCCAGCCAAGGGAGTGCCGAGATCAGCACCTGGCGGGTGGAACTCAAGGCGGACTCGGCGACCCCGGTGCACATCATCGACCGCGAACAGGTGTGGATGCCTGTATCGGGCGAGTTCGAGGTCGAGGTGGAGGGCGAGACCCGGCAGGCGAGCCGCGGCCAGGCCGTCATCATTCCCGCCGGTGCGGTGCGGCAGGTGAAGGCCGTGGGCGGCACGGCGGAGGCGCTGGTCGCCATGGTGGTCGGCGGCAAGGCGATGATGCCTGGGCGAGCGGACAAGATGCCGCTTCCCTGGGCCGAGTGACCCTGTGAGACGCAACAGCCCGACCAGGCCGACCCCCACGGGATCCCGTCGGGCTGTTCGTCACGTCCGGAGGTCTCCGTGCAGCCCTCACATCACGCGCCCCGCTGGGCCGGAGACAGACGCGAACGACACCGACGGTTCAGAAGGTGTCACGGTAGGCCCACGCAGCAGAACACGTAACGAGGTATGGGGATGGCCCTCGAGACCGGGCAAGGGCGGGAACTGCGCCCGTACGTTCAGCTCAGCCCATGGCTTCTCACAACCAGCCTGGTGAGCCGACGGCTAGCCCGGTGAGCCCACGGCTTTTCACAGCCAACAGCGGCCTACATGCCGCGGCAAGCCTGTAGACGGCGACGTAACGTGGTCATTTCCGCTGCTCGGCGAGCTCCCGAACCAGGCGGGCGGTCTCGCTGGGCGTCTTGCCCACCTTGACGCCGCAGGCCTCGAGCGCTTCCTTCTTGGCCTGCGCGGTACCTGACGAGCCGGACACGATCGCACCGGCGTGGCCCATCGTCTTGCCCTCGGGCGCCGTGAAACCGGCGACGTAGCCGACGACCGGCTTGGTGACGTGGGACCGGATGAACTCCGCGGCCCGCTCCTCCGCGTCTCCACCGATCTCACCGATCATCACGATGATCTCGGTCTCCGGGTCGGCCTCGAACGCCGCCAGCGCATCGATGTGCGTGGTGCCGATGATCGGGTCGCCGCCGATCCCGACGCAGGTCGAGAAGCCGATGTCGCGAAGCTCGTACATCATCTGGTACGTCAAGGTTCCCGACTTCGAGACCAGGCCGATCGGACCCGCGCCTGTGATGTCCGCGGGAATGATGCCGGCGTACGACTTGCCCGGGGACGCGACACCAGGGCAGTTCGGCCCGACGATGCGGGTGCGGCCTGACTGCTGCGCCCGCGCGAAGAACGTGGCCGTGTCGTGTACCGGCACGCCTTCGGTGATGACCACGGCGAGCGGCATGCCGGCATCGATGGCCTCGACGACAGCCGACTTCGTGAACGCCGGTGGCACGAACAGCACGCTGACATCCGCGCCGGTCTCTCGCATCGCCTCCGCCACGCTGCCGAAGACCGGCAGCGTGGTGCCGTCGACCTCGACCTTCTGGCCGGCCTTGCGCGGGTTCACCCCGCCCACGATCTGCGTGCCGGCGCGCAGCATCTTCCGCGTGTGGATCATGCCTTCGGAACCGGTCATCCCCTGGACGATGACCTTGCTGTTCTCGTTGAGGAAGATCGCCATCTTCGTTCTACGTCGCTTTCTGTCGGCTGGTCGCTGGGCCGTGGTCACTCCTCACGCCGGCGTCCCGCGTGGCCGTGTGTCACGCGGGACGCCGGGCGCCAGGAGCCTGTCGAAGCCTGTCGGTGAGCCGGCTCCGGAAGCCTGTCTCGAGGGCAGCTTCACCGCGTGCGTCCTAGGGGTCATGCCGCGGCGAGCTCGGCTGCCCGGCGCGCCGCTCCGTCCATCGTCTCGACCTGCTCGACACCTGGCAAACCCGCGTCCGCCAGGATCTGCCGGCCGAGCTCGGCGTTGTTGCCGTCCAGACGCACGACGAGCGGCTTGGACACCGCCTCACCCCGCTGTGCCAGCAGGTCGAACGCCTTCACGATGCCGTTGGCCACCGCGTCGCAGGCCGTGATACCACCGAAGACGTTGACGAAGACCACCTTGACGTCAGGGTCGGAGAGCACGATCTCCAGCCCGTTGGCCATCACCTCGGCTGACGCGCCGCCGCCGATGTCGAGGAAGTTCGCAGGCTTCACCGTGCCGCCGGCGCCGTCGGAGAACTGCTCCCCCGCGTACGCCACGACGTCGAGCGTGCTCATGACCAGACCGGCGCCGTTGCCGATGATCCCGACCTGGCCCTGCAGCTTGACGTAGCCCAGACCCTTCTCCTTCGCGCGCCGCTCGAGCGGGTCAGCGGCCTCGACATCCTCGTACGCGGCGTGTTCGGGGTGCCGGAAGCTCGCGTTGTCGTCGAGCGTCACCTTGCCGTCGAGCGCCTCCACCCCGCCGTCGCCGCGTCGGACCAGTGGGTTGACCTCGACCAGGGTGGCGTCTTCGGCGAGGAACGTCTTCCACAGGTTCACGATCACAGGGACGGCAGGCTCGATGACCTCGGGCGGGAACTTCGCCGCGACCGCGATCTCACGTGCCTTCGCCTCGTCGACGCCCTCGAGCGGGTTGATCTCGATCTTGGCGACCGCCTCGGGATTGGTGCGGGCGACTTCCTCGATCTCGACGCCGCCCGAGGCGCTGGCGATGCAGAGGTACGAACGGTTGGCCCGGTCGACCAGGAACGAGAAGTAGTACTCCTCGGCGATGTCGGCAGCCGGAGCCACGAGGATCTTGCGCACCGTGTGACCCCGAATGTCGAGGCCCAGGATGTCGCGGGCGCGGTCGGCGGCCTCTGCAGGGTCGTCGGCGAGCTTCACCCCGCCGGCCTTCCCGCGGCCACCGATCTTCACCTGCGCCTTCACCACGACGCGAGTGCCGAGCTCCTCGGCAACCGCCTTGGCGTCCTCCGGGGTGTCCACAACTCGACCGAGG
The DNA here is from genome assembly GCA_036564245.1 of Actinopolymorphaceae bacterium. Classification (GTDB taxonomy): domain Bacteria; phylum Actinomycetota; class Actinomycetes; order Propionibacteriales; family Actinopolymorphaceae; genus Thermasporomyces. Next base: position 100,878 of record DATCKU010000110.1, read on the forward strand.
GTGACGGGCACATCGTGCTTGGCGAAGAGCTCCTTCGCTTGGTACTCCATCAGGTCCACGGACGCGGCTCCTTACTTCGGGCCTTGAAATCGGCCCGGACCGACGGCCTCGTACCGGTTCGTCCCGGCACGTCTTCGGTACGTATGACGGCCGCGAGCCTAACTCGGGCCCGATCGTCGTGTGCGCCCGGGTACCCCACAATGACCATGCGACGACGGCACGTCACCAGACGCACGAGCGGCGTCGACGACGCAGCGTTCCCCTGTCGCTGGATGCCGTCACGACTCACCGAGCGGGACGTCCTGCCGTCTGCGGGCACCGAGGTTCTCGCGTACCCAGGAAACGATCTCCTGAGTCGGCGTGCCAGGGGTGAAGACCCGGGCGACGCCCATCTCCTCGAGCTCGGCGATGTCGGCGTCCGGGATGATGCCGCCACCGAAGACCACGATGTCGTCGGCTCCGCGGGCCCGCAGCAGCTCCAGGACCGAGCGGAAGAGCGTCATGTGCGCCCCGGAGAGGACGGACAGCCCGATGCCGTCGGCATCCTCCTGCAGGGCGGTCTCCACGATCTGCTCGGGCGTCTGGTGGAGCCCGGTGTAGATGACCTCCATGCCGGCGTCGCGCAGGGCGCGCGCGACCACCTTGGCACCGCGGTCGTGTCCGTCGAGTCCCGGCTTCGCGACCACCACGCGAATCGGCATGTGCGATGCCGAGTCGGCCGTAGACGCCATCCACCCTCCCGTGTCGTGATGTCCCTTACCGTACGACCTGACCGGCCGCTGCGACCAGAATCTCGCAGACGACCGCCGCCATTCGGTGCCCGGACGACTACCCAGCGTCATAATGTGCCGCTCAATCGCGCGCCGCGGCGGCCTAGTTTGGCCGTTGTCGGGTGGAAGCCTCCGCAATTCTGTACATTCAGGGCCCAGCGATATTGGCAGGGGATTGACCTTTCCGTTATGGTCTCGTGCCAATCGCGAACTCCTGGTGGGGGCTTTCGGCTGTCGTCGAGAGAAAGGTGCACCTCCGTGGCACAGCCTGCGAAGCACCGTCGTGCTGCGCCGGCACTTCCTTTCCGGCCCTTCGGCCGGTCCCTCGGCAATCGGGCTTCGGCACCAGGTGGCCGACGCGCGAATCGAGGCGGCACGCCAGCACGACGGGCCCAGGTGAGCGATCCCCCTCGGATGGCCCGGCCTGGGCACGCGACGACATCCCAGCCGACACCAGCACCCCGCCACGCCGCACCTCTTCAGGCGGCCGCGCCGTTTCGACCGGTGGCAGCCCCGCCACCGCCCTCGCTCGGCCGGCGCGCCCCGCAAGACGCACCTCGGGTATCACCACCGAAACTTTCGTCGGCGGTACGTTCCCCCGAGTTCCGCACCCATCCGGGACGCACACGCGTCGCCCCTCCGCTCTTCCGCGACGAGGTTTCGTCGTACCGCCCACAGTTCCGGCCGGGTGCGTCCGCCGCAAGCTCGGCAGAAGCCGGAGCCTTGACTTGGCCCGCATCGCCAGGCTCCGACAGCCGCGTCGGTGACATCAGGCAGTCCGACGGCAGGCGACCTGACGGCCGGCGCGTTGCCGAGCGTGGTGGACGGCGACGCAAGGGGCCCGGTGACCTGAGCACAACCGGTCCTGCACTCGATTCAGCGGCGTACGCAGGACGACGGCGAGCCGTGTCGCATCTTCGCGACGCATCGCGCGACGTCCACGCCTTCCGCGATGCCGGCAGCGCCGGTGCGGCCAGCCTGTCGATGCGTACGTCCGGACGAACGTACTCCGTACGTCGCGCCGACACGGCCCAGCCTCGCGTCCCCGGCACACCGCAGCGACGCAAACCCGGCGCCCGGCGCAAAGCCGTTCCCAAGCGAGCGTTCCCCGGCATCCCAGCCGTCGCGGGTGTGGCGACGTTCGTCGCTGCGGCATCCGGTGCGGTCACCGTGCAGGCCGTGTCCTCTTCTCCGCAAGAAGACACGCAGACCGGCCTCACGGTCACGCTGGAGCAGCTGCAGGACGCCAGGAACTCCGCAGCGGATCGCGCGAGCCGGTCGTCGCGGCGCAGCGGTATCGCGACCGTGGACCCCGGTATCGATGCCACCGCCAACGCCGCCGCAGATCTCGCCCGGATGACCGCCGTCGAACGCGCGCAGTGGGAGGCCAAGCAGCTGGAAGAGCTGCGTGCCATCGAAGCGCGAGCCAACCAAGCGAGCGTCGAGCAGACCTTCAAGCGGGCCATCGAGTGGTTCCTCCCGCTGCGGAACTTCCGCTTGACCGCGGGGTATGGCGACGCGGGCACGCTCTGGGCGAGCGATCACACCGGTCAGGACTTCGCCGCGCCGTACGGCACGCCGGTACGCGCTGTCGGCTCCGGTGAGATCATCTTCGCCGGGTGGGACGGCTCGTACGGCTACAAGATCGTGCTGCGGCACGACGACGGCACCGAGACGTGGTACTGCCATCTGTCGGAGTTCGAGTACACCAGCGGCTACGTGCGGGCTGGCACGGTGATCGGCTACGTCGGAAGCACCGGCAACTCGACCGGGCCGCACCTGCACCTCGAGGTCCGTCCCGGTGGCGGGGACCCGATCAACCCCATCCCCTGGTTGCGCAGCCTCGGCCTGCCCATCTAGCCGGCGCTCACCGCTTCGGGCAGGCCCGGCACCGCGAGAGCCTTCACAGCACCACTAGAGCTTCTCGAACGGCGCGTAGCGCAGCAGGAAGCGCTTCACGCCGCCGGAGCCGAAGTCGACCGTCGCCTCGGCATTCTCACCGTGACCTGCCGTCGCCACCACCGAGCCCAGACCATAGGTGTCGTGCACCACCCGGTCACCTGGCGACACCGAGATCACCGGACGATTGCCCACGCCCCCGCGTGCTCGTCGCGCTCCCGATCGGCCGCTGTCACCATCGGCGAACCGCGCGCTCGCCGACTGCGAACTCCACACGGCCTGGTCGCTTTCGGTGCGTCGCCACTGCACGAGATCGGCCGGTATCTCGTCGAGGAACCGCGACGGGTAGTTGTGCTGCGGCGCGCCCCACGCGCTTCGTACCATCGCGCGGGAGACGTAGAGGCGTTGCCGGGCCCGCGTGATGCCGACGTAGGCGAGCCGGCGCTCCTCCTCCAGCTCCTTCGGCTCGTTCTGCGAGCGAGCGTGCGGGAAGATCCCCTCCTCCAGGCCGGTGAGGAACACCACGGGGAACTCCAGGCCCTTGGCGGTGTGCAGGGTCATCAACGTGACCACGCCGCCGTCGTCACTGTCGTCCGGGATCTCGTCGGTGTCGGCGACCAGTGAGACACGCTCCAGGAAGTCGGCCAACCCGCCCGGCGTGCCCTCGGCCTCGGCTGTCTCGCTGAACTCCCGCGCCACGGCGACGAGCTCGGAGAGGTTCTCGACCCGGGTCTGGTCCTGCGGATCGCCCGAGCTTTCCAGCTCGACCAGGTAGCCGGTCTTGGCGAGAACCTGCTCGAGGATGTCCCCCGGTGGCGCGTTGTCTCGAGCGCTCGCCGCGAGCTCGTCGATGAGGCCGACGAAGGAACGGATCGCATTGGCCGAGCGTTTGGCGAGATCCGGGATCTTGTCGGCCTGACGGAGTGCTTGCCAGAACGTCAAACCGTTCTTCTGAGCGTACGCGTCGACGCACTCCTCCGCGCGTTCGCCGATACCTCGCTTGGGTACGTTGAGAATGCGGCGCAGCGACACCGTGTCTTCGGGGTTGACCAGCAACCGCAGGTACGCCAGCGCATCCCGAACCTCACGGCGCTCGTAGAAGCGCACTCCGCCGACCACCTTGTAGGGCAGCCCCACCCGGATGAAGACTTCCTCGAAGACCCGGCTCTGCGCGTTCGTCCGGTAGAAGACCGCGACGTCCTTCGGCTTCGCCACGCCGGCGTCGCTCAACCGATCGATCTCCTCGGCGACGAACTGCGCCTCGTCGTGCTCGTCGTCGGCGACGTAGCCGACGATCGGCTCGCCCATTCCCGCGTCGGACCAGAGGTTCTTGGGCTTGCGGCTGGCGTTCTTGCTGATGACCGCGTTGGCCGCGGAGAGAATCGTCTGCGTGGATCGGTAGTTCTGCTCGAGCAGGATCACCCGTGCGTCTGGGAAGTCCTGCTCGAACTGCAAGATGTTGCGAATGGTCGCGCCGCGGAACCCGTAGATGGACTGATCGGCGTCACCGACCACCATGAGCTCGCCGTGCGGGGCACCGTCCTCGTCGGCGCTGGTGAGCTCGCGCACCAGGACGTACTGCGCGTGGTTGGTGTCCTGGTATTCGTCGACCAGGACGTGGGCGAACTTCTCCCGGTAGTAGGCACGGACCTCGGGGAAGGCCTGCATCACGTGCACGGTGGTCATGATCAGGTCGTCGAAGTCGAGCGCGCTCGACTCGCGCAGCCTGCGTTGGTACAGCTCGTAGCACTCGGCGAACACGCGCTCCAGGTGTGTGCTCGCCCCACGCGCCGCCTCCTCGTAGTCGATGAGCTCGTTCTTGAGGTTGGAGACCCACGCGAGAACGGACCTGGGGTTGTAGCGCTTCGGGTCAAGTTGCAGGTCGCGGCAGACCAGGGTCATGAGGCGCCGGGAGTCTGCCTCGTCGTAGATCGAGAACGACGAGGACATCCCGAACCGCGAGATCTCCCGACGCAGGATCCGCACACAGGCGGAGTGGAACGTGGACACCCACATGTAGGACGCGGCGCGCTCCCCGACGAGGGCGGCGACGCGCTCACGCATCTCCCCGGCTGCCTTGTTGGTGAACGTGATCGCGAGGATCGAGCTGGGCCGAGCGTCACGCGCCGCGAGCAGCCATGCGATCCGCCTGGTCAGGACCCGAGTCTTCCCAGAGCCCGCACCCGCGACCACCAGCAGCGGAGCAGACTCGTGCAACACCGCGGCGCGCTGCGCGGGGTTGAGGTCGTCGAGGATCGCGTCGAGGTTGCGTCGCCTGGGTCGATCGTCGTCGGCTGCGGTCTCCCGGGCGGCCTCGTCCGCACCTCGGCGGGGTGCGCCCGGCTCGACGTCGGCGGTCACCGGCGGTGTCAGCTTGCGGTCGGAGGAGAGTGCGCTCATCGCCGTCCAGCCTACGAGTCCTCGCCGACAACGCGATCCCGACAGGCCGGCGGAACCTCGCAATACCTACCGTGGCGGTTCATACCTTCCAGGCGCATACATGCACCTGGAAGGTGCGAACCCCCTACGGAACGTGGTCATTGTGGTGAGCTAGGTGTGCTCGGCCGGGTTCTCCCAGTAGTACGTCTCGGGGTCGTAGACGGCGGGCGACGGCAGGATCCACGGGTTGACCCAGCCACCCAGGGCGAGGTTCTCCCGTTTCGGGACGTTCGACAACCCGTCGCGCACGAGCACGATCCGCGGGTAGTTGGCGACGATCCCGTAGAAGAACGGGCCGTGCTCGATGTGGATCTTCTGGATCTCCCACAGCAGCGCGATCCGCTTCATCTGGTCCGGCTCGACCCGGGCCTGCGCGTAGAGCTTCCACAACTGGTCGATCGGGTCGCCCTCCTCGGGAAGCATCCACGGTGGTGTCCGTTCCCACGGTGAGGTGTCGGCCTGTTGCTCGAGCTTCTTCGGGTCGCCGGTCTGCAGGATGAACGCCTGTCCGTGCAGCGGCGCCCAGTGCGCGGGCTCCACCGGGATCACCCAGCCGGGATAGACCAGCGGGTGGTTGTCACCGACCTCCCAGGCCGTCGTCGTCATGAGCTCGCCCCGGCCCCAGCGCGGACCGAACGCCTCCGGCGGGATCGGGTTCATCTTGGTGGTGATCCCGATCGCCTCCCAGTCACGCTTGACCCTTTCGTTCTTCTGGATGTGCTCGTCGCTCGTGTTCGCCGGGTAGTCGAGGAAGATCTCCAGCTTCGAACCGTCCGGAAGCTCGCGCTTGCCGTCTCCGTCCTTGTCCACGACGCCGAGCTCATCCAGCATCGACTTCGCCCGCTCCACGTCGTACTGCACGTAGGCGTCGCGCCATTCGGCGTACTTCCGCTTGGCTTCGTCGTTGATCGTGAACATGAGGCCCTTCGGGCTCAACGTCCCGGTCGTGACCTCGCCGGTGTCGAAGTAGATGGACTTGCGCGCGTCGGGTCGGTTGATGGCGTACGACAACGCCTGCCGGAACTTCGGATTGCGGATCATGTTCCGCATGTTCTCTTCCGGATAGTCGTAGTTGAAGAAGAGAATCGAGCCGGTCCCCGAACCGCTGTCCCACAGATGCACGCGAAGTCCGGTGCGGTCCTCGCTCTGCTTGAAGCCCGAGATGTCGGCAAGCACCAAGGCGTGGTGGCCCCCGTGGACGTAGTCCACGTCGCCCTCGGTCATCTGCAGCTTCTGCACTTCCGGGTCGGCGACGATGGCGAACTCGATCTCGTCGATGTAGGGCAGCTGGTTGCCTTCCTTGTCGACGCACCAGTAGTACGGATTGCGCTCGAAGACGACCCGGCGGCCTTCTTGGTACGACTTGAGCCGCCAGCCGGTCATCGTCGGACACTCGGGGTTCAGTCCGAAGTCGCCCTTGATGGCGTGCTCGTTGTACCAGTCGCTCCGTGTGATGCTCTTGTTGTACTTCGGGTGGAACTGCGAGACGTAGTGCTTCGGCAGCATCCACAGCGGCCCGACGCTCCCACCATCCGCGGCACTGTTGACCCAGGCCGCCAGGCGCTCCGGTGTGATCGGTGCCGGTGCGTCGAAGGTCAGTACCAAGGTGTACTCGTCGGGCGCTGAGACCTTCGCCACGGTGTCGCGCCCGGAACGCACGTCGTCAGGTGGAGCGAGGTTCGTGTCGGGGTTGTTGACCAGGTCCTCCCACCAGTACATGATGTCGGCCGTGGTCCATGGTTCGCCGTCGGACCACCTGAGGTTCTTGCGGAAGTGGAAGACCCACTCCGAGGCGTCCTCGTTGGACTCCCAGCTCTCGACGAGTCCCGGACCGATGTTGAGTCCGTCGTTGAGGAAACGCAGCAACGAATGGCCGTACATGTACTCCTTGATGGCCGAGGACGTGCTCTCAGCCATGATCATCTTGAGCTTGCCACCGTACTTGCCGACCTTCACCCACCGATGCGGGATGACGTACGGCGACTCGGGAAGCCGCTCCTCGACCGGCGGCAGCTCGCCCGCCTCCACCAGCTTGGCGAGAGCGGGTGCCTCCTGAAACTTCGAAGGCGGCGGCAGCGGCTTGGTCTCCGATCCCTTCCCCTCGAGCTTGTCCCGCGGAGCGGGTCCCGACTCGCGCTCGGGCCCGCTGCACGCGGCGAGCGTGATCGAGCTGGCGGCAACTGCCGTGGCGTAGAGGAAGTCGCGTCGCCTGATCCCGTTGTTCTGCGCCATCACGTCGCTTCTCCTCGAAGAGTGGAACCATGCCACATGTGTCAATTCACCGAGCCTGGCACGAATCGGCGCAGCCTTGACCAGATGATCGCGGCCAGCTCCGGAAACCAGGCGACCGGCCCCAAATGACCATGTGCACTACGCCTGCCGGGGGTGCACCACGTGTCGGCACGTGTCGCAGGTCCGACACGCCTGGAGTACGGCTGACCTCACAGGTCAGGAGTACGCCTGACCTGCCCCGAACGGGCGTAGTGCGCGATGGCGGTACCCGGACATAGCGTGCGAGCGACCTAGCCCGGGGTCTTGCGGACAAAAGCGCCGTCGACCCACCGGGGTCTTGCGGACATAGCGCGCGGCGACCTAGCAGCGTTCGGTACGGACATGGTGGGCGGGCGACGTCGTGAGCGCTTGCGCGGGGATAGCGCGTGGCCGGCCTCGTGGCGGGCTCGTCCGAACACAGGGCGTCGGTGACCTACCGGGTCAGAGGCACACAGAGCGTGCAGTGACCTGCGAACAGCCACGTTCTGGTGTCGACGTCGTCGGGGTACGCAAGCACCACCTACGAGGGTCTAGCAGACAGAGCGTACCCAGTGACCTGACTGCGACCGGATGGACATTGCACACGTGCCTCGGCACAGACCGGATGCGTACATTGGCCCCGGTCGCATGCGACCGGGGCCACATCAGGCGTTCGCAGATGGCTTGCCGATGAAGCGACGAGCCACCCCGACAGGGTGGTTACTTGCCGGCAGGACGCCCTGCTGGCTTTGCCGCAGGCTTGCTCGCGGGCTTGGTCGCAGGCTTGGTAGGAACCTCTGCAGCCCGCGCCCTGGCGGCCGGCGCGCTGTTGCAATCCAGCGCGCGGAACTCGTAGCCCTGCTTTGCAAGCTCCGGCAGCGCTCGCGCGACTGCCTCGACGGTCTGGGAACGGTCGCCACCGCCGTCGTGCAACAGAATGATCGCTCCGGGTGCGGCTCCTTCGAGGATGTCGTCGACGATTTCGTCGGTTCCGGGCCTCTCCCAGTCACGCGGGTCCACGTGCCACAACACGACCGCCTGACCGAGCTCGGTCGCGATGTCTCGCACGTCATGGTTGACGGCTCCATAGGGAGGACGGAAGCACCGTGACGCCGGACCGGTCACAAGTTCTTGCCGTGCCTCGGCATCGTCCAGCGCGGGTAGCTCCCGGTGGTCGTACGTGTGGTTGCCGATGGTGTGCCCGGCGGCCAGGACCTGCTGCACCAGCTCCGGATGCTCTTTTGTCGCCGATCCGAGCTCGAAGAACGTAGCGTGCGCGTCGTTCTCCGCGAGGACTTGCAGGATCTGCGGCGTCCAGCGCGGGTCCGGTCCGTCGTCGAACGTGAAGAAGATGACCTTTTCACCCTTGGACTCCACCCGCTCCACGGTGCACGCGATATGGTCGGGCGCATGGCTGGGCGTTTCACCTACGACAGGTGACGATTCCGCAGGTGCGCTTGACGGTTTCACCGAAGGACTCGTCGGTTTCGCTGAAGGCGTCGACGGGCTCGGTGACGCAGTTGACGATTCCGCTGACTCAGTTGCGGATTCGGCTTCCTCCTCCGCCACGGTTTTCGGACAATCCGTGGGCTCAGGTGCCGGGTACGTCCCGGCGCTGACCCGGTTCGGTGCGGGTAACGCGGTCCGAGTCGCCTTCGGCCGTGGACGTTTCGACTTGGCCACGATCGTGGGCCACGCGTCGTCCGGCTTGGCGACCGACGACCCATCTTGCGATTGGGCGGCGCCTGTCGTACATCCGCTGAGCCAGCCACTGAGCAGTACGACGGACAACATGACACCCAGACCGCAGGCGGGCAGTCCCGTTGTCGCAGACTTCTTGACGGACTTGCGTACCCTGGTTGTGCAAGGGTGGTCAGAACCTTCTGTGGCAACCCGAAATAGCCAATGCTTCATAGACAATCCCCCGTCTTCCGCGTCCCAGACTGACGCCCGTCCCGATTCGCCTTGAAGAAGCAGTCGCCCTGAAAACGCGGGCCGATCGCACCGAATACATCCGCGACTTGCTCAGGAGGCGTTTGCAGCTGTAACGACCGGGGGCCAACTTCACCGAGCCCGTTCAGGTAGGTTGTCGGTCGTGACTGATGTACTGCCTGACTCGGAAATCTCTCGAGTCCTCGTCATCGCCGCGCACCCGGACGACATCGACTTCGGTGCCGCCGGAACGGTCGCGCGCTGGACCGATGCCGGGCTCAAGGTGAGTTACTGCATCTGCACAGACGGTCAGTCCGGAGGCTTCGACCCCACCATCTCGCGTTCGGAGATGGCGAGGATTCGTCGCGCCGAACAAGAGGCGGCAGCGGCCGCAGTCGGCGTGAGTGACGTGCGCTTTCTCGGCATGGTCGATGGCGAGCTGGAGGTGACGAAGGAGCTGGTTCGCGCGATTACGGCGCTGGTCCGCGAGATCCAGCCGGACCGCGTGGTTTGTCCGAGCCCGGAGCGTGACTGGGTGATTCTGCCGCGTAGCCACCCAGACCACCTGGCGGCCGGGGAAGCCACGGTGCGTGCCGTATATCCCGCCGCGCGCAATCCGTTCGCTTTCCCGGAATTGGCCGAAGCCGGGCTCGCCCCGTGGACGGTGCGGGAGCTCTGGCTGTCCGCCCACCCCACCGCCAACCACGTGGTGGACGTCACCGAGACGGTCGACCGCAAGCTGGCTGCCCTGCTGTCACATCGCAGCCAGCATCGCGATCCCGAGGGATTGCCGGACCGGGTACGCGGATGGCTTCGGGCCGCCGCCGCGCGAGCCGGCCTGCCCGAGGGCCGGCTCGCCGAGGAGTTCTTCGTCGTACGGACCGAGTAGGACGGTGCATCGGCCGCGAGTGACCCGCCGCCGGTTCAGGCGGTCGTCAGGCTGCGTACGAACGCAGCAACGGATCGTGTGCTGCGATGGCGTCGTCGAGAATGGCTCGCGCCACCGCAGGACTCGGCACCAGAGGGTCGCTCGCCAAGGCCTGCAGTGCGAGCTCGCGCGACCCGCGCACCGCCGCCTGGACGGTGAGCTCCTGCTGCTGCCAACGCGACGCGAGAACCGCCGCGACGCCCGCGGGTAGCTCGCCGACCGCGACACCGTGCACGCCTGCGGCACCGACCACCGCGGGCACCTCGACGATCGCGTCGCCCGGCAGGTTCGGGATGAGACCCCGGTTCGGCAGGTTGACCGCGAGCTCGACGATCTCGCGTCCGCTGACGAGCGCCTCGGCTATCGCGACCAGGCGTTCGGCTTCCTGACCGGCCGGTGCGACGTCTAGTGGTGCCTGCCCAGCGGCCTGTGCGCGCAGTCGATCCCACAGGTCGGCCTTCTCCGCGATGTAGTGGTGCGTCGCGTCGAGACCGGGCTGCAGGCCCCAGGCGAGCTTGCCGTCTTCGGTCGGGCACCCGAGGTACCAGGAGAAGAACTCCGCAACGTGGCGGTCGCCTGGCGCGGCGTAGAGCCCGAACAGCTCGAGCAGGTCCGCCGTCACCGGCTCGATCGGTACCTCACCGGCACGCAGCCGGGGGTAGAGGTCGACGCTTCCGTGCCGGAGCTCGAGCAGCCAGCACAGGTGGTTGAGGCCGGCGAAGACCGCCGTCAGCTCGTGCCCGGGAACGCCGAGCGCCTTCGCAAGCTCGGCCTTGGTGTGCATCGTGCCGTGACACAGGCCGATGACGCGTTCGTGTGCCCAGCCTGAGATCGCGCGCACGTTGGCGGTCAGCGGGTTGGCGTAGTTGACGAGCCACGCGCCGGGGGCGAGCTCGGCGACGTCACGGCCGATCGCCACGAGCTCCGGGATCTGACGCAACGCACGCAGCACGCCACCCGGGCCGACCGTGTCACCCACGGTCTGGCGCACGCCGTGGCGCAACGGGACCTCAAGATCCGTACGCCACCCGGCCGCCCCACCGACGGCGATCGTCGTCGCCACGACAGTGGCGCCGGCCAACGCGTCGCGCCGGTCGACGTACGGCTCCACGGTGAGGTGGGATCCCCGTGCCTCCGCCATCCGACGCCCGAGCTTGGCCATCGTCACCGCCGCGTCCTCGTCGATGTCCACCAGGCGCACGGTGGCGCCGTCGAAGACCGGGGAGCCGGCCAGGTCGGCCAGCAGTCCTGGCGTGAAGACCGTGCTTCCTGCGCCGATCAGAACGATTGTGTGTGATGTCACCACGTACCCTCACTTGATTCCGGTGAGCACGAACGCGTTCACGATCCGCCGCTGGAAGATGCAGAACACGACGACCACCGGAACGACGGCCATGGTCGCCGCCGCCATCACGAGGTCGTATCGCTGTGCGTGTTGACTGTTGAAGTACGTCAACGCCAGCGGCAGGACCATCTTGTCCTGGTCGTTGATCACGATCAGCGGCCAGAGGTAGTCATTCCACGAGGCGAGGAATGTGAAGATACCGAGCGCCGCGAGCGCAGGGCTCGTGAGCGGCAGGATCACCCGCCAGTAGATGGCGAACTCACCGGCCCCGTCGAGCCGCGCCGCGTCGATGAGATCGTTGGGAATCGCAGCGATGAACTGGCGCATCAGGAAGATTCCGAACGCGCTGACGATGCTGCCCACGATGAGCGCCCACAGCGTGTTGAGCAGGTGGAAGAAGTCCATCACGAGGTACGACGGGATGAGCAGCACCGGCGCCGGGATCATCATCGTGCTCAACACGATGACGAAGATCACGTTGCGGCCCGGGAACGAGAACTTCGCGAAGATGTATCCGGCGAGCGAGCTCGTGAAGAGCGTCAGCGCGGTCACCACGCTCGCGACGATGAGGCTGTTGCGATACCACAGCAGGTACGGCGAGTTCTCGAGGATGTAGGTGAAGCTCGCGAACGACGGTTCCTCTGGGATGAGCGTCGGAGGTATCCGGATGATCTCCTCCGAGGTCTTGAACGCGTTGCTCAGCATCAACGCGAACGGCAGCACGAAGAGCACGGCCGCGCCGCTCAGCACCGTGTAGAGGACGGCGAGCCCCACTCGCCGCCGGTTCCGGGCAGTGACGGCAGGCATGTCAGTACTCCCACCGGGTGCGGAGCGTGCGCAGCTGCACGAGGGCGACCACGAGGATGAGGAACATCAAGAGGACCGACATGGCCGATGCGTACCCCATCTGGAAATCGCCGAAGGCGCGTTCGTAGATGTGCAGGACGACCGTCTCGCTGCTGCGGATGGGTCCACCGGCGGTCATCACCTGGATCCTCGTGAACTCCTGCAGGTAGCCGATCGTCGTGAGGCAGAGTACGAAGACGAACGTCCTTCGTAGCAGCGGCAAGGTGACGCGCCGGAAGCGCGCGACGACGCCGGCTCCATCGACCTTCGCCACGTCGTAGAACTCCTGCGGAATCGCCTGCAGGCCGGCCAAGAAGACGATCACGTTGTATCCCAGGTCTTGCCAGATCGCCGCCACCATCACCGCCCACAACGCGCTGCTGGGGTCGTCCAGCCAGGAGCGGCCGGAGATGCCGACGATCTCCAGCGCGGAGTTCAGCCAGCCGGCTTGCGGGTCGTAGATGGGCAGCCACAGAAGGGACACCGCGACCGCCGAGGCGATGGCGGGCAGGAAGAAGACGGTACGAAAGAGCGCACGGAGTCGCGTGATGGTGTTCAGCGCGAGCGACACGGCGAGGGCGAGTACGATGTTGACGGGAACGGCGACCGCCGCGTACTTCAGCGTGTTGCCGAGCGCATTCAGGAACAGGGGGTCACCCGTCAACGCGAGGGTGAAGTTGCGCAGGCCCACGAACGGCGTGACCGGAGCCAGCTGGTTGTAGCGATGCAGGCTCAGCCAGATCGCGATCACGATCGGCACGATGGTGAACGTGGTGAAGATCGCGAGAATCGGGGTGAGCCACCCGTACGCGAAGAGCAGCTGTCGCCCGCGGCCGGGCCGCACCGCACCGCGCTTCGCGGCCTGCCGCCGTTCGTCCCGGGCGGTCTCCGTCGTCGCCATACCTCTCGGGAGCTCCCGTGCCACCCTCTAGCGAGGCTCGACGTTCTGGTCGATCATCGCGTTGATCTGCTGCTCCGCCTCCTGCAGCGCATCGATCGGATCGGCCTTGCCCAGCTCCACGCTCACGAACGCATCGTTGATGAAGCCCCAGAATGCATCCCGGTCGTACACCTGGCCGACCCAGCGCCCGTGCGGCAGCACGGCGAAGGGCACCTCGAGGTACGGCGCCTTCTGCAGCAGCTGCGGGTCGTCTTTGAGCTCGCGAAGCGCGGGAACGGTCGCCGTCCTCGCGTTCCAGTCCCGCATGTTGTCGGTCTGCGCCATGAACTCGATGAACTTCCATGCCGCTTCGCGGTTCTCGTCGGAGGCACCGGCATTGACCACCTCGCCCCACCCCGACTCGGCGGCGAACTTCACGACGTCACCGGCATACGGCGGCTCGGCGATGTAGGTGAGGTCGGTGAACTTCGGGAAGTTCGCCTTGCCTGCCTCGACGACCCACGGCCCGTGCTTGGCCATCGCTGCCCGACCGCGGAAGAACATCTCGAACGGATCGCCGTTGTACCACGTGGAGTTGTCGACCTGGTAGCGGGTCACCAGCTCGGTCTCGTCGATCCACGCCTGCTGGGCCTGCGAGCTGTGGAAGTTGACGTGCACCCCGTCAGCGTCCCAGTAGTCGCCTCCACGTTGCAGGATCATCGACAGGAACGTGAACGTGATCGGGTCGCTCGCGGTGAACGCGAGGCCGACCTGCGTCACCTTGCCCTTCGGGTTGCGCTTGGTGAGTCGCTGACCGGCCTCGACCAGCTCCTCCCACGTGCTCGGCGGCTCGGTGATCCCGGAGGCCTTGGCCAGCCTGGGATTGAACAGCAACCCGCCGTTCTCGAGGTTGTACTCGTGCGGGATCCCGTACAGCTTGTCCTTGTACTGGTATGCGCCGACGGCCGCCGGCCAGAAGCTCTCGGCCGCCTTGCTACCGCCGAGCGAAGCGGGAACCTCGTCCAGCAAGCCGTTCTTGGCGTACTCCGTCACCCACGTGCCGAACATCTGCTGGATGTCGGCGACGTTCTCCGCACGGTAACCAGCCTGCAGCTTCCGCGAGAAGACGTCGTACGGAAAGTGCTGGTAGACGATGTGGACGTCCGGATTCTCCTCCTCGAAGCGTCTGATCATCTCCACGTTGGCCGCGACGAAGGCCGGGTTGTTGTGCGTCCACCACGTGACGTTGAGCTTTCCCTCGACGGGTTTGGAGACGACCACGCCCTGCTCGTCGTCCCCCTGCTGGTCTGATCCAGAGCCACAGCCGGTCCACAGGGCAGAGCCGGCGACCGTGGCCGCCCCGAGCCCGAGCGACTGACCGAGAAACCGCCGTCGAGAGTAGGGTCTCGTCATCACGTCCTCCACGAGGGACGAGGCGTTCGCAGGTCGCACCTGCGAACGAACTACGGCTGGTGGTCCGCGGGGAACCGGCCTTCGTTGATCTTCCCGAGCCGAGCCGGGTTGAACGTGTAGATGATCGCCATGCGGGGAACCGTGCTGCGGTTGAGATCGGAGAAGTGCAGAAGGTACGAGTCGAAGCAGATCATGTCGCCCGCGTTGAGCGGGACCGGAGTGATCCGATCCTGTGGCACACACGACGGGTCGACCTCGAAATGGCTGCCCTCCTTGAAGGGATGGATGGGCTTGCCGATGTGGCTGCCCGGGACGACCTGCAGGCAGCCGTTGGTCTCGTCGGCGTCGTCGAGGTAGATGAAGCAGGTCACGAGCTCGTCGGTGTGAGCCCGCCAGCAGCAGCTCCAGTCCTGGTGCCAGGGATACGGGGAACCTCCTGGCAGCTTGAGGTTCAGCTTGTCCTCGAAGAGCTCGACCGGCTCACCGAAGATGCGCTCGGCAGGCTCGGTGACGGCGGGATCGCGGGCAAGCTCGGCGAACGGCGGGCTGAGGTCGCTGACCGGCTCGAGCTTGCGGATGACCCCCTTCATGCCTGCCCGGTAGGGCTCGGCCAGGTGATCGACCTCCCACTCGATCCGAGCGGCGTATCGCTCGGACTCCTTGGTGCACATCTCGAGCAACCGCCGGGCCTCGCGTCGGAGCTCCTCCACCCGGGAGAGCTCGAGCACGCCGCGACGGACGACGTATCCGTCTCTCTTGTAGTCCTCGACTAGATCGACATCGACCTGCTGCATGGCAGCGCAACATACCACATAAGACCTCTTGGTCCAAGATGGTCAGAAGGCTCCGCAGAATAGTGGTATCGAGTGGTGCGCTACCCTTTCGTCTCATGATCGACGCATCGCTCCCGCTGCACGAGCGCGTGCGCAACCGACTTGCGGCCGACATCCTGTCCGGGGTGTACGCCCGCGGCACGCGCCTGCCGAGCGAGCGGGAGCTGTGCACCAGGCTCGGCGTCAGCCGAGTCACGCTTCGGCGGGCGCTCACCGATCTTTCCAAGGACGGCCTCGTCATCCCCTCGCACGGACGCGGGTGGTACGTCGCGGCCGAGCGCGTGGGGGAGCCGGCGAACGTCCTGATGAGCTTCTCGGCCATGGCACGGGCACAGCGCCTCACACCGTCGTCGACCGTGTTGTCGCAGCAGGTGCGGCCGGCCGATCTCGACGAGGCCCAGCAGCTCGGCATCGCACCTGGCGCCCAGATCCTCGACCTGCGCCGGCTCCGCATGCTGGATGGCCTGCCGGTCGCGCTCGACCGCAGTCGTGTGCCCCTTGCGATCGCTCCCACGCTGGCCGACCAGGACTTCGCGAACGGGTCGCTGTACGACGCGCTGACCGAGGCGGGCTGGCCTCCGCATCGCGCCGACTACGACGTCGAGGCGCTACCCGCCGACCCGGAGCAGGCCCGGCTACTCGACATCGAGCCGGGTCATCCCTTGCTGGTCACGCGTCAGGTGACCTATTCGGTCGAGGGACGCGTGATCGAGCTGGGCGGAATCATCTATCGCGGTGACCGGTATCGCTTCCGAGCCACCCTCCTCGCCCCCTCCGCCGGAGCCGCCGCGGGAACGGCGGCCCGTCCTGCCGGAGCCACGCGATAGGGCGAGCGCAACCGCGTTCTCAGAGCCCACAACAGACCCGAAAGGCCACGCCTCGACGGGTCACCTTATGATGCGGGCGTGGCGTCGGCTGATCGAGAGGCAGACTCGTGAGTGGAATCGAACGCACGCTCGTCGTACTCAAGCCCGATGCAGTGGCGCGCGGCCTGGTGGGCCGGATTGTGCAGCGGTTCGAAGACGCCGGACTGAAGATCGTCGGCGCCAAGATGAAGGTCATGGACGCGGAGTTCACCCGCAAGCACTACTTCGACATCGAAGAGCGTCACGGCAAGCAGGTCTATGACGCCAACGCGGCCGCGATGCAGCGGGGACCCGTCATCGCGATGGTCTTGGAAGGTGTCGACGCGGTCGCCAACGTCCGCAAGCTGGTCGGCGGCACCTATCCCAACGAGGCTGCCCCTGGCACGATTCGGGGCGATTTCGCCCACCACACGAAGGCGTACTGCATCGATCAGGACAAGGCCGTCTCCAACCTGGTGCATGCATCCGGGAACCCTGACGAGGCGAAGTACGAAATCGAGCTGTGGTTCGACGCGGACGAGCTGTTCGACTATCGCACGCTCGCCGAGACCTTCACGTTCTGACGCGTCGAGAGACCGCCTTCGGCTGGCGAGGCGCCACTCAGCACGTCGCGTGCGCAACGACGGATCAGCTCCTCGCACCACGCGTCACGTCTGCAGCAGAGCAGCGAGCTGCTCGGCGTTGGTCTGCGCATAGTCCCGGTAGCAGTTGTTCATGATCACGTGCGTGGTCTGGGTCTGGCTCGCGAGGTGCTCGAGTCGCGGCACCCAGTCGCGCAGCTCGGCTTCGGAGTAGCGGTAGCCGAATCGCTCGTGGATGTCGCGACTCGTCCACGTCCGGCTGTGCCCGTGGAAACGGACGACGGCGAGGTCGGCCGTTGCCGCCGTGACAGGAGGAACCGAGTTGCGGTAGCCCTGCGGCATGTCGACGCAGACCAACGGCACGCCGTGCGAGGCAAGGAAGTCGAGCGTCTCCTTGCGATTCTCCTCGCTCAGCCAGCTGGCATGACGAAACTCCACACATGTCGGGAACGGGTCACACCGCGCCTGAACCTCGAGGACGTACCGCTTGTTCGCCCGGTTGAGACCGAACCAGGGCGGGAACTGGAACAGCACCGCGCCGAGCTTCCCGGCATCGTGCAGCGGCGCCAGCGCGGCGAGAAACCGTGACCACACGACGTCCACGGTCTGCGGGTCCACGTCCTTGAGGTAGAGGGTCGGCTTGTCCGTCTCGGGTCGCACATCCCGATAGAGTGCGTCCGGCCGGGTCGGATGCTGGGTGAGAAGTGAGAACGCCTTGACGTTGAACGTGAACCGCTTGGGCGTACGACTGACCCACAGCACGCTGTTGCGCTCGTTCGGCGGCGTGTAGTAGCTCGAGTCCACTTCCACGATCGGGAACTTCGTGGCGTAGTAGCGCAGCCGCTTCTCGGCCGTATCCGCGCTCGGCGGGTACCAGCCGGAGGCCAGCAACGCCTTGTCGGTCCACGACGACGTGCCCACCAGGATGCAGGCCACGATTGCGATTCAACCAGGTGCCCTGCGTCGACGCCCACCACACGACGGGTGTGTGAGCTACCACGGCGAATGCGTCGTTTCCACCAGCCTGGGCAGCTTGGGTCGCTTCGTCATCGTCTGGGCAGTGTTGCGACGGGCCCGCACACGAACTGGTTCCACTTACGGACGGCATCCGCGGCGCACGCCGCTCGGAGCACCGCGAAACCAGGTCGTCGGGTGAGCGGCCCGGCGTCCGATCCGCCCACGACCACGAGAACGACTCGGCCGAAGCGTCGCCGTTGCGTCGCCAACCGGGTGAGAAGACCTGGCTCGTCCCCGGTGACGACGACGAGGCTGCCGCCTGGCGGAGCGCGCTCGATGAGCTGCAACAGACCGAGCAACCCGTGGTCGTCGCGCGAGCCGTCATCACGTACCTGGCGTAGCGCGGCGAGCCGATCGAGCACGCTGTATCCCCCGGCCTGCGACACCGCCGCCTTGTCTTCGCCGAGCGCTTCGAAGCTCACCGCGTGCCCGACCCGACTCGATGCGGCGACGATGGAGGCCACGACCTCGACTGCGTCCTCGAAGGCCTCGGGTTCCAGGGACGAGGTCCGGGTGTCGAGCACGATCGAGACCGTGGGCTCGTGGGTGTCGACGTGCTCGTGGACGACCAAGCTGCCGGTACGAGCCGTCGTACGCCAATGGATGTGGCGCGGATCGTCGCCCGGTTGGTACTCACGAAGCGACGAGAACGCCAACGACCCGCGCTGCACCTGATCGTCAAGCCGGCCCTCGAAGTCGGGCACCATCCCCACGGGCAGAGGTCGTACCTGGTGGATCCGCGGATGGATCCAGAGCCGAGTCGTGCCCGCCAGCGTCGCCGATCGGGCAAGGAGGCCAAGCGGATCGCGGCGATCCGACCGCAACGGTCCCAGCGTCACGAGCCCTCGATGGCTCGCCTCGATCGGGTACCTCAGCTCCCGTCGCTCACCTGGCGGAATCGGCGTGACCGGTACGGCGAGCCGCCTGCCGTCGTCATGCGGTTGACCTGCCAGCTCGTCCACCGCGTCGAAGCTGGCACTGGCGAGCCTGCCCCGGTTGACGATCTCGAGTCGGCTCCACGCCGGTTCGCCGACCGGCGTACGGTCGGGCGTGACATCGCGGCGCGCCGAAAGCCGCGGCGAGGCCGCCACGAAGCCCAGTGCCGCCGCGAGTGCCGTGAATCCGGCGACTCCCAGACCGGTCAGGGTCGGCCAGCCCAACCCCAGCCCGCTCCCGACGAGTGCGGCCGATCCGACGGTGACCGCCACACCACTTCTCGTCATGCGCAAGCGCCGGGAGCTTCGCACCGTGCGTGCCATCTCAAGACGCCGCCTCACTCACTTGGTGCGGGAACCGGCACCGCGCGAAGCACCTGGCTCAGCACGTCGGAGACCTTGGCGCCACGAAGCTCAGCCTCGGGATCGAGCAGGAGCCGATGCTGCCACACGGGCTCCACCACCGCCTTCACGTCGTCCGGCGTCACGTATCCGCGCCCCTCGATCGCAGCCCACGCCTGCGCGACACGTAGCAACGCGAGACTCGCTCGTGGGCTCGCACCCAACAAGAGCTCGGGGCTCTGCCGGGTGGCATGAGCAAGCCGGGCGACGTACTCGGCGACCGAGGCCGCGACGTGGACCCGGCTCGTGTAGGCCACCATCCAGGAGACCTGCTCCAAGCTCACGACCGGATGAAGGGCAGGCGGTGCGCCCGAGCTCGCGCGCCCCACGAGAATCGCCTGCTCCGCCGCAATGTCCGGGTATCCGATCGACAGCCGGATCAGGAACCGGTCGAGCTGCGCCTCCGGAAGCCGGTACGTCCCCTCCATGTCGATGGGGTTCTGCGTCGCCATCACGAGGAACGGTTGCGGCATCGGATGCGTCTTGCCGTCCGCGGTGACCTGCCGTTCCTCCATCACTTCCAGCATGGCCGACTGGGTTTTCGGCGACGCGCGATTGATCTCGTCTGCGACCACGAGGTTGCCGAAGATCGGACCGGGACGGAACTCGAACTCCCCCGTCCGCTGGTCGTACACCGGCGTCCCCGTGATGTCGCTCGGCAACAGGTCAGGCGTGAACTGGATTCGCTGCCAGGTCGCGCCCTCGATCGATGCAGCAATGGCTTTTGCGAGCGACGTCTTTCCCACACCCGGCACGTCCTCCACCAGGAGGTGCCCTCCAGCGAAGAGACACGTGAGCGCCTGCCGCACCACGTGCGGCTTGCCGTACAACGCCTGTTCGACGTTCGCCTGCAGGGCGGCCGAGACCGAGGCGAAGTAGCCGGCGGGGTCTCCCGCGGTCTCCGTGGGAGCGGGGTTCGCGGTCGCGGTCATCGGATTCTCCTTGTCAACGGGCGAGGATCGAGGGCCGAGAGCACCCGGCGGCCGAGCGACGAGTGGTCGCGGAGCCAGCCACGCGTTCCATCGGCATGCCGCCATGCCGCGGAGGCATCCGCATCGGTCACCGGCGTCGGTGCGAACGCGGCACGGTCATGCAGCACGGCAAGCGCGGGAAGCGAGGCGTCGGGATAGTCGTCGAAGTCCGGTCGTTCGGGGAACGCACGCGGGTCGCGCAGGCGCTGCCGGGCAGCGAGGACGACTTCGCGCGGGGTCTCGCTTGCCTGCATGCGTACGCCGGATTCGAGCAACCGGTCGGTCACCTCGCGCCAGGCCGCGATCGTACGACGTTGCGGATCCGCGATCCGCCTGCGCCGGCTCCGGCGTATGCGTTTCACCAACGGCACGACGATCGCGTAGCCGGCGGCCAACGCCGCCACACCGACGACGGAATACCGGACCGCCGACCAGACCTCCCAACCTCCAACCGGGCTTGTTGAATCGGGCCGCCTGTCCGCCGGTGGCGCCGCCGTCTTGGTCGGCAGGGCTTCGGACGTACGAGAGGGCGTGTCCGGTCGCGGCGTCGTCGTGGGTTCAGGATCCGGCTCGGCGGTCGAACGCGGCGTCGGTTCGTACGCGATCCATCCGATGTCGCGGAACTCCACCTCCGGCCAGGCGTGGACGTCGCGCCCGGTCACCCGGACCTCGCCGCGTTCCCCCGGATCACGCGGCCGGAACCCCACGACCACGCGGGCGTTGTAGCCCAACGCTCGGGCGAAGACGGCGAACGCGCTCGCATACTGCTCGGCGGTGCCGCCCTTCTTTCGGATCAGTCGTTCGATCTGGTAGATGCCATGCCCGGTTGGCGGTTCCTGCGATGCGACCACGGTGTAGGGCTCCGAGCTGAAGTACGCCTCGAGCCGGGCCAGCGCATCCGCGCCGAACGCACCGGCCGTCGCCTCGGTCGCTTCGGCGACCAGATCGGGCGGCAGCGTGGGCCGCTCGGTCTCCGGCAACGGGACCGGCGTCGCCGCGGCACGCTGCGCTTCGGTCGGGGCGTTCACCACGCTCGTCACCGTGTAGTCGCGCGGGATCTCGCGGTCGTCCGGAAACACCACGTCGCCGGTCCGCTCGTTCACGCCGAGGTCACTCACCGAGATCTCGACCGGACGCCCGGACGACACCACCCAGCCCAACGGGCCGGGCTGGACGATGTGCACACGCTCGACGACCTTGCGGGTCGCGACCCGTCCCGCTTCCAGGGGGAGCGTGCGACCAGCCCGCCGGTACACCGCATCGGTGGTCCAGTACTGACCATCGAACCGGTCGAGCGTGACGTATCGCAGCCGCCTCGGCGCGTCGCCGGCGACGGTCGACACGTCGAACTCGAGCGGAAGCCATCCCGACCGCATCGCCGCGAACTGCTGCAGCGGTGTCACCGCCTGTCTCGGACGCACCGGTTGCGGCACGATGTCGCGGGCTCCTATCGGGTCGGCCCGACCGACCGGCGTCAGCAGACGCGCACCCACCCCGCTGGCCACGCCCAGACTCGCCAACATGACGACAGCGACGCCGAGAAATCCCACCCGCCGCACCGTCACACCGGTCGCCGAAACGGCGGGGCCGACCGAGCCGGAGCGCTGCCCACGGGCCCGGACTCTCGACACGATCAGCAGGGCGCCTGCGCCCACCGCCCACGCCGTGACCAGCAACGGCCTGCCCGGGACAGACTCACCGCCACCGACCTGGCTATCGGTGAGGTTCGCGACGTCAGCGGTCAGGGCGAGCCCCGACACCAGCAGGACGAGTGGCGCGAGCATCGGCACCAGAGGCCACGGACGACGAAGTGCCGGCTCCACGCCGCCGACGGCGGCGAGCCCGGCGAGCGCCACGACCGTCGCGTACTCGGGCCCAGCCGGCTCGATCGGCAAGGCCGTCGTCAGCAGCCGGCGCGGCCCCGCCGCGACGTCCCAGCCGGGAGCGACCACCAGCGCGACGTAGCACGCGAGCACTCCGCACTCGGTGGCAAGTCGGTTCACGGGAAGCATCCGGGTCCACGCCGACAGCACGAGCGCGGTCACCGTCACCACGACGACTGCTCCCGCCACGGGCAGAACGAAGCGAGGCTCGGTGACGGAACCTGTGTGAGAGAACGCCGGCGCGAACGTCGTACTCGAAAGCACCGCCAAAGCCGCCGCGAGGACGGCTGCCACATGCCTCACCGTGACTTCCCGTCTGCCACGATGCACGCCGGGCGGGGCGTCTGGCGCGGCACCCGACGTGCGGTCTCGACCAGCGCGAACACCCGGTAGCAGTGCTCGGTCGTGGTGTCGACCCGCGGGATGAGGTACGACCCGTCGGTGAGCTCCGCGGGGTCCACCTGGTCGAGGACCGTGGAGTCGCGCCAGATGATGTACGAAGAGAAGCCCTCGGTGTCGGACATGTCCGGGAAGGTCAGCCGAACGGTGCCGGGCTTCGGGCTGATCGCCACGACCTGGAGCGCGTACTGCTGCGGTACCGGTTCTGGTGTGGGTTTCGGTGCCGGCTCCGGTGTGGGCCGGCCGAACCACAGACCGGCAACGAGTCCCACGACGGCGACCCCGGTCCCGGCGAGGATCCAGGCTCGCCTTCGGCCCTTGCGGGGTGGCTCGGTCGGCGCGGGAGCCAGTGGCCTGGTGGCCCCGGTCGTCGGCTGCCTGCCGGCGAGGTCGACCTCGGCTGCCACGGCCTCGAGGCCGGCGCTCGACGTCCCGGCGTGCTCGGGGACTGTGGGGGGCGCCGAACCAGCCGGTGCAGGCTCGCCGGAAGGTGTGGGGTCGGTGCGCTGCCCGGCATCGGCCTGCTGGGCGCCTGACGTTGGCACCGACGCGGAATACTCGGGGTCGCCCGGGCGCGTGGCTGCCGGTCCCCGTGGTGGTTCGACATGGATGCGGGGCGGCAAGGGCGGCGCGACAGGGGTGCGCGCCAGCTCCGCGCACCGCCGCGCCACCTCGTCAGCGGTCGGCCTCCGGCTCGGGTCCTTGGCAAGACAGCGGCTCACGAGGCCCCACAGCTCGCTCGACATGGCGGGTGGTCGGCGCGGCTCCATCTCGACGTGGGCGCGCAGGAGGGCCGCCGTGTGGGGCGCGTCGAAGGGTCGCTCGCCGGCCAGCAGCTCGTACGCCATGACCCCGAGCGCATAGACGTCCACCGGTGTGTCGGCGGCACGACCGGCCACGAGCTCCGGCGCGACGTAGGCGAGCGTTCCCACAAGCTGCGAGGTCTGGGTGAGCGCCGGCGAGTCCGCTGCGCGCGCCAGCCCGAAGTCGGTCAGCCTGGCGTACGGCCGCTCCCCCTCTGCGCCCTGCTCCCAGGCCACCAGGACGTTCTCCGGCTTGACGTCACGGTGGACGACACCGGCAGCGTGCACGGCGGCAAGCCCTGCCGCCACCTGACTCAGCACCGTGAGCGCTGCCGACCCGGACAGCACGGCCCGGCTGGCGAGCTGGCGCAGGTCTTCGCCGTCCACCAGGTCCATCACGATCGCGAGCGTGTCCCCCTCGGCGACCAGATCGTGGATCTGGACCAGGTGTGGATGCCTGATCGCCCGGAGCGTGGCACTCTCGCGCAAGAAGCGCTGGACGACGGCGGGATCCTCGCCGAACTCCGGTCGGAGCACCTTCACCGCCACCGGGGAGCCGTCGGCGCGGCGACGTCCTTGCCAGACCCGTCCGGTGGCTCCCGTCCCGATCACCGTGTCGAGCAGGTAGCGGCTGCCGAGTGGCGTGCCGGACTCCGCCCGCGGCGGTGACGTCGGCGGAAGGGTCTCCAACCGTGAGGGGTCGTTCGCCTTGTCGGCGCTGGGTTCGGCGTCGTCCAGCGGCTCGCCGTCGACCGCCGTGCGACTGAACGAGCCGTTGACGCTGGCGGTCACCTGCTCAGCCTCGTGAGCCAGCTGGACGGCGACGGCGCGCGCCAGCTCCGCGGCGGACGGGCGCAGCCGCGGGTCGGGCGACATCCCCTGCTCGAGCAGGTCGCGAATGGCGGGCGCCAGCTCGGCCGTCCCGAGCAAGGTGCGAAGCGTCACGGCGACGGAGTACGACTCAGAGCTCGGGGCTGCATCGGCCGTTGGGGGAGGTGGATCCAGGAAGACCGAGCCGTCCTCGGCAACGAGCAGCCGCTCGAGCGAGATCTCGCCTGCCGCGAGACCCGCGGTATGCAAGGCCTGTATCGCCCGGGTCAGGGTGTCTGCCACACGACGGACCCTGTCCCGGGATACCGGTGCACCCGCTATCCATGCCGCGGCGTCCGACGGGTAGTCGAGTGTCGCGAACCATCCGTGCCCCGCCTGGTCGACGCCGCCCGCGGCGACCGGAGCGACACCTGTCGGCGGACCAAGGCCGCGCAGCACCGCGAGGTGGGTCTGGAACCTGGCCCGGTCGTCCCCGGTCAAGGGCATGGCACTACGCCACACCAGCCGTTGGCCGGCGTCGAGTTCGACGTGCTCGCCGGTCGGCATCCTGACCACCGCACTGTCTGCTGGCCGGGCGACCCACCCACGGGACAGCACCCCAGGCAAGCCCACCGAGTCCCGCACCGATGTCTGCGTCAGATCGAGTTCTGCGTCCGTACCATAGCGGGATCGCAGTCCGGTCATGCCGCCCTCACCTGACCCACGCGAGCTCATCGGCGGGGTCGAGAGCAGCGGCACCGCCTCGCAGCGGGACCTGCACGAGCTGAGTCGAGTCCCGCCGCACGAGCAGGGCGCGACCGGCCGGCCACCCTCCGCGGGTGGATCGCGGAAGCCTGAGGTCGAAGACCTCCCCATCGGTGTACGACATCGGGTTGAGCAGCAGGCCGCACCGGGCCCGGCGGATCCCCGCGATCCAGCCGCGATAACGCTGCAGCATGAGCTCCTCGGTCGTGCCGGCAGCGACCACGACGTTCCCGTCGTCCCGGGCGCCACGGACCAGCTGGTCGAGCACGTCGGCCGCGACACTGTCGCCGAGGTACTCGGCATCGTCCACGACGATCGCCACGGGGCCGCCCGCGAGACCGAGCGTGTCGTCCAGGTCGGTGCCGATCTCAGGTCCGGTGAGCAGCCGCAGCACTCCGGGTAGCTCGGCGAGCTCGGTGAGCGGTGACGAGCGAGGACAACAGAGCACTACCTGCAGGTCACCGGTCGCCCGCCCGGCAAGCGACTCGACGATGGTCGCGAGCGCGGTGCTCCGTCCCGAACGCGCCGGACCGCTGACCAGGAACGTCGATCCGAGCTCGGCGAGGTCGACGTCGACCGGACCGAGGTGGTCGCCACCCGCGCCCACCGTGCAGACCGTGGGCGGCACGGACTCGGCTCGCGACGTGTCCGCTGACGTGTGCTGCGACGTCCTCCGGGGTCCAGTCGACGACTCAGCCAGCCCGCGTCCGTCGCCGGTTCGCAACGCCTCCACCTCGGCCAGGGTGATCGACGTCGGCAAGGGGTCGACCCGGCGCGCCAGCCGGCGCGCATCGACACCGTCCCAGCGTCTCGCTAGGCTTGCGGCCAGCTCCTCGACAGCGGCGGCCTGAGCGGCGCCCTGGGGATCCGCGGCGAGCATCGCCACCTGGATCTCGACGTCGCCGGGCACGACGACGGCCCGACCTGGTGGCATGGCGCGTGGCATCTGCCGGGCATCGGCGCCGTAGACCGCCACGTCGTCCGGATCGGCTTGACGCAGCACCATCCGGGTCGCGGCCAGCCCGCTCATCCGGTGGGTGAACCCCGACCGGTCCGTGGCGAGCACCGAGAGGATCCCGACCGCCGAACCACGCCGGAGGATGCCGTCGAGCGCCTCCACCAGGCGACCGCCGTCGGTCTCGTTGTGCCGGGCGAGGAAGCTTTCGTACCGGTCGAGGAGCAGGACGAGGTACGGCAGGCGGTGCGGCTCCTCGGTGGCGGCACGCTGCTCGGCGATCGAGGCGTACCCACCCTCGGCCAGCACCTTCGCCCGCCGTCCGATCTCTGCGCCGAACAGGTCCAGCAACCGCTCTACCCGGTCGGTCTCGTCCGCGTCGATCCACGCGCCACAGTGCGGCAGGGTGGCGAGCGACGCCAGCGCCCGGCCGCCGTAGTCGAGCGCGTAGAGATGGACGTCGGCCGGACTGCTGTTGCTCGCGAGCGAGCAGGCGATCGTACGCAGCACCGTCGACCGGCCGCTACGTGTCATGCCGGCGATCACCACCGGCGCCGCCTGGTCGAGGTCGAGGACGTACGGGCGTTGCGTCTGCTCGGTGGGGTGGTCGCCGAGCGCGATCGGCACCGCCACAGGCGACGGCACGGACGGCTGGGTCGGCTCACGGTGAGACGACCGGTGGGTCGTGGCGTCGGCCTGCGAAGACGACATGAGCTGGGACAACGTCACCTGCTCGGGCAGCGGTGGAAGCCACGGACTCGCCGGAGGCTTGATCCCCGAACGCTCGGCCGCCGTGCGGATCGCGGCGACCAGCGCCTTGAGATCGGTGTCGCCGTCCCCACCCAGCTCCGGGCCGGACGTACGCTGCGGACGCGGCGCGCCGAGCGTCTCGAAGCGCCTCCGGTGCACTCGGACCTCGCGTGCGGCCGACCTGGCGTCGGTGTCGCCACCGCGCGGCCAACCGACCCGGGCGCACTGCAGGATGGCGAGGTCCTGATGGCCTGCGCGTAAGTACGCACGACCCGGGTGCAGCCGGGAGATCCGGGCGGCGTCGGGTACGTCCACCACGTCGGAGCTCTCCTCCGCCCGCGTCACCCGCAGGCAGAGCCGCAGGTTGACGTTGGCCCGGATCTCGGCGTTCACGACACCGCCCGGCCGCTGGGTCGCGAGGATCACGTGCACGCCAAGGCTTCGCCCACGCATCCCGATCCCGACCACGCCGGAGACGAACTCCGGCACCTCCTCGGCCAGCGTCGCGAACTCGTCGATCACGATGACCAGCCGTGGCAGGCGGTCCCCCGTCGTCGCCCAGTAGTCCTCGATGTCCTTCGCCCCCGCTTCGGCGAGGATCGTCTCGCGCCGCTTGAGCTCCGCGGTCAGGGACGTCAACGCACGGCTCGCGAGGTGACCGTCGAGGTCGGTGACGAGACCGACGCAGTGCGGCAGGTCCGCGCAATCGGCGAACGCGCTTCCGCCCTTGTAGTCGACGAGGACGAACTCCAACGCGTCGGGCGTGTTGCCGAGGGCCAGCGCCGCGACGAGCGTCTGCAGCAACTCCGACTTGCCCGCTCCGCTCGTGCCGGCGACCAACCCGTGCGGCCCGTCGCGCCGCAGGTCCACGGTCACCGGACCGGTCGCATCGGCACCCAGCAGGATCTGCGTGCTCCGGCCACCGGGTTGAGCGGCCCACCGGCGCAACACGTCGTCGGCACTCGGTTCGGGTCCCAGTCCGGCAAGCTCGAGGAACCGCACCCGGTCCGGCAGGTCTGCGTCGCCGCCGAACCTCGCGCCGAGGACGCGCACCGGTGCCAGGGCGTACGCGATGCGGCGCGCCACACCCTCCGGGATGCCGTCGGCGAGCACGTCGTCCACGGCGTCGGCTCCCGGTCGACTCACTCGCACCCTGGTCCCGGAGTGGCTGGTCACCACCACGGTGGCCCGGCACTCGTCGGGCAGGTTGGTCTGCGTGGAATCCAGGCAGAGGGCGTAGACACCAGCCGCCGGGCCGTCGGCCAGAACGTCGGCAAGGCCGGGCAGGTTGCGCAGGCGGTACGCGCCGTCGAGCACGACGAGCATGCGCCGGCCGGCAGGTGGCTGGTCGCGTAAGGCGGAGCGGCTGTCGGCCAGGCGTTCGTCGATGAGTCGCCGCAGCTCGGCGATCCGTTCCTCCGCCTGTTTCCGGTCGCTTGCCAGCATCCGTCGGCACGCCACGTCGGCTCGATGCGGCACCGTATGCGGCAGCCAGCTCGCCCACTCCCAGTCGTCGGGAGACCCGCTGAAGACGACGAGGCCGAGGTCGTGCGGAGCGTGCAGGACCGCCGCGTGCGCCACCATGGCGCGGGCGATCGGCAGCACGGCAGACCGCGGGCCGGCGACGCCCACCACGCCGTCGCTTGCCAGCTGCACCGACATCGGCACGGCGTGAGCCGTGGGAAGCTCCTCTGCGTCGGCCCCTTGCCCGGCAAGTCGTACGTCCACGGGGCGGTCGACGAGACCCACCCGCAGCTGGCCGAAGTCGTCGTCACCGGGCCGGCGCTCGTACAACCTGGCCGTGGGTCCCGTGGCGATCCGCACCAGCGTCGCAGGATCCGGCACGTCGCGTCTTGTCGTGCGCTCCTGCTCCACAGCAAGCTCACGCAGCCGGGTGCGGGCCGCCGCCAGCTCCTTCTCGTACTCCTTGAGCTTTTCCCGGTATTCCTTCCGTCCGCTCCTGCGGTCGCTGATCACGTGCGCGATCGCGAGCACTGGGGAGAGTGCGAGGAACAGCAGGAACTAGCCAGCATGCGGCATCACGAGATAGAGCACCGCGGCGAGGAGCAGGGGAATGAACACCGTCGCGAGCGGGAACCGCATCCCTCGAGGCTTCTCCGGCTTCGCCGGAATGGTGACCTCGGGGGTACGCCGGGCGGGCGCGATGCGGGGTGGTCGGTTGAACCAGCTGACGCCCGCCGCCGGGTCCTGCCGTAACGCGCCGTCCGCTGGTTCACACGGGCGTACGCAAAGCAGCGACTCGCCGACCTGCACGACGTCGTGGTCCTCGAGCCCCGTGTCGCCTGCGATACGGACTCCGCGAAGCCCGACACCGTTGCGCGATCCGGTATCGGCAACCGTCGCCCGTCCGGGCTCGTCGATCCGGATCCTGGCGTGGTGTCGGCTCACCTCAGGGTCAGCGAGCACCAGGTCGCAGTCGGCCGCACGCCCCACGACAAGCTCGCGACCGGTGGGTGCCGAAACCGTGACTCCGGCTGAAAGCCCGCCGACCACCGCAAGCTTGCTGGACTCAGGTCCAGGACGCTCAGAATGCGCATTCGATGCGTGCTGATCCAGGCGGGCCGCCGCAAGGAGCGGAATGTCAACCAGAAGCTGGTCGTCCGACAAGGCGGTCGTGTCGAGGTAGAGCGTGTCGAAGCGCTGCGCCGGCACATCGGGCACGGCGTCCGCGAGTGCTGTCCGCAACCCGCCGACGGTCGCCGCCTCACCCGCTTCGACGAGCAGCGGAATGCTGCGACCACCCGCGACGACGTGGACTTCGTACTCCCTGCTCATGTACCCGCCCAAGCCCACACGTGGCGTTTGTGACCCTCGCACGGCATCGACGCCATGTGAGGGTCACGAAAACCCGCCACACCTGGTCATTTGGAATGGTCAACCCACGTCGATCGCCTCGACGTCCGCCGCGAAACGGTTGAGGTCTGCCTGCGCCTGCTGCAGACACGCCTGCATCTTGGTGAGGACCGGGCGGAAGTCGCGGATCGACTCCTGCATCCGCACCAGGGCTGGCTTGAACTCGCCCGTCCACTGGCTGTCGAACGCCGATGCGCGGCGGCCTTGCCACTTCATGCCGGACACGCCGGAGTCGAGATCCTGAATCATCGCCTGCATCCGCTGCACGCCTTCGTCCATGCTGCGGATCAGGGCCGTGGTCTCCACCTCGGCCTGGTGACCGAACCGGCGGCCAACCGCACGCGCCTGTTCCGGCGTGAGTTCCAGGGTGTCTCGCGAGATCACCGCCATTGCCTTCTCCTTCACGCGCTCGTGTTCCGGTGCTGTCGCACGAAGACCGTGCCGCCAAGCCGGTGTTGTCGTGTCGTTCGCAGACGCTAGGCCGCGAGCCCGGTGGCGCGGAATCGGAAACCCTTCCCATGTCCTTCGCACGCCCTCCGCGCGTACCGTGCGAGTGGCCGTACGGATCGAAGGCCATCCGCCACACCGGATCGAGGCACGAAGGAGGTGACCGCGTGGCAGAGCTCACGCCCTGGCGCAGACTCGAGGAGCTCTCCGACGACCTGCGGCGCCAGCAGCGCCGCCTCCGCCACGTGCTCGAACGCCTGCGGCATGAGGTCTCGCGCGTGCCGGAGTACTGGGAGGGCAACACGGCCGACACCTTTCGTCGACACGTCGGCCCGCACCACCGGCAACATCACCTTGACGTAGCCGCCGACCGGCTTCGCCGCGCTGCCCACCTGGCCGACGCAGCGGCATTCGCCAACCTCGCTGCACAGCACCCGGGCGGAGGCGGCGGTCCTTCGTGCGAGTTCGACATCGAATGTGGCGCTCGCTCGTAGCGCAGAGTCCACACCTCGCCGGCGGCCGGTGACGCGCCGCCAGACCACCTCGGGAGTTCGACCTGTCATGGCTGAGATCGCGAGCTCGCTGCTGCTCACCGTCGACGAGATCCGGGCGTTGCGCCGGGTCAGCCGGTTGAGCGTTCCGCGCTTCGTCGCCGAGGGCGACGTCATGGACGTACGAACGGATGCCGTCGCCCTGCGCGGCCTGGCCGCCCGGGGCCTCGTGACGTTCGTGGAGCAAGGCGACGAGCCCCGTGTGGAGTGGACGCCGGCTCTGACCGCATTGCTCACGCATTGCGTGCGTCCTGACTTCGTCGCCCAGGTGACCGTGGAGTCTGGAGCCGCGAAGCCAGCCGCGACCGGGTCGGAGAGAGTCGTGACCGAGCACGCCGTCCTTGCCACGACACACCTCGGTCCCGGAGCGACCTGGTTCACCGCTCACCCGCACCACCTGGTCCGCTGCACACAGCACACCGGTGACCTCGACGCCTTGCTCAGGCACCTGTGTCGTCTCGACGAGCTCGCGCCGCCACAGGGACTCAGCCTCTCGGTCGACCTCAGGCGATACCTACGCGCCGACGACCTGCTCGCTGCAGGCTCACCGGACACTGCGGTCGACGTGCTCGTCGACGCTGGTGCCGAGCTCGGCACCGCACACGCCTGGATCCAGGCGCTCGCCCACCGGCGGTTCTCCGTTGCGGTCAGCATCGCAGGCACAGTCGACGGCAGCCCCAAGGGCGACGGAGCGCCTGACGCCGGGACGGCCGCTTGCACTGACCGGAACTCACCTCGCGCCGAAACTTCTCCGTACGACGACCCGGGCTCACTCGACCGGACCCCAAGCCGACAGCCAGTCGTCCGCTCCGAGGCGTGCTGGGTGGTGGGCGAGGACGGCATAGCCTGGCGCGTCCTGTCGGTCGAGTCGGCATCCGGCGACTGGGATGCCCCGGCCGATCCGGAGCTGGACCGCGTAAAGGTCGAACAGGTCGACGCGGAAACGCTCGGTGCTGGGTTCCTCGGCCTCCTCGTGCCGCCCGCCGGGCAGCACACCTCGAACGCACCCACGGGCGCAGCGTCTCGGACCTGCGACCCCACACCTCGGGCGGTGGCGTGATGAGCAGAGCAGGCCTTCGTCCCTGGCGAATCCCGCGTCACGGACGGACGTTCCGAGCGGATCCGAACCGAATGCTGGCGCTGGCCAAGGAGATGACCGCCTACCTCGCCACGGTGGAGTCGGTCTACCACCGCTGTGTCCAGGCACGTGAGGAGGTCGGGCGCATCGTGGTCGCCGACGGCACGCTGCAACACCGGCTGCGCCAGGCACTCGACGACGCCATCGACGACTGGAAGGGCGTACGACGGCTGGCGTACCTCATGGCCCGTGACATCGGCTACGTCGTCGACGTCCGGCGACGGGTGGTGACCGCCGACGTGGCCGATGCGCAGGCCGGCTACGTCGACGCACTCACCCGTCCCCGAACCAAGAAGGACCGGTTCGCCAACCGGCGGACGGTCGATGCACTCCTCGCATCCCTGGGTCCACAACGCACCCATGGGACCCGCAAGCACACCGCCGAGCTGCTGAACCAGCTGTTCCGGAAGGACGACCACACCCGGCACATCCACCGGCACGTGCCCAAGGGGCACAACCACGCCCGACCACACGATCGGGTACGCAGCCTGGCCGACGTCACGGTGGACGTGAGCGTCTGGGGTGGCAGCAAGTCCATCTTCGATCAGCTCGTCACGCCGGTCATGGCCAAGCACGGCGTGCCACCCGGTACGACCGAGGCGGGCCAGCGCAAGCGGAACTACGACACCGTACCCGGGCCGGGCATGTCGGACCACTACGTCGGCAACAAGCTGGCGTACGCCATCGACTACCCGACCTATGACGGGGAGAAGGCCGCGCGCGCGGCGGCGAAGGCATTGGGCATCGACACCTGGCAACCCGGCTCGTACCGAAGCTTCGTCCGCGAAGTCGACGGGCACCGGTTCGCCATCCAGATCCTCTGGGCCGTTCCCGACCACTACGACCACGTGCACATCGGGATCCATCGTGTCTGACATCGGAAGGTATCCATGGCAAGCGAATGCTTGTTGCGATCGGACGTCTACGCCGACTACCTGCTGGCGATCCAGACGACCACTGCCCAGCTCGGGCGAGCTCAGAGTGCGCTGTCGGCCGTGCCCGACGTGGGTGCGGCAGCGGCGGCCACCACTGCGCGTTCGCCTGGAACGAATCGACTGAAGCAGGAGATCACCAGCATCGGCAGCGGAGTCGGCGACGCCAGCAGTCGGATCGCTGAGCTGATCGCCTACCTCAACGGCCTGGCGTCGAAGTACGAAGCACTGTTCCAGGCAGCCGTCGCGCGCGAGAAGGAGCTCGCCGAGGCGAAGGAGGACGGATGACGCTCTACCGCTTCGACCCCGGAGAGATGCGCAGCTTCGCAAGTGAGTGCCGCCGAGCCGCTGCCGCCTTGCAGAACGCGTGGATGGCGTTGTTCACGGTGACCGGGGACGGCCTCCCGCCCGAAGCGAGAGGCCGGGTGGAGTCGCAGTGCAAGGCGATCGCGAGGCTGCTCTCCTCCGGAGGCGAGAGCCTGCGCGGTGGAGCGAGTCTGCTGGCCCAGATGGCCTCCGCTGTGGAGCATGCGGACTCCAAGTCCATGAAGGTCGCCGGCCTGGACCTCGTGCGGACCACCAAGACGGGCGAGGTGGTCATACGCGAGCTGAGCGACGCCGCCTACCGCAAGCCCGCGCGACTGGGCGAGCGCGCCATGCGTTGGGCGAAGGCGCTCGGCGCGGTGACCGGGGTGAAGGCCGTCGACCAGGCACTCGGCTGGCTGGAATGGCAGAAGGCACTGAAGCAGGCCCGGGTCGACCCCAGCACGTCCGCCGCGCGCAAGCTCTCGGCGGCCTTGCAGCGACGGACGCTCGAGGCCCTCGACGAGGCACACGAGCTGGACCGCAGGAGAGCCGCACCGCCACCGTTCGACCCGAAGGCGAGCAAGACCAAGCAGTGGGTCCGTCGGCTGCTCGGCTACCTGCCCGGTCCGGCAGGTGACGCGGCGGACGCCATGGGCTACCTGGCGGCGAGTCAGAAGCTTCGCGAAGACGAGCCGCAGACGGGCATCTCCCAGGCCGTCACCGACGTACGCGACTTCCTCGACCTCGCCGCGGCCAGCAACCACCTTGCTGCGGACGTGCTCTTCAAACACCCGCTCACTGCTCCGGCTGGCGCCATCAACGAGGCGGCCGGCCTCGCCACCGATGGGGTGGTGTTGGCCATGGACGGCATCGACGCCGTAGCCGACGAGGCCGACAAGGTCATCGACTCGATCGGTGACGGGTTCAAGGCCTTGGCGGACCCCTTCCCCTTCTAAAAGGATGCTCGGATGACCACCGTCGACGCACCGCACCTCACGCTCACCGGCGACGAGCTGACGGCGATCGCCCGCAGGCTAGGGGCTCGCCGCTTTCCCGGCGTCGGCTCGTCGGTGTACGACGAGGTACCAGCAGCTCATCATGGCGTGCTGACCAAGAGCCTGCTCGCCAGCATCGCCGCCCGAGGACTCGTCGCCGAGCAAGACGGCCGGTTGATCGCGTCACCCCACGTCGCCATGCTGTTGGGCCCCAGCCTGCGCAGCGGTATTTCGTACTCCATCACGCGGGTCACCGAGGACGGTCACCAGAGCACGACGGCGCTCGGCGCGGTGGACACGACAGTGGTCTGGCATCGCGCCGACGGGCCGTTCCACCGCTTCGACGTGGTGCGCACGGACGGCGACATCGGCGCGGCGCTGCTCGACGTCGTGGATCCATCCCCCGCAGCGACAGAACCCGAGCCAGCGCCCCATCTGGCAGGGGCGCGCCGGTTCCGGCGGCGCCGCAGCCAGTTGCGACAGGCCACGACGCGGCCGGAACTTGTCCCACCTGCCTTCGGTGAGGCACTCGACCACTGGCGCGCGACCACCACGGTCACCCAGGTAGGAGCGCCCAGCGGGGCTGTGGCGTTCAGCTGGCTTGCGGTGGTCGACGCAGGTCCCGGGCGCCTCTGGTCTGTGGAACCCGACTCCGCCTCACCCGACGACGGTCTGCTGGACAGCGACGATCCCCTGTTGGTCCTGACACCTCTCGACCGTCGCGGGCTTCGCGCCCGCCTCTCGTCGTGGTGCGGATGCGTCACCGCGGCCTAGTCGCTCAGGGCTCGACGGACCCACAATGCGCTGGTCACTCGAGACCGGCGCTGAAGCGCTCCATTCGCATCAAGGGCTTCAGTCGCTTCTCGACCTCGTGGGAGACGAAGTAGCGGCGCAGCATGTCATGACCGAGCACGTTGCCCAACGCCGCCATCGTCATTCCCTGGTCGAGGGCGAGGTACCGCTTGGCCACCGTGCCCGACCGCACCGCGATCGAGTCGTAGAAGCCGCCAGGTCCGTACGCATCGAAATTCGCCCGCAGCTTGGCGAGGTTCGCAAGCGACTCCTGGGGGGCGTACTCCAAGGCGAGGAAGACCGCGTGCGGCGTCACCACGCCGTCGCCGTACGACTCGGGCTCCGGCTCGGCCGGACGGCAGTCCAGGTAAGCCGGCGTCACCGACGTGCGCTCCTGGTCGGAGGTGTAGCCGGGACCGTCCATGCCCATCTGGTCGACGCCGTACTCCCGGTACCCGCCAGCGGGGTTGCTCGCCGGCGAGAAGCCCCAGTAGCCGTACTTCGCCTCCTCGAGCCCGTGCTCGATCTGACCCCGTACGTAGAGGGGGTGGTTGATGGCCCACGACTTCTTGCCCCAGTCCGCCTCGGGTACGAAGAGCCCAGGCATCATCGCCTCGAACATGTCGCCGCCCCACGACGGCACGATGCGCATCCCGCGGTAGACGTACGCGCCCTCGAAGACGTCGACCCCGAGGTACTTCCGCCACTTGCCTACGGGGACCTGCTCGGTCCACGACCAGTCGCAGCTCGGCGGGAAGGTCCGCCACGGACCGAAGTAGTGCTCGCGCGGGATCTGGCCGGTCGCGATGCCGACGTACGACGGGAAGCGGGTCTCGGAGTTGAACGAACCGTAGTGGTGGCAGGTGTACCACACGTCCGGTCCGCGGCCACGGTAGTTGTCGACGACCGAGCAGCCGGGTGGCTCCTCGTCCCAGAACCCGCCTCGGATCAGCCCGGCCGGGAACCCTTCGCCCTTGGCGTTCTTGTCGTAGTAGAAGCCGAAGTCCATCGAGGTCCGCAGCGCCCGTGCCTCGTCGCGCAGGCTGGGTTCGGCGCGCTCCA
Organism: Actinopolymorphaceae bacterium; assembly: GCA_036564245.1. Classification (GTDB taxonomy): domain Bacteria; phylum Actinomycetota; class Actinomycetes; order Propionibacteriales; family Actinopolymorphaceae; genus Thermasporomyces. The sequence goes on from DATCKU010000110.1 coordinate 136,647, forward strand.
CGACCATCAGGGCTCCGGCGAGCCAACCGTTGTCGACGCTGGAGAGGAACGGATAGATCGGGTCGCCGCTGTCCGGCCACGACCGGAGCACCTCGAGCGTCTCGGGGTCGTACCAGTTGTAGAACATGCCGGAGTACTCGTGCCGGTCGAGCCGGTCGAGAGTGTCGAGGGTGACGGACAGCCGTTCGCGGGCCTCGGCCCGGCTGATGAACCCCAGGTCGCGCGCCACGATCGTCGACCACATGTAGGCGCCGATGTTGGTGGGCGAGGTGTACCCGCCGCGACCGTTCGGATCCAGGTCACCGGTGATGTTGTCGTCAGGCAGACCGGTCTCCGGATACACCATGGCGTCCATCGACGCCCAGGTGTCGCGAGCGTACGTCATGAGGGTGCTGATCTCGCTACCCGTCAACACGACGTCGCCGCCGGACGCGGTTGCTGCCGGTGCCGACCCGCCGTCGCTTCCGGATTCGGACGCTGAGGCCGACACGCTTGGAAGGGCGAGCGCGAGGGCTCCGGCAGACACGAGCGCGGCAACACGTCGGGAGATGAAAGGCATGGACGTGCCTCCTGGTTCGGTCAGCGGGTAAGACTCGGTGATTGCTAGCCCCGCGAGCTGCTGCTCCCCCGCTCAGCAGGCCACACTCTACGCGTGTGGCTGAAAAAGTCGATCGTTGCTTTTTTCAGTCCGCGCTTCACGAGCGCTCGGCGTTCGGCAGCGGCGCGCATCCAGCGCGGGTGCCGCAGGACGAGGACGACGTCAGGCTGCGCTGCTCCCGCGATCTGTACCCACAACCTGCCGAGGCGATCCGTACCCACAACCTGTCGAGGCGATTCGTACTGACCGACCATGCCCAACCGATTCGGACTGACCACCAGGCCCAACCGACTCGGACTCACCACCGCGCCCCGAGCGATTCGTACTCGCCTACTCCACCCAAGGCAATCCCCACCCAACAACGGCATGTAAGCCACTGACAGCAGGCAATGGCCAGCTGAACGTGGTCATTTCGTGGTGGGGCGGCGGAGGAGCTGGAGGTCGGCGCGGGTGATCAGGCCGCGCGAGATGACGTACTCGGCGAGATTCACCAGCGCGTACGGTCCGGTCATGTTGGGGACGCCGGCCTTGTCCAGCCGGGTCCTGAGGTACTCGATCCGCTTGATGAGCGTCGTCTTGGGCCAGCCCAGCCGGGCGGCCGCGGCCTCGTACGTCCTCGGATGGGGATCGTGTCGCGGCCCGTCCTCGAGGTAGCCGGCGAAGAGCGCCACCATGGCGAGCCGGTCGGCCGGGCTGATCAGCACCCGCTCGTCGGTCGCCGTCGGCTCGCCGCGCAGAACCTCGTTGGTACGCATGGAGACCTCGACCGCCTCCGCGTCGATCGCCAACCTGTGCTTGCCGTTCGTGCCGTCGACGACCACCCGGACCGGATGCTCGATCGCGATTCGTCGTCCGGGTGCGAGCACGCTGCGTAGTCCCAGGTCGTCGATGACCGACAGTGGTCGCACCGAGGATCGGTTCACAAGCCACCAGGTCTGGCCCTCGAACACGAGCGCGCCCGCGCAGCGGGAGATCGCCGCATCGTCGGGGTCGAGACAGATCGTGCAGTCAGGTGAGCGACCGAAGGTCAGCGTCTCGCCGGCCGCGAGCTCGTACGACTTCTCGCCGAACGAGACCGTGACCTGGGTAGTCATAGGAAACCCTTCCCATTCCCTTCGACTGTCGAAGCCACAGGCTGGCACCTTAGAGTCTGAACGTCCGCACGCATGGGAGCGGCACTCGTCACGGTGCGGATCGTCCTGACGGTGTCCACTCCGCCACCCTAGGCGCGGTCCGGCGGTGCTTGCCGGGTGAGTGGTTGGGGGAGTTCATGATGCCCACTGTGGGCCGGGAACGCATCGCCCGCATCGGCCTGGCCGGCGTGGCGTTGGCTGCCGTGCTCGCCGCGACGTTCGGTGTCGGCTATCGGGCGTCGCACAGCCTGCTCGCCGGCTCGGGAGCGTTCGTGCAGAAGGGCCACACGGTCGTGCACGTCAACGCCGAGAGCGCGACAGTCGACGCCGAGGCGGCACGGGACCTCGCGACCGGACGGGAGAGGCTGGAGGTCGTTCAGACCGACCCCGAGACGGTCTGGGTCGTGAACCACACCACCGGCCGCGTGACGCGGCTACCGACCGCCACCATGACGCCGACCGACGCGCCGCAGAAGCTGCGTACTCCTGCCCGAGCCAGGGTGATGACCGGCGGCGGACAAGGCTACGTCGTGGACCCCGACAGCGGGACCCTCAACCGGCTCGACTCGACCTCCGGTCAGGCACAGCGGGTCGAGCTCCCCGACAAGGTGACCCAGGTGGTCGTCGACTCCAAGGGCAAGGCCTGGGCATTCGCGCCGAAGACCGGCGAGCTCTACCAGGTGGCGAACGGTCGGCTGACCGACCGGACGAAGGTGGCCGAGCCGCAGGAACGATCGGCTCGGCTCGCCCTGGTCAAGGACCAGCCGGTCGTCTACCGGCCCGCTGCCGGCAGCATCACGGTCGCTTCGGCTGCGGGCGGACACCCGACCAGCATCCCGGCCCCGCAGAAGCAGGGTGCCGTCCGGCTGGGTGTCGGCCCGACCGACCGGCCGTTGCTCACGGCGCTCGTGCCGAGCACCGGTGAGCTCTACGTGGCCGACATCGCCTCGGGCACCGTACGCGCCACAGACGTCCTCGAGCCGTACGCCGGTAGCGGACTCGGCGACCCCGTAGTGCTGGGCGACCGCATCTACGTGCCGGATCAGCGACTTCGCCAGATCGCCGTGCTCGATCTCACGTCGTTGCGTCTGCGCGACACCGTCTCGATGCCCAGTGGCAAGGACCCGTTCGAGCTCTTCATCCGCGATGGACGCGTGTGGGCCAACGATCCGTACGCCCCCACCATGCTGGTCTTCGACCGGGCAGGGGTGCCGACGACGATCGACAAGGGCACCGGCGATGGAGTCGGGGGCGACGACGGGCCGGTCGACGAGCCAACCGAGCCGGAGCCGGAAGAGTCGACCACTCCCCCTGCCGAACCCCCACCTGCCGAACCTCCGCCCGCCCAGCCGCCGGCTCGACGCAAGGTCACCGTTCCCGAGTTTCCGACCGGTCGACGTACGAGGAGGCGTGCGCGCGGATCAGGCAACTCGAGCTTGCCTGCGAGGCGGTTGCGGTCGGCACGGACGTGTCCGGGCTCGGGACGGATGAGGTCGTCGACACGATTCCGAAGGCAGGTACGACGGTCGAGGTCGGCAGCAGTGTGGTCGTCCGATACGTCGGACCGGTCTCGGTTCCGTCCGTGGTCGGGCGCCGTGCGCCTGCCGCGTGTGACCTCATCGAGGCGAGCGGCCTTGCCTGCCAAGAGAACCCGACGCCAGAGCCCGCGGCGCGGCCCCAGCAACTCATGACGGTCGAGGTACAAGACCCTGGACCGCGACAGGAGGTCGACCGGGGCGAGACGGTCGTCATCACCTACCCCGACACGATCGCGTTGCCGCAGCTCGTGGGCAAGGGTTGGCAGGAGGCCTGCCGACAGCTCGAGGATGTCTACCTCATGCGGTGCGACAGTCAGCAGGGAAGTCCGTCTGCTGGACAGTGCACCAAACCGGGGACGGTCTATGCACAGAGCCCGCAGGCCAACGAGATCGCCCGGGTGGGCACCCGGGTCACCGTGACGGTGTGCCCGGGCGACCTGCCGGTCGGCGACTACCGGAACCTGGTCCACAATCCGAACGATCCAGCGCAGCAGACAGCCTGTTCTGCCATCGCACAGCACGGCTTCCAGTGCAACGCGGTCCAAGGGACGACGCCCGTCGGCACCGGAGCCCAGCCCTTCACGACGTACGGCCAAGACCCAGCCCCTGGCACGGTGGTGCCGGCGGGTTCGACGGTGACCGTCTACTACTACAGCAACAACGGCCCGGCGACGCCTGACTACCGCGGCCAGAGCTTCGATGCGGTCTGCGCGGACCTACAGGCCAAGGGGTACGTCTGCAACCCGGTGCGGCAGCTTTATCCGGACGTCAACGTCGCGACCAACGTCGTCTTCGCACAGGATCCTGCTCCCGGCGCCGAGTATCCGCTCGGAACGACGATCAACGTGTACTACCAGGAGCTGCAGCCCGTCGAGTGGTGGATCTACCACCATGACACGGTCGACGCCTACAAGATGGCGCCGGCTGGCGCTCAGCTGCCGAACTACTCACGCCAGGCCTACCGGGTGGGCCTCGGATATCCGGCTGGCGCGCAGCTTTCCATCGGCTCGGAGTTCATCAACCAGGTCCACTGCACCAACCAGACGCCGGACAACTGCAACGGCAGGACTCCCAACGTGTTCTACTCGCACGTGACCGAATACCAGGGATGGACCGTGACGCCCCACGCCACGTTCATGAAGTGCACGGGCGCACCGGGCCAGATCCCGATGTATCGGGTCTGGAAGGGACCCGCGAACGACCGGCACTACGCGCTCAACGCCAATCCGAACCCGCCGGAGTACGCAGGTCCGCACTCCGGTTCGGAGCTTCTCGGTTGCGTATGGCAATGACCGTGGACACGTTCCGCACCTCGTAAGCGACGAGCCGAGCTCCTGCGCTCAGCGGCAGGAAATGCGGAAGCACCGCCCACCTGACTGGGTTAGCGTCTCGGCATGCCGAGACTGTGTGTGGGCGCGTTCATCCGCGACGAGCGGAACCGGGTCTACCTCCACCGGCGGTCGCCACACCGCAGGCTGCTTCCAGGGATCTGGGATGCGGTCGGTGGCCACGTCGAGCCGGGCGAGACGCCGGAGGTCGCGCTCGCCCGCGAGATCGAGGAGGAAACCGGGTGGCGTCTCGCCACGATCGAGGCGCAGATCGCGGAGTGGGAGTGGGATGTCGACGGCGAGATCCGCCATGAGATCGACTACCTGGTGAGAGTCGACGGCGATCTGCAGCGACCGCGACTGGAAGCCGGCAAGCACGACGCGTACGCCTGGATCGGCCCGGGTGAACTGGAGCTCCTGATGGTGGGGCGCGCCGACGGTGATCGGCGTCTGCGCGACATCGTGGCCAAGGCGACGCGGATCCGGTTGACCGACCGGCTCCGGCTCGAACCGGTCGGGCGCGAGCACGCCGACGACCTGGTCCGGCTCCATGCCGACGCCGACGTGGCTTTCTGGTACGGCGGTGCATGGCGCCACGACGAGGCGGTACGAAACGCCGTCCAGATGAACGCTGCGTGGGAAACGTCCGGCGTCCACAAGTGGGTGGCATACGACCGGCGAACCGGAGAACTGGTCGGACGTGGTGGGCTTTCGCGCATGGACCGCGACAGCGCCACGACCCGGCAGATCGCAGCGCTGTTGCGAGATTCGCCGGATCCGTCGCTGGCTGCGGGCGGGTGGGAACCCGACCGGCTGGAGCTGGGGTGGGCACTGCTCTCATCGCAGCGAAGCCGCGGCTTTGCCACCGAGATCGGTCGTGCCGGGCTTTCGTACGGGTTCGACGACCTGAACGCCCGTGCCATCGTGGCGTACACCGAGCGGCACAACGTGCGCTCCCGGGCTGTCATGGAGCGGCTCGGCATGCGCTGGGTCGGTGAAATCGTCGCTCCCGGCCCCATCGAGGGACAGGTCGGCGTGCACGACAGCGCACCGTTCGCGGTCTATGCCACGTCACCCGGAGCCTCGGTGGAGTCGGCGGACTGACCGTCCGGACGCCATACCGGTTGCGCGGGCATGGTGCCCATAGCGCTCACGACATGTCGCGCGTCCTGGCCCAGCTCCTCCCTGGCGAGCGGCAGGATGCGATCCCGGTAGAAGAGGTGGGAGAGATGCACCTGGAGGCGTTGCGGCACCGTCGTCTGCCCGTGCACGTCGCGTTGCAGGGGAACCGGCCGGTGATCCTCGTAGGCCGCGAGACGCCGGCGCCCGTTCGCGCTGACGGGCGCGTGGGCTTCGACGTAGCCGCCGGTAGGCGTGCGGACGATCTGTCCGGTCTCGTAGCCGTGCAGCGCGATCTCGCGATCCCGGCGCTGCAGACCGATGCAGATCCGACGTGTGATCTCGAACCCCGCAACAGGACCGAGGACGAGCAGCACCTGCAAGGCGTACATGAGCACCTCGACAGATGTGCTGAACGCGTACGCGATGACGTTCGACCCGGCGGCCGCCCACAGCACGCCGTAGAAGATGATGCCGGCTACACCGATGCCGGTACGGGTGGGGTTGTTGCGTGGGCGTTCGAGCAGGTGATGGTCGTTGGTGTCGCCGGTCACCCATCGCTCGACGTACGGGTAGACCGCGACGAGCGCGAAGAACAGCGCGCAGACGAGCATCGGAGCCAAGATGGCAACCGACCAGGTGCGGCTTAGCCACTCGAACTCCCATCCGGGTGCGAGCCGCAATGCGCCGTCGAGGAACGCCATCGGCCACGCCGGGGTCGATCCCGACGCAGCACTCGCCGGATCCGCTGGGCCGTACTCCCAGATCGGATTGATGGTGAGCGTCGCCGCCATCAGCACGATCACGCCGCTCACGAGGAGGAACAGGCCGAGACCGTTGGCGAGCGACGCCCGCACGGCTGCGACGGTAGCCCGCGCTGTCGAGAGCTCGTCTGCCCGACGCACAGGAGCAGCCACAGCCTGCGCTGTCACCTGCTCGTCGGCGGAGCGCACAGCGGGAGTCGCTACGACCTGCACGAGCGGCTGCTTTGCGGCGGGATCGCTCACACCTCGCCAGGGGTGACGGGCCGGGCCGTGGCGGAGGCCAAGGATCGCCAACGCGATGAACCCGATCACCAGTACCACGGGAAGTACCACCACGTGCAGGGGGTAGAAGACCGCGATGGCGCCGCCCGGGAACGAGCCGCCGAACACGAGGTTCGACAACCACGTTCCGACGACGGGCGTCGCTACAAGCAGGCCGTCCAATACCGCCATGCTGGTGCCGGAGAGAAGGTCGTCGGGCAACGCGGTGCCTGTCAGCACGGCAGCCATGGCAGCAAGCAACAGCGTGGTGACGACGAACCACACCGGCTGCCGTGGCTTGCGAAATCCGCCGGTGAAGAAGAGCCACAGCAGGTGCAGCACGATGGCGGCCGCCATGACAAGCGAACTCCACGCGTGCATCTGACGCAGCAACAGACCGCCACGGATCTCGAACGAGATGTCCAGCGTGGAGGCGAACGCCCGTGACATCTCAACCCCGACGAGCGGCTCGTACGACCCTGAGTAGGTCACCCGCTGCATGGACGGGTCGTAGAAGAACGTCAGCACGACGCCGCTGATGGCCACGACGACGAAGCTCAAGACGCTGGCCTGCCCCAGGCGAACTGACCAGTGGTCTGGAAATACCTTCGTCCGTATTGCGGCCAAAAGCTGGGTTTTGTCGCGGGACCCGAGCCCGATGGTGTGGAGTCGGCGCACCGGAGACCTCCCGTCGGAACGTGACATCGTCACCCCTACGACGGGCTCTGCATTCTGAACGTGACACGCTGCCGACGTCCGGGACGGAGATCTACCTCACATCGTTCGCGTCCCACCGGCTGAGGACATCACGGATCACGCGATCGAACACCGACCTGCCTCCTGGCTCGTACCTTCTGACTCGTACGGCTTGGACCCCACACATGCGTACGAGCCGTGAGCAGCCAGCGCTCGACTCCTGTCTTGACTCACGAATCAGGATCGATGTTGTGGCGGCGCAGCAGCTCGCGCAGCCGCCCCACCTCGGCGAGCAGCTCGTTCTGCCTGGCGACCAGCTCGTCGTTCTGATCGAAGAGCGCCTTGAGCTCTCGGAAGATCAGCGCACGCCGACCGGATCCCGATCCACCGGTCAGGAATTCCTCCGCGGTGCCACCCAGCCTCTCATCGCCACCTGGCTCCGCACCGGACTTGCCGAGTAGCTCCAGCACCTTTTCTCGCACGGCACTGAGCTCGATCCCGAGACTGAACAGCACCTTCGCGGCCAGTCCCTCTCCCTCACGAACCAGGCCGAGCAGGATGTGCTCCGTCCCGATGTAGTTGTGGCCCAAGTTCATCGCCTCACGTAACGAGAACTCCAAGACCTTCTTGGCCCGTGGTGTGAACGGAATGTGGTGATCAGGATCCCTGTCCCCTCTGCCGACCTGCTCGAGGACCTTTTCTCGTACGCCGGCAGGTGAAACGCCGAGCGCTTCCAGGGCCTTGGCTGCGATGCCCTGCTCTTCTCTCGTCAGGCCAAGCAGCAGATGCTCCGTGCCGATGTAGTTGTGGCAAAGCTCCCGGGCCTCCTCCTGCGCGAGCACGGTGACTCGTCGTGCCCGGTCGGTAAACCTCTCGAACATGCCGTGTCTCCCCTTCTCCTGCTCCAGACGAACCTGCTCTCGGTGTTCCTCCCACGGCGGCTCCATGCGCTCGTGTGTCGGCGTCAACCGGATCTGCAGCTCGTGGCTGACCTCAGCTACCGAGACCTGACCTGTCGCGATCGCATCGAGCAGGCGGTTGATGTCGGCAACTTCCTCGGCCCCCGTCTCCCCGGACACCGCCAGCCGAAGATCCCAGCCGTTTCGGGCCAGGAAGTGCACCGTGGTCGCCAGCGCGACGGCACGGTTGCGTCGCGGGTACGGGCGCCTTCGCGCCAGTCCCGTGAGCAGGGTCGCCGCCGCGGTCGCGATCCGACCCTCGGACTCGTCGGCGACTTTCGTCTCGGCGAGGGTCTCACTCACCGCATCCAGGTCGGTGAGCTCTGCGATCGTCATCGAATCGCAGTCGAGAACCCGGGCCGCGACAGCCAGCGCCTCTGGCAGATCGAGGTGGATCACTCGTCGTCCTCTCGCAGGAGCTTCAGGATCTGCTCGTGTCGCGCCATGCTCTGCTCCAGGAGCTCGGCGAAACGCTTGTCGCGGCGCCGCTGCTGCACCAGCGTGGCGATCGCCTCTCGTGCGACGTCCGACACCGACCGTCCCTCGACCGCCGCGATCGCCTGCAGACGCTCGGCGAGCTCGGGATCAAGCCGCAACAACATGTTCTTGGTGGCCTTCGGCATGGCTATCATGATATCACGCTATCTCGGGAGGCCGGCTCGCTGAGCGAGCCGCAGCCTCGCTGGGTGCCGACAGGTGCCGTGGCAGGCGCGCCCTCGCCGCGCCTGGTCATTGCTCTCGTCACGTCCCTCGCCGCGCCTGGTCATTGCTCTCACACGTCCCTCGCCGCGC
>DATCKU010000111.1:0-4087 GCA_036564245.1 Actinopolymorphaceae bacterium
CGCAAGCCACGATCGCACCGCCGCCTGTCGATCGGCTTGCTGGGCGAACGGATTGGTGTCGGCGTACGCCTCGAGCAGGGCAACGAATCCGTCGATCCAGTTGGGTTGACCGAGGACGGTGCGCGGATCAAGACCGATGCGGGAGAGGTCATAGGTCACCGTACGACGTTCGGGTGGCCGGAAGTCCACGAGCGCGGTCACGGTGACCCCGTTCATGAGCACGTTGGGAGCGGCCAGGTCGCCGTGTCCTACCTGATGCGTCAGGGGTGGCATCTCCTCCAGGAGCGGCACCACCCCGTTCACCAATTCGAGCCGCTGCCGCAGGATGGTGCGCAACCGGTCGCGTCGCGCAGGAGGAACCTCAACGCAGTGCGCTGTCCCCTCCGACAGCACCAGGAAGCGACGGCGCGCCCGTTCGACGTCGACAGTGGGCACATGGTGAGTGCTGCGGATCGCCGGCAGGCCGGGATAGGTGCCCAACCCCGCATGGAGCCTGCCGATGACCGCACCCAGCACTCGTAGCTGCTCGACCGAGTGCCCGCACGGTGTCGGATCCGAGTCGAGGTAGTCCCAGACCGAGAGGCATACCGTGCCACGGCTGAGCAATCGGCCCCGACGGTCACGATGCAGACGGGCGGTCGGCACGCCATGGTCGGCCGCCACTCGGGTCAGGGCGAGCGCACGCTCCTCCTGCCGCAGATCACTGGATGAGTCGTACACCTTGAGAAAGAGTGGCCCTACGTGAGACTCGACTCGGTAGTTGGTCGTGCTGGTGCCTTCGGCTACTGGTCGGACTCCGCTCGCCGCGATTCCGTACTCGCGCTCCAGTACCGCGAGGAGCGACTCTGCTGTGTCCACGCGGCAATGCTGCCAGCCAGGGACGACGATCGTCATAGCGGACACAGGTGTCCGCTATGACGTGCCATCATGGCCGGCCATGAGCATCGACCCGACCGTGAAATGGCTGCTGCATTCGGATGAACCGGCCATCCGGTTTCTCACCCGCCGCGAGATCCTCGGTGAGCCGGCCGCGAGCGCCCATCCGAGGTCGACGGTTTGGCGCATCTCTGCGCGTCCGTCGGGGGAAACGCTCTCGCGGTCTGTTCTCGATTGGGGCTAGCGGACGACCCGCGGACGTCCGTCGTCGCCGAGACACTGATGAAAACGCAGTGGCCCGACGGCGGATGGAACTGTCACCTCAAGGCGACGGGTCGGCGTTCGTCGTTCCACGAGAGCCTGTCGACCTCCTGGGGGTTGTATGAATACGCCAAGGCGACGGGAGACCCCCGTGCCGAGCAGGCTGCCCTACGGGCCGCCGAGCTCTTCCTCCAGCACCGTGTCGTCTACAGCCTTGGCTCAGGTAAGCCTGGCCGCCGCCATCGTCGCCCTGCAGGAGAAGTCATCAACCCCGAGTGGCTCGAGCTGCGGTACCCGTCGTACTGGCGATACGACCTGCTGCAAGCGCTCCTCATCCTGTCGCGAATGGGCAAGATCACCGATCCTCGTGCCAGCGACGCACTCGACGAGCTGGAGCGCCGCCGACGCCCGGACGGGCGCTGGGCTGCCGAGGGGCGATGGTGGAACCCACCAGGCAGCAAGGTGTCGCCGGAGGCCGTGGACTGGGGCGAAACCGGCCAGGCCAACGAGATGATCACACTGAACGCGCTCCGTGTGCTGAAGGCCGCCGGACGTTTCGATCCCCGACGCAGTTGAGCTCGTACGTCATGGAGTTGTCCGAAGGCGGTACGCGAGAGGGTTGTACCGATCCTTCGGACAACTCACGGCATCTCCCACGAGCGTTCAGCCGATGGACCTACTCGTCGCCGAGCGCCGCGGCCGGTGGAGTCCGAACCGCACGGCGGGCGGGTAACACGGAGGCGAGCAGGCCAGCCGCCATGGCAACCGCGGCGACAAGTCCGATCCGCTGCCACGGAACGACCAACTCGATGTCCTCCACCTCCGGGACGCCGCCCAGCAGAGTGGATGTTCCGGCGTAGCCGTACGCGATACCGAGCACGATGCCGAGGACGACGGCCGCTCCGGAGAGCAGCAGTGCCTCGATGGCGAGCGTCCCGCGTAGCCCACCCCGCGTCAGGCCGAGGGCGCGGAGCAGTGCGTTCTCCCGCGTACGCTCGAGCACCGAAAGGCTCAACGTGTTGCCGACGCCGACGACGGCGATCAGCACCGCAACCGCCAGCAGTCCGCTCGATACCAGCACCATGGCCTCGGCGATCGTGCTGTACAGCTGGCGTTGGGTGAGCGCGCCGCCCAGCTCGGCGTTGCTCGCGGTGCCGACGACAGACTCCACGCTCTCGAGCACCGCGCCGGCCTGCGCATCCTCAGATACCCGTCCCCAGAGCTCGACGACGGGAGCATTGGGAGCGAGCTCGGCCAGATCATCCATGGTCACCATCACGGGTGGCACTGCCTGCGGCTCGCCAACCACCACACGGAGCTGCCGTTCGCGGTCGCCGTCACCGATGAAGATGTCGTCGCCGGTCTGTACCTTGAGCCGCCTGGCAAGACCCGGGGCAAGCACGACAGCGCCGGAGCGGACGCCCTGAAGCACTCGCTCGTCCCGCACGACACGTGTCGCAGCCGTCCGATCGACGCCCGTCACCGGTGTCTCCAGCCAGCCTTTCAGCTTCATCGACGTCTCCCGCATCAGGGCGACACCGGAGATGCCGTCGACGTTTCTGACCGCTGCCACGGTCTCCGCGGACAACTCACCGGATCGGATCGTGAGATCTACCGGGTACTGGGCATCGAGCGTTTCGTTGAACGTGCGCTCAGACGAGGCGGCACCCACGACGAGCAACGAGATGAGCGTGACACCGACGAGCAACGCCGATGCCGTAGCCGCAGTGCGGCGAGGATTCCGCATCGCGTTTGCAACCGCCACGGTCGCCGGAACGCCGGCAGGCCGCACACACACACTCAACAAACGGACTACCTGCGGCACCACGACCGGTGCGAGCAGAAGCAAGCCGAGGAACGAGAGTGCACCACCGGCTATGCCGACAAGCACGACGGAGGAGTCGATCGCACCCGGCATGGCGTACACCAACAACGCGACACCAACCGCCACGAGCACACCTCCGATCGCCAGCCGGATCGCTCCCGCCTTGGAACGTACGCGGATCGCATACGCCGGCCGCAGTGCGGCGAGCGGCGGCACCCATGTCGCACGGTGGGCCGGCGTGATCGCGGCGGCCACCGTCGTCAGCACACCTACCAGGAAGGGAAGTGCCAGCGCTACCGGGTTCAGCACGAGTTCCAGATCTGGGATCTGCGCATCCAGGCGTGATCGGATGACCTCCAGGGTCGCCACCGCAAGGCCAACCCCCGCGGCGACGCCCACTATGGAAAAGACCGCGCCACCAAGCACTGCCTCGACCAGGACCGCCTTGAAAAGCTGGGCTTTCGTCGCGCCAACGCATCGAAACAGAGCGAGCTCTCGCGCCCGCTGTGCGATCACGATGCTGAACGTATTGGTCACGACGAGCAGAGCGACGAACATCGCGATGGCGGCGAAGCCCAGCAAGAAAAGGCCCAGCACACCGATGCCGCCTGTATACGACTCCAGCGTGCCTTCGGTCATGGCTGCGCCAGTCTGCACCGACGAACCCGCGCCGGCCGCAGCTGCCACGGCATCCGAGACGGTGGCGACCTCGACACCCTCGTCCAGCCGGATGAGCAGTTCACCGGTGAGAGAACCGTCGGCCAGGGCAGAGATGGCGTTCTCGGATACGAAGACGGACGCAGAGTCCACCATGGACGCGGTTACCGCGATTCCGACGACACGGAACGAACGTCGCGATCCTCCGTACGGCTGCAGCTCGACAGGATCACCAATCCGGATCTGGTTGTCCTCCGCGGCCTGGGCCGACACCGCGACTTCACGGGGCGAATCCGGAAGCCGTCCGCTCACAAGGTCGTGCCAGCGCAGCTCCTGATCGGCAGGGACCGCCGAGATGACTGCATACCCTGGTGTCCCGCCGGGATAGGTCGCCTCCACTCCGGTGGACGTCGACAACCCGACCGCAGCGACACCATCGACTTGCCGAAGCGCCCGCACCACACCGGC
>DATCKU010000112.1:0-19365 GCA_036564245.1 Actinopolymorphaceae bacterium
GAGCGGCCGCGGGATGGAGGTGAAGCCTTGCAGGGGCGTGCGGAACCGGCCCTGCCAGTTCACGACGTCTTCGCGCCACAGCCGGTGCAGCAGGTTGTAGTTCTCCAGCGCCAGTGCAAGGCTCTGGCGGATGTCTTGCCCAAACCACGGATAAACCGGCGCCGTGTTGCCGCGGCCAAGCATGAGGTCGACCCGGCCTTTCGCCAAGTGTTGCAGCAGTGCGTACTCCTCCGCGATGCGCACAGGGTCGTTGGTGGTGATCAGCGTCGTCGCGGTGGACAAGATGATGCGCTCGGTCGTCGCGGCGATATAGCCCAGCAGCGTGGTCGGCGAGGACGAGAAGAAGGGAGGGTTGTGGTGCTCCCCGATGGCGAAGACGTCCATCCCGACTTCCTCGGCCTTCTGCGCGATCCGCACAACGGCGTCGATGCGCTCGGCCTCGCTCGGCGTCTCGCCGGACACGGGGTCGCGGGTGATGTCGCTGACCGAGAAGACTCCGAACTGCACGATGCTTCCCTTCACGCCGGGTAGCTGCCCGCCGTCCTCGACAGGCGCTGACCAGATGTATGCGTTTGCATCTACTCGGAACAGTAGCAGGCGCGTGCCTATTCCACTCTCCTGCAGGGCCCAGTTGTCTCGCGGCTGTCTCGACTGCGACGTGGCACGCCGATGGACATTTCGTGCAGGACACGTAGAGGAAGCGGGATGATCTCGGCTCTGATCGTTGGCGCCATCATCGGAATCGTTCCCCGGCGGGAGAACCTCTGCGCCGTGGCCGGCCGTAACAGATCTGCGCGTGCCCGCGGCGGGTGCCAGATGCACCAAGGGCGGTGGTGCCGGTCCGGCACCGGGAGGGATCCGGGTGTGCTAGGTCGCCGAGCCGGTGACGTGCTCAGCATCGTCCATACACCCACCTGGGCACGAGGCGGCGGGTAGTGCCTGCCGAACTGGATTAGAGGCGAACAGGTCTTGACCTTGAGCGCAAGGTTGAGGCGCACCGCACTCACGGTACGGCCTGCCCACTGAGGATTGATCCAGCCTGGGTGTTGTCCGGGAAAGGGATCGTGGAAAGCGGTCTCGAGGTTGAGATAGGTGTTCTGGCACGGTTGCTGGCTGCCGCTTAGAGCTGAACCGGCGTATGAGACCGATGGGCCTGCGATCCCTGGTGTTGCACTGTTGGGAGGCGATCCTGCGTGGTTCAACTGCGAGACAGCAATCTGAAGAAGGCATACGACGAGCTGGCTGACTTTCGGCGGGCGATCGGCGTGCTCCAGCTAGGCAATGTCGGAACTGCTCCTGATCATGTCGCAGAGATTCTGGGCTGGATCGACTGGGACCAGTACAAGCCATGGGACAGTGCCAATCAGATCGGCCGAGCTGACTGGCCGGCCAGTGCCATCGGTGAGCTCAAAACGGTCTTGACCGACCTGCCCAGGCAATGTCACGAGCTGGCCCAGGTGTGGCAGGGCGCTGCGGCAGATGCGTTCCAGGAGTTCGCCAAGAACGTCAGCGACAACATAGGTGACGTCGTGGAGAAGCTTGAGGCCACCGTGAAGATCATGTCTTCCGGCGATGGGAGTGTCCATCAGGCGATGATGGACCTGACCAGGAACGTGTGGAAAACAGCAGGCGAGATCGCGGATGACCCGAAGGTGAGAAAGGCGATCAGCGACATCGTCAACGTCAGCAAAGACGAACAGGATCGCAAAGATGCCCAGCTGGAGCTGCTCGGTGGGATCGAACGCCTCAAGCAGAGCGTGATCAAACAGGTGGATCGGATAGATGAGGATGTGTTGTCCCTTCTCCGGCCGGTCACCGACTCGATCAGCTTGAAGGATCCTTTGCCGTCCGCGACGCGGCCACCAGGCAAGACCAGGATGGCGGACGCTAGCATCGCTACCGCGAAGCGGGATCAGATCCTGTCCTCGATCGCGGGTATCAGACGGTCGTCAAAGAAGCTGCACCAGGCATGGCACGCCATCTCCACCTATGACTTTGGAACCTCGGCGAATGCCCAGGAGGTCGTCAAGGCCTGGAGGCAGGCGATCGCGTCGCGGTCCGACGAGGTACACAAGTGCTACAGGTGGGGTAAGGCGATGTACGCCGGTGTTACCGCCGCGATGTTTAAGTACTACGAGTCCGAGAACGAGAATCACCGTCAGATGGTGAACGTCGCCTGGGAGCTGGACATGCTCTCCCACTACTCCCGCAGCAGCTGGTACGTGGGGCCGGAGACAGGAAGTGTCTCCGTTCCTGAGAACAGGAACATCACCGGACTCGACGCCGAGATGATCAGTGAACGGTTGGGTGCGCTGGACGCGGGATGGAACGGCAAGGAAGACCTCATGGCGTTCAAGAGACGACAGGAACTCCAGTGGAAGGGTGAGGGCCTGGACGAAACGGGCGTCAATCTAGGTGAGAAGATCGGCAGGGGCATACCTCGTGGAGGCACCGGAGGAAAGTAGCACTGGCCCAACGTTGTCGAGCCAGCTAACCGAACACCCGGACTCCTGGTCTGTTGCAGATCTGGATCGTGAACCCGCCGCCGGTTAGTGGCGCGAACATTTCACCAGTGACGTTGGCCGTTCCACTTGCAAGCCGAGCAGGAGGAGAAGCTCCGCCGGCAAGCCGCCGCGCGGGCACGGCGTGAAGCTCTCTGTGAGGAACTTAAGCAAGCGTACGCCCAACTCTAGGGTGCGGTCTCGAAGGCGGTGGCAACCACGGCCAGCGGCAGGTCGTGGTCACGCCCCGCAGCGCGCGCAGCACCCCCACGGCGCCCGAGCCGCCCGAGATCGCCTCGGCGAGCGCATGGCCTCTGCGCACCGTCGTGAGCAGGGCACGCTGGCGTCACTCCGCGTACGCATGGGCGACGGCTCGCGACACCGCGGTGAACGGCACCGCGGGTGAGATCTCCAGCAGCGGAAACTGCGCGTCTCGGCGAGCGGAGACCACCGGTGGCGTGGTCGGGTTCTGGTCGCGGAGCCCCAACACGATCCCGACACCCCCTGCGCGCACCACGTTGCCGACGAATGCGGCCGAGGACGCGGCGCCCACGTGCCACAGTCCGTTGGTGAGCACCAGCTCACCGTGCCGCAGGTACGGCGACGGGTCGAGCAGCTCAGTGTTGTGTACCCAGACCACGTCGGCGTCGAGCGTTCGGCCGGCGACCAGGACCTGCAGCTGGAGCGCCGCGTCGGCGACCAGCGACCGAATGGTGAGCACGAGGCGAACCTGTCCCACACCGTCGCCGACACACGGTGCGGACGGATCACCGGAAATCGCCCAATCTCGCGGAGCCGCGACGTAGCCTGCGCGGAAGGGAACGGGCCACCGCGCGTCGCGAAACGGGGGACACCATGCAGATGCCTGTCATCGACAGCTGCACTGTCGAAAGCTGCGCCTACAACCGGCAGCGGGAGTGCCATGCGCTCGCGATCACGGTGGGCGGCGCGGACGGCGCTCGGTGCGAGACCTTCTTCGACACCGACAGGAAGGGTGGCGACCCGGAGAACCTCGGACACGTGGGCGCCTGCCGGATGGTGGACTGCGTGCACAACGTCTCGCTGGAATGCCAAGCGCCTGGCATCGTCGTCGGCTACCAACAGGACCACGTCGTCGACTGCCTGACGTATCAAAGGTGAGCAGCACTGCGGTGCATGCGGTTGTCGTAGCGCAGGCGCCTTGGGGGAGGAGTCGACGCAGTTCGCGGAGCTGGGATTGTCGCTCTATGTCATGCGTTGACGTCTCGTCCTCGAAGGTCTGCGGAGATCCGGTTGCCAGCTTCGTGGAGCAGAGGCACCGCGCGCCGCACTAGTGACTCGGTCATCCGGGTCGTCGGGCCCGACACCGACAGGGCCAGGCGGGTCGGGACGTTCGGTACGGCGACGGCCACACAGCGAACGCCGACCTCCTGCTCGCCCTCGTCCAGGGCGTATCCACGCTTCGAGATCTGCTGGAGAGCCTTGGCGAACTCGTCCGGGTCGGTGATCGTCGACGGAGTCTGCTGCGGCAGGCCGGTGCGCTGAAGCAGCTCCTGAACGTCGTCGGGATCCATGTTGGCCAAGATGGCTTTGCCCACCGCCGTGCAGTGCGCATGGACGCGACGCCCCACCTCGGTGAACATCCGCATCGCGCGTCGAGATTGGACTTGGGCGACGTACACGATCTGGTCGCCGTCGAGCATGGCCAGGTTCGCCGATTCGCCGAGCTCGTCGGCTAGGCGGGCCAGGTGCGGCCGCGCCCAGATCGCGATGATGCGGGATGATGCCTCGCCGAGTCGGATCAAACGCGGGCCGAGGGCGTACTCCCGGTTGGGCTCCTGTCGCACGTAGCCGAGATCGACTAGGGTGCGCACCAGCCTGTGGATGGTCGGGGGTGGAAGTCCGGACTGGTCGGCCAATGCTGACAGCCCCATGATCCCGTCGTTGTCTGCCAGCATCTCCAGCAGCGCGAATGCCCGTTCGATCGACTGGACACCGCCCGAGCGCATGGGTCCGGTCTTGGACTCGGGTGTGGTCGTCATCGCGCCTCTCTCGTCGCAAATTTCATATGCCGGAAGACCTTCGCTTTTGGGACTCCCTGCACGAGCCTCAGGGCGGCATATCCTCCGCCCTGAGAATAGTTCGATCCGCATTGCGGAAAGTTTCGTGAACGCCGGCCTCGACGGCACATCTCGCACTAGCGAGGCCAGTGATGACGGATCGGGGCGGGACTACGACGTGCGGGACGGGTGACCCGGTACGCCAGCGCGTCGCGTCGGACCGTCTCGTCGATCCGCCTCCGCCTCCGCCTTCGAGCGAGCTCCTGGGTTTCCCCTGGCCAGGTCCTATCGTCCACCCGCCGCTGCCGGGCGCACCATCGAGCCGCTGGCCGTTTCTGGACCGACGGTGGCGGGAGCCGACAGCTAGTTCTACGATCCGAAAACCAACTTCCACAAAGCGGCTCCGAGACTCGATGTCGCTCGTACTCCCAGGAATGAGGGCCGCCCATGAGCATTGCGAGCAGCAGTGACGATCGCCTCGTCATCGTCGTCGACCCTGCGGACCCGGTGGCGAACGAAGCGCCGGTGAGGTGGG
Organism: Actinopolymorphaceae bacterium; assembly: GCA_036564245.1. GTDB lineage: Bacteria > Actinomycetota > Actinomycetes > Propionibacteriales > Actinopolymorphaceae > Thermasporomyces. The sequence goes on from DATCKU010000112.1 coordinate 5,076, forward strand.
CGGTCGACTACCTGAGCGAAGTCCTCGACGGCGCCACCGTCACGAGTGATCCGGGGACCAACGCCGACCTGGAGATCGTGGTCGGCGGTGGCGAGGAGGGGACGCGCACCGCCGGCGCCGAGTCCTTCGAGCTCCACCGGCCGACCGGGTCGGCGGGCCCCGTGCGCGTGACCGGTGCGGACGCCCGAGGGCTCATGTACGGCGTCCTCGAGCTCGCCGACCGGGCCCGGCACGCCGACGATCCCGTGGCTGCCCTGCGCGCCATCCCACCGGAGCGGCAGCATGCCGCCACGCCGGTCCGGAGCATCCTGCGCGCCTTCGTGAGCGACGTCGAGGACAAGCCGTGGTTCTACGACCGGCAGTTCTGGGTGGACTACCTCACCGAGCTCGCCATCAACCGAGTCAACCGGGTGCAGCTCGCGTTCGGCATGCAGTACAACTACGGGCACCATCCGGCGACCGAGAACTACTTCTGTTTCCCCTACCCGTTCCTTCTCGACGTGCCGGGCTTCGATGTGCGGGCGGGGAACGTCTCCGACGAGGAACGCGACCGCAACCTCGAGACGCTGCGGTTCATCAGTGACGAGGCGAAGCGACGGGGCATCCACTTCCAGCTCGGCCTTTGGAACCACGCCGCCGACCAGGGCGAGGGCTCGAGGCCGCGCTACCCGGTCACGGGCGTGACTCCGCAGAATCACGCGGCGTACTGTGCCGCCGCGCTGGGCCTGCTCCTGCGCGAGTGCCCGTCGATCGACGGCCTGACGATGCGGGTCCACTACGAGGGCGGCATCCCCGAGCCGGACCACGAGGAGTTCTGGCGCACCGTCATGACCTCGGTCGGCGAGGTCGGCCGCACCATCGAGATCGACATGCACGCCAAGGGCGTCGACCAGGCGCTCATCGACATCGCGCAGGGCACGGGATGTCCCGTAGTCGTCTCTGCGAAGTACTGGGCGGAACACCAAGGGCTGCCGTACCACCAGACGACGATCCGCGAACGCGAACGCGCCACCAAGGAGCCCGGCACCGGCCTAATGGCGATCACCGCGCATCTTCGCCGTTTCACGCGGTATGGGTACGGCGACTTCCTCCGTGAGGGCAGCGACCTCGGCGTACTGTTCCGGATCTGGCCCGGCACCCAGAAGGTGCTGCTCTGGGGTGACCCGATCCTTGCGGCAGGCTACGGCCGGCTCGGCACCTTCGCCGGCGCGCGTGGAGTCGAGCTGTGTGAGCCGCTGACCTTCAAGGGCCGCAAGGGCACCGGGGAGCTGGACGGCCGGGACCCGTACGCCGACCCCGCGCTGCGCCTCGGCAGGGACGTGTGGCGGAAGTACCTCTACACCTACCGGTTGTGGGGCCGGCTGCTCTACAACCCCGACGCCGATCCTGAGGAGTGGCGGAGGTTCCTCCGCAAGGAGTACGGCGCGGCGGCCGAACCGGTCGAGCAGGCGCTCGCCGCGGCGAGTCGCGTCCTGCCTCTCGTGACGGTGGTCCACGGCATCGGCGCCTCGAACAACGGCTACTGGCCGGAGATGTACGTCAACATGCCGATCGCGGGCGGGCCGAACGCCGACCACTACAAGGGGGACACGGCGACGCCACCGACCTTCGGTGGGGTGAGCTCCTTCGACCCGGCGATGTTCGCACGAATCAACGAGTACGCCGACAATCTCGTAGCGGGTCGGCGTGACGGCAGGTACACGCCGGTCGAGGTGGCGACGTGGTTGGAGCGGCTCGCCGGAGAGGCCGACGCGCATCTTGCGACGGCGAGAGCGCAGGCGCCGGACCCGGACGGCGCGACGTTCCGCCGGCTGGCTGTGGACGTGGCCGCCCAGGCTGGGCTCGGACGGTTCTTCGCCGGCAAGTTCCGCGCGGGGGTCGCCTACGCGCTCCACGAACGCACCGGCGACGTGCGCCACCTCGGCGACGCGGTGGCGGCGTACCGGAAGGCTCGTGACGCCTGGGCCGAGGTCGTCCGGGTGACGAACGGCGTCTACCGGCCTGACCTCACTTTCGGCGACCTGAAGTCGGAGCACGGCCACTGGGCGGACCGGCTTCCGGCCATCGAGGAAGACCTCGCCTCCCTGGAGCGGATGTACGACGCCGCGAGGAGGGAGCGGCCCGAAGCGAGCGCGGGCGGCAGCGCCGTCGACGTCACCGTGCCGGCGTCTCGCGGCAATCGCCTCCGCTTCGACCACACCACACCGGCGCCGTTCGTTCGGGGTGAGGAGGTGGCTCTCGAGCTCGTCCCGGTCGACCCGTCCTTCGACGGTCATGTCGTCTGCCGCTACCGGCACGTCAACCAGGGCGAGGACTTCGTGGACGCCGAGATGCGCTGGACCGGCGCCCGCTTCCAAGCCATCGTCCCAGGCAGCTACACGGACTCCGACTTCGCGCTCATGTACTACTTCGTGGTTCACGGCCAGGACGGTGACGTCTGGATCCTTCCGGGTCTGGACGACACGCTGGCGAACCAGCCCTACCACCTTCTACGTCAGAAGGTCCGCTGACACGAGGTACTCCGTCGCGGGGGTTGCCCAGGGTATGTCAGTCGAGCTCACCGAAACCGAGACCGGCCCCGCTCGAAGGGAGTGACTCCCGTGCCCAACGAGAAACCCGAGGTTCCCCACGTCCTCGACGACCCTCCACCGTTCCACCGCAAGCTCCTCGACTACGGCGAGCGGCCGTACTGGTCGGCCGACGGGACCCGGATCGCGTTCATCGAGAGCAACTACGGCGATGCCTGCGAGCTCGATGTCGAGACGGGTACTGTCCGCAACCTGACCAAGGACCTCGGCAAGCACCACTCCTTCCTCCGGGTCCTGGTCTTGTCCAACGGCGACTACCTCCTGATCGGTCCGCGCGTCTTCAAGGACCGCGACGTCAGTCGGCACGTGGAGTCGGAGCTGTGGGTCCTGGACAAGAACGCGAGCCGTCCGCCCAAGCCGCTCGGGAGGCGCATCTTCGAAGGATGCGGGGTCTCGACGATCGCGCCGCGGATCACCTACGCGGTGAGCGGCCGGAACGATCCCAGTCTGGGCGACCCCGACGTGTACGAGTGTCACGTCACCGAGATCGTCTACGGCGATGACGGCCCGGAGCTCGGCGAGGACAGGGTCTTCTACCGCACCCGCGGCGGGTTGCGGCCGGAGCCGCAGGACTTCCGGCACGACGACACCGAGGTGGTGTTCGCGGAATACGTCAGGGTGCCAGGGGACGTGCGTCCACGGTGTGTGGTCAAGGGGTGTCGGCTCGACACGGGCGAGTTCCGGACCTACATCGACGAGCCGATGGTCCACAACGAGTGTGAGGGGATCTTCCCCGATCACGAGCACATCTGCCTCGAGTCGTCGTGTGACACGCAGTGGCCGCTCTTCCCGCCACGGGACCTGTGGAAGCTCAAGCTGGACGGCTCCCAGCGGCGCGTCCGGATGACCTCGATGCCGACCGACCACACGTGGAAAGCAACGAACTCGAACGTGAGTCCGGACGGCCGGTGGCTCGCCTTCATGGTCGCCCTCCGCGAGGACGAGGCGGGGTACGGGCGCGGGCTCGGGTTGCTCGACCTCGAGGGTTGGGGCAGCACGCCCGAGGCACAGCAGTGGGAGACGCCGGCGGACCGGGCACGCGAGAACGCCGAGAAGCTGCTCGCCGCCACGTCGTGACGCTGCCGGTCCGCGAGAGATCCGAACTCGACCCGACAAAGGAGAGGACATGTCGACTCGCTCCGAGGTCTCCGTCACGGGATACTCCGTGGCCGGCGACAGGGACGTGCTGACCGAGGAGGCGTTGGCCTTCGTCGGTGAGCTTCAGCGCAGGTTCGGTGAACGTCGTACGCAGCTGCTCGCGCGGCGGGCGGAGCGCCGGGCGGAGGCGTCACGGACGGGACGGCTCGACTTCCTTGCGGAGACGAAGGCGATCCGGGAGGACCCCACGTGGCGGGTCGCTCCTGCACCGCCGGACCTCGGCAACCGACGTGTCGAGATCACTGGGCCTACCGATCGAAAGATGATGATCAACGCGCTCAACTCGGGTGCGCAGGTCTTTCTTGCCGACCTCGAGGACGCGAACACTCCGCATTGGCGCAACGTCGTGAGCGGCCAGGTGAACCTTCGGGACGCGGTCCGCCGTCAGATCAGCCACGAGTCGCCCGATGGGCGCCGCTACGGCCTGCGTGACGACGGTCGCCTGGCGACGATCGTCGTCCGGCCTCGAGGCTGGCACCTGGACGAGCGCCATGTCCTGGTTGACGGTCGGCCCGTCGCTGCCGCGTTCGTGGACTTCGGCCTCTACTTCTTCCACAACGCCCGTGAGCTGTTGGCGCGGGGGAGCGGACCGTACTTCTACCTGCCCAAGCTGGAGAGCCATCTCGAGGCACGGTTGTGGGCCGACGTCTTCGCGGCGGCGGAGGAGCTTCTCGACATCGCGCGAGGATCCATCCGGGCGACGGTACTGATCGAGACGATCCCGGCAGCGTTCGAGATGGAGGAGATCCTCTATGAGCTGCGGCAGTACGCGTCGGGCCTCAACGCTGGACGGTGGGACTACCTGTTCAGCTTGATCAAGTACTTCCGGGACGCCGGGCCGTCGTTCGTCCTGCCGGATCGAAATTCCGTGACAATGACGACGCCATTCATGCGGGCCTACACCGAGCTGCTCGTTGCGACCTGCCACCGCCGTGGCGCGTTCGCGATTGGTGGAATGGCCGCCTTCATCCCGAGCCGGCGGGATCCCGCGGTCAACGAGCGGGCTCTTGCGAAGGTGCGCGAGGACAAGGAGCGCGAGGCCGGTGACGGCTTCGACGGTTCCTGGGTGGCGCATCCGGACCTGGTCCCGGTCTGTCGCGAGGTGTTCGACCGCCACCTGGGCGACCGTCCCCACCAGCTCGACCGTCAGCGTGACGACGTCAAGGTGTCGGCGCGTGACCTGCTCGACGTCGCGGCCACGCCGGGAAGCCCTACCGAAGCCGGGCTACGCAACAACGTGTCCGTGGGGCTTCGGTATCTCGCGTCGTGGCTCGGCGGGACGGGCGCAGCGGCGATCTTCAACCTGATGGAAGACGCGGCCACCGCCGAGATCTGCCGCGCCCAAGTCTGGCAGTGGATCAACAACGCGACGCCGCTCGACTCCGGTGACGTGGTGACGGTGGACCTGGTGTCGCGGGTGGTGGACGAGGAATCGACCCGCATTCGCGAGGAACTAGGGGAGGAGGATTTCTATCGTAGTAATTTCCATCAGGCCCGAGAGCTGTTTGAAAAGGTTGCGTTGACACCCACGTTCGTCGACTTTCTTACCGTGCCGGCTTACGAGCTCATCGACTAGGGCCGGGCCGGATGGTGTCTAATGCGGCCAGCGGAGTCCAGCTACGCACTTGACCTCGTGACAGCGGACTCATAACCTCTGATCAAATTTCACGATATGGAGAGCCCATTCCGCCAAGGTGGGTGACTCCCTGCAGCGGGGGCTGCGGACCCACGACCGTCAACCACATCCTGCCGATCGCGAGATCGCCGTCGTCAGCCTCCACTGCCGGTCCACGCCGAACGTCGACGCAAAGGACCGGCGTACCACCGAAGCAGGAGAGATGAGCACCATGCAAAGGGCAATCTCACGTAAGGACTTCTTGGCGTTTGGTGCATCCCTTGTGGGCGCGAGCTTCCTGTCCAGCTGCAGCGCTCTGTCGATGGACCCGGACACCAAAGGCAACAAGGGCCAGCGCGGGGGGTCGGGAACCAAGGAGAAGGAGGCTCCCATGCTCGCCGCCAGGGTGCGGGCGGGTGAGCTGCCGCCGCTCGAACAGCGGCTGCCCAAGAACCCTCGGGTCATCCAACCACGTGACAACCTCGGAACCTATGGCGGCACCTGGCGGACCGTCGACGCGAGCACCGACCCGAGCTGGCCGTGGATGACGGTGGCTCACGACCACCTCATCAGCTGGGACCCGACATGGTCCGAGATCATTCCGAATGTCGCCGAGTCGTTCGAGATCATCGACGGGGGCCGGGAGTACGCGTTCAAGCTACGGGAAGGGATGCGCTGGTCGGATGGTGAACCCTTCACCGCCGACGATCTCGTCTTCTGGTACGAGAAGATCTTCTCGAACAAGGAGCTCACCCCGGTGCCTCCGAGCGCGCTCCAGATCAATGGCGAGCCCCTCGTGGTCCGCAAGGACGGAGACTACGACGTCACCTTCGCGTTCGCCCAGCCGAACGCGTTGTTCCTGCAAAACCTCGCGATCCACGGCCCGCCGTTCCGGCTGCTCCCTCGTCACTACCTCGAGCAGTTCCACAAGGACTTCAACCCGGGTCTCGGTGACGATTGGCACGTATCCTTCCTGGAGCGGATCGACGAGCTGAACAACGTCGATCTGCCGGTGCTCACCGCGTGGGTGCCGAAGAACCCCCATGGGGACGGCGACCGTCAGGTCTGGGAGCGCAACCCCTACTACTGGAAAGTCGACCCCGAAGGGCGGCAGCTGCCGTACATCGACCGCGTCGTCTTCACCTTCTTCCAGGACCAGGGCCCGCTGATCCTGCAGGCGGCCAATGGCGACGTCGACCTGTACCAGCGGGCCGAAGTGACGACACCGAAGAACCGACCAGTTCTCGCTCGCGGCCAGGAGAAGGGGAACTACCGCCTGATCGACGTGAAGGACCCCAACCACAACACAATGGGGATCTGCCTCAACCTCACCCACGAGGACCCCGTCAAGCGACGCATCTTCCAGAACAAGGATTTCCGTATCGGGCTCTCCCACGCCATCAACCGGCAGCAGATCATCGACCTTGTCCACCTGGAGCAGGGCGAGCCGTGGCAGACCGCGCCGCGTCCCGAGCTTCCCTTCTACGACGCGACCGAAATGGGCAAGCAGTACACGGAATTCGACCTCGCGCGCGCCCGGCGGCACATGGAGATGGCGGGGCTTTCGGAGGTCGACAGCGAGGGCCGCAGGCTCGGTCCGGACGGGCGCCCAATCGTCATCACGGTCCTCACTCAGAGCCGGTACCCGCTCATGGTCGACGCGCTCGAGCTCATCAAGCCCACCTGGGCCGAGATCGGGATCGAGCTGCGGATCGACAACGTAGCCCCGGAGCTTGTGAGTACCCGCCTCGACGCCAACCAGTACGACTGCACGTGTGACAGCGGCGAGCTCGGCTACATGGGCATGATCTCGGATCCGCGGTGGTTTTTCGCCACCGGTGGGTCGTCGTACGCACCGCTGTGGTCTCGGTGGTACGAAGGCGGCTCACCGCAGGAGGAGCCACCGGAGGCCATGCGTCGCCAGGTGGCGATCTACCGAGAGATGGTGGTGGGGAATCCCGATCCGGAGGTGCAGTACGAAGGGATGCGGCAGGTCATCGAGATCGCCAAGGAAGAGTTCTGGACGATGGGGATCAGCCTGCCGCCGCCGACCTATGCCATCGTGTCCAACCGCATGAAGAACGTGCCGGGGGACAACGAGATGTGGCTCGCGTTCAAGTGTCCCTATCCGGCGGTGACGAACATCTGCCAGTACTACATCGAAGAAGGCTGAGCCCTGCGATGGTGGGTTACATCGTACGCCGCGTGGTCTACATGGTGCCCACGGTGTTCCTGATCTCCGTCGTCGCCTTCCTCATCATCGCGTTGCCACCGGGCGACTACCTCACGACGCTCGTGACACAGATGAGAGCCCAGGGCGTCGAGCTGGACCAGGGACAGCTGGCGGCGCTGCAGCAACGGTACGGCCTTGGTGAGCCGCTTCATGTGCAGTACCTGAAGTGGGTGTCGGCGATCGTCACCGATCTCGACTTCGGTCAGTCGTTCCAGTTCAACCGGCCGGTCGCCGACCTCCTCGCGCAGCGTCTGCCAATAACCATCGTGATGGCGGCGGCGACGCTCGTGTTCACGTGGATCGTCGCCTTCCCGATCGGGCTGTACTCCGCGGTCCGGCAGTACTCGGTCGGTGATTACCTGTTCACCACGATCGGCTTCCTCGGACTCGCCATCCCCAATTTCCTGATTGCGTTGGTCCTCATGTACCTGGGCTACCGGTTCTTCGGGCTCAGCGTCGGCGGGCTGTTCTCGCCTGCCTACGCCGAGGCAGGGTGGAACCTCGGCAAGGTCGTGGACCTTCTCGCCCATCTGTGGGTGCCGGTCGTGGTCCTTGGCACGGCCGGCACCGCCGGGCTCATTCGAGTCCTTCGCAACAACTTGCTCGACGAACTACGCAAGCCTTATGTGGTGGCCGCGCGCGCCCGCGGCATACCCGAGCGTCGGCTGGTCCTCAAGTATCCGTTGCGGATCGCGATGAACCCGTTCGTCTCGACGATCGGGTGGATCCTCCCGGCGCTCGTGTCCGGGGAGGTGATCGTCGCCCAGGTCCTCTCGCTGCCCACCACGGGTCCGCTGCTGCTGAGCGCGTTGCTCAGCCAGGACATGTACCTCGCCGGATCCCTGATCCTGATCGTGAGCGTCCTCACGGTGATCGGGACTCTCGTGTCCGACATCGCGCTCGCCTGGCTCGATCCCCGCGTCCGGCTGCGAGGCATGTGATGGCGAGCGAGACAAGCATGTCAGGACTGTCGGGCGCGGGTCCGGTGGCCGGGGACGGTCCCAGATCGACCGCGGAACGACGACGTGAGGAGGACTATTCCGCGAGTCAGGCACGGCTCGTCTGGCGGGCGTTCCTGCGACACCGGCTCGCGGTCGTGGCCGGGGTTGTCGTGATCCTGCTTTACCTGGTCGCGTGCTTCGCCGAGTTCCTCGCCCCGTACTCGACGGAGAAGTTCAACGAGGAGTACCCCTACGCTCCGCCACAACGGCTGCACATCCTCGACCGAAGCGGCGGCGGATGGGACTTCGGCCTCTACGTTCACGGGTACACCTCGTCGCGTGACCCTGAGACGTTGGAGATCAACTACACGGTCGACGAGTCGACGAAGATCCCGGTGCGGTTGTTCGACCGGTCAGCGGAGGAGTACCGGATGTGGGGGCTCATCCCGACCAACCTGCACCTCATCGGGCCGGTCGACGACAGCCAGCCGATGTACCTCCTGGGCTCGGACCGCAGCGGGCGGGACCTGCTGTCCAGGCTCATCTATGGAACGCGAGTGTCGATGACGATCGGGCTCATCGGTGTGGCGATGGCCTTCATCCTCGGCGTCGTGCTCGGTGGCATCTCCGGGTACTTCGGCGGCAAGACCGACACGTTGATCCAGCGGTTGGTGGAGTTCCTCATGTCCATTCCCACGCTGCCGCTGTGGCTCGGCCTTGCGGCCGCGGTACCGGGAGACTGGGGGCCGTTGAAGCGCTACTTCGTGATCACCGTCATCCTGGCCACGTTCGCGTGGACCGACCTGGCCCGCGTCACGCGTGGCCGGTTCCTCTCGCTACGTGTGGAGGACTTCATCACCGCGGCACACCTCGACGGCAACCGCCCGCCTCGGCTGATCTTCCGGCACATGCTGCCGTTGTTCACCAGTCACCTCATCGCGTCGCTCACCCTGTCGATCCCGGCGATGATCCTCGCGGAGACGGCGTTGTCGTTCCTCGGGCTAGGTCTCCAGGCCCCGGTGGTGAGCTGGGGCGTCCTCCTGCAGGACGCACAGAACGTCCAGGTCGTAGCGACGGCGCCGTGGTTGATGCTGCCCGGCGTCGCGGTGGTGGTAGCGGTGCTCTCGCTCAACTTCGTCGGAGACGGGCTGCGGGACGCGGCCGACCCGTACAAGCAGTAGGAGGGCCCCTTGATGGCAGACGACTGGCTGCTCGAGATCGAAGGGCTGAAGACGCACTTCTTCCTCGACGACGGCGTCGTCCGAGCGGTCGACGGGATCGACCTGCGGGTGCCGGCCGGCAGGACGGTCTGCGTAGTCGGTGAGTCCGGCTGCGGCAAGAGCATCACCGCCAGATCGATCCTCGGACTCGTCGACTCACCGGGCAGGGTCGTCGAAGGCCACATCTGGTGGCGGGCCGACACGGTCGACAACGGGGCCGAGCAGGTGGGCGCAGACGGCGGCCCGTCCCGGATCGACCTCGCCGCCCTCGACCCCCACGGCGAGGCGATGCGACAGATCAGGGGAAACGAGATCTCCATGGTGTTCCAGGAGCCAATGGCTTCGCTGTCGCCCGTCTACACCGTGGCCAACCAGCTCGTCGAGGCGATCCAGGTCCACCTCCCGATGAGCAGGGACGAGGCGTGGCAACACGGACTTGCCCTGCTCGAGAGAGTCGGAATCCCGAGGCCTGCGCGGGTCATGGACAGCTACCCGTTCCAGCTGTCCGGCGGCATGTGCCAGCGGGTGATGATCGCCATCGCCTTGGCGTGCGGTCCGAGACTCCTCATCGCCGACGAGCCGACGACCGCGCTCGACGTCACCACGCAAGCGCGCATCCTCGACCTGCTCGTGGATCTCCAGCGCGACACCGGCATGGCGATGATGTTCATCACCCACGACCTCGGTGTGGTGGCAGAGATCGCTGACGAGGTCGTCGTCATGTATCTCGGTACGGTGGTCGAGCAGGGGAGCGTCGACGACATCTTCCACGACCCGCTGCATCCGTACACCAAGGCGTTGCTCGCCTCAATTCCCACGATGGGCCAGGGTGTTCGGCAGCGGCTCACGTCCATTCGTGGCCAGGTCCCGCACCCACTCGACCGGCCGAAGGGCTGCCCCTTCCAGCCACGGTGCGACCACGCCGTGGCCGGAGTGTGCGAGCGGATCGAGCCGTCGACGGTGACTCTGGCCGACGGCCGGCGCGTCCGGTGTGTGCTCCACGAGCCGGGCGCTCTGGAGGACCACGACCCGCGCGGGTCACGGGGCATCAAGGTGGAGGAAGGATGACGACGACCGGGGGCGAGACGCACGCCAGCGACGAAAACACACTCGTGCGTGTCGAGAACCTCTCGATGAAGTTCCCCATCCGTGGTCAGGGGCTGTTCGCGCGCACCACAGGTTACGTCCACGCTGTCAACGACGTGAGCTTCAGCATCCGGCGGGGCGAGGTGCTCGGTCTCGTCGGTGAGTCCGGCTGCGGAAAGACGACCCTGGGCCGGTGCATCGTGCGTAGCTGCCAGCCCACGGGCGGCCACATCTACTACCGCGACGGCGACAGCGTCGTGGACCTGGCGAGGCTGAGTACGCGGCAGCTGCGGCCGTATCAGCAGCGCATCCGGGTGATCTTCCAGGACCCGTTCTCCTCCCTCAACCCCCGCATGACGATCCTGCAGATCGTGGGCGACCCGCTCACGGCGAGCGGCCTCGCCAGTGGCTCCGAACTGGAGGACCGGGTCGCCGCCATGCTGCGCAAGGTGGGCCTGTCACCGGCCCACATGCGCAGATACCCTCACGCGTTTTCCGGCGGTGAGCGCCAGAGGATCAACATCGCGCGGGCCCTCATCGTCGAGCCCGAGCTCGTCATCGCCGATGAGGCGGTGTCTGCGCTGGACGTCTCCGTCCGCGCCCAGATCCTCAACCTGCTCCGGGACCTGCAGGACGAGTTCGACCTCACCTACCTGTTCATCTCCCACGACATGTCGGTTGTCGAGAGCATCTGCAACCGGGTCGCGGTCATGTATCTCGGCAGGATCGTGGAGCTCGCCAAGACTGAGCAGCTCTACACGAAGCCCCGCCACCCCTACACGGAGGCGCTGTTCTCCGCGGTGCCGCGTCCTGACCCGCGGCTGCGGGGCACGGGCCGCCGGATCCGGCTGTCGGACAACTTCCCGGACCCGGCCAACCCGCCGAGTGGCTGCTTCTTCCATACACGGTGCCGCTATGCGGACGAGGAGCGGTGCCGAAGCCAGCGGCCGGAGCTGCGCAGGATCGACGGCGACCGCCTCGCCGCCTGCCACCACACCGAAAAGCTCTCCCTCGAGGGCGTGACGGTTCCGGCGAAGAACACCTAACTGGTCCGGTCACCGCCCACACGGTCGCCGCACGCCAGCGGGTCCACTCGCTCAGCTGGTCGCAGCGGCCCAGCCGCACTCGACCGCCTGGGAGGCATCAACGGCGACACCCTCGACCGAGCTGCGGCAATCGGCCGCTACATCGCCGGCCACGCCCTCGCCGCCTTCGACGCCATGGGCACCCAGTTAGCGAAGACGCCCGCCTCGTACTCGACTACCTACGGCGGCACAAACTCGAACGCGTCACCAAACACGAGCTCTTCACCCGGCTACCCAGGTCCGGGTTCAGGAAGGCAACCGACCTCGACCCCCGTCCTCGACCTGCTCGAACAGCACGGCTACGTCCGCCGCCTACCGGACCCAGCCCGCACCGCACCCGGCCGCCCATCTGCACCGTGCTACCAGGCCCTCCGGGTTTGCCGGCTGAGACGAAGCCGTGCACACTCTCCTGGGCAAGATCCACTAGCATCAACCAGGTGTGCCGACGGTTACGGGCTGAGGGCATCGTGGTCCGCGACACAGTATTCCGTCGGCTCCGCAACCTGCTCGTCGACGGTGCTACAGCACAGGGTCTTGAGCGTATGGTCGCTTGTCCTCTGCTGCATCGCCTTGATTTGGTCTAGGCGCGGGAGCGGGCGGACACCAAGTCCGCGAGGCACACGCGTATTGGGGATGGTGGTTAGCGGTCACTACCGGCAGGGCGAGCGGGGACTTGCCTGCACTCGATGAGCGCGAAGAGCTTTGGCGCTTTCCTTTTGTCCTCGTTGACAACGCCCCCGCAGGGGGCATTCGGGTCGCCGTTCCAGGCAATCATGAACTTTCCTGGTTGGTTTGGGGCTGGCTTCCAGACCTTGATGGACGTGTAGTTCTTCGGGATGATCGGGTCTTCGTGCGTGGCTGGCAAGTATTCCTTTGTAGCGAAGTACCCGTTTTCGCATGCCAGTAGCTCTGTCTTGAAGGGCTGCGTTCTGCTGGCGTAGTCGTCGACGAATCGCTGTACGGCCTCCCCGCACAAGGAAGTGTCCGAAAGCTCGTCGGACAAGCGAACTTCTCCGGACAAGCGAACTTCTCCCCACAGCATCGCGTGGTCGGAGCAGCGTGTACCGCCGCAGGCTCGTTCGGTGTCCTCGACCTTTGCAGCCATTTCGCGTTCGAAGTGCCGCGTGTCAGCGAAGATGTAGTCGATTTTCTCGGTGTACAACCCGGTGGGTGCACCGTCGATGCAAATGCCGCAGAAGGTAGCGCCACCGCTTCGACGGCATTTGAAGAAGCACCTCATGTCAACTTCGTAGAATCGGCCCGTGCTCGGTGAATGCCCGCCGGCGACATCTGGGGCGTACATCGAGCTCATGGAGTCCTGGCCCGGTTCGGCGTTGAAGTCGCCGGTCACGATCACCGGAAGCTGATCTGTCCAAGGTGTGACTGTCGAGGCGATGTCAGGGATGTCTCGGCTCGGCAGAGGATTGGCGTGGGCAGCACAGACCCGAACGGTGGCGCCGCCCCGCCCCCAATCGGCGCACAGCAGCTTCTTGGCACCCACCGGTACCGGGGTGGCCACCCCGAGAGCGAGGATCGCTGTCCCAAAACTGTCGTCTGGCTTCGTCCCACCGGATTCTTGGCCTGGGCAGACCTCGTTAGGGAAGAGCGCCGTCGCTGCCTTCGCCATTGGGTAAGAACCTTGGAGCTTGTTCGTGAGCAGATCGAGTTGCGTAGTGCAGATCTCGTTGAGTGTTACGATCTGAGGCTTCTCCTCAGCAATGCGACGCGCTAAGACATCAACGAACCGATAGTCATCGTCATCAGCTGAGCCTTCGCCATCCCCAGCCGTGTTGAGGTCTCGAATACCGCCTTGCACGTTGTACTGCAGCACCTTGATCGTGCGCGAATCTGGCTTGTCATCGCACGCCGCAAGCCCAGCCACGGCTACAAGGACAAGCACCAATACCTTGATCATCCACATCTGAGCCACCCGAGGTTCCGTGGCCGCTAGCCCGCGCCCGGCCATCAGCGTGACCAGCTGGCCGAGACGCAAGACCACCACATATCGCAAACTCATGATCACTGCGCTTCTTCTGAACTCCCTGGTACGGATCGTGCCGTCTGGAACTGTGGCGAACCTGTAGCGAAGCTGTGCTCGCGTTGAGTAAGCGCACTAGCGGTGGATGACACGGAACGACCCGGTGGGTGTTGCCTAGCTTTGCCGCCGTCTTCGTGGCCGATGCCGCACTGCTGATGGCCGCTGGTGCCGCGCACATGCTGCTTCGCCGAAGCTAGTAGTCGCGTTCGTCAATCGGAAGGCTCGTTAGGTTGTTTTGGCGCAGCCGGCCCGTTCGGTAGAGCTGATCCTCCGGCGGCCAGGCGCATGAGATCGGAGTCGAGGTCGATCGTCAGCTCGGTTCCTCC
>DATCKU010000113.1:0-16069 GCA_036564245.1 Actinopolymorphaceae bacterium
TGCTGCGACTCCACGTAGCGCAGGAAGGCGAGCCGCCGGCGCACGTCCGGGTCGGGGCAGTGCCGGGCCAGGTGGTGGTCGAAGAAGACCGCCTCGGTCTCGATGCCGTTCATGGCGATCACCCGGCAACGGGTGTACGGGTCGGCCTCGTCCGGGTCGATGGGGCCCACGTCGAGCTCCCGCCAGTTGCGGATCTGGTCGTCGAGCGCGATGCCCTGGTGCTCCAGAGGGTTGAACACGACGCTGCCCTCCCTACCGGCGAACGCCTTGACTCCCACGTCTCACCGCCTGTGGGCACCGTACCGCTAGTTTGTAATCTTTTGCACTGTTTACCGCCAAAGACCGGTTGTCGCGACGCCGTGCCGACCCACGCCGCCGCGGCGCCCTGCCCTCCGCGGGACCGGCGTTGCCCGCGGTACCGGCGTTGCCACTGCGGCACGGGTGTCGCCGCCGGGGAACGGACGGTGGAACCACGGCGGCGTGCCGTTCGTCAGAACGGCGTGCGCAGCGCACTGGCGGCGGCGGTGGCGGGTACGGTGCTGGCCATGATCTCCGCATGCGGTGGCGGTGGGGAGCCCGGCGGGAACGGCACCGCGCCGACGGGCGGCGGGACCCCGGCCGAATACCCCACCGGCTCGCCGCCGTCCGACCGCGCGGGCACGCCCGGGACGGACGGCGGCACGGACGCCACGCCACCCACCCGACCCGCCCCGGACAACCCGGCCGCACCGCTGGACGGCACGCGGTGGACCGTCGACACCGTGATCGTCGACGGCGCCACCCTGGCGGTGCCCGCCGGCCCGTCCGGCTCCGCCTGGGTGACGTTCGAGGGCGGCAGGTTCCTGGCGGTCACCGGCTGCGGCGAGGTCGAGGGCAGGGTACGGGTCGACGGCGGCGTCCTGCGCTTCAGTGACGTGACCGAGGCGATCCCGATCCACTGCCCGGACGAGTTCGCGCCGGCGGACCGGGTGATGCGCGAAGTGTTCACCACGCGGGCCAGCTTCGCCGTCGCGTCCGGGCAGCTGCGTCTGGACCATGCCAGCGGCAACGGGCTGCGCCTGCACGCCAGCCCGGAGCCCGGCTCCGCCCCACGGTCGTAGCCGGCGCGTCCAGGCGGGTGGGGCACAGGCACCCCTTGACCGCGTCGCTTAGCCCCGCGCGCACGTTACGTGCCGATGCCGGTCTCCCGCACCGCGGCGATCATGCTCGCTTCCAGCAACCACTCGCGTGCGCGCTGCGGGTCCGCCGCAATGGCCTCGACCCGCCGCCGGTTCTGCCGGCGCGCCTCCTCCTGCTGCTCGGTCATCATCGCGGTGTTCCGGTGCGTGACCCGGCGGACGAACTCCAGCGCCACCTTTCGCCGTCGTTCGGCGTACCGGTCGAGGGCTCCGTCAGCCTCCTCGCCCCGGAGCACCGCGCCGAGCCGGACGGCGAGGTCCATCGCATCGTGGATCCCGCTGTTGAGGCCCAGGCCACCGATCGGGCTGTTCACGTGCGCGGCGTCGCCGAGCAGCACGACCCTGCCGGCCCGGAACCTGTCGGCCACCCGTTGGTGAACGTGGTAGTACCGCGCCTGCTTCACCTCCACGTCCTCGTCGGAGGAGGTGACCTGGCGGATCCGCGCGCGCACGGCGGCGTCGTCGAGCACGTCCTCGCCCTGCGCATCCGGGCCGATGGAGAACATCACGCGCCACACGTCCGGAATGCGGAGCAGCATCATCGGCTCCACCGGGTCCCAGATGTAGTTCACCGAGCAGATGTCCGGGAACCTCTTCTCGAAGGGGAAGGTGGTGCTCATGATGAGGAAGCGCATGGGATAGGTCAGTCCCGGGAAATCTATTCCCAGGGACTTGCGGACCGTGCTGCGCGCGCCGTCCGCGCCGACGACGTACCTGGCCCGTCGTGTGACCGTCGAGCCGTCGGGGCGCCTCGCCACGACGTCCACGGTGTCACCGGCGTCAACGACCGACGTGACGGTCTCGCCGTAGTGGATGGTGCACAGCGGATGGTCCCGCATCCGCTCGGTGAGGATCTCGGAGTACTTGTACTGCTCAAGCTGAAGCCGGAACGGGTACTTCGTGTCGCCGGCCAGAAGCCCGAGGTCGAACTCCGCGATCAGACCGTCGCGCCGGTCGCGGATCTGGTACCGGTCGGCGACCAGCCCACGGGAGATCATCTCGTCCACGACGCCCAGCTCCTCCAGCATCTCGAGCGTCGGTGGGTGGAAGGTCGATGCCCGCCACTCGGTGGTCGGGGCCGGCTCCTGTTCCACCAGCGTCACCTCGAACCCCTGCCTGACAAGCGCCGCCGCCAGGGTCAGGCCCGTCGGTCCCGCTCCCACGACGAGGACGTCGTGGACCTCGGCAGCACTCATGTCTCCTCCCTCCGGTAGCTCATGCACAGTGACTGACAGCGGGACGTGGTGGTCATCGACCTTCGAACTGTGGCGACCGCTTCTGCAGGAAGGCCCGAATACCCTCGGTGGAGTCGACCGTGCCGACCAGAGACGACTGGGCCAGGCGCTCCAGGATCCGCCCGGTGTCGGTATCCACGTTCTGGCACGTGTTGATAACGTGCTTGGCGATCCCGATTGCGAGCGGGGCGCCCTTCATGAGCTGTCGGGCGAGGGCCAGTGCCGCCTCCTCCAGCTGGTCGGGCTCGACCACACGACTCACCAGTCCCATGTCGCGTGCCTCGTCGGCGTCGATCGTCCGCCCCGTCATCACGAGGTCCTTCACAGCCTCGATACCGATCATCTGGATCATGCGGGAGCAGGCACCCGACGCGGGAATGACGCCGATGAAGATCTCCGGAAGCAGGAACGTCGCGGCACGGGAGGCGATACGGAAGTCGCACGACGCGGCCAGCTCGACGCCACCGCCGGCACACACGCCGTTGATCGCGGCTATGACCGGCTTCTCAATTGCCTCGAGGTCGTCGAACGTCTCCTGGTTGGCGCGCATGTATGCCCGGTACTGCGGCAGGAGCATGGCCCGTTCGCCCTGCAGTTCGTTGATGTCCCTGCCCGAGCAGAAGCCTCGACCCGCCCCGGTCAGCACGATGACCCGGACGTCGTTGTCGAAGTTCATCTGCCAGATGACCGCACGGAGCTCCTTGAGCATCGTGGAGTTGAACGCATTGAGCTTCTCCGGGCGGTTCAGCACGATCTTCGCCACACCGTCCGCGGGCATGGTCACCTCGAGCGTGGTGAGCTCCGCCGGCTGCTCGATGAACCCTTCAGGGATTCGGCTCCGATCACGGTTCCAGTTCATCGGTCTCTCCATTCGGGTAGGTTCTCCCGGCCCGCCAATGACGGGCCGAATGGCCGTTGACGAGCGGCGCTTCGGCTCGCCAGAGTTTTCCGCGGGTTACCATTTCTGCGGTTGACTGGCTTCCGGCACCACGAGGGAGGCGCATCGGCGCATGGCTCAGATCTCGCGGACGGTCGACAACGCCATGTCCCTGCTGAAGCACCTCAGCGAACATGGGCCGGCGACCGCCCTGCAAGTCTCTCGCGACATGCAGCTCAACCGGACCATCGTCCACCGGCTCCTCGTCACACTGGAACGTCAAGGTTTCGTGCGTCGGCAGGGCAGCGCCTACTCGTTGGGCTTCTCGATCTTGCAGCTCGCCGACCGGGTGGAGGATGACATTCGAACCTCGTCGCGTCCCGGACTGGAACGGCTGGCGAAGGCCTTCGACGAAACCGCCGTTCTCGCCGTTCCCGATGGCACCGACAGTGTGGTGGTCGACCAGTTCGTGGCCGGCGGAAAAGGCGCCCAGATCCGTTACCGGCTGGGTTTCCGGAACCTGCTGGCGTTCGGTGGGCACGGCCGTGCCATCCTGGCCTTCTCGCCACCCGAGGTGGTCGCCTCGACCCTTGAGCGGCTCAGTGAACAGGAGGCCGACTGGGTGAGGCGGTCGCTGGAGGAGGTCCGGACCGCCGGCTACGCCTTCTCCTCGGACGAGCTGCGCTCGGGCACGTCCGGCCTCGCCGTGCCGGTACGTAACCGGCATGGTCTTGCGGTCGCGAGCATCGGCATCGTGTCGCCGGTGAGCAGGTTCCCCGACGTGAGCAAGGTGCTGGAGGTCGCTACCGACGTGGCCCGCGAGATCGAGCAGGGTCTCGCGCGGTAGGCAGTCTGTCATCGCCGTCCCGGCCGAGGACATGGCCGATGAGAGTACGACGCACACAGGCAGGTCCCTTGCATCTCGGTCGAGCCGTGCCGATCCGCAGCCACCTCCGCGGTCAGTCCGGAGCGCTCCCCCGCCTCCCTACTGGCGCTCCACAATGAGCGCGGCCTCTGAACCGCGGTCGACGGGTACAGGGCGTGTGTCCGATGTGACGTCACGGGCGGGGTATCACGTACGTCCGCATACCCGGGCCTTTCGCCGTGGCACATGTCCCCCGCACCGGGGACGGTGACGGCGTTGTCAAGGATCACCGCGGACACGTGCGGCTCCGGCCAGCCCGGCATGGTCCTCATCGGGGGCGGCGCAGGACGCCGCGCGGGTCGACCACCTCGCGGAGAACCGCAAGCTCGGTGTCCGTGGGAGGCGGTGTGACCGGCACGTCGCCGTCCATGCGTGGGACGAAGGACATATTGGCCAGCACCTCGTCGACGGTGTGCCCCGGGTGGACCGACACCAACCGCGCGCGGCGCTCCGGTGGGGGAAAGTCGAACACCGCCATGGGAGTGACGAGCAGCACCGGCCCGGTCGCCCGGCGCATCAGGCGCTCGAAGCGCGAGTCGCCGCCCGACAGGTGACCGGCGCCGCTGATGAAGTCGACCTTCGCCACGAGTGTGCGTGTCGTGTGCCGCTCGGTGTAGAGGTACACCTTCTTGAAGGTCGACATGAACACCAGACCGACCGTTCCGGGGCCGCGCACGAACCGGCCGTCGGGGGTCGTCAACCGGGCCATGTTCGTGTTGCCGTACTGGTCGATCTGCATGCCGCCGAGGCAGGCGAAGTCCAGCCGGCTGCTGGTCTCCCAGTCCACGACGTCCTCAAGTGAGTAGATCGCCTCTGCCGTAAGGGCGTTGCGGTAGTCGCTGGAGGACGCCGGGAGCTCACCCACGACCGGGTTGATCCCACCGCTACCGCCGCTGAGCCAGCAGATGTTCGGCGCGCGGGTCAGGGTGGCGAGCCTCAGGGCGGCGTACGGGATCTGTGAGGCCGCGCCGATGGCGCCGAACTCACCATCGACGAAGCTCCGGGCGAGCACAATGGCCATCATCTCTGCGTACGAGACGTCGGCCTGCTCAGTCGCAGTCACCTTCCGTCCTCCATCCGTCCCCGTAGCGCCTGTCACCGGTGTCTCAGCTCGAGCAGACGCCGCAGGCCGATCGCCTCGAGATAGGCGATGTGGTCCTGCGGCTTGTCGATGAACTCCGCGCGGTAGCCGTCGAAGTCACCTGCTCGCGACCGCTCGGCGTAGAGCCTCAGGTGGTCCTCGTCCAGGAGGTAGTCCCCGGGCGAGGCCGTCGGATGGGCGCCGTACGGAACCTCGATGACGGCGTCCACCTGGGGCGAGGCGATGTTCACCACCCGCGGGTCCTCACCGAGGGGTCCGTCCACCACGCGTTCGGCGGTGACGACCACCGTGGCCGACGCCTTCGCCATGACGTGCTCGAAGCGGCGCAGCCCCCGGATCACCGTGTTGCCGTAGATGTCGCACACCTGGGCGTGGATGAGGCAGACATCCGGCTTGAGGGGAGGGATCGTGTACACCTCACGGCCGGTGTGCGGGTCGAGAGTCCGCTTCAACAGCGGGTTCACCGACGGCAGGTCGGTGCCCTCGTACATGGGCGGCATGGGCATGAAGGGAAGGTCCCCGGCGCCGGCTCGCATGCCGTAGACGATCCAGGCCTCGTCGCCCTCGATGATGTCGATCGTTCCCTCCTCGGCCGCGCGTTTGAAGTTGGGTGCCATGCCGAGGAACTCAAGGCCCACGTAGCTCACGTGCAGCGTGGAGACCGCACCGGCTCCGACGAGCATGTCCACCGCGATGCCGGCACTTGGCGTGGGGATGATGGTGAGGCCGGTCGTACCCGCACGGATCACCTCGCGGACGGCCGCCATGGGAGCGTTCTGCGAATGGACGCCGCCGATGCCGACGGTGCTGCCCGATGGCACCCATTCCCGAAGCTGTTCGAGGGGGATGACCTTGCTCTTGCGCTTGGGCGCGTCAACAAGGAGCGCCATGCTCGTCACCTCCGCGGCGGGCCGCCGAAGCGCTCCCGCAGCTCGCGCTTGAGGATCTTCCCGGCGCTGTTCATGGGGAACGAGTCGACGAACTTCACCGACTTCGGCGTCTTGTAGCCCGCGAGCCGGCTGCGGGCGTACTGCAGCAGGTCCGCCTCGGACGTCGTCGCTCCGTCCCTGAGGATGACCACCGCCGTCACCGCCTCGCCCCACTCCTCGTCCGGGACGCCGATCACGGCAGCGCCGGCGACGTCGGGGTGATCCATGAGCACGGCCTCGACCTCGGCCGACGAGACGTTCATGCCGCCGGTCAGGACCATGTCCTTGGCGCGGTCCACCACGTAGAGGAAGCCGTCCTTGTCGAAGTACCCCATGTCGCCGGTGTGGACCCACTCGCCGCGCAGGGTCTCGGCGGTCTCCTCCGGCCGGTTCCAGTAGCCGGAGAAGTTGCTCGGCGACCGGACGACGATCTCGCCGAGCTCTCCCTGCTCGACCTGCTGACCGTCGCGGCGGTCCAGGATCCTGATCTCGGCGTACTTCGCGGGACGGCCGACCGAACGCAGGCGTTCCGCGGACCGCGCGTCCGACCGGGCGCGGGCATGCTCGTCCGGTTGGAGGTATGCGACGAGCCCGCCCAGCTCACCGCCGCCGAAGCCCTGGTAGAACCTGCACGGCAGGGTCTCGAGCGCCCGACGGATCACACGCGGGGGCATCGGCGACCCGCCGTACCCGAACAACTCGAGGGAGGACAGGTCGTACCCGCCCGTGGCGTACTCCTCGGTGAGGCGGCCCACGATGGTGGGTACCGCCCACGTGTGCCGGGCCTTGGCGTACTCGGCGGCCTTGAGCGCCTCAGCCGGCTCGAATGCGGGCTGCACGATCGTCGGGACACCCTGGTAGGCGGCGGCGACACTCATCCAGATCCCCGCGCCGGAGAAGAGCGGCAACAGCTGGAGGAACGGGCCGTCGGCCGGCACGGGGATCTCCTCGAAAAAGTTCGCGATGCTGGCGAGAATCTGGCGGTGGGTCCCCATGCACCCCTTCGGTGCGGCCGTCGTCCCGCTGGTGTAGCGGATGGTGCGCAGGTCGTCCGGACTAACCTGTGAGTCGTCGATCCCGCTCGACCCGCGTTTCTTGAGGTCGTCGTAGCTGATCCAGTCCGGCTCCGCTCGGCGGAGCCGGTCGCCTATCACCACGACCCGCAACGGGCGTCCGCGTATGAGGTCGGCCAGGGTGTCGGCGAACTCGTCGTCGATGACGATCGCGTGCGGGTCGGAGTCCCGGAGCAGGAACTCGACCTCGGAGACCGTCAGGCCATGGTTGATGGGTACTCCGACGAAGCCCGCCTTGGCCACGGCGAACAGCATCTCGACGGCCGGCGTGCCGTTTCGCATCACGGTGGCGACGCGGTCACCGCGTCGGAGTCCGAGACCGAGCAGGCCGGAGGCCAAGCGGTTGGCGGCTTGGTCGAGCTGGTGCCAGCTCGTGCTCGACGTCCCGTCGATGACGGCGGGTGCGTGGGGCGTGCGTGCGGCGTTCCTGGCGACGAGGTCACCGACCCGCAGGTTCCTGGTCACGTCGTGGGTCCTCTCTCACAGACTCGGGTGCACCCTGGTGACGAACTTCGAGATCATCGCAGCCACCTCGGCCGGCCGGTCGAGGTTCGGCGAGTGTCCGGAGTCCATTTCGACCACCTCCGCGCGCGGGCAGCAGGCCCTGAGCTTGCGGCTCCACCCGGCCTCGTTGATCGGGTCGCGCGTGCCCTCCACGAGCAGCACGGGAACCTCGGCACGGCCGAGAACCTCGGGGAAGCGTGCGGTGGGCGGCGTGGACGGGTCGCGCCGCGACGTGCGGGCGGGGTTGCGCAACTGTCCGGCCTTCAGCGCCTCCCAGTGCCCGTGGATCAGCGAGTTCTCGTAGCGCCGCCGCACGTGCTCCTCCGTCGGGCGCGCCGGATCCGTCAGCAGCCGGGAGATCTCTCTCGCCGCCTCCAGGCTGGGGGTGTAGTCGCCCAGCCGCTGTACGGCCTCGTACCGCCGGAACGGTCCTCCGGTCCCGGAGATGCTCACCGCACTGAGCATCCTCAACGGCGAGGCGGACGCGGCCGCGGCCGCCCGGACCACCACGGACCCGCCGAACGAGGCACCGACCAGGTGTGCGCCGTCGTCCAGGCCCACCGCCGTGACGAAGTTCGCCAGGTGCGCGATCTGGATCTCGTACCGCGACCTGGCGAAGTCGACGACCTTGTCGGTACCTCCCCAACCGAGCAGTTCCGGGGCGAAGACGTGGAACTCGGAGCTGAGGGCGTCGATGACGTCGCCCCAACACAGCTCGGCGTCGGTGCCGAAGGCGCCGTCGTGGACGAGGACGACCGCCGGGCGGCCGGCCTCCCCCGCCTCGATGTAACGGGTCCGGTACGGCCCCGCATCGACGAAGCACTCCTCGTGCCGTTCGAAGGGGGGTGCCTGACTCATCGCGGCCTCTTCCGGCGGTCCTGGGCTGGCTAGGCGAGGTCGTGCTCGCGGGCCCACCGGACCATCTCCGCCACGCACTGGCGGACGAGGTCCGGCTGCCCGATGAAGTAGTGGTTGGCTCCTCGCAGCTCCACGAGCTCCTTGTCCTTGTGCGCGACAGCGTCGTACAGCGCCCGGGCGTGGCTGGGGAAGGCGGCCTGGTCGGCGGTCCCGTAGATCACCTGGACCGGCACGGAGACGCGCGGGAGATGGGTCGGCCCGTGGCCCGCGCTGTCCGCGACGCTCCACTGGCTCAACCACGAGCGGGCACTGCAGTAGCGGCCGAGGGTGGCCGGAGCGAAGTTGGCGACATACGGATCGCCCCACAACGTCCCCGGCTCGCGGTCCGAGCGGTCCAGCGACAGGTCCAGGAACCTCGGGTCGGCGCAGGTGCCGTGCACGACGAACGAGAAGTCCCTGAGTGGCGACCCCTCGGCATCGAGCTTGGCGAGGCGAGCCAGGACCCACTCCCGGATCCGCCTGCTCCGCTGCAGCTGCGCCTCCCGATACCGGGACATGAACTCGTCGCTGTACGGCGGGCCGTTGCGGGGGTTGAACATGTCCAGCGACGCGTCGCGCGTGAACGGGTCGTGCTCGTCGATGACCGCTGGATCGAGCCATTCGGTGTAGACCTGGGCCCGTCCGGGATGAGCCATCAGCATGATCAACCCGTCCACCGGTGGCAGGACGGCCTTGGTGAGATCGGGAGGGTCGCCGGCGGGAGTCGAGGTGATCGTGGGATGCTCCGCCTGGCTCTGGTACAGGGCGGCGAGTCCCCCGCCTCCAGAGTTTCCGACGAGGATGACCTTGTCGTAGCCGCGTTCCCGGAGCACCTGCACCGCCGACGCGATGTCGAGAACACAGTTCTCGAACAGCAGGGTGCTGTCGTTGCCGATGTACCGGGTGGCCATCCCCACCGCGGTGACGCCATGGCTGGCGAGCGGCTCCAGCGCGTAGTGCCCGAGGAAGTTCGACGTGGGGTGCACGATGAGGAAGGCGGTACGGGACCGGGGTGTCTCCGGTATGACGGCCCTGGCCCAGGCCTTCCCGCTCAGTCGCGCGACTCCGGAATAGATCTCGATCTGGCCGCCGTAGTCGACCGGGATGCTGAGCAGCTCGTCCCTCATCCGCTGTGTCCTGTTCCGGGATTGGCGCAGGGGTGGTAGCCGTCAGGCGTTGGATGGCAGGGGCGTGCGACCCTTCTCGGCGATCCACTGCTCGACGAGGGCCCGGCCCCGCGATGCATCCTCCGGGCCAAGCTGCCGGGACTGGTATGTCAGCTCGATCCTGATCCCGTTCGGGTCGAAGAAGTAGATCGAGGACCATGTCCCGTCGTGGTCCACCGTGCCGATCACCTCGACGCCGTGTGCCTCAAGGCGCTTCTTGACTTCTTCGAGCGCCTCCGGCGACTCCATGTTGAGCGCGATGTGGCGGATCCACGAGGGGATGCCGTCACTCTGCGACGGGCGCTCCAGGCCGTCGACTTCGAAGAACGCGATGCACTCTCCCGAGCGCAGCGCGAAGAAGGTGTGCAGGAACTCGCTCTTCTCACCGGTCGAGGGGACGGCGTTCTTGCGGATAGCGCCAACCAGCTCGCACCCCAGCACCTCGGTGTAGAACCGGTACGTCTCACCGGTGTCGAAAGTCGGGTAGGCCACGTGGTTCATCGACAGTGGCGTGTAC
The DNA here is from genome assembly GCA_036564245.1 of Actinopolymorphaceae bacterium. Classification (GTDB taxonomy): domain Bacteria; phylum Actinomycetota; class Actinomycetes; order Propionibacteriales; family Actinopolymorphaceae; genus Thermasporomyces. Next base: position 10,404 of record DATCKU010000113.1, read on the forward strand.
GACGGCATGATCACCTGCCCTGAGGTAGACACTGCACATCATGTGCGAATATCGCACATGATGTTACCGAAGTGGACATGCCGCGTCAAGGGGTGGCGACTCTCGGCAACCGCCACGTAGGACGGACCTCTGCCATTACGTGGACAGAGCTCTTGACGTGACCCGGCTCATACTCCTACCCTCGGTACCACTTAAGACATCATGTTCGAATATCGAACATACCTGGACGGCTGGAGGTGCGACTGATCCTTCTGGGCGCGCGCTCGAGAACGGCCTACAGGAGGTAGCGCGGCGCGACACGGCAATCCGCTCGCGGCGATGCGAAGGGTTGACATGGAGACCTTGGAGAACGGCCAGAAGGCTGCCACGAAGATCGCACTGGTCAACCTCACGAAACACTTCGAAGGCCGGTCCGGGACGATCACGGCGCTCAGCGACATCACGCTCGACATCCCAGAAGGCAAGTTCTTTGTGATCGTCGGCCCCAGTGGCTGTGGCAAGACGACACTCCTCCGCATACTCGCCGGGCTCGAGCAGCAGACGAGCGGCGACGTGAAGATCGCGGCCGGCTCCGACAGCCGGCCGCTGAACTCGATGGTGTTCCAGGGCGACGCGCTGCTGCCGTGGATGACGTTGCGCGACAACGTCGCCTACGGGCTGAAGATGCGCAAGGTACCGCGCCACACGATCCGGGAGGTCGTCGACCACTATCTCGACATGACCGGCCTGCGCGACTTCGCCGACGCCTACCCACATCAGGTGTCCGGGGGTATGCGACAGCGAGCCTCGATCGCGCGGGCCTTCAGCAATGACCCCGAGATCCTCCTCATGGATGAGCCGTTCTCACAGCTGGACGAGCAGAACCGCCTGCTCCTACAGCAGGAGCTGTTGCGCATCTGGGAGGAGTCGAGGAAGACGGTCGTCTTCATCACGCACAGCGTCGACGAGGCGATCGCGCTGGGCGACACGATCATGGTGATGACGGCGCGGCCCGGGCGCGTCAAGTCGCTGCTGGACGTTCCCTTCGATCGCCCTCGAGACGTCTTCCGGATGCGGGTCAGCCAGCAGTACGTCGAGTTCGCCGACCGGATCTGGCACGAGCTGCGCACGGAGGTCGACAGGGCCAGGCTGCTCGAGGAGAAGGGGGCGTCATGACGGTGTTGGAGATCCTTCGGAGCGGCGTCGACCGGGTCCGCAAGCCCCGCGGATTGCGTCGTCAGCGCGATCTCCTCCAGAACCTGGCGGCTCCCATCGGTCTCCTCCTCGTCTGGGAGATTGCGGCACGTGCCGGACTGGTCAACGTCCGCTACTTCCCCGCGCCGAGCAGCATCGCTGAGACGCTGGGCTCGCTCGCCGCCTCCGGTGAGCTGTGGAGCCACACGTCCGTTTCCCTGCAGCGCCTGGCAGTCGGGTTGGTCATCGGCGCGGTGCCCGGCGTCGTGCTCGGACTGCTGATGGGGCTGTACCGGCCGATCCGTGTCACCTTCGATCCCCTCATCGCTGCGACGTACCCGATCCCGAAGAGCGCGATCCTGCCGTTGATCCTGCTGATCTTCGGTCTCGGTGAGGCGTCGAAGATCGCGATGGTGGCCATCGGCGCCTTCTACCCCATCGCCATCAACTCGATGGCCGGCACGCTCGAGATCAACCGTACGCACCTGGACATCGCGAAGAACTTCGGCGCCGGACCCTGGCAGACCTTCCGCACGGTCGCTCTCCCCGGCGCGATGCCGATGATCCTGGCCGGCATCAAGCTGGGCGTCGGCCTCTCGTTGATCCTCGTCGTGCTGGCCGAAATGGTCGGCGCCCGCTCCGGGCTCGGCTACCTGGTGTACTACTCGTGGCAGATCTTCGCGGTCCAGACGATGTACGCCGCTCTCATCGTCATCGGCATCCTCGGATTCCTGTTCAACGTGATCCTGACGGAGCTCGAACGTGTCGTCCTGCCATGGCGGAGGCCGTGATGCCTGCGACCCTTGAGCACTCGGACCGGGACGGTCTGGTGCGTGCCCCGTCGCTGTGGTCCCAGAGCGGCGGCAGCGGCGATCCCACACTCCTGCTGCTGCACGGCCTCGGTGCCACCGCGAGCGTCTGGGAGCCCGTGCTCGAACACGTACGGCGCGAGTGGCCCGGCCGCTGGGTCGTATGTGACCTCCCGGGCCACGGCCGGTCCAGCTGGGTGCCGGTGGCGTCCTTCGGACGGTACGCGGCTGACGTCGCCGACCTGGTTGGCGACTCCCGGGACGTCGTCGCCGTTGGTCATTCGCTGGGCGGTGTGGTTGCGCTCGCCCTCGGCACCGGATGGTTCGGTGTGCCGGTCTCCCGGGTTCTCGTCATCGGCCCGAAGGTCAACTGGACCGAGGCGGAGCTGCTCACCGCGAGGCGGCGCGCCCAGAAGCCCGTCGAGTGGTTTCCCACCCGGGAGGAAGCCCTCGACAGGCTCGTCAAGGTCGCGGGCCTTCCCTCGGGTACCACCGCCGACAGCCCGCTCGTCGCCAGGGGGATCGAGCAGGGTGCCGCGGGCTTTCGCCTCAGCATGGATCCGGCGGCCAGCCCCACCGCTCGCGCGATGGAGTCACCGGCTCGGATCATCACGGCGATGGTGGCGGCCAGCCGCGCGTCGATACGCATGGTGTGTGGCAGTGAGGACCCCGGAGTGTCGATCGCCGAGCTCCGGGCGTTCGATCCCGCAGCGGTCGAGATTCCCGGCGCCGGCCACAGCCCTCACATCGAGCGCCCCGCAGAGGTGTTCCGCCTGATCCGTGCGCTCGCAGACGAACCAGGAGCGGCCGCGGGCGAGCCTCACGAGGACTAGGTCTATCCCCGGGATTGCCCTCATGCCTCGATGGAGCTTTGTCCCTCAGATGCTCAGGAGCGCTCGCTCCACTCGTGACACTTCCTGATAGGAGAACAGATGACTCCCTTATCGCTCCTCAGACCCGGGCGTACCCTCGCGGTGGGTGCAGCCTTCCTCATGATCGCTTCCTTCGCTGCCGCCTGCGGCGGCGGGGAGGACGGGGAGGGCAGCGACGGATCGGTCGACGTGGTCAGGGTCGGCACGCTGAACAGCAACAGCGACGCCCCGTTCTTCATCGCTGACGCCAAGGGCTACTTCGCCGAGCAGGGCATCGAGGTGGAGTTCGTCCCGTTCAAGAGCTCCACTGAGATGATCGCTCCGCTCGGTCAGGGCCAGATCGACGTGGGCGGGGGCGGCCTGGCGGCCGCGCTGTTCAACGCTGTCGGACGCGGCGTGAACCTGAAGATCGTCGCCGACAAGGGAACGAACCGGACCGGTTACAGCTATCCGATCGTCGTGCGCTCGGACCTGTTGGACTCCGGCGAGGTACAGGCGATCGGTGACCTGAAGGGCAGGACCTTCGCCGTCAGCGCGCCTGGAACGGTGCTCGACTACCTGCTCGCGAAGGGCCTGGCGGGCTCGGGGATCAGCTTCGACGACGTGGAGGTCAACGGGCCGCTGGGCTTCCCCGACCAGGTCAACGCCTTCGCCAACAAGGCGATCGACGCGAGCATCCTCATCGAGCCGTTCGCGACCGAGGCCGAGAAGCAGGGAGTGGCCAGGCGGCTCGCTTTCTCCGAGGAGTGGGCGAACAACGAGACCCTCGCCGTCACCCTGTACGGCGGCCCATTCATGGAGGAGCGGCGCGACGTCGCCGTCCGGTTCATGGTCGCGTACATCCAGGGGATCCGCTTCTACCTGGACGCGCTCGAGGACGGGAAGCTCGCCGGTCCCAACGCGGCGGAGGTCATCGACATTCTGACGGAGTACACGCCGGTCAAGGACCCGCAGCTGTACCAGGAGATCACCCCGACCGCGAACGACCCTGACGGACGGGTGAACGTCGAGGCCGTCAACGAGATGCTCGAGTTCTGGGGCCAGCAGGGCCTCCTCGAAGGACCGGAGGTCACGGCCGAGCAGGCGGTTGACATGTCATTCATCGACGAGGCGCTCGAGCGAATGCCGCAAGGCTGAGGCAACGACGGTCCTGTCCGCCCGGGTGCCCGGTGACGAGCCGGGCACCCGGCCTCGTCGGGTACGGCAACCGCCCCTGCCGTCGTCGCGCGGGGATGGCGAGAATGGGCAGCACGACGACACGATGACCCATGAGGCGGCGCGGTGAGAACAGAGCCCTCGGACCGAGCGGATACGTGGAGCGGCCACCGCTTGGTCCGGGCGGCCGTCCTCACCTTGGCGATGGGATCGGGGCCGCTGACCATCTACGCGCTGTCCGCGCTCAGCCCCCTCCTCATCCCGGAGCTGCACCTGACGCGCACCCAGTTCGGGCTGCTCGCCACCCTGGCCTTCGTCGTCGCCGCGCCGCTATCTCTGGCGGCTGGCCCCGCCGCTGAGCTGCTCGGCGGCTACTACGGTCTCCTGTCCCTGTTCGTCGTCAGTGCGTTGTCGATCGCGGTGCTGGCCTCCGCCCGGTCCTACACCTGGCTCATGTGCGCCGTCGTGCTCTGCGCGTGGTGCCAGGCGCTGTCGAATCCCCTGACCAACCACCTCATCTCGGTGCACGTCCCGCCCCGTGAGCAGGGTGCTCTCATCGGGATCAAGCAGTCCGGAGTCCAGATCAGTCAGTTCCTGTCAGGGCTCGTGCTGCCCTGGCTCGGCCTGCTCGTCGGCTGGCGCGGGACGATACTCGTGATGATCACGCCGATGTTGTGCGGCGTCCTGATGACCCACCGCTCGCTCGCGCCAGGGCCACGCCGACGGGCGGTCCGCCGTGGGGCGCGGCGACGTCCCAAGCTGCCCACGCAGGTGTGGGTGCTCACCGGCTACATCACGCTCATGGCCGCTGGCATGCAGGCCACGAACGTCTACGTCCCGCTCTTCGCACACCAGGAGCTCAGGTTCGGCCCCGCAGCGGCCGGTGCCATCGTCGCGGCCGTGGGGGGCGCCGGGCTCGTCGCCCGGATCATGTGGGGCGCGATAGCCGACCGGGTCGGCAGGCCTCTCGACGTGCTTGCCGGTCTCGCCGGACTGTCCGTGCTGGCCAGTGCGCTGTTACTGATCGCACAGCACGCGTCGCTTCCATGGCTCGCCTGGGGCGGTGCGACCCTTCACGGAGTCGCGGCCCTTCCGGCAAGCGTGGTCGTCACGTTGACGCTCATACGACTCACGAAGTCCCAAGGCGTGGGAAGGGCGTCCGGCGTCCTCGCGGTGGGTATGTTCATCGGCTTCGCGACCGGGCCGGCTTCGTTCGGGTACATCGTCGACCAGTCCGGGGACTACACACCCGCCTGGCTAGCAGTCGCCGGATGCTACGGCCTGGCTGCCGGACTGATGTTCCTGAGACCCGTCGGGCTCCGGCGTCGCGCGTCCCCCTCGCCATAGGGACCCCTAAGCCCGCGGAAGGGGTGCCTCGCCGTCAACTCGGCGATGTGCACCTACCACGGTGCGAGCGTCGACATCTGAAACCAGATGGGCGACGGTGGTTTTCCATCGCGACCCCGGCGTGGTGCCCGGCTGGGCCAATCAACGGGACCTGACGAGAGCGGCCCTTCAGGCCGCGGTGGCACGGATCATCCACACCGCCGACGAGATCGACCAGATGGTCGACGACGCCCTCCGTACCGCGCTGGACGCGCTGGCGGGCCCGCGGTCCGCGTCGGGCGACAACCAGCCGCCGGTCCCCGGCATGCCT
>DATCKU010000114.1:0-11852 GCA_036564245.1 Actinopolymorphaceae bacterium
AAACCTGCACAGTCCCTGACGCGCATCCGCCAGGCCAGTACGTTTTCAGCCGCAGCAGGGCGTGGCGTCCACTCCACTCACACCGCCGTACGAACTTCACGAAGGCAGGTCGAGTCGTGCCCAGACTGCTATCACCTCGACATGTTCGATCACTTCTCATCGGAGTAGTCGCCTTGATCATCGGTATCGTCCCCGCCGCCCACGCCAAGCCGCCGAAGCCGGATTCCCCTGAGGGGTCGGCCGCTGTGGCCCGCGCACGCGTAGCGGCCGACGTCTTGATGTCGTCGTACGACCCGGTGAAGGCGTGGTTCCCTTCGAGCTGGTGGAACTCCGCCGTCGCCCTGCAGACGATCGGTGACTACATGCAGCGCACCGGTGACCGGCGCTACCTCCCGCAGCTGGACCGGACGTTCGAAAGAAACAAGGGGAAGTTCCCGGCGGGGGAGCTCTCCACCGACGAGCTGTGGGGCAACTTCACCAGCCGTGCCATCGACGACGGCATGTGGTGGGGGTTGAACTGGGTCCAGGCCTACGACCTCACCGGCAAGCGCAAGTATCTTCGGATGGCCGTCAAGATCGCCGAGTTCACGTACGACTACTGGGACACCACCTGCGGTGGCGGTGTCTGGTGGAACGCGGAGCGGACGTACAAGAACGCCGTGACCAACGGCCAGTGGATCCGGCTGACCGCCGCCCTGCACAACCGCCTTCCCGGAGACAAGCGCTGGTTGGCCCGGTCGAAAGCGGCGTGGGACTGGTACGTCGGCAGCGGAATGATCAACTCGGACTACCTCGTCAACGACGGCTTGAACGACGACTGTCAGAACAACGGCCAGACCGTCTGGACGTACAACCAGGGCTTGGCCATCGGTGCGGCGCTCGAGCTGTGGCGGGCGACCGATGACCCGGAGCTGCTGGACATGGCACGCCGACTCGCCGACGCCGCCATCGAGGGTGGACTGACCGTCGACGGTGTGCTGACCGAGGCGTGTGACGCGCTCGACCGAACCTGTGACGACAATGCCAAGCAGTTCAAGGGAATCTTCCTGCGCTACATGATGGACCTCGCCGACACCACCGGTGAGGAGCGCTACCGGCAGTTCATTGCGACGCAGGCAGCGACCATCTGGGAACGCGACCGCGACGCCGCCAATCGACTGGGGACCCGGTGGTCCGGTGCCACCAACCCTGAGCACCCGAACATCTTCGACTGGCGTACCCAGGCCAGTGCGCTCAGCGCCCTGATCGCCGACATTCCGGTGCCGGCGCCGAAGCGCTCTCTTGCGGCGACCACCTCGCCCGCGCAGCCAGTCGTGATGCCTGCCAGCACTGGCTCGACCGAGCTTCGGATCGACATCGGGGTGTCGCTCACCGGTCCGGCGTCGAAACCGGTGACCGTGCGGGTGCAGGTCGAGGCGCCTGACGGCTGGTCCGTCTCGCCGACGACCGGGCAGATCACCCTCCGTCCGAAGGGGAGCGCGCAGCCGGTGACCGGCACCTTCCCGGTGGAGGTGTCGGTCCCGGCGAACGCCGCCGACGGCCACCACGACGTGACGGTTACCGTCAGCGCCGAACCCGGGCTGTCGTTCACCACCCGGTCGGACGTGTTGGTCGCGCACGAGGTCGACTTCGACACCGGGACGGCAGATGAGCTGCCCTGGCTGTGGGACCCGGACGGCTCGCAGAGCAACGGCGTCCAGAACCGCTTCGCTGACGGGAACCGCTACTTCGTCTACAAGTTCCCGTTCCCGGCCGACACCACCTCGGCACAGGTCGTCCTCACCATCGACAACGAATACGTCGTCGAGGTGAGCCCGGACGCCGAGCAGTGGACCACCGTGTTGCGAGAGGAGCGGCGGATCACCGACGGCAGCAACAAGGCCGACCAGGTGATCGACCTGACGCCGTACCTCGGTGCGGACAAGGCGGCCTACGTGCGGGTGTCGGACTCGTTCCCCGATGACGGCTGGGGCGGCCGGGTCTACCACGTGACCGCTACCGCATCCGCCGACTAAGAGCGGGGAGGTCGGCTGTCCGACGGCTGTAGGCCCGTGTCCTCACGACGCGTGGCTCTGCAACGGGGAGTCCGGGCAGATGTCCCGGGCTCCCCGTTGTGTTGGGCGTTCAGTGCAATCGGCCACGCGGGCAGCGAGTCATCGTCTGGCTACACGTGGGCGCTGGTTTTACACGCCTCACGACGGTGTGCCCTTTCGGATGGTCTGCGTCAGGAGAGCCGGAACGCGCGCCGGTAGGCGCCCGGGGTCGTGCCCACATGGGCGCGGAAGCGACGGCGGAGGTTGACTGCGGAGCCGAGCCCGACGCGTGCGGCAATGGCTTCCACCGGAAGATCAGTTTCCTCCAGGAGCGTGCGTGCCGCAGCGATCCTGCGGCTGAGTAGCCATGCACCCGGGCTCATGCCGATCTGCTCGGCAAAGCGCCGGGCCAGCGTGCGCGGCGAGACCCGCAGGTACGCAGCCAGATCGGTTACGGACACGGTGTCGAGGCGTGCGTCAGCCCATTCGACGAGGCCGCCCAGCGCGTCCGTGGTCGGTGGGGTTGGGGCGTACTGCACCTGGCCGCCGTCGCGATGCGGTGGCATCACCATGTGCCGCGAGAGAAGGGCGGCATAGGCAGCGCCGTGATCCTTGCGGACGAGGTGCAGGCACAAGTCGATGCCGGCGCCGGCCCCGGCGCTGGTCGCCACGTCGCCGTGGTCCACGTAGAGCTTGTCGGTTTCCACGCGAACCTTGGGGAACTCCCGCCTGAGCTGCTCGGCCCGGGCCCAGTGCGTGGTGGCCGAGCGGCCGTCCAGCAGCCCAGTGCGGGCTAGTGCGAACACACCGGAGCAGATGGTGACCAACCGAGCTCCGCGGGCATGTGCCTGGAGCAGCGCGCGGCGCACGGCGGGGGAGAGCGGCGCCTCAACCGGCAGCCAGCCGGGAATGATCACCGTGTCCGCGGACGCCAGCGCTGACAGGCCCAGGGGAACGGACATCGTGTAGCCGGCGGTCGTCGGCACCGGGCCGGGCGTCTCGGTGCATACGTCGAACTCGTAGTACTGCGGCACCCCAGGTCGCGGCGTACCGAAGACCTCGGCGGCGCAGCCGAGCTCGAACGTCGACTGCACCGGCCGGACCAGCGCCACGACCCGATGCATGGCAAGAAAGTACCCCACAGTGTCTTTGTGGACTCTGTCGCATCCGGGACCGGGGGTGACACCGTGAACGACATGAATCCCGAGATCCTCACCCAGCCGGGCTATACCGCAGCCTCCGTTGCGGAGTCCTCCGTCCGCGAGCTCTTCCCCGGAATTCGGCTACGCACCCTGTGGGAAGGTCCGAACGGCGCGCACGCTCACGTGCTGGAAATGGATCCGGGCACATCGTGGCCGCACCGCGACGTTCACGAGCCAGGCCCGGAGGAGGTCTACGTCCTCAGCGGAACGTTCAACGACGGCGCGAAGGACTATCCGGCCGGGACGTTCTTGCACGCCCCGGCTGGGTCGTGGCACGTGCCCTCGACGACGACCGGCTGCACGCTCTTTCTCTTCTATCCGGAGGGCTAAGGGCTCGTCCCGGCCAACGGCGGCGCTGACGTGTTGGCGGCGCCGCCTTCGTGTTCACGGGCCGGTCGTCGCTTGTGGCGGGCCGGCCGGGTCGCGACGAGTGGTCTCGGCTCGCAGCTCGGCAAGAAGCTCTGCGGCGGGGTCGGGTGGTTCGCGTTCGAGGAGCGCCAGAAGCAGGTGTCGCGTCTGAATGCGGCGTGACTTCTCGGCGGCTGTGTACGTGAGCGCCCGTTTCAGCACGGCCTTCGTGCCCGGCGTGAACGGCAGCTGGGTGGCTTTCGGACCGGCTTCCAAGGGCCCGAGCGCATCGACATCGATGCCGATGGCTGCGAGCGCACGACGGTCGAGGCGGTCGGCTGCCTGCCTTGCCTCCTCGGGGCCGGCACCGATCTGCTGGGCGATCGCGGGATCGTGCAGGACGCTGATGAGCACGTGATCGGTGCTGACCTTGCGGTCGCCCCGCCGGCTGGCCTCGCTGATCGCGCGGGATACCGCCGTCCGCGCATCTCGGGCGAAACGCTCAAACACGCCCGTCCTGCTTCCCGTGCTTGGCGAAGACCGACTGACGGGTGACGCCGAGTGCCTCGCCGATCCGTTCCCATGACCATCCGGCCTGTCGGGCAGCAGCGACGTACGTCGCCTCCACTCGCTCCACCAGGCGGTGCAGAGCCACGACGGCACGCAGCCCGGTCGCGGGGTCGACCTCCCGCGCCGATCCGGTCGACACATCGATGTCCATGGCATGTCAGTTTGGTTTGACAAGAAGCCGGTTGTCAATTCAGGCTGACACTCATGTCAAATCAAACTGACACCGGCGTCCAGGATGTGATCGTGGTCGGTGCGGGACCTGTGGGACTGCTGCTAGCCGGCGATCTCGCCGCCGCAGGGTTCCGCCCCGTCGTGTTGGAACGTGCTCTGCATCCAGCCGAGATGCCGAAGGCGAACGGCGTCATGGGTCGCGCGGCGGTTGAGCTCCGCCGCCGCGGTCTGCTGCGGGGGACCGGGTTGCGCGTGGTACGGCCGCCGCTGTTCCGCTACGGACCCTTCACACTCCGGCTCGGCCTGGTCCGCAGCCCATTACACGTACTGCCGATTCCGCAGGCCCGGCTCGAGGAGTTGCTGGAAAGGCGCGCCATCGACCACGACGCCGCGATTCGGCGGGGATACGAGGTTCGCGCGTTCGAGCAGGACGGCAGCGGGGTAACGGTGTGCGCACAAGCCCCAGATGGTCAGGTCGAGCTACGCGCGCGCTACCTCGTCGGCTGCGACGGCGCGCACAGCTTCGTCCGCAAGCAGCTCGGCATCGGGTTTCCAGGGTTGACAAGCACGACCATCTCGCGAATCGCCCGCGTCACGTTCCCCGCGGGTGCGGTGACCCGCGAGAGGCGGGGGATCGTCGTACCCGGCATCGGAAGCCTCGCGCTGTTCCTGCCGAACGTCACCGAGCGAGGATCGGTCACGATCGCTCCGGCGGATGGGCTCGACCACTCGGCACCACCCGACCTCTACATCGTGAGCTCGCACGAAGAGCGCGGCGATGCCGAACCCACCGAGGAGCTCAGCGAAGCCGAGCTGCGGGACAGCCTGCGCCGGGTCCTCGGCGCTGACCTCCCGTTCACCGCGGTGTACGCAGCCCGCAGCGTCGTCGGCAACAGCAGGCAGGCCGAGCGCTACCGCGTCGGCCGCGTCTTTCTTGCTGGCGATGCCGCGCATGTCTTCAGCGCTGGAGGCTCGGCACTCAACGTCGGCCTGACCGACGCGATCGTTCTCGCCGAAGTGCTGGCATCGGCTCTTCGCGACGAGGCCGATGTCGACGAGGCGTTGCTCGACAGCTACGAGAGACGGCGGCGTCCCGCTGCCGCGCGGGCACTCGCCCACACCCGCGTGCAGAACGTTCTGGAAGCCGCCGACGAAGAAGGTGACGCCCTCCGTGACGTGTTCGCCGAACTGCTGAAGGATCGTGCGGCCTCGCGCCGCATCGCCACTCTCCTCGAGGACTGATGGCTTCTGCGCGCTCATGTCGGCTCAGCCGGTTGGGTTGCCAGTGCCTTCGTAGCGCTCGAGCACGCAGAACTCGTTCCCGTCGGGGTCGGCGAGGACATGCCACCGCCAGCCGCCTTGACGAGCTGCTCCTCGGTACGCCGCACTGCGTGTCTAGCTCGTCCTCACGCAGAACTCGTTGCCATCCGGATCGGCCAGCTCGATCCCGCCGTCCGTGCTGGTCTCGAGTCGGGCGGCGCCGAGGGCGATCAGCCGGTCGACCTCGGCGTCCAGGTCACCGTCATGTGCAAGGAGCTCGAAGCGCTGTCGATTCCTCCCGAGCTTCGCGGCTACGGGCGGGCCTCCCCACGCAACCTTGGTACCACCGTTCGGCGACTGGATTGCGGTCTCCTGGTTCTGGTCCCATACCAGCGGCCACTCCAACGCTCTGCTCCAGAAGAGGCCGACGTCCCGCGTGCCATCACAGGCGAGCTCGCCAAGGAAGCCGCATCCAGCGAGGTACGCATTGCCCGGCTCGATCACGCACAATTCGTAGCCTTCGGGGTCGGCCAGCACGACGTGCCCCGTCCTCGGGTCGCTGCCCGACATCGAGGTGGCGGGCGCCGAGCTGCAACGCCCTCTCCACAGTTCTCAGTCTCCGCTTCGTCTCCAGCCGGACGGAGAAGGTGGGACGCGACCGCATGCACCTTCACCTGACCAGCGACAGCCTCGACGACCAGCGACAGAAGCCTTCGACTCACGTGACCCAGCCCGCCTGGCCGCGTTCTGGGCCGAACTACTCGGCCGAGAGGTCGTCGAGCAGACCGACGGAGCATTCCTACCGGGCGACAACCGTCAACGATCGCGAGTACACGCACTGCACCGTAGGGGCAAGCTGGGCAAGACGACAATGTGGTTTCGCGTCCCGTGGACCGCACGAAGCGGTCAGCTGCTGCTGGGCGGGGCACCACGCCGACCTGCACGGCTGGGTTTGTCGTCGCGCCGACTCCGCGCGAGCTCGGCGATCTGGTTGTCGGACAGCTCGCGCATGCGGGTGAAGAGATCGAGGAAAAGCTCCAGCTGCTCGTCGTCGTAGTCGGCAAGCAACTCCGTCCATGCGCGGGAGACGGACTGGTAGAGCTGCGCGACGTCATTCAGACGATCGGGTACGGCGGCGATGACGACACGGCGGCGGTCGGCTGGGTCGGGCCTCCGCTCCACCAGCCCGGCGCGTTCGAGGCGGTCGACCACACGGGTGACACCTCCCGTGGTGAGAGCGGTGCGGGCGGCGAGCTCGCCGGCAGGGACGGGGCCGGTCTCCTGCAGCACCGTGAGGCACTGCAGGTCGGAGGCGTTGAGTCCGAGCCGCTCGGCAAGCGCGTGGTGGTAGAGGACCCCACGCGCCGTGACCTGCCGGACGGCCTCTGCGAGGGCGGCGAGGGTGGCGCTCCGGCCCTTCGTGGCACGACTTCCTGCGGGACCTTTACTCCTTGACACAGTTACCTTCCGCTATCAGAATCTGACAACGTCAACTATTGACGATTTCAGGTTTAGTGTCGCATGTCACAAGTCTTCAGGAGGTCACCGTGTCCAGCGGTCGTGTGCCCACGCATGTGCTCCGACTGCAGGGGAGATGGCGCAGGTATTCACGGGGGCTAGCCGGCGTCTTGGCCGTCGCCGTCCAGGTCGTCTACCTCGTCGACGGCGCCACCCGACGCGGGTTCGATCCATGGCGCCACCAGATCAGCCACCTCAGCCTCGGTGAGCGGGGCTGGCTCGGCATCGTCACCCTCGCTGTTGCATCCCTCGCCGTGCTTGGCGCCGCCGTGGCCCTCGGCACCGATCGCACCGCCGGGCCCTGGCGTCGGATCGCGGCGTGGCTCGTGGTACCCGGTGTCGGCCTGCTCGTGACCGCGGCATTCCCCACCGACCCTGGGCAGGGCTACCCGCCGGGTGTCGAGGCGGCGCGAAGTTGGGTCGGAGCTGTGCATGACGTCGGCGGTCTGCTGGTCTTCGCCGGCTTCACTGCCGTGCTCCTCGTGGCCGGTCGACGGCTACGGGCGTACGACAACTGGTGTGGCTGGGCCCGGATCAGCCTCGGTTGTGCTGTTGTCGTGGCGCTCAGCTGGGTCGTGGGAGCCGTGCTCACCGGGATGGACTACTCCGGTACCTGGCCCGGAGCGCCGGCGGGCTTGTGCGAGCGGGTCTCATTCACCACCGCATTGCTCTGGTTGGCGGCGAGCTGCTCTCGACCGGTTCAGCTGCGTGGCGAACACCAAACCAAGGCGACGGCCGCGGCCACGCGCTGAGGGGCAGGAGCTTGCGCTGCTGTGGGGATACTAGGCCGTCCTCGGTGTGGCCTTGACGTCGCCGTAGCGACGTACTTCGTCGTAGACGTCTGGGAAGTCGAGCCCGCGGATGCGATCCACCCCGGCCTGTGTGCCGAGCTCGTGGCGGAGCTCCGGGTGGCGGTGGTAGAAGCAGAGCGCGTAGAAGGCGGCCGCGGGGTTGACGGCAAGAAAACCAGCTTGGATCTTGGTTCTTCTTCTGCGGAACAAATCCACCTGGCCGATCCAGTTCTCTTCGGGGTTCAAGGGTCGCTGCAGCGGCTCATGTACGTCGAGTTCGATCAGAAGCTGACGTCGTTCGATAGCCCGGACATCTGCGATCCACTCCCAGTCGAAGAAGCAGCAACCGAACCACGTCCAGGTGTAGACACCTCGAGGGCTGAGCCCAAGGCCCAGTTGCTTCCGCTTGCGTACAACCCGACTGAACAACGTCGCGACTGGAACAACCACGAGCAGTGGCATGAGGGGTGCAAGCTTGACGACGAGAATTGCTGGGGCTCCGTATGGTGTGATGTCATCGGCCAGGAACATCAAGAAAGCGACAGCGAGGACACCCGCCACCACCATGAGTCGATAGGCAACTGTCGCTCTCGACGATTGCGCCAGTGTCACTGCATCCGGCTCTGGTCCGCTGATGTGATCCAAGGATACAAGACTGGTTTCCAAATCCCGGCAGTTCACTGCTGTCGCATGGCCATAGAAGCCACCAGCCAATAGGAGTGGCAGACAAGCGAAAGCCAGGTAGCCGGTCGGCGCTTCATCGATTCGAATGAGGAAAACACCGCAGGCGACTAAGAGCACGACTAACGCCGGAATAATGGTTACGGCAGCCCTACGGCGTTTTCGGACGAGCGACTCCCAGACTTGGGGCCAGACTATATGGACTTGGCTCCGCGAACTCCTACTGCGATGCCACATATTGATGCTCCTGTTGGTCGAGCCAAGCCTTATTTTCCAAAGAGCCGCTCTCGCGCAGGCTTCTGGGTCGCAACATCGTAACCATAGTCAGCAAGGGCTCCAGAGGCTGCTGCCCCGACAGCTCCAATAATGACCGCAGGCCATCCCCCTAGCCCGGCGGCTGTCACCCCCGCCGCTATGAGCAACCCCCCTCCAGCGGAGACGCCGCCGACAAAGATTGCTTTGTCGATTGGAGTGTGGTTGAAGACGATGTCATACGTCACACCCGCGACGAAGAGGACCGGCCCTGCCCCACGCAGCACGCGTGCTACCCAGCCCCAGCTCGCGGCGGACGTCTGTGCGCCAACGGCGGCCCAGCGCTGGCGCGCCGCCTCGTTTCTGAAGAACTTCTCCAGTACGGAGTCCCGCTCGAACTTGTTCGACTGCGCCAGCCAGTCGCGGCTCGAGGCGAGGCGACGTTCGGCCTCGCTGAGATAACTTCGCTCGAACCACCCTGCAAGCAGCGCTGTCTCGCCTGCCGCAATGTCGGCGCTGGTGAAGTAGAGGCTGTCCCAGTCGACCTCTAAGGTGACCTTGAGCTTTCCGAGCCGGTCGAGCACCAGTCGGGCGGCACGTTCAACAAGCTCGACTACCTGTCGATACGTCGAAAGTCGCCGCTGGTAGATGGCGTCAACGGATGCCGAGTCGTAGGCAGGCATGCCCTGGCGGATGACGTCGTTTCGCGATGGCGCATACACCCACCCGTCCTCGACCCTCAGATGGGCATCGAGAGCGACCTGGATGGCACGGTCCATCAACCTTTGCGCCTCGGCGAGATCGTCGGCCGTACGATCCAACTGGTCGGCAAGCGCCTCGACCTTGCTCGTGAGGTTTCGTATGGCCGCGATTCCACCGCCGAGGTTCAAGTGGAAGGCCATGCCTGGCGGATCGTTCCAGATGTCGAGTGAGCTGTCTTGGATGCGGCGGATCAGATGTGCCGTCTCGGCCAGATCCTCCGCCACGTCTGTACGTAGCCAGCGCGCAAGCGTACGCAGGCTCTCCGGGTCACCGGTGAGGGTGGCCATCTACCGCCCGGTTCCTTGGTCGTCAGACGAGGCTGATCCATCGGCCAGTTCGAGCCCGCCAAGGAGCAGGTTCTCTAGGTCACCCTTCTTGCGGAGCACGTCCGCGTTCGCTTCTTCGGTGGCTTCGTACCGGTCTGCAGCCTTGCGGACTTGATCGGCCGCCGCCGCGAGACGGATTACCAGCGCCGCGTTGTTGGCTGCCACCGACTCGATGAGTCCTTGTACCAGCGGTGCGAACGGTCCGGCATCGACACTGTCGGGGATCTTCGTTCCAGTGGCGTCGAATTTGGCGGACGCCTGCTCCAGCCTGTCCGCCATATCCCGCATCGCGGCAGGGTCGAACACCTTCCCGGACACGTCATCCCCCTTGTCCCCAGACAGCCCGGCCGGACGACATGGTAGTGGATCTCTAGCCGAGACGACCACGTGAACAAAGCTGTGGAAAGAGCCCCTACGTCCGGAGCGTGGGGCTGATCAGAGACGGGCTGTCCTCTCGCGCCGTCGAATCTCGCGACGCTCTTGGGCCATCGCGTTGGCGTCGGCGACCTCGCCGATGTGCTGCAGCTTGTCAGGATTGATCACCGATCGGATGGTCTGCACAACTCCATCAGCGATGTCGAGGGAGAAGACACTGACCAGCTTGCCATCGGGCGCCCGCAGTACGGCGCCAGGCTGGCCGTTCACCTGATGCAGCTCGATCGTGATGTTGAGCTGGCGAAGGTCCTGACTTATCCCGACCAGCAAGCGAGCTACGCGGTCGGCGCCGACGATCGGCCTGGTCCACTGCGGTGCTTTGCCGCCACCGTCTCCGTAGACCACCACGTCGTCGGCGAGCACGCCAACCAGACCGTCGAGATCGCCCTCGTTGAGGGCGGCGAAGAAACGCACGGCTAGCCGGTCCCGTTGCTCGCGCGACGCCTCGAAGCGTGGCTTTTCCGCCTTGACATGACGGCGCGCTCGCGTGGCCAGCTGCCGGCAGTTCTCCTCGCTCTTGCCAACGATGCTTGCGATCTCGGCGTAGCCGTAGCCGAACACGTCGTGCAGGAGGAACACGGCGCGTTCGACCGGGCTCAAGCGTTCGAGCACCAGCAGGAATGCCATCGACAGCGAGTCTGCCTGCTCTGCGTGTGCGGCCGGATCGACCGCGTCGGAATCGGTGAGCAACGGTTCCGGTAGCCACTGTCCCACGTAGGTCTCACGCCTTTTCGGTGCTGAGCGAAGCTGGTCGATGCACAGCCGAGTGGTTACGGCCGACAGGTACGCCTTTGGTGAGGCGATGCGCATTCCGTCGCGGAGCGCCTGTTGGAAGCGAATGAACGCCTCCTGGATGACGTCTTCGGCCTCGCTCGCGCTGGAGAGCATGCGGTAGGCGATGGAGAAGAGCAGCGGGCGTAGCTCGACCAGCGTCTCGGATGCAGCAACTGCTTCGGAGCCCTCCGCAGGTCGACTATCAGGGTGTGCGCCACTTGCTTCATGGCGAAAGTGCGGAGGTTCTACAGGCTCGGCGGGTCTGGCGTTGCTCATACGCGTTTCTCCGTTGCGTCATTGCTGAGGACAGCCTGGTCGTCACGTAGTCCGTCGCGGAAACCGTCCCGCCATGTCGACCAGGCGGGGCGCCAGGCCAGCTCCCGCTTCGCCTTCTCGTTCGACGAGCCTCGAGCCTGCGTCATCCACCGCACCGCGACCTCACCGGCGACCAGTCGACCCAGCCAGACCGGAACCCGCAGGGGCGGCTTGGCTCCGAGCACGTCCGCGAGGTATGGCAGCCAGTCTGACACCGGGGCCGGTTCGTCGTCGACGATGTTGTAGATGCCCCGGCTGCCATGCTCGACGGCGGCGACGGTCGCCTCCGCCGCGTCGTCGATGTGGATCCACGACCAGATGCCAGCGCCGTCGCCGATGATCGGCAGTTGCCGCTTCCGAACGAGATCGACGATCGAGTCCGAGGCGCCTGGGCCGTAGAAGCTGCCGTAGCGC